>NZ_JBFAGS010000001.1:0-597817 GCF_040653835.1 Micromonospora sp. NPDC050980 | reverse complement strand
GGCACCGGGCAGCCGTCGCCCGTGCGTCGGCTGCGGGGGCGGTGACCATGCCCACCGGCAGCCTCACCGACCGGGCGCGCGCCCAGATCGGCGGCGAGCTGCGCAACCTGGCCACCGCGATCGGCGACCGCGCCGTCCAGGTGGTGACCGAGCGGGTCACCGCCGCCACCGGTCGACTCAGCGAGTACGCGAAGCGGGGCGGCGGGCCCGGCCTGGTCGCCGCGGCCACCGGCGCGCAGAAGCTCGCCGACGGGCACTCCCCGCTGAAGGCGATGTTCCATGCCGGCCTGGCCGGCGGTAAGGAGAAGCTGATGTCGGCGTTCGGCGGTGGCAAGGGCGGTAAGGGCGGCGGCAAGAAGCTCAAGGTCACCAACATCGTCGAGACCATCGAGGTCGGCGTGCCGGTGCGGGTGGCCTACGACCAGTGGACCACCTTCGGTGACTTCCCGAGCTTCATGCAGAAGGTCGAGCGGGCCGACAACGACTCCGACGAGAGGATGACCTGGAAGGCGCAGGTTCTCTGGTCGCACCGCAGTTGGCAGTCGACGATCGTCCGGCAGATCCCGGACCGGCTCGTCCACTGGCGCTCCAGGGGCGACAAGGGTTCGGTCGACGGCACGGTCAGCTTCCACGAGGTCGGCCCGGAGCTGACCCGGATCCTGGTCGTCCTGGAATATCACCCGCAGGGCTTCTTCGAGCACACCGGCAATCTCTGGCGGGCGCAGGGCCGCCGGGTCCGGCTGGAGCTGAAGCACTTCGTCCGGCACGTCATGACCGAGACCGTGCTCGACCCGGAGTCGGTGGTGGGCTGGCGGGGCGAGATCCGGGACTCCCAGGTGGTCAAGGACCACCAGACCGCGTTGCGCGAGGAGCGGGAGGGTGCCGAGCCGGGGCGTGACGAGGAGCGCCCGCCTGCCGGTCGCGGCCGGCCGCCGCCGCGCCGCCCGCAGCCCGAAAAGCGCCCGACCCGCGACGAGCGCCCCCGTCGTACCCCCGATTTCCCCCGCCGGCCGACAACCCGCCGCCGGGGCGACTGACCCGCCCCGCCCACTGCGTCGATCATGAAGTTGGCGGCGATGTGGATCTCCGCTGGGATCGCCAACTTCATGATCGACCGGATTGGGGCGGGGTGGGATCGGTCAGCAGCGAGGGGTCGCGTCGGATCAGCTCGGCGAGCCGGGCCGCCGGATCGGCCGTCAGCGGGTCGTGGCCGGGCGCGGCCACCGTCTTCACCGACATCGGCCAGGCCGGCGGCGGCGTCGGCGCGGGCACCGGACCCACCGTCACCGCCGGACCCGACCAGGAGACGCGCATCGGGTACGCCTGGCCGCCCAACTCCACCCGCAGCGTCACGGCGAGCCCGGGGTGCTCGGCCACCACCCGCCGGACCGCCTCGGCGACCTCCTCTACCGGGTCGCGTCGCGGTGGTGCGGCACCGCCCCGCAGCGCCACGCCACCCCGCAGCCGGTACGCGCCGTGCCCGGACCGCTGCTCCGCCGGCTCGACCGGCTCCGGGTCGGCGGGCGTCCCCCGGTCGATCTCCCCGGCCGGTTCGTCGGGCAGCGGCACCCGGCGGCGCTGCGCCTCCTCGCGCCGCGCCAGCCGGGCCAGTGTCTCGTCCAGATCACCTCGCATCGCGTTCACCCCTTCGCAGATCACCTACCGAACCGGCGGGCGGTTCAGCGTTCCCGGGCCCGGGTCGCCCGGTCCAGCGCCCGGTCGAGGACGACCAGCAGGGCGTCCCGTACGGAGAGCCGGTCCCGGGCGTCGAACTGCACCAGCGGTACGTGTTCGGCGATCGCCAGTGCCCAGCGGATCGACGGCAGGTCCAGCGCCAGCCGTCCGTCGAAGGCGTTGACGCCCACGGCGAACGGCAGCCCGGCCCGCTCGAAGAAGTCGATCGCCGGATAGCAGTCGTCGAGCCGGGCGCTGTCCACCACCACCAGCGCGCCGAGCGCACCCCGGGCCAGGTCTTCCCACATGAAGCCGAACCGGGCCTGGCCGGGCGTGCCGAAGAGGTAGAGCTTCAGGCTGCGGTCGATGGTGACGCAGCCGAAGTCCATGGCGACCGTGGTGGTGGTCTTCCCGGCCACCCCGCCCGGGTCGTCGACGCCGATCCCGGCGGTGGTCATCTCCGCCTCGGTGGTCAGCGGCGCGATCTCGGAGATCGCGCCTACCGTGGTGGTCTTGCCGACGCCGAAACCGCCGGCGATGAGGATCTTCACCGGGATCGGCGGCCGGGGCGCGGGCACCCGGCTGACGATCGGGGCGGGTTCACCGGGCCCGCTCGGTGGTTGGTACGGCAACGGCGGCCCGGCCGGCGGGGGCGGCGTGGCCCGGCCGATCAGCGGGGCCGGGTTGCCGTAGCGGGCGGGGGCGCTGTTCGCGGCCGGCCCGCCCTGGCCGGCCGCCCGCCATTCAGGAGATCGCACGAAGTCCATCAATCACTCGCAGGATGAGGTCGGGATCGAGGGCGTCGTCGACGTCCGCGACGTGCACGTCGAGGTGGCCGGCGGCGCGCAGGTCGCCGACCAGCACCCGGGTCACCCCGAACTGCATCCGGGTCCGGGCGGAGATCTCGGCGACCGACACCGGCTCGGCGCAGATCGCGACGATCGTGGCCAGCTCCGGCGCCAGTCGGGCGGTCACCGCCCACGAACCGCTGCCCGGGCGGGCGGTCACCTGGGTTTCCAGGCCGATCGACGGGTCGCCGTCCACCCGTCCGGCGGTGAGCACGAACGGGCGTAGGCCGGGCGGCTCCTCGTCACCGTCGTCCGCTGTCGGTGCCGGGGCGGACGCGCGCAGGAAGGGGCGGATCCGGACGCCGGGTTCCGGCTCCGGGTCCCCACCGGCGGCCCCCGGGATCATTGCTGGACGGCGTTCTTCAGTTCGGCGATCAGGCGGGGGCTCAGGGCGCCACCGGCACGGCCGGCGAAGAGCGTCATCTCGTACGCCACGGTGCCCAGGTTTGCCGAGCGGTCGGCGACCACGCCCAGGACCGAGCCGCTGCTGATCGAGCTGATCAGCAGGTAGCCCTCGGCCATGTCGACGATCACGCGGTTGAGCGCGCCCAGCGCGTACCAGCTCGCGGCGCCACCGGCCAGGCTGGTCATGCCGGAGACCACGGCGGCGAGCCGTTCCGCGTTGGACCGGTCCTTGATCGCGGACATGGCCATCAGCAGCCCGTCCGAGGAGACCGCGATCGCCTCCATCACCCCGGCCGTGCTGGAGGTGAACGAGTCCAGCAGCCAGTTGAAGGTGCGCGCCTCGGGGCTGAGGTCGCCGGTGGCGCTCTGGTCGATGTTGTCGTGCAGGAACGGGCTGGTCACCGTGATGGATCCTCTTCGTAGCGGCGGTCGGGACTGACTTCGCGCAGCGCGCGGGCGACGCCCTCCTCGAACTCGGTGATGAGGTTGCGCACCTCGACGGGGTCACCGGGATCCGAGCTGGTGGGAGGTGCGGGCGGCACCGGCGAGACGGACAGGTTCGCCCCGGGCACCCGCCGGCTGAGTCGGGGTCGCTCCGGCGCCGGCGTGACATCGTCCTCGGCCCGGCGTACCCCGTCCTGGAACGCCTCCACCAGCGCGCGGACCTTGGCCGGGTCGTCGGGGATGCCGATCAGCGGCCCGATCACCGGCCCGGCGGGTGCGGCCGGCGGGCCGGCCGGCAGGTTCGCCCCGGGCACCCGCTTGCGGATCGGCCGGTTCCCGGCCGGCCCGGCCGGCGCGCCGACGGGCCCGGGGGAGGCGGGCCGGGCGGCCGGCGCGGGAGGTGACCCGGCCGGCGGGAAGCCGGCGGGCGGAATCGGCCGGGTGGGGCCGGCGGGTGGGGCCGATCGGTTCGGGCCGGCGGGTGGGGTCGACCGGGTGGGGCCGGCGGGTGGGGCCGATCGGTTCGGGCCGGTGGGTGGGGTCGACCGGGTGGGGCCGGCGGGTGGCGGGACGACGGTGGGGCCGGTCGTCGGCCCGGCGGCCGGGGGAGCGGCCGGTGCCGGGCCGACGACCGGTGTCGGCGGGGCGGTGCTCGCGGGCGGCGCCGATGGGCCGGCCGGCAGTGCGGTGGGTGCCAGGGCCGCGGGCGGCCAGGCGGGCGGCGGGCCGCCGGTGGGGAAGCGGAAGTCCTCGACCGGCGACGTGCCGGCGGCCGGTGCCGGCGGACCGGCCGGCGCGGCGTCCTGGGTGTCGTCCGGCGCGTCGGCCTGGTTGCCGAAGGCGTTCCACGAGTCACCGCTGGAGAGGCTGCGGGTCGCCCGGCTCAGCAGTTCGGCGTCGAAGCCGGCGGCCTCGGCGGACGCCGGCGCGGCGACGGCCGCGCGTTCCAGGGGCGTCGGTTCCGGCCGCCGCCCGACCGCGGGTACGGTGGCCCGCGCCACGGTCGCGCCCGCCGGGTCCGGCCGGCGGATCACCAGCGAACCGGTCGGGATCTCCACCCCGGCGGTGACGCCGCCGCCCAGCGTCGCCGACAGCTTCACGCGCCAGCCGTGCCGACGGGCCAACCGGCCCACCACGAAGAGGCCGAGCACCTCGGTCGGGGCGAGGTCGAGCCGCTCCCGTCGGGTGAGCCGGGCGTTCTCCTCGACGAGCCGCTCCTCGGTGAGGCCGATGCCGTGGTCCACCACGCTCAGCCGGGCGCCGCCGTCGGTCAGCTCGCCGGCCACCACCACCCGGGTGTGCGGTGGGGAGAAGGTGGTCGCGTTCTCCATCAGCTCGGCCAGGGCCAGCACCAGGTCGCCGGCGATCGCGGGCGCCGCCGAGACGCCGGGCGGCACCTCCACGTCGACCCGGGTGTAATCCTCGATCTCACCGAGCGCGAGGCGGACCACGTCGGCCAGCGGGACCGGTGCCACGTGGCCGTCGGAGCCGGTGGCGCCGGAGAGCACCACCAGGCTGCCGGCGTTGCGGCGCAGTCGGCTGGAGATGTGGTCCAGCCGGTAGAGGTGCTCCAGCCGCCCCGGGTCGGCCTCCTGGCGCTCCAGCCGGTCGATCAGCGCGATCTGGCGGCCGACCAGGTTCTGCGTACGCCGGCCGACGTGACCGAACATCTGCGCCACGTTGCGCCGGCCGGCCACCTGCCGCTCGACCAGCCGGGCGGCGGTGTGCTGCACCCGGTCGAAGGCACGGGCCAGGTCGCCGATCTCGTCCCGGGCGCCCACGTCCACCGGGTCGAGGCGCACCGGCGGCACCGACTCGGTCTCGTCGTCGGCCACCCGGGTCAGCTCCGCCTCGGTGACCCGGGCGACGCGCTCGGCGGAACGGGTGAGCCGGCTCAGCGGGCGGGACACCGTGCGGGCCACCGTCATGCTGAGCAGCACGACCACCAGCAGGATGACGGCCGCCGCCCCGGCGACCAGCCAGGCCGCGAAGAGCGCGTCCCGCTCCTCGGTCCGGGTCTCCGCGATGACGTCCGCGACGACCTTCTTCTCCACGAACTGACCCAGCGTGATCATCGAGCGGACCGAGGGGAAGAGCGCGTCCAGCGGCACCTGGGCGATCGCGCCGACCGGATCCCGGACACTGTCCTGGAGGAAGGTCCGGCTGGTCCGGGCCGCCACCGCCGCGTCGTCCAGCAGCGCCAGCTTCAACTGCTCCGGCGTGATCAGCTTGCGGAACCGCCGGTTGTCCACGTTCAGCGCGGCCATGCAGGCGATGTACGAGCCGGACACCCGCGGGTCGCCGGTCGCCCGGACCAGCACGATCTGGGTGGCGCAGGAACTCAACGCCTCGTCGGTGCGCAGCAGCGCGTCCAGGGCGAGCACCTGCCGCCCCGCCGAGGTGTCGGTGTCCACCCGGAACGGCAGCCGCAGCGCGTCGATCAACGCCACGTCGACCTTGGCGAAGGTGTTCAGGATCTGCTCCGGCGTGGCCCGGCCGGCGAGCGTCGCGGTGCGGACGTCGGCCAGTTGGCGTACCCCGTCGAGGGACTCCCGGACCGGCGTCGGCAGCGAGTCGGCGCGCAGGTCGGCGACCCGGTCGTCGACGGTGGCGGACTTCTGGATCAGCTCGGTGCGGGTCACCCGGCCGAGCATCAGCCCGATGGAGAGCAGGCGTTCCTGTTGGAGGTCCTGGACCAGGCTGCCGAGCCGGCTGGCCACGCGGACGGTCTCGGCGGTGTCGGCGGCCCGCTGCGCGGTGGCCACCCGGTCGAGGACCACCGGCACGGCCAGCCCCACCATGCTGAGCAGCGGGATGATGACCAGCAGGGCGAGTTTGCCCCGGATCCGCAACCTAGCGAGCAGCATCGAACGGCCTCCACCGCTCGGCCTCGACGCCCGGACCGACCCCGACGGGCAGGCGGTCGGCGTCGCGGGCGGCGGCCGGTGGGTCCGGGCGGACCGCCGGGGGCAGCGCGGCCTCGGCCGGCTTCGGGCGCGTCGTGCCGACCGCGCGCCGGACCAGCGTCACGGCCAGCCCGATGAGCAGCGCGGCGGCCATGCCGGCCGCGACCCGGGCCAGCAGCCGGTCCCGGTCGAGTGCGTCGAGCCGTTCGGTCAGCAGCGCGTCGAGCTGGTCGAGGATGACGGTGCGGAGCTGCTTGGCGGCGGCCTGAGCGGCGAGCCCGGCGGCGGTGAGCTGGTCGGGGTTGGGCGCGGCCCGACCACCGCCGGCGGCGGTGAACGCTTCGAGGGACCGCTGGTAGGCGTCCAGCGGGGTGAGCACGTTGGCCCCGAGGTCGGTGCTCTCCGAGCTGTCCACCGCCGCGCGCAGGTCGGCGACCAGATCGTTGGCCGGGCCGAACGCGGCGGCCCGCAGCTCGGCCAGTTCCAGGCCGGTCTCGGCGCGCTGGGCGGCGGGTCGGGCCGGGGCCAGCCGGACCAGGTCGGCGAGCCGGGCGGCCAGCACCGTCGCGGTGGGCAGATCCCCGCCGATGGCGTCCTGGAGGAAGAACGAATCCATCTCCGGGTCGCGGATCAGGCCGGAGCTTTCCCGTACCTTCCGGTAGAGGGCCAGCAGCAGGTCGTTCGCCTCGCCGTACGCCTGGTAGGCGGCCTCCGGGTCGGCGAGCCCGCGGTCCGGCAGCCCTTCCAGCTTCGCCCGCAGCCCGGCCCAGCGTTCGTGGCTGCGCAACTCGTCGCCGACCGCGTCGTCCACCCCGGCCACCTGTTCGATCGCGGCGTTGAGCGCGGTGCGGGAGACCGGCGCCCCGGCGACGGCGGTGGACTGGGCCTCCACCAGGGCGTCGGTCACCGGCCCGAGGACGCGCAGGTAGCGGACGCCGAGTCGTTCCCGGGTGGTCAGGTCGTGGTCGTCCGAGGTGTTCCCCTCGGCCAGCGCGAAGAGCAGACCGAGCGGGGCGACCAGCGCCAGCGCCAGCAGCAGGGGCAGCACGCGGCCCGGTACGGAGGGCCGTCGACGGACCCGCGGCGCGGGAACGGTCATGGTCTGTCTCCTCCGGCGACGGCGGGGCGGTCGGTGCGCGGAAGGTCGCCGTACGCAGTCCCGTGCACCGGACCGGAAAATTAGTCGAACCGCGCGGGGCTGGAGCCGTGGTCGTGGAGTCGGCTTCACGTCAGTTCGTCCGGGGTCACCGAACGTCGAGCTGAGAGACACCGAGCGTCCGATCGGGCCGCCGAGACGCGGCATCGAGGGTAATTTGCGACTGTAGATGTGAATGCACGTGATCCGAATACATCCCGCTGGGACGCTCTGGACCTTCTGCGGATGACTGGCGGCACGCGCCGAACGGCGCAACCGGACGGACGTACGGCGGATCTCAGGGAACGCTCAGCCGGTGGGCCGTAGCGTGTGCCGCATGAGATCACCGCTGTCCGTCGCGCGGGTCCGACGCGCCCTGTCCGGCCACCCGCGCCGGAGCGTCGCCGCCGTGGTGGTGGTCGTCCTGGTCGCCGGCGCGCTGGTCTGGGCGGCCCGCCCGCAGGGCCGGGACTTCCGGACCGAGTCGGCGCTGGTGAGCGTCCGCTCCGGACCGGCCGGCGACGAGCCGGTCGACCTGGACACCACGCTCTACCTGCCGGCCGACGCCTCCGCCGACAACCGGGTGCCGGCGGTGCTGCTGGCGCACGGCTTCGGCGGCACCAAGGAGTCGGTGCGTTCCGACGCGGAGGACCTGGTCGCCCGGGGCTACGCGGTGCTCACCTGGACCGCCCGCGGCTTCGGCCGCAGCGGCGGCCGGATCCACCTGGACAGCCCCGACTACGAGGTGCGCGACGCGCAGCGGCTGCTGGACCGGCTCGCCGCCCGCCCGGACGTCCGCCTCGACTCGGCCGGTGACCCGCGCGTCGGCGTGGTCGGCGGCTCGTACGGTGGCGGCCTGGCCCTGCTGCTCGC
Organism: Micromonospora sp. NPDC050980; assembly: GCF_040653835.1. NCBI lineage: Bacteria > Bacillati > Actinomycetota > Actinomycetes > Micromonosporales > Micromonosporaceae > Micromonospora > Micromonospora sp. NPDC050980. The sequence goes on along the minus strand of NZ_JBFAGS010000001.1, from coordinate 589,532 downwards.
CGCGCAGGACCCCCGGGTCGACGCGATCGTTCCGATGATCACCTGGAACGACCTGTCCCGAGCGTTCCTGCCGGAGAACACCGGCAAGCCGCCCACCGAGGGCGTGTTCAAGAAGGGGTGGGCCGGCATCTTCTTCGGTGGCGGCGGCAGCGCCGGCTCCGGCCCGGCCGGCCTCTCCGGCACCACCGCCGCCGCGCCGGAGGGTGCGCCCGCCTCGGCCGGTCCGGCCAGCCCGGCGCCCGGCGCCGGGCCGGGCAGCGGTTCCGGCCGGGCGCCGGGTGCCGCCGCCGACCCGTCCTGCGGCCGGTTCGCCGCCGACGTCTGCGCCGCGTACCTGCGCATCGCCACCACCGGGCGGGCCGACGCCGCCGCGGTCGAGCTGCTGCGCCGCTCGTCGCCGGCCGGCGTGCTCGACCGGATCAAGGCCCCCACCCTGCTGGTGCAGGGCGAGGCGGACACGCTCTTCCCGCTCACCGAGGCGGATGCCAACGCCCGCGGCGTCGCCGCCGCCGGCACCCCGGTGCGGGTCGCCTGGTTCACCGGCGGCCACGACGGCGGCGCCGGGCCGACCTCCGACTCCGACCGGGTGAGGTTCCTGACCGCGCAGTGGCTCGACCACTACGTCAAGGGTGACGGCCCGGCGCCGGGCGAATCGTTCACGTTCTCCCGGATCGCCGGCTTCGACGCGCTCGACCGTGGCCTGGTGGCCACCGGCTACCGCACCGACGACTACCCGGGCGTGACCGGGCAGCAGCGACGCGACGTCACGCTGACCGGCCCGGCCCAGCCGGTCGCCGTGCCGCCCGGCGGCAACCCGGCGGCGATCTCCGCGGTGCCGTTCGCCGGTGCGCTCGGTTCGCTGCTGGACGGCGTGGCCGGTGACATCCCCGGCCAGCACGCCCGCTTCGAGTCGGCGCCGCTGGACGACCCGGTCGACGTGGTGGGCGCGCCGACCGTGCGGATCCGGGCCGCCTCGGCGACCGGCGAGGCGGTGCTCTTCGTCAAGCTCTACGACGTCGACCCGCAGGGCGCGTCCACGCTGCCGTCCGGCCTGGTCGCGCCGGTGCGGCTGACCGGCCTGCCGGCCAGCATCGACGCCGCGACGCCGGTGACGGTGACGTTGCCGGCGATCGTCCGCCGGGTCGAGGCCGGGCACCGGCTGCGGCTCGTGGTGGCCACGTCGGACCAGGCGTACGCCACGCCTGCCGAACCGGCGGTGCACACGGTGGCGCTCGGCGACGGCCCGCTGGTGCTGCCCACCGTGGACGCCGCGCCGATCCCCACGTCGGCCGCGATCTGGCGCTGGGTGCTTGTCGGCCTGCTCGCCGCAATCGTGGTCGGGCTCGTCGTGGTCGTCCTGCTCGCCCGCCGCCGGCACCGCCGCCAGGACCGCTCCGTGCACCCGGAGTACGCGGGCGTGCCGCTCGCCGTGCGCAACCTGCGCAAGGAGTACGCGGACGGCTTCGTCGCCGTCTCCGACGTCGACTTCGAGGTGCACCCCGGCCAGGTGGTCGGCCTGCTCGGGCCGAACGGCGCCGGCAAGACCACCACGCTGCGGGTGCTGATGGGGCTGACCCAGCCCACCGCCGGGGAGATCCACGTGTTCGGCCACCGGCTGGTGCCCGGCTCGCCGGTGCTCTCCCGGATCGGCGCGCTTGTCGAGGGGCCGGGCTTCCTGCCGCACCTGTCCGGGCTGGACAACCTGAAGGCGTACTGGCGGGCCACCGGGCGACCGTGGGCGGACGCGCACTTCGACGAGGCGCTGGAGATCGCCGGCCTGGGTGACTCGGTGCACCGGCGGACGAAGAAGTACAGCCACGGCATGCGGCAGCGGCTCGCCATCGCCCAGGCCATGCTCGGCCTGCCCGAGCTGCTGGTGCTCGACGAGCCGACGGACGGGCTCGACCCGCCGCAGATCGCCGAGATGCGCCGGGTGCTCCAGCGCTACGCCACGGACGGCCGGGCGGTGCTTGTCTCCAGCCACCTGCTGGCCGAGGTGGAGCAGACCTGCACCCACGCGGTGGTGGTGAACAAGGGGCGGATCGTGGCGTCCGGCCCGGTCGGGGAGATCGTCGGTGAGTCGCCGAGCGTGCTGTTCGAGGTGAGCGACCCGGATGCCGCGCGTACGGTGCTCGACCGGCTCGACGGCGTGCGGGTGCTGCCCGACGACGACGGCGGGCTGGTGGTCGACACCAACGGCACCGCCCGCCGCGAGGTGGTGGCCGAACTGGTCCGGGCCGGCATCGGGGTGGACCGGGTGGTGCCCCGGCGTCGCCTGGAGGACGCGTTCCTCGCCCTGGTCGGCGAGAACTCTCGGGGAAGCGGTGACCGGTGATGGCGGGTTCTCAGGTGGCGTCGAAAGGCAGTGGTGGGGCGGCGGCCGGCTACCGGCCCTCGGCCACGCTGCCGTTCGGGGCGGAGTTCCGGCGGCAGGCGTCGCGTCGGCGTACCCAGTTGGCGCTGGGGTTCATGGTGCTGCTGCCGCTGATCATCCTGATCGCGTTCCAGTTCGACTCCGGGAACGACGACGGCGGCGGGCGGGGCGAGTTCGCCAGCCTGGCCGACCTGGCCACCGCGGGCGGGCTCAACTTCACCCTGTTCTCGATCCTGGTGTCCGCGTCGTTCCTGCTGGTCGTGGTGGTAGCGCTGTTCTGCGGTGACACGGTGGCCAGCGAGGCGAGCTGGGGCAGCCTGCGCTACCTGCTGGCGGTGCCGGTGCCCCGGGCCCGGCTGCTCGCGGTGAAGCTGGTGGTCGCGCTCGCGTACTCCGGGTTGGCGTTGCTGCTCCTGGCCGGCACCGCGCTGGTCGCCGGCACGCTGCGCTACGGCTGGGAGCCGCTGAGCAGCCAGGTCTCCGCCGAACTGGCGCCCGCCGAGGGGCTGCTGCGGCTGCTCGGGGTGCTCGGCTACCTGGCGGTGGTGCTGCTGGTGGTGGCCGGCTTGGCGTTCCTGCTCTCGGTGACCACCGACGCCGCGCTCGGCGCGGTCGGCGGGGCGGTGCTGCTCTGGATCCTGTCCAGCATCCTCGACCAGATCACCGCCCTGGGCGGGCTGCGCAACCTGCTTCCGACCCACTACAGCAGCGCCTGGCTGGGGCTGCTGTCGTCGCCGACGCAGACCGACGACGTGGTCAAGGGGGCGATCTCGGCGATCGCCTACGCCACCCTGTTCTGGGGCCTGGCCTTCTGGCGCTTCACCCGCAAGGACATCACGAGCTGAGGAAAGGAGGGGCCCCCTCTTAACGCCTCCGGTAGAGGAGGGGTCCCTTGTTAACATCTCAGCTCATATCATGGGAGCGTTCCCACGTAACTGTCCCGCCAGCAAGGAATTGATTAACTTAGATCTCTTAGGCCGCCATCCTGGACGTCGTCCGTAACCCGACCCAGGAGGTACCTCATGGCCCCGGCACAGCTGAGCGGTCCCGTGCTGTCCCTGTTCCGCATCGTCGTCGGCGCGCTCTTCGTGTGCCACGGCGCAGCGTCGATCTTCGGCATCCTCGGGGGGAACCCGACCACCGGCGCCGCCATCCCGCTCGGCACCTGGCCCGGCTGGTGGGCCGCGCTGATCCAACTGGTCTGCGGCGCGCTGGTGCTCGTCGGCCTGGGCACCCGGCCGGCCGCGCTGCTCGCGTCCGGCTCGATGGCTTACGCGTACTTCGTCGTGCACCAGCAGCACGGTCTGCTGCCCATCAGCAACGGCGGCGAGGCGGCCGCCATGTTCTGCTGGTCTTTCCTGCTGGTCGCGGTGCTCGGCCCCGGCCCGTGGGCGCTGGACGTTCTGCTGTCCCGCCGCCGGACCGCCTCCGCCGAGACCCTGTCCGCCCCTCGCACGTCCGTCGCCGCCTGACTCCTGTAGATCCTGGTACGGCGTCGCCCCCGAAGGGCGGCTCCGTACCAGGATCTTCAGTGCTCGGCGGTCCCGAACAGCCCCCTCTGCCGCGGGGACCAGAATCCCCAATCACCGGGCTCGGCTCCCGTGCCTCCGAGCGCGACTCGGGAGGACTCCTCTGCCGCGTACATCAGCGCCTCCGCCGTGCCGTCGCCGTGGATGACATTGATGATCCGACACAGTTCGTACGCGGCGAATGCCCATACCAACGTCTCCGTCGGGGACACCTCAATCGGGATCTGAAGCCGGTGGCTGATGGCACTGCCGTTCTGGGCGGCCCATATGCTGCCGGCGACGACGGGAAAGCAGTCCAGGGGGAAATTCTGGATGTCCGGGTTGCCGTAGAGTTTCCGCACCAGAATGTCCGCGACGAGCTTGGTCTCGACCACTTCTCCGCGGTCGTCCGTCACCTGCAACCTGCCTCCGTTGAGAATGGCGTTGGGCAACATGATGTCGACCAACGTGATAAACGCTCCAGTCAGTTCGTGCCGCTTCGCGCGCAGTGAGCTCACGTCCGGCTGGCACTGCTCGTCCTCCTCCAGCAACAGCTCTATCAGCGTGATGGCCCCTGCCAGGTCACCGGGGATGGCCGGCCCGCCCTCGCCGACGACCAGGAGAAGCTTCTGGGCGACATCGGGACTGACGATGGCCGCCACGCGCTCTCCCCGTCTGGTCACGTGGATCATTCGGTTTCCCGACGCGACGGAGGTCAGCAACTCGGGCAACATCCCCCGTGCTTGGCGAACACCCGTGGTGCTCTCTGACACGGGCCTCAGGAAGCGAATCACCGGGCGAAGCTACCACCCTGGGCCGCCGTGTCCGTGATCCCATGTGTACACCTCGTTGTTTCCCCGTTCCGGACCACGCTGGCACCATGACGCAGCATCGTTGGGAAGGGGTTTGTGATGCCGAAAGCAGAACGGTCTTCGGCTGGCTGGGCGCGCAGGCTGCGCGTGGCATGGAACGAGAAGGGTGTGCGGGTGGATGGACTTTCCGTCTTGATCGGAGCGGCGACGTTGATCGTCGCCATATTGGCCTGGCTCTTTCCCGTCGAATAGGTCGAGCTGCCACGGGAACCCGAAGGCGGCGCCTACCGCCGGTTGTCGGGCGTGGTGGCCGTCGACGGTGGGCCGTCCGGCACGGCGGGTTCCGTGGTCGGTTCGGGGCTGCGGCGGCGGGCGCGTCGGCCCACTGCGTGGGAACCCCGGGTGGCGACGCCGTGAGCGGCGCATAGACTCGACGGCACAACTGCATACCTCATCCAGAGGGGCTGAGGGATACGGCCCGACGACGCCCCGGCAACCACCCGCACGCTCGATGGCGAGCGCCCTGCGGGCAGGTGCCAATTCCGTCCCCGCCGCACCCGGCGATGCGGGGAAAGATGAGAGGAAATCCTCGACATGACGTCGACGCTTCCCGCCGTCTCCGGCATCGACACCACCCGCAGCCCGGCCCGCGCCCTGGTCTGTCGCGCCTGTTCCGCGCGCTACCCGCTGGCCGCCCAGCACGCCTGCTACGAGTGTTTCGGCCCGCTGGAGGTCGACTACGACGCCGCCGCGCTGGCCTCCGTCACCCGGGAGCAGATCGAGGCCGGCCCGGACAGCATCTGGCGCTACGCCGCCCTGCTCCCGGCCGGTCAGGACCCGGCCACCCGGGTCACCCTCGACCCGGGGCTGACCCCGCTGGTCGCCGCCGGGGACCTCGCCGCCGAGCTGGGGATCACCGGCCCGCTCTGGGTCAAGGACGACAGCGCCAACCCCACCCACTCGTTCAAGGACCGGGTCGTGTCGGTGGCGTTGACCGCCGCCCGGGCGCTCGGCTTCACCCGCTACGCCTGCGCGTCCACCGGCAACCTGGCCAACTCCGTCGCCGCGCACGCGGCCCGCGCGGGCGTGCCGTCGGTGGTGTTCATCCCCAGCGACCTGGAGCAGGGCAAGGTCGTCACCACCGCGGTCTACGGCGGCGACCTGGTCGCCATCGACGGCTCCTACGACGACGTGAACCGGCTCTGCGGCGAGCTGGTCGAGACCGACGAGTTCGAGGACACCGCGTTCGTCAACGTGAACGTCCGGCCGTTCTACGCCGAGGGCTCCAAGACGCTCGGCTACGAGGTGGCCGAGCAACTCGGTTGGCGCATCCCGGCCCAGGTGGTCGTCCCGATGGCCTCCGGCGAGCTGCTCACCAAGATCGACAAGGCATTCACCGAGCTGGTCGAGATCGGTCTGGTCGAGGCGCCGGCCGGCGGTTGGACGGTGTTCGGCGCGCAGTCCGCCGGCTGCAACCCGATCGCCACCGCGCTGCACGACGACCGCGACACCATCGTCCCGGTCAAGCCCACCGGCATCGCCAAATCGCTGAACATCGGCGACCCGGCCGCCGGCGTCTACGCGCTGGAGGCGGTCCGCCGCACGGGCGGCTGGATGGAGTACGCCGCCGACGACGAGATCCGCGCCGGCATCCGGCTGCTGGCCCGGACCACGGGCGTGTTCGCCGAGACCGCAGGCGGCGTGACGGTGGCGGTGCTGCGCAAGCTGGTGGAGTCGGGCCGGCTCGACCCGACCGCCGAGACCGTGGTGTTCAACACCGGCGAGGGCCTCAAGACGCTGGACGCCGTCTCCGCCGAGTCCGGCCCGACCCACCGCATCAAGCCCAGCCTCCGCGCCGCCCGGGACGCCGGCCTCCTCTCCTGACCCGCCGCCGCTTCCGGGCGCTGGGTAGTCGGCGAATCGCGGTGGGTGGCAGAAAGCCGCCGGCGAGGACTTGACGGCAGGAACCGGACGGCGCAAGATGCTCGGTGCGGGAGGGCATCCGCCGGAGACTTTTCAAAGTTTTGCGACCCAACGCCGGAGGCGTTGTGCGGACGTCCCTCCCGACCAACCTCGCGCAGGGCCAGCGGAAATCCGCTGGCCCTGTCGCCGTTCCCGGGCCAGGATCGCCGCCATGGGCCTGACCGTCACTCCGCTCGATCCCGCCGACCGACCCACGCTCGACGCGGCCTACCGGATCGCGCAAGCGGCCCGGACCGTCGACGAGCCGGACCTGCCGCCCCCCTGCCGCCGGCGGTTCGAGGCGCTGCTCCGGCACCCGATGCCGGGCATCGAGGGCCGCTGGCTCGTCGCCCGCGTCGACGGGCAGCCCGTCGGGTGGCTCCGACTCCACCTGCACACGCTGGAGAACACCGACAACGCCAGCGTCGAGCTGGTGGTCGACCCGGCCCACCGCCGGCGCGGCATCGGGCGCGCGTTGCACGAGCACGGCGTGCGGCTGCTCCGGCAGCACGGCGGCAAGCGGCTGGTCGGCTCCACCGCCGCCGCGCTGCCCGGCGAGGAGCACCGGCAGGTCCCCGGTGCCGCGTTCGCCGCCGCCGTGGGCGCGAAGGCCGCGAACGCCGACGTGCGCCGCCGGCTCGACGTGACCGTGCTCGACCGGTCCCGGCTGGCCGTGCTGCTTGCCGACGCCCGCGCGGCGGCCACCGGCTACCGCCTCGTGCACTGGCGCGACCACACGCCCGACGAGTACGTCACGGACACCGCGCATCTGGAGGGCCGGCTGCTGCTCGACGCGCCGATGGGGGAGCTGGCCTGGGAACAGCAGAAGATGGACGCGCAGCGGAAGCGGGGGGTGGAGCGGGCGCTCGACGCCCGGGGCGTGCGCCGCTACAACACCGGCGCGGTGCACGGGGAGTCCGGCCGGCTGGTCGGCTGGAGCCAGCTCAGCCTCGACGCGAGCAGCACCGCGCACGCCTGGCAGCAGATCACCATCGTCGACCCCGGCCACCGCGGCCACCGGCTCGGCCTGCTCTGCAAGGCCGGCAACCTGGCGTACGCGCTGGGCCACGAGCCGGCGCTGCGGACCGTGGACACCTGGAACGCCGCCGCCAACGCCCACATGATCGCGATCAACGAGCAGCTCGGCTTCCGCCCGGCCGCCGGCTCCGTCGACTGGCAGCTGACCATCTGACTTGTGACACGCCCCTACTGATCTGGTGCCTTTCTGTTGCATGATGGCGGGCATGACGGAGACCCCGCACCCCCTGTACGACAGGCACGCCGAGACCCTCGACCGGGCGCTGACCGCGATCACGGAGCGCGGGTACTGGTCCGCCTATCCCGAGTCGCCCAGTCCCCGGGTGTACGGCGAGACCGCCGCCGCCGACGGCAAGGCCGCCTTCGAGGCGTACCTCAGCGGTGACTTCCCGCTCGACCAGGCCGGTGACGGCACCACCGTCGCCACCGAGGCCAGCCCGTTCGGCGTGCCGCTCGACGTGCGCTACCCGCACGCCACCGCCGACCAGCTCGTGGCCGCCGCCACCGCCGCGCTGCCGGCCTGGCGTGACGCCGGCCCGAAGGCCCGCGCCGGGGTGTGCCTGGAGATCCTCGACCGCCTCCACAAGAACATCTTCGAGCTGGCCAACGCGGTGCAGTTCACCAGCGGCCAGGCGTTCGTGATGGCGTTCCAGGCCGGCGGCGCGCACGCGCTGGACCGGGCCCTGGAGGCGGTCGCCTACGCGTATGCGGAGATGACCCGTCACCCGGGGACGGCCGGCTGGGAGAAGGCCGCCGGCAAGGGCGACCCGCTGCGGATGACCAAGACGTTCCACGTGGTGCCGCGCGGGGTGGCGCTGGTCGTCGGCTGCAACACGTTCCCGACCTGGAACTCGTACCCCGGGTTGTTCGCCTCGCTGGTCACCGGCAACCCGGTGGTGGTGAAGCCGCACCCGCGCGCCGTGCTGCCGCTGGCGATCACCGTGAAGTACGCCCGCCAGGTGCTCGCCGAGGCCGGCTTCGATGCGAACCTGGTGCAGCTCGCGCCCGAGGCGACCGGTGAGAAGCTCGCCTCGACGCTCGCCCTGCACCCGGCCGTGAAGATCGTCGACTTCACCGGCTCGACCGAGTACGGCGACTGGCTGGAGGCGAACGCCCGGCAGGCCGCCGTCTACACCGAGAAGGCCGGCCTGAACACGGTGGTGATCGACTCCACCGACGACTTCGCCGGGCTCTGCCGCAACCTGGGCTTCACGCTCACCCTCTACAGCGGCCAGATGTGCACCACGTCACAGAATCTGCTGATCCCCCGCGACGGCATCGACACCGACCAGGGGCACAAGAGCTTCGACGAGGTGGCCGCCGGGATCGCCGGCGCGGTCGCCAAGCTGACCGCCGACCCGGCCCGGGGCGTGGAGCTGACCGGCGCGATCGTCAACGACGGGGTGCTGGAGCGCCTCGACGAGGTCACCAAGGTCGGCGAGCCGGTGCTGGAATCCCGCACCGTCGAGCACCCGTCCTTCCCGGGCGCCGTGGTGCGTACGCCGACCGTGGTCAAGCTGGACGCCGGCGACACCGCGACCTACGCGCGGGAGTGGTTCGGGCCGATCTCGTTCGCCATCGCGACCGACTCGACCGAGCACAGCCTGCGCATCCTGCGCGAGACGGTGGGGGAGAAGGGCGCGTTGACCGCGGCCGTCTACTCCACCGACGAGGCGGTGCTGGACGCGGCCGAGGCGGCGGCGGTCGACGCCGGGGTGCACCTGTCCTGCAACCTGACCGGCGGCGTGTTCGTCAACCAGTCGGCGGCGTTCTCCGACTTCCACGGCTCCGGCGCGAACCCGGCGGCCAACTCCGCCCTGACCGACGGCGCCTACGTGGCGAACCGCTTCCGCGTCGTGCAGTCCCGCCGCCCCGCGTGAAAGGAGGGGCCCCTTCTTAACGCATCCGGTAGAGAAGGGGCCCCTTCTCAACAACGCGGCAGGTCAGGCCGGGCGGCGCATCTGGAGTTCGCGCAGGGCGGGGACCCGCGGGTGCCGGACCCGTACGCCGGTGTCGGTGAAGCCCAGCTTCTGGTAGGCCCGGTAGGCGCGGTCGTTGCCGACCACCACCTCCATCATCAGTTCGGACCGACCGCAGGCGCGGGACCAGGCCGCCACCGCCTCCACCAGCGCGGCGAGCAGCCCGCTGCCCCGCCGGGCCGGCGTCACGTAGACCGCGTACACGAGCGTCAGCCCGGGCTCGTCCGGTGCGGCCGTGCCCCCGGCGTGACCGACCAGACGACCGCCCGGGTCGGCGACGAACTGGGCGGTGTGGTCGCCCCGGGAGACCGTCGTCACCCGGGCCGCGAAGTCCGCGTGCGGCCGAGCGGCGGCCTCGGCGACGGTCTCCAGGAAGGCCAGCGGGGCGTCCGCCAGCATCTCCAGCCGGAGCGCCCGCATCCGGGCGGCGTCCTCGGGCCGGATCCGGCGGACCGTGGTCGGGATGGGCGCGCTGGTCATGCCGCATGCATACCGGACCGCTCTCCGAGCGCGCTCCAGCGGGGCCGCGGACTGCCCGGATTATGCCCGATTTGTGGTCGTGCGCCGTCGTCACGCCTCGTGTAGCGTGCGATTTCGGTCACCGAATTCAGCGGCCGTCGCCGATCGCCGAACCGGTGCGCCGCCGGTGCCGGTCCGCCGGTCCCCGGGTCTTGGAACGCCGCGCAGAGTGAGGAAGTGCACCGTGGCACAGGGCACCGTGAAGTGGTTCAACGCCGAAAAGGGCTACGGCTTCATCGCCGTCGACGGCGGGCAGGACGTCTTCGTCCACTTCTCCGCGATCGAGATGGACGGCTACAAGGCGCTGGACGACGGCCAGCGGGTCGAGTTCGAGATCGCCCAGGGGCAGAAGGGTCCGCAGGCCGAGCGGGTCCGCGTCATCGCCTGATCCCCGGCGCCGCCGGGCGTGGCCGAACCACCCCGACCGGGTCTGCGCCGGCGCCCCGCACCGTGGAAGATCATGAGCCGTTCCAGCCGTCGCCGCTGAGGAGGGCTCATGTCCGACCTGCCCCCGTCGGGTTCCGCCGAACCGGTCCCCCCGGCCGACCCGCCCAGCGCCGGTCAGCCGCCCGCCGATCCGTGGGCCGGACCGGACGCCGGCCCGTCCGGCTTCGGACCGGCAGCCGCCGGCCCGCCCAGCTTCGGGCCGGGCGGTCCGACCCAGCCCGGGTACGGCCCGCCGCCGTCCGGCTGGGGCTGGCCCGCCGGTCCGGCGTACCCCGGTCAGCCGTTCCCCGGCGCGACCTATCCCGCGCCGCCGGCGCCCGGCGGTCCGTACGGCTGGTATCCGGGCCTCGACCCGAACGATCCGCTGGTCAACCCGCCCCACGCGGGCGTCGGCGGCTGGTTCGCGCGATGTGTGGACGCGGTACGCCGGGGTTGGCGGCAACTCCTGCCGATCCTGCTGCTCACCCAGGGTGTCCCGGCGGCGGCGATCTCCGTCCTCGCGATCTTCCTCGTCCCCACCGACCAGTTCGTGACCGGCTCGGACGGCGCGCCGGTGCTGCCGGACGGCTACCTGGAGCAGATGCTGACGTTCTACGGCGCGGTCCTGCTCGCCGCCCTGGTCCTCAGCCCGCTGCAGGCCGTCGGTTGGGGCGCGGGCACCTGGGTGGTCGCCCGGCAGGCGGCCGGTGAGCCGGCGGGGGCGGGCGCCGCGCTGCGGTACGGGCTGCGCCGCTCGCCCGGTCTCTGGGGCTGGACGATCGTCGTCTCGCTGCTGATCACGGTCGGCGCCTGTCTCTGCCTGCTGCCCGGCATCTACGCCGGGTTCGTGCTCGCGCTGTTCGGGCCGGTCCAACTGTTCGAGCGGCAGGATCCGATCGGGCGGGCCTGGCGGATGTTCCACCGGCGGTTCGGCACGGTGCTGGGCCGGGTGGCGCTGGTCGTCTGCGCGCTGGTCGCGGCGAGCCTGCTGGACTTCGTGCTGAGCGCGGTGAGCGGTGCGCTGTTCGGCACCGATCCGACGGCGACGGCGGGCACCACGGCCGGTGCGGTGACGCTTGCGGTGCTCGCCGCCGTGCTGGCCGTGCCGGCCTACCTCGCGCAACTCGTCGGGCTGGTCGTCGCGTACGCCGAGCAGCGGGCCCACGAAGGCCCGGTGAACGCGGCCCGACTGGCTGCGGAACTCGGCTGAGCGGCGGCATCGTGCTTGCACTCGGCTAGGGAGAGTGCTAAACAAGTCATTGGCACTCGCGTACGGTGAGTGCCAATGGTCGGGGCGGTAGGGCCACGGCCGCGCCGGCGTCGCAGGAGGCGTCGGAGCGGAACGGGGCCGGTCGTCGCGGGCTGTCCGGCCCGACCGAGGAGGACGTCGTCGTCGCCAGGTGGCGACGTCCCCAAGGTGCGTACACCAGACGGCCCATCCGGGCATCCCGGGTGGCCCGTGAGTGTCCAGGAGGACAACGCCGTATGGCCAAGATGATCGCGTTCGACGAAGAGGCGCGCCGCGGCCTCGAGCGGGGCATGAACCAGCTCGCCGACGCCGTGAAGGTGACGCTCGGCCCGAAGGGCCGCAACGTCGTGCTCGAGAAGAAGTGGGGTGCCCCCACCATCACCAACGATGGTGTGAGCATCGCCAAGGAGATCGAGCTCGAGGACCCGTACGAGAAGATCGGCGCCGAGCTGGTCAAGGAGGTCGCGAAGAAGACCGACGACGTCGCCGGTGACGGCACGACGACGGCGACCGTCCTGGCCCAGGCCCTGGTTCGCGAGGGTCTGCGCAACGTGGCCGCCGGCGCCAACCCGATGGCCCTGAAGCGGGGCATCGAGGCCGCCGTGGCCAACGTCTCGGAGGAGCTGCTCAAGCTCGCCAAGGACGTGGAGACCAAGGAGCAGATCGCCTCCACCGCCTCCATCTCCGCCGCTGACCCCAGCGTCGGTGAGATCATCGCCGAGGCGATGGACAAGGTGGGCAAGGAAGGCGTCATCACCGTCGAGGAGAGCAACACCTTCGGCCTGGAGCTTGAGCTCACCGAGGGCATGCGCTTCGACAAGGGCTACATCTCCGCCTACTTCATGACCGACCCGGAGCGTATGGAGGCCGTCTTCGACGACCCCTACATCCTGATCGTCAACAGCAAGATCTCGTCGGTGAAGGACCTGCTCCCGATCCTGGAGAAGGTCATGCAGTCGGGCAAGCCGCTGCTGATCATCGCCGAGGACCTGGAGGGCGAGGCCCTGGCGACCCTGGTGGTCAACAAGGTCCGTGGCACCTTCAAGTCGGTCGCCGTCAAGGCTCCGGGCTTCGGTGACCGCCGCAAGGCCATGCTGACCGACATCGCCATCCTCACCGGTGGCCAGGTCATCAGCGAGGAGGTCGGCCTCAAGCTGGACGCCGTCAACCTCGACATGCTGGGCCGCGCCCGCAAGGTCGTGGTGACCAAGGACGAGACCACCGTGGTCGACGGCGCCGGTGACGCCGAGCAGATCCAGGGCCGGGTCAACCAGATCCGGGCCGAGATCGACAAGAGCGACTCCGACTACGACCGGGAGAAGCTGCAGGAGCGGCTGGCCAAGCTGGCCGGCGGTGTTGCGGTGATCAAGGTCGGCGCGGCCACCGAGGTCGAGCTGAAGGAGCGCAAGCACCGCATCGAGGACGCCGTCCGCAACGCGAAGGCCGCCGTCGAGGAGGGCATCGTCCCGGGTGGTGGCGTCGCGCTGGTGCAGGCCGGCAAGACCGCCTTCGACAAGCTGGACCTGGCCGGCGACGAGGCGACCGGCGCGCAGATCGTCAAGATCGCGCTGGACGCGCCGCTGCGGCAGATCGCCGTCAACGCCGGCCTCGAGGGTGGCGTGGTCGTCGAGCGGGTGCGCAACCTCGACCCGGGTCACGGCCTCAACGCCGCCACCGGCGATTACGTGGACCTGCTGGCCGCCGGCATCATCGACCCGGCCAAGGTGACGCGGTCCGCGCTGCAGAACGCCGCCTCGATCGCCGCGCTGTTCCTCACCACCGAGGCCGTCGTGGCGGACAAGCCGGAGAAGACCCCGGCCGCCCCGGCTGGTCCGGGTGGCGGGGAGATGGACTTCTGAGTCCAGCTCCACCAGTACGCCGGAGGGGGGCGGGCCGCGTCAGCGGTCCGCCCCCCTCCGCGTGTGCGTCAGGTGGGCAGCGGCCGTTGGTTGCGCCGCTTGTGCGCCCGGTCGTACGGGGGCACGACTCGTCTCGGCTCGTCGGCCGGTTGGCGTGGCTCCTCCTCGGGTGGCTGGTCGGTGACGGCCTGCTCGGCGTCGCCGAGGTCGCGCCGGTCGGCGGCCAACTCGCCGGCCGCGGCCGGGTCGTGGCTGCGTTCGTCCTCCGTGGGCATGCGCCGCCTCCTCTGTGCTCGACCGTAGGGTTCGGTCGATCAGTACGGAGGGCTAATGGCGTTATGCCCGTTTGATGGCTTTCCGGTAGAGGAAGAAGACGCGCTCGATCCGGGCCCCCGCCGTGCCGGAGTAGAACGGCACCGGCCCCACCCAGCCGATCTGCGCCGCGGTGATCCCGGCCGCCGCCTGGTCCCGCAGGCAGCGGCGCAGCAGCACCCCGCCGATCCCGGAGCCCTCGGCCGCCGGTGCGGTGCCCATCGGCCCGAACCAGCTCGGCCGCGCCGACCCGTACGCGGCGACGCCGAGGATCTCGCCGGCCCGCTCGGCCAGGTGCGTGCCGGCGCCCGGGCGGCCCACCGAACCGGCCAGCTCGCCGTCCCAGGTGCCGCCGAACACCGACCGGACGAAGGCGGTAAGCGCCGGCAGGTCCGCCGGAATGGCCCGGCGTACCGTCACGCCGTCGGCGGCCAGCCGCTGCTCCGCGGCCTCGGTCGGGCGCAGCGCCGGTGACCCCTCGGTCAGCGCGGCGGTCATGTTCCAGGCCGTCCGGTCCTGCCGGAAGCCGAGCCGCAGCGCGGCACAGATCGCCGGGGTGTAGCGCACGTCGATGCCCGGCCAGGCGTAGTGCGGGGGATTGCCGGCGAGCAGCAGTTCGGACGCGCCGAGCGCGGCCAGCCGCGCCTCCGCCCCGGTCAGCAGCGCCGCGCCGATCCCGCGCCGGCGCTCCGCGGGCGTCACCGCGACCAGGTCGACGTGACCGAGTCGCGGATCGGTCGCCGACAGCGACCCGACCAGGACCCCGAGCAGCGTGCCGTCGCGGACCGCGCCGAGTCGCAGCACCGGCCGGTCGGTCACCGCCCGGTCGGCCAGCGTGGCCACCACCGCCGGCGCCTCGACCGCGTCCTCCGGCAGGTCAAGAGCCCGCCGGCAGAGGTCGATGACCTCGGGCAGGCGGTCCGGGCCCAGCTCGATGATCTCCATGACCGCCGACGCTAGGCCATTCAGCAAGGTTTGTTAACCGGTGCGGGCCGCCCGCACCGCCGCGTATGCGTCGACCAGACCGGCACCGACCAGATTCCGGGTGCCGCCGCAGGCCGCGCCGGCCGGGACCGTGGCCGCCGACGCGGTCCCGGTGAGGATCCGCCGGGCCCGGTCCAGGTCCCCGACCAACGCCGGGTTCGCCGACCACATCAGCGCCACCACGCCCGCCACCTGCGGCGTGGCCATCGAGGTGCCGTCCAGGACGGCGTACCCGCCCCCGGGGAACGCCGACGGCACCGCCGCGCCGGGGGCCACCAGGTCCGGCTTCGCCACCGCGCCGGTGGGGCCCCGGCTGGAGAACTCGGTGAGCGCGCGGGACCGGTCGACGGCGCCGACCGTGAGCACGTCCGGATACGGTGCCGGCGGGTCGGCGATGGAACCGCAGTACGGGCCCTCGTTGCCGGCGGCGGCCACCACCAGGATGCCGGCGGCAGCCAGCGCGGCGGTCGCCGGACGCAGCGCCCCCGGGTCGCACCCCTCCACCGGCGGGCAGCCCCACGAGTTGGTCAGCACGTCCGGCGCGCGCTGCGGCCGGCCGTCGGTCAGCGGGTTCCCTCCCGGCGGGAACGGGGCCAGCATGAACTGGAGGCAGTCGAGATAGCGGGCCGGGCTGCCAAGGTTGCGGTCCAGGTTGACGCAGCCCACCCAGCTCGCGCCCGGGGCCACCCCGATCCCGTTCCGGCCCACCGCGCTGCCGAGCGTGTGCGTGCCGTGGCCGCCCCGGTCGGCCGGCGCGCGGCGGTGCTCCCACGGGTCGTACCAGGAGTCGTCGCCGCCCCGGAAGCCGGCGGCCAGCGCCGGGTGCCGCCCGTCCACCCCGGAGTCCGAGCTGCCCACCACCACGCCCGCACCGGTGACGCCCAGCTCGGACCAGACCCGGTCCGCGCCGATCAGCTTCACGTTCCAGGTGGGGCCGTCCGGGGCCGGCGTGTCGCCGCGGGCCGGCGGCGCCGCCGCGGGCAGCGGGCGCACCCGCTGGTCGACCAGCACCCGGCCCACCTCGGGACGGCCGGCCAGCCAGGCCCGCACCGCCGGGCCGCCGTCCGTGGAGATCGCGTTGACCAGGTAGTAGGGCGTCGGGTCGAGACCCAGCCGGGTCAGTGTGCGGCGCAGGTCGCCCTGGGTGCGGTCGGCGGTGGCGACCAGCCGCCGGTAGACCTCGGCGGCCCGCGCGTCCCGGCCGGCCCGGCCCGGCACGCCGGCCGGCAGGCCGGTCAGGTCGGCCTGCTCGCGCAGCACCACCAGCAGCCGCTCGCCGTACAGGCCCGGTTGGCCGGGGACCACGTACACCACCGCCACGGCGGCCAGCAGCGCCCCGGCGGCCAGCCCGGCCACGCCCCGGCGGGGTGCGCGGGCGCGGGGGCGGGCGAGCAGCACGCCGTACCCGACGGCGAGCAGGACCGCGACGGCGAACGCCGCGCCGGTGCCGACCGCGACCCAGAACGGCACGTCGCGGGTGCTGGCCAGGACCAGGCTGATCTCCTCCGGGTCGGTGAGGGCCAGCGGCCCGGCCAGCGCCAGGCCGACCAGCCAGCGCACCGGCACCGGCCCGGCCGTCCGCCCGCCGTGCCGGGCCGCCACCTCCAACGCGCCCAGCACGAAGCCGAGCGGCGGCAGCAGGACCAGGCCCGGCAACTGGGCGCCCGACTGCCCGGCCCCGGCGGCCAGCAGCACCAGCGTGACGCCGGCGACCAGCCCGCCGACCAGCACCAGCCGAGCCGGCCGGACCGCCGCCCCGGCGGCGAGACCGGCCCAGAACACGGGGCCGAGCAGCGCCCCGGCCAGCCCGCCGAGCGCGGCGGCGGCCAGCCCGGCGAGCACCGTCTCCAGCACGCCGCCCAGCGCACCCACCCACACCCAGGGCAGCAGGACCGCCAGCCCGGCGGCGACCGCCAGCAGCGTCACCGCGCCGGGCCGCCGCCAGCCGCGACCGGCCGCCGCCGGACCGCCGACCCGCCGGCGGCGGGGCAGCCGGGCGACGGCCAGCGCGAGCAGCGTTGCGGTCACCGCCAGCGCGGCCAGGTACGCCTCGTGGTGCACCGGCGGCAACGCCCGCAGCAGCGTCGCCGCGCCGAGCGCGACCGCGCCGCCGGCCCACGCCCGCCCGGTGGCCCGCACCGCCGCCGACCGGGGGGCCAGCGCCAGCGCCAGCGCCGGCCCGCCGACCAGCAGCGCGCTGACCACGGCGACCACCGGCCAGACCGCCGTCAGCCGGTCCAGCCCGGTGATCAGCGCCACCTGGTCGACCACCCAGCCGGTGACCTGACCGGGCACGGTGACCAGCACCGCCCAGACGCCGGTCGCCACCGCCGCGACGACCGGCCACGGCCCGGACTCGCGCGGCGGCATGGGTACGACAGGAGGGGGCGGGCCGGTCAGCATGGTCATCACGGTACGGCCGGGACGTGTCGCCGTGGCGGAGGGACGGCTACCGTGGACGGGTGCGTGACCCCAACGTCTCCCGATCCGCGGCCGGTCAGCTCTCCACCGAGCGCCGCGCCGACGACCTACGCCGGCTGCGCGCCGAGCGGTTCGACGTGCTGATCATCGGGGGTGGGGTGACCGGGGCGGGTGCCGCGCTCGACGCCGCGTCCCGCGGCCTGAAGGTCGCCCTGGTGGAGGCGCGCGACTACGCGGCCGGCACGTCCAGCCGGTCCAGCAAGCTGATCCACGGCGGCCTGCGCTACCTGGAGCAGTTGGAGTTCCACCTGGTCCACGAGGCGCTGACGGAACGCGGGCTGCTCGCCACCCGGCTCGCCCCGCACCTGGTCCGCCCGGTGCCGATCCTGGTGCCGCTGCCGACCGAGGGCGGCGTGCGCGACCTGCCCCGCCGTTTCCTCCGCCGCTCCTACTACGGCCTCGGCGTGGCCGCGTACGACGTGTTCGCCGGCGTGTTCGGCGGTGGGCGCGGGATGCCGCTGCACCGGCACCTGACCCGCGAGGGCGCCCGCCGGGTCTTCCCCAGCCTGCGACCCGACACGCTGGCCGGCGCGATCCGCTACTACGACGGCCAGGTCGACGACGCCCGCCTGGTGGTGACGCTGGCCCGGACCGCGGCCAGCCTCGGCGCGACGGTGGTCAACAGCACCCGGGCGGTCGGCCTGATCCGGCAGGCCCGCGAGGTGACCGGCGTGCGGGTGCGCGACCTGGAGGCGCCGGCCGGCTCGCCGGACGCCGAGTTCGAGGTCCGCGCCCGCACCGTGATCGCCGCGACCGGGGTGTGGAGCGACGACATGTCGCGCATGCTCAACGACGTCGGGTTGCGCCCCGGCCTGCGGGTCCGTGCCTCGAAGGGCGTGCACCTCGTGGTGCCCCGGTCGGCGATCGTCGGGGAGACCGGCCTGATCCTGCGCACCGCGACGAGCGTCCTCTTCGTCATCCCGTGGGGCGGGCACTGGATCATCGGCACCACCGACACCGACTGGCAGCTCGACCGGTCCCACCCGGCCGCCACCGCGCGCGACATCGACTACCTGCTGGAGCAGGTCAACACCGTGCTGGACCGGCCGCTGACCACCGCCGACATCGAGGGCGTCTACGCCGGGCTGCGCCCGCTGCTCTCCGGCGAGGCCGACTCCACCTCCAAGCTGTCCCGGGAGCATGCCGTGGTCGAGCCGATGCTCGGCCTGCTGCTGGTGGCCGGCGGCAAATACACCACCTACCGGGTGATGGCCGCCGACGTGGTCGACCACGCGGTGCACCGGCTCGGGCGGACCCGCCCGTCGCGCACCGCCGACCTGCCGCTGCTCGGGGCCGACGGATACGCCGCATTGTGGCGGGACCGCGCCGACCTGGCCCGCCGGCACGGGGTGCCGGTCGGGGTGGTCGAGCACCTGCTGGAGCGCTACGGCAACCTCACCCTCGACCTGCTCGCCCTGGTCGACGCCGACCCGCTGCTCGGCTCGCCGCTGGCCGGCGCGCCGGAATACCTCGCCGCCGAGGTGACCTACGCGGCCCGGGCCGAAGGCGCGTTGCACGTGGAGGACGTGCTCACCCGGCGTACCCGGATCTCCATCGAGACCAGCCACCGCGGCCTGGAGTCGGCGGAGCACGCCGCGGAGCTGATGGGCGCGGTGCTCGGCTGGGACGCGGCGACCCGGGCGCGCGAGGTGGCCAACTACCGGGCGCGGGTGGAGGCCGAGCGGGAGTCGCAGCTCATGCCGGACGACATCGCCGCCGACGCGGCGCGGCTCGGCGCGCCCGACGTGCGCGGCTTCACCGCCGACCGGGGCGCCGGGCTGCCGACCTCGCCCCGCTGAGCAAGCCGGGCCCCTACCGCCCGCTCGGTGGGTAGTGCGCGCAACCTACGGAAGTGTAGGTTTCCCGCGTGGTTCGTCCATCCTCGACGCGGGTCTGCGCACCGCTGGCCGCCGCACTGCTGGTGACCGCCCTGACCGGCTGCTCGCTCCTCGGCCGGGCCGAGAGTGCCACCACACCCGGTCAGTCGGGCCCGGCCAGCCCGACACCGGCCGGGAAGCGCGTCACCCTGCTGCAACGCCTCGGCTCGGACGGCAAGGTCCGCACCCTCGACGTGGACCCGACCGGGCGGTGGCAGTGCCGCGACTGCGCCGGCGACGGCGTCGACGCGACCGGCGCGCTCAACCCCGAGCAGACCCGGCGGTTGCAGCGGATGCTCGCCGATCCGGCGCTGGCGAAGGAGACCGACGAGGCCCGCCGCTACCGCCAGCTCTGCATCGGCGCGCTGACCTCGACGCTGCTCATCCCGCCGGAGCTGACCATCACCATCCAGGACTGCCCCGGCGAGCCGGAACCGCCGGTGGGATACGACGTGCTGCTGCTGCTCACCCAGGCCACGCCGGCCGAGGACAAGGGCTGAGTCAGATCACCTTGCCGGGGTTGAGCAGCCCCGCCGGGTCCAGCGCCGCCTTGATCGCCTGGTGCACCCGGACGCCCACCGGGCCGATCTCCCGGGCCAGCCAGTCCCGCTTGAGCAGCCCGACGCCGTGCTCCCCGGTGCAGGTGCCGCCGAGTTCCAGGCCGAGCCGCATGATCTCGTCGAAGGCCCGCCGGCCGCGGTCCAGGCTCGCCGGGTCGGCCCGGTCGACGACGATGTTGGGGTGCAGGTTGCCGTCACCGGCGTGCCCGACCACGCCGATCGGCACGTCGCACGCCTCGGCGATCCGGGCCACCCCGTCCAGCAGCTCCGCGAGCCGGCCGCGCGGCACCGCCACGTCGTCGATGACCAGGCCGCCGTTGCCGCCGGGGAACGTCTCGGCGGCGAACCGCTCCATCGCCGGGTGGGCCAGCCGCCGGGCCTGGAGCAGCGCGGCGGCCTCGGTCGCGTCGGTGGCCGCCCAGACCTCGTCGGCGCCGGCCGCGGTGCACACCTCGGCGATCCGGGCCAGGTCGTCGGCCGCCCGCCCGCCGGTGTCCACGGCCGCCAGCAGCAGCGCCTGCGCGTCGGTCCGCAACCCCATCGGCCGGTACGCCTCGATCGCCCGCAGGTGCGTCCGGTCCAGCAGTTCCAGCAGGCTCGGGGTGAGACCCCGCTCGGCGATGCCGGCCACCGCGCCGCCGGCCGCCGCCGTGGTGGGGAAGACCGCGACCAGGGTCAGCGATTCCTCGGGCGCCGGGCGCAGCGCCACGGTCACCTCGGTGATCACGCCGAGCGTGCCCTCGGAGCCGACGAAGAGCCGGGTCAGGTCGTAGCCGGCGACGCCCTTGGCGGTGCGCCGGCCGGTGCGCAGCACCTCGCCGGAGGCGAGCACCACCTCCAGGCCGAGCACGTACTCGCCGGTCACGCCGTATTTCACGCAGCACATGCCGCCGGCGTTGGTGGCGACGTTGCCACCGATCGTCGACGACTCCCAGGAGCCGGGGTCCGGCGGGTAATACAAACCGTGCTCGCGCACCGCCCCGGCCAGCGCCGCGTTGACCACGCCGGGCTGCGCCACGGCGATCCGGCCGACCGGATCGATCTCCCGGATCCGGTCCATCGCCACGGTGCTCAACACCAGCGCGCCGGACACCGCGTTCGCCGCGCCCGCCAGCCCGGTCCGCGCCCCCTGCGGCACCACCGGTACGCCGTGCCGGCCGGCCGCGCGCACGGCCGCCACCACCTGAGCGGTGTCGCGGGGGCGGACCACCACCAGCGGGGTGCCCGAGGCGCACAGGTCCGCCTCGTCCCGCTCGTGGCCGGCCAGCAGGTCCGGGTCGGTGAGCACCGCGGTCTCGCCGAGCGCGGACCGCAGTTCGTCGAGGAGGGGATGGGCGGCCATGCGGGGAAGGCTACGCGCGTACCGTGTGTCGTCATGCTCTACCTGGACCCGCCCGCGGTGCCCTGGCGCGGCCGGCTCTGGTCGCACCTGATCAGCGACGTCTCGTACGCGGAGCTGCACGCCTTCGCGGAGATGCTCGGCGTGCCCCGGCGCGGCTTCGACCGGGACCACTACGACCTGCCCGCCGAGCGGTTCCGGGTGGCCCTCTGGCTGGGCGCCACGGTGGTCCCGTCCCGGGAGATCGTCCGCCGGCTGCGCGATGCCGGCCTGCGCCGCCCGAAGCACCGCGTCTCAGGTGAGGTCGCCCAGCTCCCGGGTCAGGTTGGCGCGGGCGCGGTCCTCCCAGCGGGCGCGCGGCTCGGGTAGCCGGTAGAGCGCCGGCAGGTCGAGCAGCCGCCGCAGCACCGTCGCCCGGCCGGCACGGAAGTCCGGCTCGGTGACGTGGCCGTACTCGCGGCGGATCGCCGTGGCGTACCGGTGGTAGTCGGCCGGCTCGGCCGCGAGCACGGCCAGGTCGGCGTCGCAGAGCAGCGCGCCGTCCGGGTCGTCCGGGCCGACCACGTGGTCGGCGGTGAGCAGCACCAGCCGGCGTACCTCGTCGACCGCCGGGGCCGGCAGCCCGGCGGCGGTGAGCAGACCCTCGGCCAGGGCGGCGCTGGCCCGTTCGTTGGCGTCGCCGCCCGCGCGCGGGTCGTAGACCGCGTCGTGGCACCACGCCGCGAGCCGGACCAGGTTCCGGTGGCGGGCCCGGTCGGCGTACGTGTCGACGACGTCGAGCACGGTCCGCAGGTGGTCGATCGTATGGTGGTGCCGGTGCGGTTCCCGCCAGCAGGCCAGCAGCCGGTCACCGGCGTGCCGGACGCCGTCCGGGTCGGTGGCCCCGGCCGCCCGCGCCGTGCGCCGCCATCGTGCCGCCAGCTCGTCCATCCGGTGCAGTCTGCCCGATCCGGGGGCCGGGGCGAGGATTCACCCGGGGCGGGACGGGTAGTACCCGCCATGGCCCGGGACCGACGACCGCAGTTCCTGCGGCGAGTGACCTCCCGCGAGGGACTGGGCGACCGGGACGGGCCGCGGATCGCCGCCGCCATGGACGAGCTGCGCGACAGGGGCAGGGCCACCTTGCACGACCGGCTGCACCGGGTACGCACCGCGTTCGGCCTGGCGTTGCAGGCCGGACTCGCGGCCGGACTGGCGTATCTGGTCTCGCATCGGCTGCTGAACAATCCGCAACCGGTCTTCGCGCCGATCTCCGCGGTCGGCACGCTTGCCGCCTCGGTGGGCCAACGGTTCCGGCGCACCGTCGAGTTGATCCTCGGGGTGGCGGTCGGCGTCCTCGTCGGCGACGTGCTGATCTATTTCCTCGGCACCGGCGCCTGGCAGCTCGCGCTGGTGGTGACGGCGGCGATCCTGCTGACCATCTTCGCCGGGGCGAGCGTGGCCATCGTGATCCAGGCAGCGGCGACCGCGGTGCTGATCGTGACGCTCAGCCCGTCCACCCAGAACCTGGAGTTTCCGCGTTTCGTCGACGCCTTCGTCGGCGGCAGCATCGCGCTCGTGGTCACCGCCGTGCTGCTCCCGCTCAACCCGCTCCGGGTGATCAACCGGGCCGCGCGTCCGGCACTGGACCTGCTCGCCGACCAGCTCGACGTGTGCGCCGGGGCGTTGCGCGAACGGAACCGGGACGCGGCCCAACGGGCGCTGTTCCGGCTCCGGGAGAACAAGGAGGAGCTGGCCGCGCTCGGCGAGGCGATCCAGGGCGCCAAGGAGACCATCACCATCTCGCCGGCGCGTTGGCACCGGCGCAGCGAGCTGACCCACTACGCCGAGGCGGCCGATCCGATCGACCGGGCGATGCGCAACAGCGGCACGTTGATCCGCCGTTCGGTCACGATGATCGAGGACGAGGAGGCGATCCCCGAGCCGATGCCCGACGCGATCGGTCACCTCGCCGAGTCGGTACGCCTGCTGCGGCACGAGTTCGCCGTGGGGGAGGAGCCGCAGCAGGCCCGGGAGCGGACGCTGCGCGCGGTCAGCGAGGCCGGGCGGGCGTACGCCGAGGGGGTAAGCTTCTCCGGCAGCGTGGTCATCGCGCAGGTGCGTACCACCGCGAGCGATCTGATGGTGGCCTCCGGCATCGAGCAGGAGGAGGCGAACCGCCTGGTCCGTGGGGCCTTCCACGCCAACGACCACCCCTCACCCCCCACCCGCTGACCCCCACCCCCACCCCCACCCCACCCCCACCCCCACCCCCCGCTGATTCACGGAAAGTGGGGCTATTCGCGCCCGGACAGCCCCACTCTCCGTGAATCAGCGCGCTTCGACGGGGAGGGGGGAAGGGGGGAGGGGGAGGGGGAGGGTGGTTAGGGCGGTTAGGAGGGTGTCGATTTCGTGGGGGGTGGTGTTGAGGCCGATGCTGGCGCGTAGGGCGGTGGGGGGCAAAGCGGCGCCGGGGGTGCGGGCGGCAGCCTCGGTCAGCAGGCGGCGGGTCAGCGGGTGGGCGCAGAACAGGCCGTCCCGGACGCCGATCCGGTGCCGGGCGGCCAGGTGCGCGGCCACCTCGGCGGAGTCCCGCCCGGCGACCACGAAGCTGACGATGCCGACCCGGGGCGCCTCCGGGCCGAACGTGCGCAGCTCCACGACGTCCGGCACCGCGGCCAGGCCGGCGCGCAGCCGGGTCAGCAACGCCTGCTCCCGGGCGTGCAGCGCGGTCCGGTCCGCCGCGGTGAGCGCGGCGCAGACCGCCGCCAGCGCCACCGCGCCGAGCAGGTTCGGGGTGCCGCCCTCGTGTCGGGCCGGGCCGGTCGCCCACCGGACGTCGTGGGTGGCCGCGCCGACGTGACTGGTGGCGCCGCCGCCGGGCAGGTACGGCGGTGCGGCGTCGAGCCAGTCCGCCCGCCCGGCCAGCACGCCCGCGCCGAACGGGGCGTACAGCTTGTGGCCGGAGAGCGCGACGTAGTCCAGGTCCAGCGCGGTCACGTCGACCGGCGCGTGCGGGGCGAGCTGCGCGGCGTCCACCAGGATGCGCGCGCCGTGCCGGTGGGCCACCCGGGCCAGCTCGGCCACCGGCCAGCACTCGCCGGTCACGTTGCTCGCTCCGGTGACCGCGACCAGCACGGGCAGGCCGGGCCGGGCGTCGCGGGCCAGCTCACCCAGCGCCGCGTCGAGGGAGCGGACCGCGCCGGTCGGGCTGTCCGGCACCGGCAGCCGCACCGAGCCGCGCGGCCAGGGGACCAGGTTGGCGTGGTGTTCGCCGCCGAAGGTGACCACTGTGGTGCCGGTCGGCAGCGCCCGGGCCAGCAGGTTCACCGCGTCGGTGGTGTTCCGGGTGAAGATCACGTGATCGGTGGGGCGCGCGCCGAGGAAGTCCGCGACGGTCTGCCGGGCCCGCTCGTAGGCGAGCGTGCAGCGCCTCGACAGCGCCCCCGCGCCGCGGTGCACGCTCGCGTACCAGGGCAGCAGCTCGGCCACCGCGTCGGCCGCGGCCCGCGCGCACGGCGCGCTGGCGGCGTGGTCCAGGTTGATCTCTCCCGGTACGCCGAGCACGCCGAGCGGGTCCGGCCGGGCCGGCGCGGGCGGGGCGGGTACGAGGGTGACGGTCATGGGCGGAGCCTCCCGCACACAGGGGACCCCCGGGGTGTGGCCGACGGGTCCGCGCTTGCCCAGCACGCGGTGCGGCGCTGGGCCCGGTCATCACCCGGGGCACCCCACCGCGAACCTCGACGAGGGTTGCCGGCCAGCAAGCCGGGGCTTGACGCTGGCGCTCGTGACCTGTCCCGGAGCATAGCCGTCGTGATGCGGCCGGAACAGTGGGGCGTGGGTGACTACGCTGACCGCATGGCCGTCACCCCGCCCGGCGGAGCACTGCCGCCGCCGTCCGCGCCCGCCGTCCCGCCGACGCCGCGGATGCCGCTGCGCCGGCTCGGCTGGCGGCGCTTCCTGGCGCTGGCCGGGGTGGTGCTGCTGATCGCGGCCGGCGCGCTGTTCATGGTGTTCACGCTGGGCGAGAGCCTGGGTGCCGAGGCGCTGCTGGTCGGCGTGATCGCGGCGATCCTGCCGGTGCCGGTGCTGGTGTCGTGCTTCCTCTGGCTCGACCGCTACGAGCCCGAGCCGCTGAAATATCTGATCTTCTGCTTCGCCTGGGGGGCCTTCGTCTCCACCGCCATCTCGTTGCTGGTCAACGAGACGGGCGCGCGGCTGTTCAAGGACTGGGGGCTGCCCGCCGCGCTGACCGCGGTGCTGGTCGCGCCGTTCATCGAGGAGTTGACCAAGGCGGCCGGCCCGATCCTGCTGTTGATCTTCCGGCGTCGCGAGTTCTCCGGCATCACCGACGGCCTGGTCTACTGCGGGCTCTCCGCGGTCGGCTTCGCCATGGTCGAGAACATCCTCTACCTCGGCGGTTACGGCTACCGCACCGGCGTGGAGGAGTACGGCCCGGCCACCGGCGCGCAGCAGGTCATCGCCATCTTCATCGTGCGGATCCTGCTGTTCGGCTTCGCCCACCCGCTATTCACCTCGATGACCGGCGTCGGGCTGGGCGTCGCCGCGCGGACCGCCGACCGGCGGGTGCGGGTCCTCGCCCCGCTCGCCGGGCTGCTGCTGGCCATGATGCTGCACGGCACCTGGAACCTGATCCCCTCCCTGGCGCAGGTCACCGGGCAGCCGGTGATCGCGCTCTACGGCTACATCGGGGTGATGGTGCCGATCTTCTTCGGCATGGTCGGGCTGGCCGTCGGCCTGCGCGCCTGGGAGGGGCGGCTCACCGAGCGCACCCTGCCCGACTACGTCCGGGCGGGTTGGCTCACCCCGCCGGAGGTGGCGGCGCTGGGCAGCCTGGGCCGGCGGCACGCGGCCCGCGCCTGGGCCCGCCGGGTGGCCGGCGACGGCGGGGTGAAGGCGATGCGCGGCTACCAGTTCGCGGCGACCCGGTTGGCGCTGCTGCGCGACGGCATGCGCCGGGGGCTGGACCGCAAGCCCGCGGAGCGGGACCGGACGGCGCGGGAGGAACGGGAACTGCTGGACTCGATCGCCGCGTACCGGTCGTTCTTCGTGGGCCGCGACCCGCAGGCGCCGGTCGGGGTCTGGGACGGGCAGCGCTACCACCTGCGGTTCCCGGACGGCTCGCAGCGCCCGGTCGACGCGCCGGACGAGCCGGTGGTGCCGATCCCGGTGGTGCTGGCCCCGCCGCCCCCGCCGATCGGCCACGGCCCGCACCCGTGGCATCCGCACGGCTGAGCGGTCAGGCCACCAGGCCGGTGAGGAAGTCGCCGAGCCCCTGGGCGATGGCCATCAGCGCGGCCCCGATGCCCCGGAAGAGCTGCGCCGCGCCGTCGGGCCGGAACGCCATGAAGTAGATCAGGAACGCGAGGAATCCCCAGGCGAGGATCTTCTTGATCACTACCGGCATGGTCCCTCCCCAGGGCGCGCTGAGGTGCCTGGGCTTCCCGCCGGGCAGCGCCGCAAACGACGCCGGGACGCCGGCCGCCGTCAGAGGTAGAGGCCGGTGGAGCCGGTCGCGCCGTTGTCCACCCGCTCCGCCGCCACCGCGTGCACGTCCCGCTCGCGCAGCAGCACGTACGCCCGGCCGTGCAGTTCGACCTCGGAGCGGTCGTCCGGATCGAAGAGCACCCGGTCCCCGGCGACTATCGAGCGCACGTGCGGCCCCACGCCGACCGCGGTGGCCCAGGCCAGCCGCTTGCCGACCGCCGCGGTCGCCGGGATGACGATGCCGGCGGTGGAGCGGCGTTCCCCCTCACCGCCCTCGGTACGCACCAGCACGCGATCGTGCAGCAGGCGGATGGGCAGCCCGGCGTCGAGACTCTGGTCGGCGGTCACGCGAAGACGCTACCGCGTGCCCGGTCGCCGGTCCCGTCGTGGTTGCCGGCGGCGGCGACGGGGCAATGTGTGGCGGGACCGCCCTACGGTGGGGCGGTCGGACGTATCCTGTTTGCCCTGTGACGTGGGTGGACCAGCCTTGCGGGAGGTGCGCTTGAGCCGCTTCGAGCGGATGCGCGGACGGCTCCGCCGCGCGTACGAGTCGGGTCGGGAGAAGGCTGCCGCCGCCCGGTCGGACCCGGACCCGGCTCCCGGCGAGGTGGGTGGCGTCGCGTCTCCCGGCTCGCCCGGTCCGGCGGCGTCGCCGGCGGCGACAGTGGTGGGCGCCCAGCCGCCGGCCGCGATGCACAACTCGACGGTGAGCCGCGACGACACCGAGGTGCCGCACGCGCTGCGCATCGCCGCCGCGTGGTGCTGGCGGCTGATCGTCATCGGCATCGTCACCTGGGCGCTGCTCAAGATCATCGGCACGATCAGCATCGTGATCATCCCGCTGACCGTCGCGTTGCTGCTCTCGGCGCTGCTCGCCCCGGCGGTCGGCTGGCTGCTCAAGGCCCGCTTCCCCCGCTCGCTGGCGACCGGCGTGGTGCTGGTCGGCGGCCTCGCCGCGGTGATCGGCACGCTCACGCTCGTGGTCAACGAGTTCATCCAGGGCGTGCCGGAGCTGAGCGCCAAGTCCTCCCAGGGCGTCCGGCAGATCCAGGACTGGCTCAAGACCGGCCCGCTGCACCTGTCCGACAGCCAGCTCGACCGCTACATCGACGAGGCGCAGAACTGGATCAACGGCAACACCGAGCGGTTCACCAGCGGCGCGCTCAGCACCGCCGCCACGCTCGCCGAGGTGCTCACCGGCACCGTCCTGGTGCTCTTCGCGACGTTCTTCTTCCTTCGCGACGGCAACAACATCTGGCGGTTCCTGGTCCGGCTGCTGCCGGTCGGCGCGCGCTGGAAGGTCGACGACGCCGGCCGCGCGTCCTGGGCGACGCTCGGCGCCTACGTCCGGGCCACCGTGCTCGTCGCGTTCATCGACGCCGTCGGAATCGGCATCTTCCTGGTCGCCTTTCACATCCCGTTCGCGTTCCCGCTGGCCGCGCTGGTCTTCCTGGGCGCGTTCATCCCGATCGTCGGCGCGTTCCTGTCCGGCGTGGTGGCCGTGCTGGTGGCGCTTGTCGACAGCGGCCCGGTGACCGCCCTGATCATCCTCGGCGCGGTGATCGGCGTGCAGCAGGTCGAGGGGCACGTGCTCCAGCCGCTGATCATGGGCCGGGCGGTGGCCATCCACCCGCTCGCCGTGATCATCGGCATCGCCGCCGGCGTGGTGCTGGCCGGCATCGCCGGCGCGCTTGTCGCGGTGCCGCTGATCGCCGTGCTCAACACCGCGGTCCGGCGGCTCGCCGCGCGTACCGTGCCGGACACCCCGCCGGACGCGGTGGTGGTCGCCTCCCAGGCGCCCTGACCCGCACCCGACCTCGCTGACGCCCGCGTCACCCCGCCCGGACAGGCGCGGGCGTCAGCTCTTGGCGAGGCGCTCCAACGCGCCCCGGGCCACCTCGGGGCGGGTGGTGTACCAGAACGGGGGCAGCGAGCGGCGCAGGAACGGGCCGTAGCCGCGCGCCGTCTCCAGCCGCGAGTCGAGCACCGCCACCACGCCCCGGTCGCCGGTGGCCCGGATCAGCCGGCCGACGCCCTGCGCCAGCCGGACCGCCGCGATCGGCACGCTCACCGCCGCGAAACCGGAGCCGCCGCCCGCGTCGACCGCCGCCGCCCGCGCCGCGGCGAGCGGCTCGTCGGGCCGGGGGAACGGCAGCCGGTCGACCACCACGAGCTGGCAGGCGTCGCCCGGCACGTCCACCCCCTGCCAGAGCGACATCACCCCGAACAGGCAACTCTCCCGCTCCTGCCGGAACCGGCGCACCAGCAGCGGCAACGCCTCCTCGCCCTGAAGCAGCACGGGCAGGTCGGTCCGCGCGCGGAGCAGCTCCGCCGCCTGCTGCGCGGCCCGCCGGCTGGAGAAGAGCCCGAGGGTACGCCCACCGAGCGCGCCGACCAGCGCCAGCAGCTCCTCACCGGCCGCCGTGGGCAGCCCGGAGACGCTGGGTCGGGGCAGGTGCGCGGCGACGTAGAGGATGCCCTGCCGCGCGTAGTCGAACGGCGAGCCGACGTCGAGCGACCGCCACCCCGGGCCCTCGGTGGCCGGGACCGTGCCGACCGCCGCCCGGCTGCCCTCGGTGCTCGCCACCGGGGCCGGACCGGCACCGCGACCGGCGGCGGCCGCGGTGGCCGCCGCGGCGGCGGCCGGTGACGGCGGGGCGGGCGGCGGCGCCTCCAGCCCGAGCGCCCGGGCCACCGTGTCGAAGCGCCCGCCCAGCGCCAGCGTGGCCGAGGTGGCGACCACGGTGCGCTCGTCGTAGAGGTGGGTGGCGAGCGTGCCCGCCACCGACAACGGCGCCACCACAAGCGCACGGCGGCTGCCGTTGTCCGGCTTCTCCACCCAGGCCACGTCGTGGTCGCCCTCCTCAAGCAGCCGCTGGGTTGTGGTGGACAGCTCGTCCAGCACGGCCTTGGCCTGAGACTTGCGGACCGGGTCGGGGTCGTCGGCCTTCACGTCGCCGATGGTCTCCAGCGCGGCCCGGGTCGCCGAGTCGAGCAGCGTGCACGCCTCGCGCAGCGCGGGCGGCAGGCCGGTGGTCAGCCGGCCGGCCGGCGCCTCGGCCAAACCCACGGCCAGCGCGTCGCCGGCCTCGGTCAGCCGGTCGGCCAGGTCGGGACGGAGCAGCGGCCGGGCCCGCCGGGCGGACCTGTCGATCAGCTCGGGCACCAGCTCGGCCTGCGCCGCCGAGGAGACCCGGTCGGCCAGCTCGTGCGCCTCGTCCACGACCAGCAGCCGGTGCGGCGGCACGATGTGCCGCCCGGCGAGCATGTCCACGGCGAGCAGGCTGTGGTTGGTGACCACGAGGTCGGCCTCCCGGGCCCGGGCTCGGGACGCCTCGGCGAAGCACTCCTGCCCGAACGGGCAGCGGGACGCGCCGACGCACTCCCGCGCCGGCATGGAGACGCTGCGCCAGACCTGGTCGTCGACGCCCGGATCCAGCTCGTCGCGGTCGCCGGTGGCGGTCTCCTCCGCCCAGTCGCGCAGCCGTTGCACCTGCTTGCCCAGCCGGCCGGCCTCGCCGAGCCACTTCGTGCCGCCGCCGGGCGCGGGCGCGTCGAAGAGCGCGTCGTCCGGCTCGTCCTCGACGGAGCTGTCCAGCCGGGCCAGGCACAGGTAGTGGTGGCGGCCCTTGAGCACGGCGAAGGTGGGGCGGCGGCCCAGCACCGGCTCGACCGCGTCGGCCAGCCGGGGCAGGTCGTGGTCGACGAGTTGGGACTGCAACGCCAGGGTGGCGGTGGAGACCACCACCGGCCCGTCCACGGTCAGCGCCGGGGCCAGGTAGGCCAGGGACTTGCCGGTGCCGGTGCCGGCCTGCACCAGCAGGTGCTCGCCGGAGGCGATGCTCCGCTCGATCGCCTCGGCCATCTGCTGCTGGCCGGGCCGGGTCGCGCCGCCGGGGACCGCGCCCACCGCGGCGGCCAGCAGCTCGGCACCGCTCGGGCGGCCGCTCCGGCGCTTCTTCGGGACGGCGGTAGCGGTGCGGGACGGGCTCACCGTGCGACCGTACCCGCCGGCACCGACGCCGGTCCGGGCGCTCCGGCGGCGTGGCGTCCGGCGGGTCGCGTCCGGTTACCTGTCGATCGCGTGGTGTGGCCGGAATCGGTTAGGGTGCCAGGCATGCCGAGCGACGTGGTCCGCGTGATCTACCGCAAGTACGACGGCAGCGCCCACCGCGACTACCCGGCCCGCCGGCTCGCCGAGGACGACCTCGGTGTCTGGCTCGGCGTGCCGGCCGGCACCGAGTCGGTCTACCACGGCCGGCCCTCGGTCGAGCAGATCCCCTTCGTCCTGCTGGTGCCGCGGCAGGGCTGGTGGACGGGCATGTTCAACCCGCCGCCGCGCACCAGCGAGGTCTACTGCGACATCGCCACCCCGGCCCGCTGGGAGGGCGGGGAGACGGTCCACCTGGTCGATCTCGACCTGGACGTGGTGCGCCGCCGCGAGACCGGCGTCGTCGAGCTGCGCGACGAGGACGAGTTCGCCGAGCACCGGGCCCGGTGGGGCTATCCGGACGAGCTGGTCGCCGAGGCCGAGGCGGCGGCCGGCTGGCTGCTCGGCGCGCTCGGCGACGGCACCGAGCCGTTCGCCACGTCCTACCGGAAGTGGTTGGCCCTGGTGGTCTGAGCCGCGCCCACCAGCGCGGGCGTCCCGTCGGCGGGTGGCCCGAGTAGCGGCCCGCCTCTGGATCAAAAAGTGGGCGTACCGGACGCGCCGTACCCACGATCGGGCTCGGCGGGTGAGGATCGGGGGATGAGTGGTGTGGTCGGGCCCGAGGACGGGTCGATGCGGGAGCTGTTGCGGGTGGGGCCGGGGCCGGTGGACCTGGCGGCGATCGATCCCCGGTCGACCCCCGGGTTGCCGAGGGCGGCCGGGCGCGGGTCGGCGCGCAAGGAGTGGGCCCGCGGCCAGGTCGAGCTGATCGGCGCGGAACTGGGCCGGCAGCAGGAGATGCTGTACGCCGCCGCGCAGGTCGCCGCCGGCCCGGACAGCGCCACCAGCGCGCCCACCCAGGCCGGCGCGGGCCTGGCGGCGGGCCGGCCGCGCCGGGTGTTGCTGGTGCTCCAGGCCATGGACTGCGGCGGCAAGGACGGCACGGTCAAGCGGGTGGCCGGTGCGATGAACCCGCTCGGGCTGCACATCCGCTCCTTCGGGCCGCCGACGAAGCAGGAGTTGCGGCACGACTTCCTGTGGCGGATCCGCCGGGCGCTGCCGCCGCCCGGCTACGTGGGCGTGTTCAACCGTTCGCACTACGAGGACGTGCTGATCGCCCGGGTGGAAGGGCTCGTCGACGAGGCCACCTGGCGCTCCCGCTACGAGATCATCAACGACTTCGAGCGGGAGTTGGCCGAGCACGCGGTCACCGTGGTCAAGGTCATGCTGCACATCTCGTACGCCGAGCAGGGTGAGCGGCTGATGGAGCGGCTCACCGACCCGACGAAATACTGGAAGTACAACCCGAGCGATCTGGACACCCGGGCCCGGTGGGACGAATACCAGGCCGCGTACGCCGAGGCGATGGAGCGTTGCGGCCCGGACGCCGCGCCCTGGTTCGTGGTGCCGGCGGACCGCAAGTGGTTCCGCGACTGGGCGGTGGCCCACCTGCTGCGGGAGACGTTCGACGGTTTGGAACTGGGGTATCCGGCTGCCGATTTCGATGTCGAACGGGAGCGTGACCGGCTGCGCGACCAGGGCGGACGGCCTCAAGGTGAACAACAGGTGAACGAGCGGTGAATCGGGTCTGACCGGGGGTGGGCCGGTCGATGCCCGGTTCCACCGGGTCCCTAGCATGCCCAGAGCAGGCGCCTGCCGTAGGCGACGGCCACCCTTCCACCGACACGACGAGGTCCGTGCTGTGAAGTTTTCCTTCCGTCCCACCGAGGGCGCCTTCTACGAGCTCTTCACCAGGGCCGCGCAGAACCTGGTGAAGGGGACCGACCTGCTCAACGAGCTGGGTCTGCCCGGCGCGGACGTGCAGTCGATCAGCGAGCGGCTGACCGAGGTCGAGCACGACAGCGACCAGATCACCCACGACCTCTACAAGAAGATCAACTCCACCTTCATCACCCCGTTCGACCGGGAGGACATCTACCGGCTGGGCTCGCTGCTCGACGACGTGATGGACCACCTGGAGGCGGTCGGCAACCTGCTCTACCTCTACGGCCTGACCAAGCTCCCGTCGCTCCCGCGCGAGCTGCACGAGCTGGTCAACGTGCTCGACCAGCAGGCCAAGCTCACCGCCGAGGCGATGCCCCGGCTGAAGTCGATGAAGGACCTCGAGGACTACTGGATCGAGTGCAACCGGCTCGAGAACGACGGCGACCAGGCGTACCGGATGCTGCTCGTCCGCCTCTTCTCCGGCGAGTACGACGCGCTGACCGTGCTGAAGATGAAGGAGGTGGCCGACGAGTTGGAGGCCGCCTGCGACGCCTTCGAGCACGTCGCCAACACCGTCGAGACCATCGCGGTCAAGGAGTCCTGAGCCCGTGACACCCGAACTCATCGCCGTGCTGGCGGTGATCGCGGTCGCCATGGCGTTCGACTACACGAACGGCTTCCATGACGCGGCCAACGCGATCGCCACCAGCATCTCGACCCGGGCCCTGACCCCCCGGATCGCGCTCGCGCTGGCCGCCGTCGGCAACTTCGTCGGCGCACACTTCGGCGCCGGGGTGGCCAAGACGGTCGGCGACGGGCTGGTCACGCTCCCGACCGGCGTGGAGAGCCTCGGCGTGGTCTTCGCCGGCGTGCTCGGCGCCATCGCCTGGAACCTGATCACCTGGTACTTCGGCCTGCCGTCGTCCTCCTCGCACGCCCTCTTCGGCGGCCTGGTCGGCGCGACCCTGTTCGCCGCCGACGGCATCGTCCAGTGGGGCAACATCCTGGAGAAGGTCATCATCCCGATGGTGCTCTCCCCGGTGGTCGGCCTGATCCTCGGCTTCCTGGTGATGCTGGCGATCATGTGGCTGTTCCGGAAGGGGCAGCCGGGCAAGCTCAACCGCGGCTTCCGGATGGCACAGACCGTGTCCGCCGCCGCCATGTCGGTCGGCCACGGCATGCAGGACGCCGCAAAGACCATGGGCATCATCGTGCTGGCGCTCTACACCGGCGGTTTCCAGGACAGCAAGACGCACATCCCCGGCTGGGTGTTCTGGACCTCCGCGACGATGCTGGCGCTCGGCACGTACGCGGGCGGCTGGCGGATCATCCGGACGCTGGGCCGGAAGATCATCGACCTCGGCCCGGCGGAGGGCTTCGCGGCCGAGACCGTGGCCAGTGCGGTGCTCTACTTCAACGCCCTGGTGCTCAAGGCCCCGATCTCCACCACGCACACGATCACCTCGGCGATCATGGGTGTGGGCGCGACCAAACGGCTCTCCGCGGTCCGCTGGAACGTGGCCGGCAACATCGTGATCGCCTGGATCATCACGTTCCCGGCGGCGGCGGCCATCGCCTGCCTCGCCTACCTCCTCGTCCGCCCCCTGTTTTAAGGAGGGGCCCCTTCTTAACGCCTCCGGTAGAGAAGGGGCCCCTTCTCACACCCACGTGTTAAGAAGGGGCCCCTGCTTACACCGTGTAGGAGACGCCGATGCGGGCCTTGATGTCGTCGATCAGGGTCATGATCTCCAGCGTGGCGGCGTGCGGCACCAGCGGGCTCTCGGTCAGCCCCGCCGCCAGGCAACGCTGCACCTCGATCGCCTCGTACTGGTAGCCGCCGCCGGTCAGGTCCGCCGGGATCGTCTCCGGTTCGGCGCCGGCCCGGTGCAGCACCGCGGAGCCGGGCCGGAAGAACGGCTCCGGCAGCTCGATCCGGCCGGTGGTGCCGGTGATCGACGCGGTGATCGCGGTGGCGCCGACCATGCCGCAGCTCAGCGTCGCCACCGCGCCGGAGTCCCAGCCGAGCACGATGCCGGTGTTCTCGTCCACGCCCTCCGGGCTCAGCCGGGCCCACGCCTGCACGTGTTGCGGCGCGCCGAGCACCAGATGGGCGACGCTCAGCGGGTAGACGCCGAGGTCGAGCAGCGCGCCGCCGCCCAGCGCGGGGTTCCGCATCCGGTGCTCGGGCGGGAACGGCCCGGCCACCCCGAAGTCGGCCCGGACGTGGGTGACCGCACCGATCGCGCCGTCGGAGATCAGCTCCAGCACCCGCAGGATCAACGGGTTCGTCCGCATCCACATGGCCTCCATGAGGAAGAGCCCTCGGGCGCGCGCCGTCTCCACCAACTCGACGGTGGTGGGCAGGTCCAGCGTGCAGGGCTTCTCCACCAGCACGGCCTTGCCACCGGCCAGGCAGGCAAGCGCCGCCTCGTGGTGCGCGGCGTGCGGCGTCGCCACGTAGATCGCGTCCAGGTCCGGGTCCGCGGCGAGTTCGGCCCAGGAGGCGTACGCCCGCGGCACGTCGAACCGCCGCGCGAACGTCTCGGCGCTCTCCCGGGTCCGCGACCCGACCGCCAGCAGTTCGGCGTCCGGCACCAGCCGCAGGTCGGCGGCGAAACAGGCGGCGATGTGGCCGGTGGCCAGGATTCCCCAACGCGTCATGCCGGAACGCTATCCCGGACGCTTCGGCCGCCGGCAGGATGATCCACCCGTCGGGACGTCAGGACCGGCTGGACACCTCCGCGACGAACACCCGCCACGA
Source organism: Micromonospora sp. NPDC050980 (assembly GCF_040653835.1). NCBI lineage: Bacteria > Bacillati > Actinomycetota > Actinomycetes > Micromonosporales > Micromonosporaceae > Micromonospora > Micromonospora sp. NPDC050980. The sequence continues at coordinate 554,130 of NZ_JBFAGS010000001.1, read as the reverse complement.
GGCCGCCGGAAAGACCAGCGCCGGCCCGGTCGGGTCCTTCGAATCGCGTACGCCGACAAGCCCGCCAAGGTTGCCAGCCACCTCGACACAGGCCCCGCCGTTGCCGCTACTGCGGCTGCTCTTACGCCACTTCGCTGCGCTCAGGTCCATGTCTCCGCCACTTCCGTCAGGAGTTCGACCGACTGCCAGTGTGCGAGAGCCTCACCGCGCACGGCCTCCCACGCCGCCAGTATTGCGGCCACCTCGTCCGGCCCGCTAGCCACTTGTCCCTGCAACTGGTTGTCCAGATAACCGACGATCCGATGGTCGGCGCAGGTGGCGAGGACGAATGGACCGTTCAGTCCCGCGTATGCGCCGACGGATGCGGGAACCACGTGCACTCTGATGTGCGGCTCGGCGCATGCCGTGATGATGGCCCGGATCTGCTCGTGCATGACCTCCCGGCCGCCGACGGGCCGCCGGAGCGCGGCTTCGTCCACGACGGCCGTGAACAGGGGTGGGTCGTCACGCCGGAGGACGTTCTGGCGAGCGAGCCGGGCAGCCACGTGCCGCTCGATGTCCGCGCGGGGGATCAGGCCGGCGCCGCTGAGCACGGCACGGGCGTACGCCTCCGTCTGAAGGAGGCCGGGAAGCACCAGCGACTCGAACCAGCGGAGACCCACGGCCTCCCGTTCGATCTCCTGCCAAGGCCGGAACCAAGCGGGCTCGCGACGTCTGGATGTGTCCGGCCAAATGTCGGATGCGGATCGGCCGAGCGCTTCCGCCGCAGCGGTCCGATGGCTCGGGTGCGGAATCCGATCCTCGGTCAGCCATCGTCCTACGGTCTTTGGATCAACTCCGACCTGGGAGGCAAGCGAATCAACGGTCTGACCCGTCTGATGCAGGGCGCTGCGCAAGGCATCGTTCACGGCACCCTCCATCGGATGTCCTAGATGTCTAATCACCATATCCCTACGCGGTGTAAATGTCGCGCCACGCAGAGAACAGTTCTCCCTAGGCGGCGCGGCTGGTGGAGGCAGAGCCCGGCGGTCGCGTCGCGTGGGGCCGTCGCGGTGAGCGAACACTCGGGCGGCGGCCCCTCCCTGATCGCCCGACGAGGGGAGCGCCATGCCCGCGGAGAAGCCCGCAACACCGCCGACCGGCACCGGAGGTGCCGCACCCCGGCCCGACCCGAACCGCGCGACGAACGTCGCGCCGGAATCGCGCTGGTCTCCGCGTACCCCTTCGGGTTTGCTCTCGGCGCATGTGGCGGACGGTCCGGCCTGGGTCTGCGTGCGGTGCGGGCACGACTGGCCGTGTCCGGCGTTGAGGTCCGTGCCGACGGACGCCGCCCGCCGCGCGACGTTGATTCCGGAGTACGCCCGGCTGACCCGGCGGACCATCCGCGACCTGCGGGGGCGGGTCGACGGGCCGACTCCGCCCGAGATCGTCCGGCGATTCCTGTGGTTCCTGCCGTTGAGCGACGACGAGGCGCGGGCCATCGCGTTGCGGCTCCGGTGAGCCGGTGCCATGTCGCCCGGCGTCCCACCTGGCGCTGCGACGCCTGCGACAGTCCGTGGCCCTGCGAGGTCGCGCGCTGGCCCTGTCGGCCGAGTACGGCGACGATCGACCGGCACTCGCGGTCTACCTGGCCACCCTGCTGCTGGAGGCCACCGGGCACCTCGCCGACGCTACGCCGGCGACCCTGCGGGACCGGTTCCTCGGCTGGATCCGGCCGGGGCGGGTCGCCGCGCCGGGAACTAGGCTCGGCGCATGACGATCGACGGCTTCGCCGCACCTGCGGCCCTGGTGGAGCACGCCCGCCGGTTCCACGCCGAGGGGGGCGTGCCCGCGGTGCCCCGGGTCGCCGCCACCGTGCTGCTGCTCCGCCCGGCCGGCGACGACTTCGAGGTCTACCTGATCCGTCGGGTGGCGGCGATGACCTTCGGCGGCATGTACGCCTTCCCCGGCGGTGGAGTGGACCGGTCCGACTCGGAGACGCACCTCGGCTGGGCCGGGCCGGAGCCGGCGGCCTGGGGGGAGCGGTTCCGGCTCGACCCGGCGGACGCGCAGGCCGTGGTGTGCGCCGCCGCCCGCGAGGTCTTCGAGGAGGCGGGGGTGCTGCTGGCCGGCCCGGACGCCGACACCGTGGTCGGTGACGTCAGCGGCGACGACTGGGAGGCGGCCCGGCAGGATCTGGTGGGTCGGCGCACCGGCTTCGCCGACCTGCTGGCCGGGCGCGGGCTCACGCTCCGGTCCGACCTGCTGCTGCCCTGGACCCGGTGGATCACGCCGGAGTTCGAGCCGCGCCGCTTCGACACGTACTTTTTCGTCGCCCTGCTGCCGGCGGGGCAGCGGACCCGCGACGTCTCCGGGGAGGCCGACCACACGCTGTGGCTGCGCCCCGCGGATGCGCTGGCCCGAGCCGAGGCGGGCGAGCTGACCATGCTGCCGCCGACGATGGTCACCCTCGCCGAGATCGCCGCCGCCGGCGACCTCGCGGGCGTGGCCCGCGCGGCGGCGGAACGAGACCCGGGTACGCCGATCGTCCCGCACATCGAGGACCTGGACGGGGCACAGCCGCGCTTCGTGCTGCGCTGACGCGTTAGGAGGGGCCCCTTGTTATGCAGAATGCGTTAACAGGGGGCCCCGCCTTACACCTCAGCCGAAGCGGCCGGTGATGTAGTCCTCGGTCTTCTTCTGGGTGGGGTTGCTGAAGATCTTCTGAGTGTTGTCGTACTCGATCAGGCGGCCCGGGTCGCCGGTCTTCTCGATCGAGAAGAAGGCGGTCCGGTCGGACACCCGCGCGGCCTGCTGCATGTTGTGCGTGACGATGATGATGGTGAACTTGTCCTTGAGCTGGAACATCAGATCCTCGATCGCCAGCGTGGAGATCGGGTCCAGCGCCGAGCACGGCTCGTCCATCAGCACCACCTGCGGCTCGACCGCGATGGTGCGGGCGATGCAGAGCCGCTGCTGCTGACCGCCGGAGAGACCGGCGCCGGGCTTGCCGAGCCGGTCCTTGACCTCGTCCCACAGGTTCGCCGAGCGGAGCGCCTTCTCGGCGGCCTCCTCCAGGATCGACTTCTTCCGGACGCCGTTGAGCTTCAGCCCGGCCACCACGTTGTCGAAGATCGACATGGTGGGGAACGGGTTCGGCCGCTGGAAGACCATGCCGATTGTCCGGCGGACCGCCGTGACGTCGACGTCCCGGTCGTAGATGTCCTGCTCGTCGATGGTCAGGCTGCCCTCGACCCGGGCCCCCGGCAGCACCTCGTGCATCCGGTTGATCGACCGCAGGAAGGTCGACTTGCCGCACCCCGACGGGCCGATGAGGGCGGTGACCGTCTTCGGCTCGACGGTGAGGTTGATGTTCTCGATCGCCTTGAAGTTGCCGTAGTAGGCGGTGACGTTCGAGGCTTCGACGCGCTTGGCCATGGTGGCGGTACCTCCGGTGATCATCGGCTGAGCCGGTTTCGGCGGGCGATCAGCTTCGCCGCGATCGTCAGGATCAGGACGAGGGCGACCAGGGTGAGGGCGGCGGTCCAGGCCCGGGCCGGGGAGTACTTGGACGCGTCGCCGGCCTGCTGGTAGACGAAGAGCGCCAACGAGGACTGGTTGTTCTCGAAGGGGTTGAAGTTGATGGCCGCGGTGCCTCCGGCCACCAGCAGCACGGGCGCGGTCTCACCGGCCGCCCGGGCGATGGCGAGCATGACGCCGGTGACGATGCCGGGCAGCGCCGTGGGCAGCACCACCCGCACGATTGTCTTCCACTTGGGCACGCCCAGCGCGTACGAGCCTTCCCGCAGCGGCGCGGGCACCAGTCGCAGCATCTCCTCGGTGGAGCGGACCACAAGCGGCAGCATCAGCACGCTGAGCGCGAGAGCGGCGGCGAAGCCGGAATAGCCCGGCCGGCCGGTGGCGGTCAGGTGCGGGGACACGATCAGCACCCAGAAGGCCAGGACGAACAGGCCGGCGACGATCGACGGGATGCCGGTCATCACGTCGACGAAGAAGCGAATCGCGGCGGCGAACCGGCCCCGGCCGTACTCGACGATGTAGATGGCGCACAGGAGTCCGAGCGGCACGGTGATCAGCGCGGCGATGCCCACCTGCTCCAGCGTGCCGACGATGGCGTGGTAAGCGCCGCCCTCGGCGTCGCGGGGGCCGATGTTGTTCATCGACGTGTTGAAGAAGTTGCCGTCGAAGCGTTCGGCGCCCTTGCTCAGCAGCGTCCAGGCCACGGACACCAGCGGCAGCGCGGCCAGCACGAAGGCCGAGTAGACCAGCACCGTCCAGGTGCGGTTTCGGGCATACCGTGGGCCCTCCACGCGGCTGCTCACCGCGTACGTGCCGGTCAGGAAGAACACCAGGCCGAGCACGATCACCAGGACGGTGCCGCCGATGTCGAAGCCGTAGACCACGGCGGCGGCGAGCGCCAGCGCGCCGGCCGCGATGCCGACCAGCGCGACCGCCGGGAGACGCTTCGCACGCAGGCTGGCCGGCTGTGCCGGCGGTCGGGTGCGGTGCGAGGTGACGGCGCTCATGCGGCGGACTCCGTGAATTCCCGGCGGCGGTAGATGATCGCCCGCGCGGTCATGTTGACGATCAGGGTGATGACGAAGAGCACCAAGCCGGACGCGATCAGGGCACCGCGCCCGGTGTCGTCCGCCTCGCCGAACTTCACCGCGATGTTCGCGGCGATCGAGTTGCCGCCGTTCTCCAGGATGTTGAAGGAGATGTTGTAGGCGAAGCTCAGCGTCAGCGCGAGGGCGATCGTCTCGCCCAGCGCCCGGCCCAGGCCCAGCATCACCGCGCCGATCACACCCGGCCGACCGTAGGGGAGTACGGAGGTGCGGATCATCTCCCAGCGGGTGGCGCCGAGCGCCAGGGCGGCTTCCTCGTTCGCGGTCGGCGTCTGGAGGAAGACCTCGCGGGAGAGCGAGGTGACGATCGGCAGCACCATGATCGCCAGCACCAGTGACCCGAGCAGGACCGACCGGCCGAAGGGGCCGTCGCCGCCGAAGATCGGGATCCAGCCGAAGTACTTGTTCAGCCAGAGCGACAGGTCGGTGACCGGGCCGACGAAGTAGTCCCGGCCCCAGAGGCCGAAGACGACGCTGGGCACGGCGGCCAGCAGGTCGATCAGGAAGCCCAGGCTGGTCCCCAGCCGGCGGGGCGCGTAGTGGGTGAGGAACAGGGCGATGCCCAGCGCCACCGGCACCGCCACCAGCAGCGCGATCGCGGATGACAGCACGGTGCCGAAGGCGAGCGCTCCGATGCCGAACTTCGGATCGCTGCCGTTGGGCGACCACCCCTCGTAGGTGAAGAAGTTGGCGGTGTTGTCGCGCAGCGCCGGCACGGCCTTGGTGATCAGGAAGGTGGCGATCGCCACGATGACGATCAGCACCATCGAGCCAGCGGCCATGGTCAGCAGGCGGAAGATCGTTTCCGCGCCGAACCTCTGCCGGCGGGGCAGGGCCCCGCCGCCGCCGGCTCCGCCCTGGGGAACACCGCCGGTCGGCGTCGCTGGAATATCGGCCGGACGCGCCGAACCGGCGGGCCGGACGTGACTGGTGGTCACGCCCGGGCCGCCGGTTCCGCCGTCGACCGAGCGGGGTGGGTAATCGCCCATCTGCGCGCTCGCTCCGTTACGAAGGGGTTAGGTGTCCGAAGTGGTGGTTCAGGACATCTTGCTGACGGCGTCGGCCACCTTGCCGCGGACCGACTCCGGAAGCGGGGCGTAGCCCAGCTCCGTCAGGGCCTGCTGGCCCTCCTCGCTCGCGGTGTAGCCGAGGAAACCCTTGACCGCCTTGAGCTTGTCGGCGTCCATGCCCTTGTCGCAGACGATCTCGTAGGTCACCAGGACCAGCGGGTAGGCGCCCGCCTCCTTGGTGTTGTAGTCGATCGACAGCGCGAGGTCGTCACCCTGGCCGACCACCTCGGCGCCCGCGACGGCCTTGCCGGCGTTCTCCGGGGTCAGCTCGGCGAACTCGCCGGCACCGTTCTGGATCTTGGCCATGTTGAGGCCGGCGTTCTCGGCGAACGACAGCTCGGTGTAGGTGATGGAGCCCGGGGTGCTCTTGACGAAGCCGGTGACGCCGTCGGAGCCCTTCTGGCCGGTGCCGCCCGGAGCCTTCCACTCCTTGGCCTTGCCGAACGTCCAGTCGGCCTCGGCCGTCTTCGACAGGTAGTTGGTGAAGTTGTCGGTGGTCCCCGACGAGTCGTTGCGGTGCACGGTGCTGATCGTGCTGGACGGCAGCTTGGCGTCCGGGTTGTCGGCCTTGATCGCGGCGTCGTCCCACTTGGTGATCTTGCCAGCGAAGATCTTGGCCAGGGTGGCGGGCTTGAGCTGCAGGCCGTCCACGCCCTCGACGTTGTAGGCGACGGCGATCGGGCCGGTCACCATCGGCAGGTCGACGGCCTGGCCGCCGGTGCAGCGCGCGTCGGCCTTCGGCTTCTCCTCCGGCTTGAGGGCCGAGTCGGAGCCGGCGAAGTCGGCGGTGCCGGCGATGAACGCCTCGATGCCCGCGCCGGAGCCGGTGGGCTCGTAGTTGATGGTCAGGCCCGAGCACTTCTGCTGATAGTTCTTGATCCACTCGGCCATCGCGTTCTTCTGCGCCGAGGAGCCCTGCGCGTTGATGGTGCCGGTGCCGCAGTCGGCGGCGGCGGAACCGGAGGCCGAGGGCGTGTCCGACTCGTTGTTGTCCGAGCCGCAGGCGCTGAGGCCGAGAACCGCGGTAAGAGCGAGACAGGCGATGGCACCGTGCCGCTGGAGCTTCACTGAAAGGTTTCCCTTCACGTCTTCTGTCAGGTCGCCCGGGGTGTCCGGGGCCGGACTGGCCGGCTGACGTGAAAGTTAGGAGGGCCAGGTGGACGGTTCGCCGGTCAGAAGTTAACGCAGGGTGAACAAGCTCGATCCGCTCGCCGACGGGAAGCTGTAAGTGTGTTGTCCATTACATGAACTCCCGAGGTCAAGTCCCTCTTATCATCATTTATCCGGTCGGGCGTGACCTGGCCGCCACCGGGCCGTGACGGCACCGTGATGCTTTCCGATGCCGCCCCGACGGGTCACGCCGCCTGGTAGTTGACGTGCCCGCACCAGCGGGCGAAACCGGCCCGCTCGTAGAGCGCGACCGCGCCGGTGTTGCTCTCGTCGACGTAGAGCATCACCCGGTCCAGCCCTCGACGGTCGCGCAGGTAGGTCAGGCCGGCGGTGGTCAGCGCCCGGCCCAGCCCACCCCGGTGCGCGGACGGGTCGACGCCGAGCACGTAGACCTCGCCGATCCGGGCGGACCCGGACCGCTCGTGCACCTTCGTCCAGTGGAAGCCGAGCAGCCGGCCGGTGCCGGAGTCGACCGCGAGCAGGAAGCCGGCCGGGTCGAACCACGGCTCGTCGAGGCGCACGCGCAGGTCGTCCAGCGTCCACCGGCCCTGCTCGGGGTGCTGGGCGAAGGCGGCGTTGTTGACCCCCAGCCAGGCCTCGTCGTCCTCGCCCGGGCGGAACGCGCGCAGCGCCACGCCCTCGGGCAGGACCGGCTCGGGCAGCACGGCGGTCAACGGCCGGCGTAGCTGCCACAGCACCCGGGCCCGGGTGAGGCCCAGGTCGACCGCGAGCGCGGCGGCGGACGGGTGGTCGCCGTGGGCCCAGGCACGCACCGGCCCGGGGGCGGCGGCCAGCACCGCCCGGGCCAGCGCCCGACCGGTGCCCCGACGCCGGTGCGCCGGATGCACGACCAGTTCCGCGCCGACGCCGTCGGCCGGGGCGCCGGTGTCGAGGTGCGCATACCCGGTCAGGACGCCGTCGGGCGCCCGGGCGACGAGGTGTACGGCCGGGGCCTCCGGGTCACGCAGCCGCAGCAGCACGTGCTCGTCGAACGGATCGGCGCCGTCGGCGTCGCCGGCGGCGCGGGCCAGCGCCAGCACCTCGGTGATCTCGTCCGGCGCCAGCCGGTCCGCCCGGGCGACCTCGGCCGCGCCCCGCCCTGCGTCGCTCGTCGGTTCAGTGATGCTCATCCCTGTCACGGTAGCGGCCGGCGGGCCGCGGTTCGCCCCCGAGCCGGGCGGGTGTCGGTGGCGCGGGTCACGGGACGCGGACGGGCAGCGGTTCCAGCTCGAACCGGGCCAGCAGTTCGGGCAGCAGGCGCTGCAACGCGGCCACGGTGCCCGAGCGGTCGCCGCCCGCGTCGTGCATGAGCACTATCGCGCCGGGCCCGGTCTGCGTGCGGACGCTCGTCTCGATGGTGGTCGCGCCCGGCGCCTTCCAGTCCGAGGGGTCGACGCTCCAGTGCAGCGGAGTGAGCCCCAGCCCCGCGCAGACCGACACCACCGGAGCGGTCCAGACCCCGCCCGGCTGGCGGTAGTAGGCGATGTGCGCGTCGGGCGCGGCGGCCAGGATCGCGTCGTTGGTGCGCAGCAGGTCGGCGCGGATCGCGTCGGGCGACCGCTTGCCCAGGTTGACGTCGTGCCGCCAGGAGTGGTTGCAGAGGGTGTGTCCCTCGGCCACGATCGACCGGACCAAATCCGGGTGGCTCGCCACGTTCTCGCCGACGACGCAGAACGTGGCCTTCACCCCGTACTGGCTCAGCAGGGCGAGCACCTGCGGGGTCCATCGCGGGTCGGGGCCGTCGTCGAAGGTGAGCGCGACGCGGGCGGAGCCGGTGGCGGTCTGGGCGCCGAACGGTCCCGGACCGTCGTCGTCGCCGACCGGGCCGGCGTCCGGGGACGCCTCGGGGATCGGTCGTCCCGGTGCCGGCGCAGCCGGCAGTTCCGTGCTCGGTGGCTGGTCGGCGTAGTGCGGCCCCGCGGTGGCGCCGGCGAGCCCGGTGGTCGTCGGCCGCTGGTCCGGCACCAGGCTGCGTCCCAGCACGAACGCCGAGGCCAGCAGCGCGGCCAGCACGACGGTCACCACGCCGGTCGCGCGCGCGGTCGCGCCCGACATCAGTGGTACCGGCCGTTCGTCGCCCCCGTGGTCACCGCGCGCACCATCGCCCCCTTTGCCCGGCAAATCCGGCAGTCAGGATATGACTGACCGATAGGGCAAAAAGGGCATTCGGTAAAAGTACTCCCCGGTCGGGGGAACGGGAACGGTCAGACCGGCAGCGCGGCGGGCTCCGGCTCCGGCAGCGCGCGGGACGGCGGCACGACGAACTTGTAGCCCACCTGGCGGACCGTGCCGATCATCGACTCGTACTCCGAACCGAGCTTCGCGCGCAGCCGCCGGACGTGCACGTCGACAGTGCGGGTGCCGCCGAAGTAGTCGTAGCCCCAGACCTCGCGCAGCAACTGGTCCCGGGTGAAGACGCGCCCCGGGTGCTGGGCGAGGAACTTCAGCAGCTCGAACTCCTTGTAGGTCAGGTCGAGCGGCCGGCCCTTCAGCTTCGCGGCGTAGGTGTCCGGGTCGATGTTCAGCTCGCCGGCCCGGATCGAACCGCCGGCGCCGGCGACGGCGTTGCTCAGCCGGCCGACCGCGAGCCGCAGCCGCGCCTCCACCTCGGCCGGGCCGGCCCCGGCGAGGATCACGTCGTCCACGCCCCAGTCGGCGTTCAGCGCGATCAGGCCGGCCTCGGTGACCACCGCGACCAGCGGCACGCCGAGCCCGGTGGCGTGCAGCATCCGGCAGGTGGCCCGGGCCTCGCTCAACTCGGAGCGGGCATCCACCAGGACGGCGTCCGGGGTCGGGCCGGACACCAGGGTGCGCACGTCGCGGGGCGCGGTGCGCACCGAGTGCGGCAGCAGGTCGAGCGCCGGCAGCACCGCCGAGGGCTCACCCGCCCGTGCGGTCACGAGAAGCAGGAGCTCCACGATCACCTCCGTCCCGGCGGCCCTTCGGCCGCGCGCGACCAGCGGCACGCCCGGGTGGGGGCGGCGCTGTGAACTTGCGTGGGTCCCGGCGTCGCTGACGGGCGGGGTAACGGGTTGAGCGTAACCGATGGTCCGGTCGTCACCTTCGCGCCTTTTCCCGTTTGCCCTTTCTGCCCTCGATCGCGGCGCAGGTTTTAACGTTGCCGAAACCGCGACCTCCGCCGAGCCGCCCGGGTCTGGCACGATCGGGGCGTGTTTCCCTCCACCTCGCGCGACGCCGGTCGTGACCCGTGGGCCGACGACCCGTCCGCCGGGCCGTCCGGCCCCGCCCGTGGCTATCCGCCCGCCCCCCGCACCGGCCCGGCCGAGGCGGAGGGGGAGCGGCGGGAACGCACCGGCCCGCGCCGGCTCCGCAAGGGCGGCCCCGGCCGGCGCTCCGACGACTCCTCGGACGCCTCGCCCGAGGAGGAGACGCCGCCGGTGGAGTTCCGCCGCCCGCTGGCGCTGACCGTGGCCGGCTTCGCCGCGTTGCTCGGCGTCGGCCTGGTGCTCGGGGCGCAGACCTCCGGCCCGGGGCACCGGCTGCCGTTCGCGGTCGTCATCTTCGGCGTCCAACTGCTCTACGTGCTCGCCTGGACGATGGCCATGCGCCCGCCCGCGCTGCTGGTCGTCGCGCTGGTCAGCGCCGGCACGGCGGCGATCGCCGACGCCGCCGCCGTGCAGTCGGACATCGCCGGCCTGGCCCCGCTCGGATACGCCGCGGTCGCCGGCCTCCTGCTCGGCGTGCTCGGGCAGCTCGTCCGCCGGGTGGACCGGGTCCGGGTCACCGACTCGCTGGGCGGCACGCTGCTCATCGTGGTGGGCGTGGTCGCGTTCGCCTCGCTGATCGTGCTCAGCCGGATCCCCAAGGGCACCCAGGCGATCACCGTCTGCCTCACCGCCGCCGGGGTGGCCCTGCTGGTGGCGCGGCTGACCGACGCGGTGGCGCCGTGGCCCCGGCTCGCCCCGCAGGTGCCCCGCGGCGCGGCCGGCGTGGTCGTCGGCGCCATGCTCGGCACCCTGACCAGCGCCGTGCTCGGCAGCTACCTGGTCGGCTTCACCCCGACCAGCGGCGCGCTGGTCGGCGTGGTCACCGCGGCCACCGCCGTGCTGGCCGACCTCGCCGTGGGCTACGCCGAGGCGGGCCGGCTGATGGCCGGTGAGCCGCCGACCATGTGGGCGGCCCGGCACATGCAGGGGCCGCTGGGCGGCTTCGCGCTCGCCGCGCCCGCCGCGTACGCCATGTGTGTGCTCTTCCTCTGAGCGCCCGGTTGGAGAAGTCTCGCCCCGGGTAAGTACGGTTGCGCCGCGAGACGCGGTGACGGCGGCGAGGACTGGAGGCGGCGTGGCAGAGGCGAACCCGGCGGAGGGCCGGCCCCGTCGCCGGGGCCGGAAGGTGCTGATCGGTTTCGTCGTCCTGCTGCTGGTGCTGGGCGGGCTGCTCGTCGTCGCCGACCGGGTGGCGGCCGGGGTCGCCGAGCGGGCCATCGCCGACCAGGTGCGGCAGGAACTCGCCAAGCAGGACGCGCGATCCGCCGCGCCCGAGGTCGAGGTCGGTGGCTTCCCGTTCCTCGACCAGGTGCTGGCCGGGAAGTACGAGCACATCTCGATCCAGTTGACCGACGTGCAGGGCAACGTGCAGGGCGGCGCGGTGGAGCTGCCCCGGCTGGACGTGGACGCCCGCAACGTGACCGCCTCGCTTGACACGCTCCGCTCCGGCCGGGGCGACGTGGTGGCCGAGAGCGTCGACGGGCGGGGCACCGTCACCTACGACAGCCTGGCGAAGCTGCTGAACCGCCCCGGCCTGAAGCTCGGCGAGCGGGACGGCAAGCTGACGGTGACCGCCCCGGTGGACATCCTCGGCATCAAGCTGACCGTCAACGGCACCGCCGACCTGACCGTGAACGACGGCAAGGTGGCGCTGCGCTTCAACGACCTCACCGCCGACGGCCTGCCGAACGTGGCACCGGCGCGGACGCTGCTGTCCAACTACGCCAAGAGCATCTCGATCGACGTGCCGCTGCCGGAGCTGCCGTTCCAGCTCAACCTGCGCAAGGTGGAGCCGACGCCGGACGGCCTGGTGGTCGCCGGTGACGCCGAGAACGTCCCGATCAACTCCGCCGGCTGAAAGCCGGCCGGCAGGATCAACTCCGCCGGCTGACGTTTCTCGCATCTCGCATGCTGGTCGGGCCGGTGGCGGATGCCGGTCCGGCTGGTAGTGTCCCACCCCATGGGGACCCTCCTCACCAAACGGCGCGCGGTCGACCTGTGCCGCGTGGCCACCTGCCTGTGTCGCCCCGCCCTCTGACGGCGAGGCTGTCTCCGGCCGCCTGAGCGGCCACCGGCACCAAGGGTCCGAACACCCCTGAACGCCCGGCAGCGGCGCCGTCGCACGTACCCGTGATCCGTTCCTAGCTCTGGGTCCCGCGCGTGGTGCGACAACCACCGACTTCGATCTCCGCGCGCAGGCTCACCACCCATCCTCACCAGGGAGTGATCTGATGAGTCGCGACACCGCACTCGTCTCGGCCGAGTGGGCCGAGAAGAACCTCGACACCCCGGGCGTCGTCTTCGTCGAGGTCGACGAGGACACCTCGGCCTACGACACCGGCCACATCGCCGGCGCGATCAAGCTCGACTGGAAGACCGACCTGCAGGACCAGGTCCGCCGGGACTTCGTCAACCAGGAGCAGTTCGCGGCGCTGCTCTCCGAGCGGGGCATCGCCAACGACGACACCGTCATCCTCTACGGCGGCAACAACAACTGGTTCGCCGCGTACGCGTACTGGTATTTCAAGCTCTACGGCCACCGCGACGTCAAGCTGCTCGACGGCGGCCGGAAGAAGTGGGAGCTGGACGCCCGTCCGCTGGTCACCGACGCGGTGACCCGCCCGGCGACGCAATACTCCGCGCAGGCGCCGGACACCTCCATCCGCGCGTTCCGCGACGAGGTGGTCGCCGCCATCGGCACCAAGAACCTCGTCGACGTGCGCAGCCCCGACGAGTACGCTGGCCGGCTGCTCGCCCCGGCCCACCTCCCGCAGGAGCAGGCGCAGCGGGCCGGGCACGTGCCGACCGCGATCAGCGTGCCGTGGTCCAAGGCGGCGAACGAGGACGGCACGTTCAAGTCCGACGACGAGTTGCGCAAGATCTACGCCGCCGCCGGGCTGGACGACGGCAAGGAGACCATCGCCTACTGCCGGATCGGCGAGCGCTCGTCGCACACCTGGTTCGTGCTCCAGGAGCTGCTCGGGCACCGGAACGTGAAGAACTACGACGGGTCCTGGACCGAGTACGGCTCGCTGGTCGGTGTGCCGGTGGCCCTCGGCGACGAGCCCGGGGAGGCGTGACCATGACCGCTCCGACCGCTCCCACCGCCGCCGGCTGCGCCGCGCCGGACCAGGCCGCCCCGCTGCCGGCCAGCCTGGACCTGGAGAAGGAAACCGTCATCACCGGCCAGGTGCGGTCCGAGTCCGGCGAGGCCGTGCCGGGCGCGTACGTCCGGCTGCTCGATTCGACAGGTGAGTTCACCGCCGAGGTGGTGACCTCGGCGGCCGGCCAGTTCCGGTTCTTCGCCGCGCCCGGCTCGTGGACGCTGCGGGCCCTCTCCCGCCAGGGCAACGGCGACACCGCCGTGACCGCCGCCCGCGGCATCAACGAGGTCACCGTCACGGTCAAGGTGTAAGGAGGGGCCCCGGTCGACGCCTCCGGTACAGGCGGGGCCCCCGGTTGACACCTCCGCATCGCGCGCATCGGCTCGGGCCGGCCGCCCCGCACCAGGGGTGGCCGGCCCGAGCCGTGGCGGCATCCCCGCCCGGCGGAGACCGCCACGTCGCCGAGCTGGCGTCCGGCCACCCTCGGCATCCACGTCACCCAGCCGCTCCGGAGCGCCGTGCGACACGGAAAGAGGGCAACAAGAGGCGGGTCGCGGGGGCATGACACGATGAATTGCGTGACCGGTGCCGCCCACCCGGGGTACGCCCCGCCGACCCGTCCCGACCAGCCCGGTTCCGGCCGGCGCCGGCAGCGCTGGCTGGTGGCCGCCACCGTGGTGTGGGCTGTGCTGCTCGCCGGGCTGACCTGGTGGTCGGTGCGCACCGATCCGCCCACCGTCAAGGAGCAGCGGTCGCTGAGCCAGGCCGGTCCGGTGGTGGATCGGGCGATAGGTGAGCTGAGCGCCGCGATTCCGGCGGCCGGCGTGCCGGCGCTCCTGCCGGACCGGCTGGACCGGGGTTGCCGGGTGACCCCGCTGGACGCCGGGGTGAGCCTGGAACGCGGCATCGAGGTGGCTACCGCCGACGCGGACACCCGCGACGTGCTGCGCCAGGTGGCCGACCGGCTGCCGTCGCGGTGGCGGGCCGGTGTCTCGACGTTCGACGGCGAGCCGCTGCTGCGCGCCGACGCCGGCGACTTCGTGGCCGTCGAGGGCCGGGCCGACGGGCCCGGCCGGGTGCTGCTCACCGCCGCCACCGGATGTCGTCCGGTCGGCGACGGTTACCGGCCCCCGGCCGTGGACGCGGCCGGCGAGTCCGCCGCGCTGACCCGCGCGCTGGGTCGCTGGGGCGGAGCGATCGGGGTGGTCCAGGTGCTCGGCGCGCCCTGCCCGGGCGGCGGGACCGCCCGGACCGCCCGGGGCGAGGCCGCCGTGGCGGCGGACCAGCCGCTGGCCGCCGCGTTCGGCGCCGGCGCCGCACCGGTGGTGGACTCCGCCGACCGGTACGCCCGCCCGGGCGACCCGGCGGTGCTCGCCGAACGGGTCGACGAGCGGGTACGGGTGGCCGTCACCAGCCCCTGCCCGGCCTGACCCGGCGGGGCTCAGTGCCGGTGGTTCTCGCCGTGCGGGGTGCGGCTGCGGCCCAGCGCGTCCACCCGGCCCCACCGGCCCGGGATGTCGAGCAGTTCCACCCGGCCCATGCCCGGCGGCACCGCCGGGTCGATGATCAGGTGCCCGTCCTGCGGCTCCAGGCCCAGCATCACCCGCAGCAGCAGCAGTGGGGTGCCGGCGGACCAGGCCTGCGGGCTGCACGCGGTCGGATACTCCACCGGATATTCGGTGAGGCCGCGTTCGTAGCCGGCGAACACCTCGGGGAGTCGCCCGTTGAAGTAGCGGGACGCGCTGAGCATCGTGTCGCAGATGTGGCCGGCCTCGTCCCGGAAGCCGTACTTCCACAGGCCCCAGGCGATGATCGAGTTGTCGAACGGCCACACCGTGCCGACGTGGTAGCCGATCGGGTTGTAGCGGCCCTGGTCGTCGGCGAGCGTCCGCACCCCCCAGCCGGAGAAGAGACGCGGTCCGAGCAGGTGCGCGGCGACCGCCGGCGCGCGGGACTCGTCGACGATGCCGCTCCACAGCAGGTGACCGATGTTGGAGGTGAGCGCGTCCACGTGCCGCCCCTGCGGGTCGAGGGCCAGCGCGTAGTACTCCCGTTCCGGGATCCAGAAGTCCCGGTTGAACCGTTCCTTCAGCGCCGCCGCCTCGCGTTCCAGCCGATCCGCGTACGCCGGGTCGCCCCACAGTTCGCGGGCCATCCGGGCGCCGCGTCGCTTGGCGTCGTAGGCGTAGCCCTGTAGTTCGCAGGTGGCCCGGGGGAACGGCGGCAGCCGGCCGTCGGCGTAGGAGATGGCGTCCGGGGAGTCCTTCCAGCACTGGTTCGGCAGCCCGCTCTCCGGGTTGCGGCTCAGGTACCAGACGTAGCCGGTGCCGAGCAGGTCCCCGTACGTGTCGAGCCAGGTCAGCGCCGCCCGGGTCTCGTGTTCGAGCTGGCGCACCAGCGTCGAGTCCCCGGTCCACCGCTCGTACTCGTCGAGCAGGATCACGAAGAGCGCGGTGGTGTCGGCCGCGCCGTAGTACGGCGAGTGGGGTTGCTCCTCGAAGCCGGCGGTCTCGCCGTACCGCAGCTCGTGCAGGATCTTGCCGGGCTCCTCGTCCCGGAAGTCGTCGACCCGCCCGCCCTGCAACCCGGCCAGCATGAGGAGGGTCGGCTGGATCAGCGTGGGCAGGAACGGCAGGATCTGCAGCGCGGTGAAGATGCTGTCCCGCCCGAACAGGGTCATGAACCAGGGCAGGCCGGCGGCGATCAGTCGCACGCCGAGCGTGATCGACTCGTACCGGAGGGCGGCCAGGTCGTTGAGGCTGCGCCGGTACGCCCCGGCCAGCGGCTGACAGTCGCAGGCCAGCGTCGGGGCGCGCTCGATCAGCGCGTTCTGCTCGGCCTCGATGGCCGCGGCCGAGCGGCTCCCGCCCAGCGGCAGGGTGGCCCGGATGTCCTCGCCCCGGGCCCCGTAGATCACGGTGTCGACGTGCAGCCGGGTGGTCCACTCGCCGTGTGCCGCGACGCGGATCCGGAACGTCATCCCGTCCGGATAGACCTCGACCGGCGCGCTGCTGGTCACCTTCGTCTCCCGGTGGAATCCCTGCCGGCGGTAGGTGAGCCGCAGTCCCCGCTCCTGCACCGTCGGCGTGGTCACGCCCTTCTTCTCCCGCCGGTGCTTGATCTCGAAGAGGTCGGCGAAGTCGCAGCCGATGTCGAGTCGCAGCCGGAACTCCTTCTCCTGGTCGGCGTGGTTGAGCAGGGTCAGCTCCTCGTCGAAGCTGCCGCCGATCGAGCGGCTGCGGATCACCGAGACGTCCGCGTCCAGGTAGTGCGTCGGTTCGCCGGGGACCGTGAAGAACCGGCTCTTGTAGGAGAGCGAGTCGTCGATGGAGAGCGCGTGCAGCAGTTGGCCGTCGAGGGAGAGGATCCAGGTCGAGAGGAACCGGGTGTCGAAGGAGAACAGCCCGGTGGGGAAGTCGTACGACGGCTCGATGTTGCCGCGCTGGTCGCTGACCAGGAACATGTTGCCGTCGAGGATGCTGACCCGCTGCTTCACGCCGACCGCCGGGCGTGCTCGCGGGCGGTCTTCCGCGGGTCCCGCGTCCCGGGCGGGTCGGGCAGGAAGCGGCGGAGCGCCAGGAGCAGCACGACGCGCCCGCCGAACGTGGCCTCGTTGCGCAGCACGACCGCCAGCGCCGCCTCGCGGCCGGTGACGAGGGCCTCGAAGAGCGGGGTGCCGATGGTCAGGACGGCGTCCGCCGGGCGCTCCTCCTGCCGGCTCACCCGGGCCGATCCGGGCGCCAACGTCACGTACCAGTGCCGGGTGTGGTTGCCGTCGGTCAGGTCGATCTGGAGGGTGCCGCCGGTCGGGCCGCGCAGCAGGGCGGGGGCGCGTGCCGGCAACGACGCGAAGAACCGTTCGATCGCCTCACTCACAGTCGAATGGTAGGCAGAAGAACGGCATATCGGGTCAGGATCGCCTCACCGGGCAGAATGGACAACCCGGGCGGCCGGGTTTCAGTAGACCAGGGCCTGCGCGCCCTCGGCCATCGCTTCCTCGACGAACACCGCCGCGCCGGCGATCCGGACGCCCGGGATCACGTCGTCCGTGCCGATGTCCCGCCGGGCGGCGCACTGGGTGCAGGCGGTCACCCGGCCGGTGGTGAGGATCACGTGCAGCAGTTCGCCAAGCGGCGCCGAGTGCGGCAACTCGAACGACTCCGCCCGCCCGGGCAGCGCGAACCAGGTCGACTCGCCGGTCAGCCAGAGCGACACGTCCACCCCGGCCGCCGCCGCGGTGGCGGCGACGGTGAAAGCCTGGGCGCAGCGCTCGGGGGCGTCCGCCCCGGCGGTGGCCTTGACGACGAGAGTGCGCGTCATGCCGCCCAGCATAGGATGGCCCGGATGGTTACCGAGATCGGGTTCGTCAGCCTGCTGGTCGCCGGTCTGGGCGCGCTCGCCGGTGGCTTGGTCTACGTCGCAGTGCGAATCGCTAGAGGTAAGTGGTGAATCTGTGAGTGAGAATCCGCTTCAGCCGCCGTGGCTGAACGCGCCCCCGGTCGAGGAATACCCGTACGAGGAGAGCCACGACCTGCGCGTCGGCCCGAAGCTGCACCCGAGCCTGGACGGGCTGCTGCCGTACATCGGGGTGTGGCGGGGCCGGGGCCGGGGCGGCTTCCCGACGATCGAGGACTTCGACTTCGCCCAGGAGATCCGGATCAGCCACGACGGCCGGCCGTTCCTGCTCTACGAGTCGCGGGCCTGGATCCTGGACGAGCAGAGCCGCCCGGTCCGCCCGGCCGGTCGCGAGGTGGGCTGGTGGCGTCCGGTGCTGGACGGTGAGCGGGTCACCGACGAGATCGAGGCGCTGATGAGCGTGCCGACCGGCGTGATGGAGCTGCACATCGGCAAGCGCAAGGGCACCCAGATCGAGTTCTCCACCGACGCGGTGGTGCGTACCGCCACGGCCAAGGAGGTCACGGCCGGCGCCCGCCTGTTCGGCATCGTCGAGGGTGCCCTGCTCTACGCCCAGGAGATGGCCGCGATGGGTCACCCGCTCAGCCCGCACCTCTCCGCCCGGCTGGTCCGGGTGGCCGGCTGACCGGGCCGGCGCCGCTGCCGAACTATGATCGGAGGGTGTCCGAATCCTCCCTCGCGGAAATGCTCCGCTCGCGCGGGCTGCGGCTGACGGCGCAGCGGCAGTTGGTCCTGCGGGCCGTCCTGGAGCTGGGGCACGCCACCCCGGAACAGGTGCACACGGCAGTCCGTGAGGTCGCGGCCGGAGTCAACATCACCACCATCTACCGCACGCTGGAGCTGCTGGAACGGCTCGGCCTGGTCACCCACACCCACCTGTCGCACGGCTCGCCGACCTACCACGCGGCCGGCGAACACCAGCACGTGCACCTGGTGTGCCGCGACTGCGGCGCGATCGACGAGATCTCCCCGGAGATGCTCCGGCCACTCGCCGACCAGCTCGCCGGGCAGCGCGGCTTCCAGGTCGACATCGGGCACGTGGCGCTCTTCGGGGTCTGCGGTCGGTGCGCACAGGACGGGGAACCCACATGATCGACATTGCCGGCGCGGTGACCACCGACGCCATCGACGAACAGACCCGGGACCAGCCCGCGCCGGCCCACCGCGCGGCCGGCGTCGCCCCGGTGGCCGCCCACTACGGCGACCCGATGCGCGAGCAGCGCGTCCTGGCGACCGGCGTGGGCCTGGTCGACCGGTCGCACCGGGGCGTGGTCGCGGTGCCGGGCGAGGAGCGGATCGGCTGGCTGCACACGCTGACCAGCCAGCACCTGGCCGGGTTGGCCCCGTGGCAGGGCACCGAGCTGCTGGTGCTCTCCCCGAACGGGCACGTCGAGCAGCACGCGCTGGTGGCCGAGGACGGCGAGACGACCTGGCTGGACACCGAGCCGGGGATGACCGCCGGGCTCCTGGCCTACCTGGAGAAGATGCGGTTCTTCAGCAAGGTCGACCCGCGCGACGTCACCGCCGAGCACGCGGTGCTCTCGCTGGTCGGGCCGGAGGCGACCGGTGCGCTCGCCGCGCTCGGCGTCGCCGAGCTGGCCGCGCCCGACCTGGTCGGGGTGCCGGGCCCGAAGTTCCGCTCCGGCGAGCTGCCCCCGCGCCCCTCCGTGGTATACGACGTCAAGCCGCTGCCGGCCGGCGGTTGGGCCCGGCGGGTGGCGCTCGGCGTCGACCTGCTGGTGCCCCGTGCCGCCATGGCCGAGGTGGTGCGGCGGCTGCGCGGCGCGGGCGTGCCGGTGGCCGGGCTGTGGGCGTACGAGGCGATCCGGGTGGCCGCCCGCCGGGCCCGGGCCGGAGTGGACACCGACCACCGGACCATTCCCGCCGAGGTGGACCTGATCGCCCCGGCCGTGCACCTGGACAAGGGTTGCTATCGGGGGCAGGAGACGGTGGCCCGGGTGCACAACCTGGGCAAGCCGCCGCGCCGGCTCACGCTGCTGCACCTGGACGGCGTGACCAGCGACCAGCCGCCGGCCGCCGGCACGCCGGTGACGCTGGACGGCCGGACGGTCGGGTTCGTCGGCAGCGCGGTGCACCACTACGAGCTGGGTCAGATCGCGCTCGCCGTGCTCAAGCGCAACACCCCCGACGACGCCCGCCTGATGATCGGCGACACCGCCGCCGCCATCGACAGTTAAGGAAGGGCCCCTTCTTAACGCCTCCTGCATAGGAAGGGTCCCCGCTTAACACCCCTCACGCGGGAAGACTTGCGGTCGGGGAGCGGTCTAGGATCCGGGCATGACGACAGGGACGTTGATCACGGTTGCCCCCACCGGCGCGGAGTCGGCGAAGGCGGAGGTGCCGGCGCTGCCGGTGACGCTCGACGAGCTGCTGCTGACCGCCAAGGAGTGCGCGGCGCTCGGCGCGGCCGTGATCCACGTCCACATCCGCGACGACGACGCGCGACCCACGCTCGACCAGGGGCGGCTGCGGGACACCGTGTCGGCGCTGCGGGAGAGCACCGACCTGATCGTGCAGCTCTCCTCCGGTGGCGCGGTGACCGACCCGGAGGAGCACCGGCTCGCCGTGCTCGACGCCGCGCCGGACATGGCCTCCTGCACCATGGGGACTGTCAACTTCGGTGACGACGTGTTCCTCAACCGCTGGGAGTTCATCGTCGACCTGCACACCCGGATGCAGGAGCGGGGCGTCGTCCCCGAGTACGAGATCTTCGAGCTGGGCCACCTGACCGCGTTGCAGCGGCTGCTCGGCAAGTACGGCCTGCCGCACGGCGGGCACGTCCACGTCGACTTCGTGATGGGCGTGCCGGGCGGCATGCCGGGCACCACCGCCACCCTGGTCGCCGCCCAGCAGATGCTGCGCGACCTGCCGGCGGGCACCACGTTCTCGGCCACCGGCATCGGGCGCAGCACGATTCCGGTGATGCTGGCCTCGCTGTCGGCCGGTGGTCACCTGCGGGTCGGGATGGAGGACACGGTCACCTATGCCAAGGGTCGCCCGGTGGAGTCCAACATGCAGCTCGTGGCGCGGGCGGTCGGCTTCGCCCAGCTCGCCCAGCGCCCGCCGCTGACCACCGCGGAGGCCCGGGCGCTGCTCGGCCTGTAAGCGGCGCACGGGCAACCACCCTTGTACGGGCGAGGCTGACGGCGCAGGTCACCCCGCTGCGGGTCGGCTGCGTGCCGTCGGTACCGTCCATCGCGTGGGAAAGACGTACGAGGGTGGCGTGCCGCTCGCCGAGGTGGTCCGCTCCGGGTTCGTGGAGGGCGTCCACCGTGGCTCCGTGGCGGTGCTCGACGCCGCCGGCTCGCCGGCCGCCGGGGCGGGCGATGTCGTCTCGCCGATTTTTCCCCGCTCGTCGAACAAGCCGATGCAGGCGATCGGCATGCTCCGGGCCGGGCTGCCGCTGACCGAGCCGGCCGACGTGGCGCTGGTCGCGGCGAGCCACGCGGGCGAGGAGTTCCACGTCGAGCGGGTCGTCGCGCTGCTCCGGGGGGCCGGGCTGGGCGAGGACGCGCTGCACTGCCCGGCGGACCTGCCGTTCGGCGAGGCCGCCCGGGAGGCGGTGCTGCGGGCCGGTGGTGGGCCGTCGCGGGTGTCGATGAACTGCTCGGGCAAGCACACCGGCATGCTGCTCACCTGTCTGGCCGCCGGCTGGCCGTTGGACGGCTACTGGCGGCCGGAGCACCCGCTCCAGCAGCGACTGACCGCCACCGTCGAGGAGTTCACCGGGGAGCGGGCGGCGGCGATCGGGGTGGACGGGTGCGGCGCGCCGGTGCACGCCGTCTCGCTGACCGGCCTGGCGCGCGCCTTCCTGCGGCTGGTCACCGCGGAGCCGGGCACCGTGGAGCGGACCGTGGCGGACGCGATGCGGGCGTACCCGGAGATGGTCGGTGGCACCCAGGCCGACGACACCCGGCTGATGCGCGGCGTACCCGGGCTGCTGGGCAAGATCGGCGCGGAGGGGGTGATGGCGGCGGCGGTCCCGGACGTCGGCGCGGTCGCCCTGAAGGTCGACGACGGCGCGGCGCGACCGAGGATGCCGGTCCTGGCCGCGGCCCTGGCCCGCCTCGACGTGCGCGCCCCGATCCTCACCGAGTACGCCGAACTGCCCCTGCTCGGCGGCGGCCTGCCGGTCGGAGCCGTCCGTCCCCTCTGGTGACCTCGCCTGCCGCCCGGCCGGGGCGGTTCAGGCGAGCAGGTCGAGCAGGGCGGTGTTGACGGCGGCGGGGCGCTCCAGGGGGAGCAGGTGGGCGGCGTCGGGGACGTCGGGGAGGCGTCGGCCGTGCGGGGCCTCGGCGGCGATGCGGTCGGCCAGGCGGCGGATGTCCGGGAGGTCGTCGGCGCCGGCGGCGGTGAGCACCGGCATCCGCAGCTCGTGCAGGCGGTCCACGGCCGGCGGGTCCAGCTCGCCCACCTCGATCGCGCTGAGCGCCTGCTCGGCCGCGAGCGCCCGGCGGTCCATCTCCTCGGCGAACCGGATCAGTTCCGGGTCGACGTCGGCCGGTTGCCGGGTCGGCCCGACCACCCAGAAGCGCACCTCGCCCGCGGCGGTGGCCGCGAAGTCCTCCGGGTCGACGTCGCCGACCAGGTCCGCCCAGAGCCGCTCGGTCTCCTCGGACCACTCGTGACCGGAGACCGGAGCGCCGAACAACGCCAGCGCGCTCACCCGATCCGGGTGGGCCAGCGCGGTGTCCACCGCTACCCGGCCGCCGAACGAGCAGCCGACCAGCGCGGCCCGCTCGACGCCGAGCGCGTCGAGCAGCCCGATCACGTCGTCGTGGTGGGCGAACGGGGCGGGTGGCAGCTCCGAGTCGCCGTAGCCGCGCAGATCAGGAACGAGCACCCGGTGCCGCTCGGCGAGCGCCGGCACCTGCGCGCGCCACATCCGCCGGTCCGCGATGCCGGCGTGCAGCAGCACCACGGCGCTGCCGTCGCCGGCCTCGTCGTGTGCGAGGCGGGCACCGTTGATCTCGATCATCGTCACGCTGGGACGGTACGGAGCGGACACCGGGCACGCAACCGGGTTTGTGGTGACCTCGCTAACTCTGGCTAGCGTTTCGCTTGCAGCAGCTAGCAGGCCGCGTTACGGTCGAACCATGGCCACCAGCAAGGATCTTCCCGATGTCGGCGGGTTCATTCGCGACCTGCGGCGCAACGCGAAGATCTCGCTGCGTCAGCTCGCCGAGCAGGCAGGTGTCAGCAATCCCTACCTGAGCCAGATCGAACGTGGGCTGCGCAAGCCGAGCGCCGAGGTGCTCCAGCAACTCGCCAGCGCGCTGCGCGTCTCCACCCCGGCCATGTACCTGCGGGCCGGCCTGCTGGACGACAAGGAGGGCCAGGGCGTGCTCGCGGCCATCGCGGTCGACAGCGAGCTGACCATGGCCCAGAAGCAGTCACTCACCCAGATCTACGAGACGTTCCGCCGCGAGAACGCGCGCCTCGCCGAGGCGACCGGCGCCACCGCAGCGGCGGAGCCGGCCGCCGCGCCGGCGGAGCCCAGCGGGCCGGACACCGCGCCCGAGGCCCCGGCCACCGTCGCGCCGGCCGCGACCGGCCCCGTGACGACCGACGGCACCCCGACCGAGGCCGTCCTCGAGTCGGTCGCTGTCACCGAAGCGGGCACCGCGCCCGCACCGACCACCGCCGCCCGTACAGGCACGACCGGCCGCCGGGCGGCCCGGAAGGCCGCCGGTGCGGCCGAAGAGGAGCAGTCATGACCCAGCCGAAGACCAACCGCATCCCCGCCCCCCTCTACGCCGCCGCCGGCGCCGGCGAGCTGGCCCTGGAGCAGCTCCGCAAGCTGCCCACCGTGGTCAGCGGTCTCGGCACCCGGGTCGTCACCGACCTCGGCGGCAAGGCCGTCGGCACCGGCTACGAGCTGCGCCAGAAGGCCACCGAGACCGCCACCGGGCTGCGCTCGACCGACCTCGACCAGCTCCGCCAGGCGGCCAACCTGGACAAGCTCCGCGAGGCCGCCACCCGCAACGCCGCCGCCGTGGTGGCCGGTGCCTACGCCGCGCAGGAGCGCGCTCTGGCCGCGTACGCCGAGCTGGTCGCCCGCGGTGAGCGGGTCGTCGGCGCCGGTGTGCTGGAGGCCGCCGACACGGTGAACGCCGACATCGAGGCGACCGAGGAGACCGCCCCGGCCGCCGAGGCCCCGAAGACCGAGGCGCCGAAGACCGAGGCGCCCAGCCCGGTCGAGGTGGCCGAGGCGGTGGCCGCCAAGCCGGCCGCCGTGAAGCGGACCCGGGCCACCAAGGCGACCGCCACCAAGGCCGCCGCCCACACGCCGGCCACGCCGTCGGCGAAGCTGCCGAAGGCCACGAAGCGGACCCGCCCGGCCGCCGAGTGACCCGACTCCCCACCGAGACCCCGGACAGCGTCCTGTCGGACGTTTCCGGGGTCTCGGCATAAGCTTGCCGACATGGCCTACGCCGCGCCGATCTTCGCGTTCGAAGTACGCTCCGTGATTCAGCTCATCCTGCTCGTCTTCGCCCTGGTCATCCAGGGGGTGGCCCTGGTGCACGCGATCACCCAGCGCGGCGACGGATTCGCCGCGATCGGCACGCTGCCCAAGGGCGGCTGGGTCGCCATCCTGGCGGTCTGCATGCTGCTCACCCTGCTCGGCTTCGGCCCGATCAGCCTGTTCGGACTGGTCGGCATCGCCGCCGGCCTCATCTACCTGCTCGACGTGCGGCCCGGCCTGCGGGACCTGCACGACGGTCGAGGGTCCTGGTGAGAGGTTTCCGCTGGCCACCGCCGCCGGACGGCGGTCCCCGCACCTGGGGGCCCGGCCCCGGCGGGCCGCGCACCGGCCGACCGGCGCTGCCCGAGCCGGAGACGGAACTGGTCGCCACCCCGCACGGGGTGAGCCTGGAACGCCTGGTCACCGGCGTCGGTGACCCGGTCACCGTGTTCGCGCACGGGCTGGGCAACGGCATCGCCACCACCCGGCCGTTCGGCAGCGGCGTCACCGGCCGCCGGATCTTCTTCCAGTTCCGCGGGCACGGCCGCTCCGACTCGCCGGCCGGGCCGTGGACCTACCTCGACCTCGCCCGTGACCTGCGCGCCGTCGCCGACCTGGGCGGCGCCACCCGCGCGTTCGGCGCCAGTCTCGGCGCGGGCGCGCTGTGCCGGCTGCTGGCAGAGAGCCCGGAACGCTTCGAGAAGCTGGTCTTCTTCCTGCCCGCCGTGCTGGACACCCCGCGTGGCGAGGCGGCCCGGTCCCGCCTCGCCGGCCTGCTCGACGCGGTGGCCGACGGCGACGCGCACGCGCTCGCCGAGGTGGTGTCGCTGGAACTGCCCCCGTCGGTCCGCAACACCCCGGCCGGCTGGGCCTACCTGCGGCAGCGGCTCGACCAACTGCTCCGCGACGGGCTCGCGCCCGGCCTGGCCGGTCTGCCCGAGCAGGCCGCGCTGGACGACGCCGCCGCGCTCGCCGCGGTCACCGCACCGGCCCTGGTGATCGGCTGCGCCGACGACGACCTGCACCCCGTCGCGGTCGCCGAGCGGCTCGCCGCCGTGCTGCCGGCGGCCACCCTGCACGTGTACGACCGGCCCGGCGTCCTCTGGACCGAACGCGCCGACCTGCGGGAGCGCATCTCGTCGTTCCTGAACGGGTAACGTCGCTGCGCATGGGTGTCACACATCACGGCCGTACGCACCGCCTCGACCTCGCCGACCCCACGCTGCGTGAGTGGACCTGCCGGGTGCTCGCGGCCGATCCCGAGCAGGGCATCGTGCTGGACCGGTCCGCGTTCTACCCGGGCGGCGGCGGACAGCCGCCAGACCACGGCGTGCTGCTCTGGCAGGGCGTGCAGACCCGGATCGCGGGCACCCGCAAGGCCGACGACCTCTGGCTGATCCCGGTCGACGGTGACCCGCTGCCGCCGGTCGGCACCGAGGTCACCGGCGCGGTGGAGGACGCCCGGCGGACCATGCTGATGCGGACCCACTCCGGGCTGCACGTGCTCTGCGGCGTGGTCTTCCGGGACTTCGGCGCGCTGGTCACCGGCGGCAACATGGAACCCGGCGAGGCCCGGATGGACTTCAACCTCCCCGAGGTGCCGCCGGACTTCAAGGCCCGCATCGAAGAGCTGGTCAACGCCGAGGTGGTCGCCGACCGCTCGGTCGCCGTCCGGGTGCTGCCGCGCGCCGAGGCGCTGGCCCTGCCCGACATCATCTGCACCCAGTCCAACCTGATCCCGCCGAGCGAGCAGGAGGTGCGGATCGTCGACATCGTCGGGCTGGACGTGCAGGCCGACGGCGGCACCCACGTCGCGTCCACCGCCCAGATCGGCAAGGTCCAGGTGGTCAAGGTGGAGAGCAAGGGGCGGGCCAACCGCCGGGTCCGGGTCCGGCTCGCGGACTGAGTCAGCGGGGCAGGTACGCCGCCCGTACGTCGAGCAGCCACCGCTCCACGGCCTCCTCGTCCGGGCGCTCGGGCAACGGCGAACGGGTCCGGTCGAACTCCGCCTCGGCGTCCGCCACCAGCGCCTGCGCCTCGGCCAGCGCACCGCCGGCCACCCGCTCGCCGAACGCGCGGAACCAGCCCGGTTCGGCCAGCCGGATCTCCAGCGCCCCGGTCGCGTACAGCAGCCGGCCCTGGTGCAGCAGCCGGGCCAGATGCCGGGCGTGCTTCGCCGAGCGCCGCCGGCCGCCGGTGTCCGGCGGCGCGCCGGCGAGCTTGCGGAACTGTCGCGAGGCGTACCCGAGGTAGGCGTCGCGGACCCGGGGCGCGCTGAGGAACGCCGACCGGATGCCGATCAGCCGCTCGCCGAACTCGGTGCGGGTCTCGTAGCAGTCGTCCGGCAGCCACATCAACTCGATGGCGGTCGGGTTGCCGCTCAGCGCCAGCAGCGCGTACTTCCGGGCCTCGTGCAGCGTGACGTCCGGGTCGGTGGTGACCACCGACTCGCGGGGCGGGCGCAGGCCGTGGAACGCGACGGTGGGCGCGGCGAAGACACCGAGCCGGTCGGTGTCCGAGCCGGGGCCGGCCAGCCCGTACGCGACCGAGCCGACGATCCCGGAGAGCAGCAGGTGCATGCCCTCATGATCGCCGATCCGACTCCGTCGGAAAACCGGACTTCGGCTGTCAGGTATCGGTGACACGGTGGGTCCATGAATTCACCACTCACCGGAAAGGTGGCGCTCGTCGCGGGCGCGACCCGCGGCGCCGGCCGGCAGATCGCCGTCCAGCTCGGCGCCGCCGGAGCCACCGTCTACGCCACCGGCCGCACCACCCGCGACCGCCGCTCGGAGATGGACCGCCCGGAAACCATCGAGGAGACCGCCGAGCTGGTCACCGCCGCCGGCGGCACCGGCGTCGCGGTCGCCGTCGACCACCTCGACCCCGAGCAGGTACGCACGCTGGTCGAGCGGATCGACGCCGAACAGGGCCGCCTCGACGTGCTGGTCAATGACATCTGGGGCGCCGACCCGCTGATCACCTGGGAGAAGCCGGTCTGGGAGCAGCCGCTCGACGCCGGCTTCCGCACGCTGCGCCTGGCCGTCGACACCCACATCATCACCAGCCACTTCGCGCTGCCGCTGCTGATTCGCAACCCGGGCGGGCTGGTCGTCGAGATCGGCGACGGCACCAAGGCGTACAACGACGCCACCTACCGCCTCTCCGTCTTCTACGACCTGGCCAAGGTGTCGGTGAACCGGCTGGGCTTCACCCAGGCGCACGAGCTGGCGCCGCACGGTTGCACGGCGGTCGCGCTCACCCCCGGCTGGCTGCGTTCCGAGGCGATGCTGGAGCACTTCGGCGTCACGGAGGCCAACTGGCGCGACGGGGCGAAGACCGACCCGCACTTCGTCATGTCCGAGACGCCGGCCTTCGTCGGGCGCGCGGTCGTCGCCCTGGCCGCCGACCCGGACCGGCACCGCTGGAACGGGCGGTCGCTGGACAGCGGCGGGCTGGCCCAGGAGTACGGCTTCACCGACCTCGACGGCACCCGGCCGCACTGGTCCCGCTACCACGACGAGGTGGTCGCGCCGGGCCTCCCGGCCGACGACACCGGCTACCGCTGACCGGTGCCCTGCGGCGGGCCGGCGTCTGCGGGCGGGCCGGCGTAGAGCGCCGCCGCGCGGCGGGCCGCCTCGGCGAACCGGGCCCGCAGCTCCGGCGGGGGCCCGTTCTTCAGCACCAACCCGTACGGCGCGAGCGCGCGGGTCACCTCCCGACCGCCGCGCCGGTAGCGCAGCTCCACCATCCGGTCCCGCCACACCGCCCGGGCCAGCTCCGCCAGCCGGGGCGGGGGCGCGGACTCCCGGAACCAGCCCGGCACGTCCAGGTGGAACCGCTGCCCGGTACGCGCCGGCGCGTCCCGCAGGCTCGGCGGCAGCGCGGCCAGCACCTTCAACTCGGCGGCGGCAACCGCGTCGGCCAGCCCCATGTCACCGGCCGGCCCCGGCAGCCCGGCCAGGAACAACGCCTCGGCCTCGTCGCGGCTCAGCCCGGTCAGCCGGGTCCGGTAGCCGCCGAGCAACCGGTATCCGCCGGTCCGGCCCCGGTCGGCGTAGACCGGGACGCCGGCGGCGGAGAGCGCCAGCACGTCCCGGTAGACGGTGCGTTCGGAGACTTCCAGCTCACCGGCCAGCTCGGCCGCCGTCATCGTCTCCTGGGACTGGAGCAGCAGCACCAACGAGATCAGCCGAGACGCACGCACCCCCCATTGTGTAAGGAGGGGCCCCCGCTTAACGCATACGGATTGGCGGGGGCCCCTCCTAACAGCCGGGCGGCGGGCGCGAGCGCACTAGGCTGCCGTCGTGAACGCCTCCCGTACCGTCGCGCCGGTGACCGGCGCGGTCACCCGCTTCCTCGGCGGCGCCGGCCTGCTGCTGCGCGGCTTCGGCATGTACGTCCGCAGCCCCCGGATGATGCTGCTCGGCGTCGTGCCGGCGCTGATCTCCGGCGTGCTCTACCTGGCGCTCTTCGCCACCCTGCTGTATTTCGTGGACGATCTGGCCGCCTGGTTCACCCCGTTCGCCGACGACTGGTCGTCGACCGCCCGCAAGCTGCTGCGGGTCGCCGCCGGGCTGGCCGTCGTCGGGGTGGCCGCGCTGGTCGGGGTGCTCACCTTCACCGCGGTCACCCTTGCCGTCGGCGACCCGTTCTACGAGGCCATCTCCGAGCGGGTCGAGGACCGCCTCGGCGGCACCCCGGGGAAGGTGGACGTGCCGTTCTGGGCCTCGCTGCGGCGCAGCGTCGCCGACTCGGTGCGCCTGGTGGCCGTCACCGTGCTGGTCGGCGTACCCCTCTTCGCGGCCGGCTTCATCCCGGTGGTGGGCCAGACGGTGGTCCCGGTGGTCGGTGCCCTGGTGGGTGGCTGGTTCCTGGCCCTGGAACTGGTCGGCGCGCCGTTCTACCGGCGCGGGATGCGGCTGCCCGACCGGCGGGCGCGGCTGCGGGCCGACCGGCCGACCGCGCTCGGTTTCGGGGTGGCGGTATTCCTGTGTTTCCTGATCCCGCTCGGCGCGGTGCTGGTCATGCCGGCCGCCGTCGCCGGGGCCGCGCTGCTGGCCCGCCGGTCGCTGGGCCAGCACGTCAAGGAGCGATGAGATGGACACGGTGTTGATCGAGGGTGACATCACCGCCCAGCAGGTCGACGCGATCGTCAACGCGGCGAACTCGTCGCTGCTCGGCGGCGGGGGAGTGGACGGTGCGATCCACGCCCGGGGCGGGCCGGCGATCCTGGCGGAGTGCCGGGCGCTGCGGGCCTCCCGATACGAGCGGGGGCTGCCGACCGGGCAGGCGGTCGCCACCACGGCCGGCGACCTGCCGGCACGCTGGGTGGTGCACACCGTCGGGCCGGTCTTCGCGCCGGGCGAGGACCGGTCGGCGCTGCTGCGCGACTGCTACGCCAACAGCCTGCGGGTCGCCGACGAACTGGGCGCGACCCGGATCGCGTTCCCGCTGATCTCGGCCGGGATCTACGGCTGGCCGGTCGAGGACGCGGTGGCGCAGGCGTTGGCCGTGCTGCACGCGGCCACCCCGGCGCACGTGGTCGAGGCCCGGCTGGTGCTGTTCGGCGCGGACACCTATGCGACGGCGGTGCGGATCGCCGCCGGCCGGCTCAGCTGAGCGTGCGCCGGCACGACCACTGGCTGTCGACCGGCCGGTAGCCGAGGGCCTCGTTGATCGCCAGCATCGGCGCGTTCGCCTCGTCGTTCGAGGTGTACGCGGTCCGCACCCCGCGTGCCGCGGCGGCGTGCAGCGCGGCCTGCTTGGCGAGCCGGGCAAACCCCCGGCCCCGGTACGCGGGCAGCGTGGCGGTGAAGTCCGACCACATGCGGTCGCCGTCGCGCTGCACCAGGCTGATCGCCACCAGCTCCCCGTCCACCTCGGCGGCCGTGCTGGCGTCCCGGTCGAAGCCCGGGTTGTCCCAGATCTCGTGCCGCCAGAGGTCGAAGTCGAACGAGTCGATCGGCACGTCGCCCGGTTCGTCGGGGGACGCCTCCGCATCCACCCGGTGGACCCGGCGCGGGTCGAGCCCGTCGACCGGCAGCAGCCGGACGCCTGGCGGCGGCTCCGGCATCGGCGGGGCGGTGCGCAGGTCGAGCGCGGAGTAGCGCAGTTCCCGGCTGGCGGTGAAGCCGTGCCGCTGCGCGAACGGCAGCGAGTCGGTGCGGGCGTAGGTGAGCGCCCGTGTCGACCCGAGCGTGCGCAGATGGTCGAGTGCGACGTCGAGCAGCGCGGTGCCGGCGCCCCGGCCGCGGTGGTCGGGGTGGACGTGCAGGGTGGAGATGTCGCCGACCCCGGGCGTCGAGGTCTGCGTGTTGCGATGTGCCGCCGCCCAGCCGACCACCCGACCGCCCGCCTCGGCGACCCAGGCGGCCCAGTCCTCCCCGGGCGGCGGCTGCTCGATCATCCGGCGGGTCGACTCGACACCCCGGACCAGGTAGGGAAAGACCAGCGCGCGCAGCGCCACCACGGCGGGCGCGTCGTCGGCGCGGGCGCGACGGATCTCGGCTTCGCTCACCCGGGCGACCCTAGCCACGCCGTGCGGTCACCGCGAGCGGTTTGTTAAGCGGGGCCCCCTCCTCTACCGAATGCGTTAACAGGGGGCCCCTCCTTACGCCGAATCGCGGAGGATGAGCTCGGTGGGGAGCAGCAGCGCCTGCTCGACCGGCTCGCCGGCGGCGATGCGCAGGAGCTGGCGGGTCATCGCCCGGCCCAGCTCCACTATCGGTTGCCGCACGGTGGTCAGCGGCGGCTCGGTGTAGGCGGCCGTCTCGATGTCGTCGAACCCGATCACCGCGACGTCCTCGGGCACCCGCCGCCCGGCCTCCCGCAGGGCCCGCAGGGCCGCGTGCGCCATCAGGTCGGAGGCGGCGAACACCGCGTCCAGCTGGGGGTCGGCGGCGAGCAGCTCGCGCATCGCCGCGGTGCCGGACTCCCGGGTGAAGTCGCCGTACGCGACCAGCTCCGGTAGCCCGGCGGTGGTGAGCGCGGCCCGGTAGCCGATCAGCCGCTCGATGCCGGCCACCATGTCCTGCGGCCCGGCGATGGTGGCGACGCGCCGCCGGCCGGCCGCGATCAGGTGCTCCACCGCCCGGGTGACGCCGCCGGTGTGGTCGACGTCGACGTACGGTACGTCGGCGCCGTCGAGCGGCCGGCCGCTGCACACGACCGGGATGCCGAGCCGGGCCAGCCGGCCGGGCAGCGGGTCCTCCCCGTGCAGCGACGCGAAGAGCACCCCGTCGACGTGCCGCCCGGTGGTGTACCGCTCGACCCGTTCGTGCCCGGCCGGCGAGCCGGCCAGCATCAGCACGAGTTGCTTGTCCGCCGCCTCCAGTTCCTGGGCGGCGCCGCGGATGATGCCGGGGAAGACCTGGTCGTCGGAGAAGACCCGGGTGGCCGCCTCGGGCAGGACCAGCGCGACCGAGTCGGTGCGCTGGGTGACCAGGCTGCGGGCGGCGAGGTTCGGGACGTACCCGAGTTCCTCGACCGCCCGGCGCACCGCCTGCTGGATCGACTCGGCGACGGTGGTGGAGCCGTTGACCACCCGGGAGACCGTGGCCCGGGACACGCCGGCCCGCCGGGCCACCGCCTCCAGGGTCGGCCGCTGTGCCGTCGTCATCCCCGTTACCACCACCTCGTCACAGCCCGTTCCGGGCGATCACCTCCTGGTACCAGCGGGCGCTCTGCTTGGGTGTGCGCCGCTGGGTCAGGTAGTCGACGTGGACGATCCCGAACCGCTTCCGGTATCCCTCGGCCCATTCGAAGTTGTCCAGCAACGACCATACGAGATAGCCGCGCAGGTCGACCCCGCGGGCGATGGCCTCGTGCGCGGCGCGCAGGTGGCCGTCGAGGTAGGCGGTCCGGTCGGCGTCGGCGACCCGGCCGGTGGAGTCGAGCGTGGCGTCCGGGAACGCGCCACCGTTCTCGGTGATCATGAGCGGCAGCCCGGGGTGGTCGGCGGCCACCCGCTGCAGCAGCCGGGTGAGCCCGGCGGGCTCGATCGTCCAGCCCATGTCGGTGACCGGGTCGGTGGCCGGCCGGAACTCGACCGCGCCGGCGGTGCCCGGGTAGGCGCTGCTGCCCTCGCCGTCCGCCCGTCCGGCGACGTAGGTGGGTGAGTAGTAGTTGAGGCCGAGCAGGTCCAGCGGCGCGGCGATGATTTTCTCGTCGCCGTCCCGGACGAAGTCCGTCGGCACGATCCGGTTGACGTGCGCCAGCACGTCCGCCGGGTAGCCGGCGCCGGTGAGCGGGTCCAGGAAGATCCGGTTGTGCAGGCCGTCGACCAGCCGCACCGCCTCGGCGTCCGCGGCGCTGCCGGCGTCCGCCGGCTGCACGTCGGCCAGGTTGAGCGTGATCCCCAGCGTCTCCGCGCCGGCCGCGCGCAGCGCCCGGGCGGCCAGGCCGTGGCCGAGCAGCAGATGGTGTACGGCCCGGAACGCGTCCCCGGCGTCGTGCCGGCCGGGTGCGTGCACCCCGTTGCCGTAGCCGAGGTAGGCCGAGCACCACGGCTCGTTGAGCGTGGTCCAGGTGTGCACCCGGTCGCCGAGTCGGCGGTGCACCGCGAGCGCGTAGTCGGCGAAGTGCTCGGCGGTCGCCCGGACGGTCCAACCGCCCCGGTCCTCAAGCGCCTGCGGCAGGTCC
This sequence comes from Micromonospora sp. NPDC050980, assembly GCF_040653835.1. NCBI lineage: Bacteria > Bacillati > Actinomycetota > Actinomycetes > Micromonosporales > Micromonosporaceae > Micromonospora > Micromonospora sp. NPDC050980. Next base: position 521,388 of record NZ_JBFAGS010000001.1, on the reverse strand, counting down.
CAGTGGTAGAGCGTGACGATCGGGTCGATGCCGTGCGTCAGCAGCGCGTCGGTGAGCCGGTCGTAGAAGTCGAGCCCGCGTGGCTCGACCGGGCCGGTGCCGTCCGGCCGGACCCGGGGCCAGGCGACCGAGAACCGGTACGCCCGCAGCCCCAGCTCGGCCATCAGCGCGACGTCCTCGGCGTACCGGTGGTAGTGGTCGCAGGCGACGTCGCCGCTCTGGCCCTGGAACACCGCCCCCGGCGTACGGCTGAAGGTGTCCCAGATCGACGGGCCGCGTCCGTCCTCGCGGGCGGCGCCCTCGATCTGGTAGGCGGCGGTGGCCGCCCCCCAGACGAAGCCCTCGGGGAACCTGAGTTCCGTCATGCCTTCACCGCACCTTCCATGATCCCGCCGATGATCTGGCGGCCGAACAGGACGAACACCAGCAGCAGCGGCAGCGTGGCGATGGCCGTTCCGGTGAACACCTGGGACATGTCCTGGTAGTACCCGTCGGAGAGCGCCCGTAGCGAGAGCTGCACGGTCGGGTTCTCCGGATCGTTGAGCACCGCGTACGGCCAGAGGAAGTCGTTCCAGGTGGTCATGAACGTGAGCAGGCCGAGCACGGCGGCGGCCGGGCGCAGCGCGGGCAGCACCACGTTCCAGTAGATCCGGGCGGTGTTGCAGCCGTCCATCCGGGCCGCCTCGATCAGCTCGGAGCTGACCGCCTGGCCGGCGTACTGGCGCATCATGAACACGCCGAAGCCGGTGACCAGCGCCGGCACGATCACGGCGGGCAGCCGGTCGTTCCAGTTCAGCTTCGTCATCAGCAGATAGAGCGGGATCACGCCGAGCTGGGTGGGGACCATCATTGTCGCGACGATCGCCAGCAGCAGCGCGTTGCGGCCACGGAACCGCAGCTTGGCGAACGCGAACCCGGCCAGGGTGGAGAAGAGGACCACCGAGAACGTCACGGTGACCGCCACGATCGCCGAGTTGATCAGGCCGGTGAGGAAGTAGGCGTCGGTGTTGTCGAACAGCCGGGCGATGTTGGCGCCGAGGTTGCCGCCGGGGGTCAGCGGCGGTGGCACCTGCCCCATGGCGTCGCTGGTGCGGCTGGCCACCACGAACATCCAGTAGATCGGGAAGACCGACAGCAGCGCGGAGAGGGCCAGCGCCAGGTAGGTGAGCCGGCTGGCCGACCAGAGGCGGGTCATCGGGAGACCTCCTTGCGGGAACCGCCGCCGAGCCGGCGCAGGAACAGGACGTTTATCGCCGCGACCACCGCGATCAGCGCGAAGAGCAGCCAGGCGATGGCCGAGCCGTAGCCGAAGTTGTAGTGCGGCGCGAAGGCGTTCTCGAACATGTACATGGTCACCGTCTGCGACTCGCGCAGCGGCCCGCCCCGGATCGCGTTGGTGCCGGAGTTGAACATCCGCGGCTCGGTGAAGAGCTGGAGGCCGCCGATGGTGGAGATGATGACCGCGAAGACGATCGTCGGCTTGAGCAGCGGCACGGTGATGGACCAGAACTGCCGGGCCCGGCCGGCGCCGTCGATCGCCGCCGACTCGTACAGGTCGCGGGGGATGGCCTGCATGGCGGCCAGGAAGATAAGCGCGTTGTAGCCGGTCCACCGCCAGTCGACCATGGTGGAGATGGCGACCCAGGCGGCGAACCTGTTGGCCTTCCAGTCGATCGCGCTGATCCCGACGTGGTCGAGCAGCCAGTTGATCATGCCGAAGTCGCGGCCGAACAGCACCGCGAACACGATCGCCACCGCGGCGGTCGAGGTGACGTTCGGGACCAGCACGGCCATCCGCCAGGTGGTGCGGGCGCGGAGCCGGCGGTTGAGCAGGTTCGCCAGCCAGAGCGCGGCCAGGAGTTGGGGGACCGTCGAGATGACGAAGATGCCCAGCGTGTTGACCACGGAGTGCCAGAAGTCCGGGTCGGCGAGCAGTTGGCTGTAGTTGTCCAGGCCGATGAACGGGTGCTCGGCGCCGAGCAGGTCCCAGTCGTGCAGCGAGACCCAGAACGTGTACGCCAGCGGGTAGGCCCCGAAGACGCCGAACAGCAGGAAGAACGGGGCGATGTAGAGGTAGGGCGAGTATTTCGTGTCGAACCGGCTGAGCCGGGCGCCCCGGAGGGGACGGCTGTGCCGGGGGGCCGGTGCGACCGGCGGGCGGGCGTCGAGCTGGACGGCCATGGCCTGAGAACTCCTCTCCGCCGTGCGGGCGGCACCCGTCGCCGGGTCCGCCCGCACGCGCTGCTCGGGTTACTTGGCGGCGGCCTTCTCGGCGTTGGAGACCGCGTCGGTCCAGCCCTGCTGCGGGGAGCGCTTGCCCAGTTCCACGGTGCGCACGGCGTTCTCCACCTCGGTGCGGACGGCCTGGTTCTTCGGGCCCATGTAGACCGGCTTCAGGTTCTTGGCGCCCTCGGCGAAGATCTTGCCGACCGGGGCCTCGGAGAAGTAGGCGTTCTTCGAGTCGAGGATCGCCGGGTCGGCCAGCGCCTGCGGGGACGAGGGCAGCGGGCCCTTGAGCTTGAACGCGCCGATCTGGCCCTTGGCGCTGGTCAGGAACTTGGCCAGCTCGATCGCCTCGGCCTGGTGCTTGCTCTGCTTCGGCACGGCGAGGAAGGAGCCGCCCCAGTTGCCCCCGTCGCCGGGGATCTGGGCGATGTCCCACTTGCCCTTGGCGCCCGGGCCGGCGTTGCCCTCGATCACCCCGGTCATCCAGGCCGGGCAGGCGATGGTGGCGAACTTCGACTGCTTGAACGCCGACACCCACTCCTCGGACCAGGAGCCGTACTTGCCGGACAGGCCGGAGTCGATGATGTCCATCGTGGTGTCGTACGCCTGCTTCACCGCCGGGTTGCTGCCGACGACCAGGTTGTTGCCGGTGTCGTAGTAGCTGTAGCCGCTGCTGTTGCCGGCGGTCTGGAGCAGGATCGTGTTGAAGGTGTTCGTCGCCGCGTCGAGGAACGAGGCGCCGGTCTTCTTCGCGGTGAACTGCTCGCCGACCTTGATGTAGTCCTGCCAGGTGGGCCAGAGCCCGGACACGGCCTCCCGGTCGGTGGGCAGGCCCGCCTTGGCGAACAGGTCCTTGCGGTAGCACATGGCCATGCCGCCGACGTCGGTGCCGAGGCCGATGAGCTGCTTGCCGTCGGCGGTGAGCCCCTGGTTCCACTTCCAGTCGAGGAAGTTGCCCTTGAGGTCGGCCGCGCCATGGTCGAGCAGGTTGACGAAGTTCTGCGGGTCGGCCTTGTATTCGACGAGCAGTCCCTCCTCGATGGCGACGACGTCGCCGGCGCCCTTGCCGGCGGCGAGCCACTGGGTGAGCTTCGGCGAGTACTCGTCGAGGTTGCTGCCGGTGCCCCGCTCGACGATCTTCACGTCGGGGTGGCTGGCCATGTACTCCTGGTAGAGGTCCGCGTAACCGAACTGGCCGAAGACGTCGACGGTGAGCGTGACCGGTCCGTCGGCGGTGGCCTCGTCGCCGCCGCCGCAGCCGGTGGTGCCGAGCAGTGCGGTAACGGCGACCACGGCAACCGCCGCCAGTCGACGGCGCGTGAAGGTGAGCATGCTGTCCTGACCTCTCGGGGTCGTATCGGGTGGTGGAAGGCGGTTCCGGTACTAAGAGAGCGCTCTCCGGACAGCTTTGTGGGTGGTTCGGGACGCTGTCAAGAGAGCGCTCTCAGCGCGTCCGAAAAAAGCGGAGAGGGGCGGTCACCGCCCCTCTCCGCCCGGTATCGGGTGCTGTGTCAGCCCACCCGCAGCCCGTCCAGCAGGCTCCGGTCACCGGCCACGCCCAGCGTGTCGAAGCTGATCCGGCCCATCAACGCCAGCAGCAGGTCGCTCGCCGTGCCGGTCACCTGCGCCCGGGCCCGGTGGTCGTCGTGATCCAGGATCGTCGCGGTGTCCAGCAACGCCACCCCCTCGCCGCGCAGCCGCAGATACCACTCCTGGGCGGCGTCGGTCGCGGTCAACTGGACCACCCCGTGCCACGGGCCGGGCCGGAGCCGCCGGCCCGCCGGCAGCCAGGTGTCCAGTACCTCGCTCACCCCGTCGGCCGCGAGCTTGGACTCGATCGGATCGCCCGCGCCGATGGCGAGCTGGGCGTCCCAGCGGTGCACCGCGGTCTCGTGCGCCACCCGGCGCGGCCAGAAACCGGCCTTCTTCGGCTGCGGGGCGAAGTTCCACGCCGGGGCCTCCGGGTCCAGGCCCTCCAGGAGCGCGGTGAGCCGCTCGTACTCCTGGGCGAACCACTGCGCCGGGGTGACACCGGCCGGCGGCTCCGGGTCGTGGCGCTCCGGGCGGGTGGTGCTGCCGGCGGACAGCACGGTGCCCACCCACACGTAGGTCCGGGTCAGGTGATGGGCGAGGTCGGTCACCGTCCAGCCGGGACAGGACAGCACCGGTGTCTCCGGAGGAGCCTCCGACACGGCCGCGGCGAACGCGGGACCCTCAGTCCGCAACGCGCCGATCCAGAAGTCCTTCGTGTGGTGCAGTCTGCTCATCGCCATCCTCCCGGGGGTGACCGGGCCACCAGTGGGTGCCACGGCTACCCGTCAGCCTAGGGTGAAAGGCGTGTCAGACGTCTACGCCGAACCGACGACCGCCACCGGGCCGACCGACCCGGGCACCCTGGCGCGCTACACCACACTACGCCTCGGCGGCCCGGCCGGCCGACTGGAGATCGCCGACGACGCCGCCGGCATCGTCCGCAAGGTCCAGGAGGCGGAGGCCCGCGAACAGGCGGTGCTGGTGCTCGCCGGCGGCAGCAACGTGGTGATCGGCGACCAGGGCTTCCCCGGCACCGTCGTGCTCGTCCGCTCCCGGGGGTTCGAGGTCGTCGCCGCGGACGGCGACGCCGTCACCGTACGGGTGGCCGCCGGTGAGCCGTGGGACGACCTGGTCGCCGCCACCGTCGAACGCGGCTGGGCGGGACTGGAATGCCTCTCCGGCATCCCCGGCTCGGCCGGCGCGACGCCGATCCAGAACGTCGGCGCGTACGGCCAGGAGGTGGCCGAGACGATCGTCGCGGTCGAGGCGTACGACCGGACCCGCCGCGAGGTGGTCCGGATCCCGGCCGCGGACTGTGGCTTCGCCTACCGGGGCAGCGTCTTCAAGTACAGCGACCGCTGGGTGGTGCTCTCGGTCGACTTCCGGCTCACCCGCTCGCCGCTCTCCGGCCCGGTCCGTTACGCCGAACTGGCCCGCGCGCTCGGCGTCGAGGTCGGTGACCGGGTGCCACTGGCCGAGGCCCGGGCCACCGTGCGCCGGCTGCGGGCCGGCAAGGGCATGGTGCTCGACGCCGCCGACCCGGACACCTGGTCGGTGGGCTCGTTCTTCACCAACCCGGTGCTCGACCGCGAGGCGTACGAGCTGCTCCGGGAGCGCGCCGCCGACCTGGGCGAGCCGCCGCACTGGCCGGGGGCCGGTGACGTGGTGAAGGTCAGCGCGGCCTGGCTGATCGACAGGGCCGGCTTCGGCAAGGGGTACGCCGGCCCGCCGGGGGTGGCCATCTCGACCAAGCACACGCTCGCGCTCACCAACCGGTCCGGCACCGCCAGCACGGCCGCCCTGGTGGCCCTGGCCCGGGAGATCCGCGACGGCGTGCACGCCCGGTTCGGCGTCCCCCTGCACCCCGAACCCGTCCTGGTCAACTGCACCATCTGACCTGCCCTGATCTCGTTCCGCCGTCCGCGCTCCAGCTCGGAGGTGGCGGCATCGAGCGGCCCCCGACGCCGCCACCTCCCCGAGCTGGCGTCGCATCGGGCCGTTGTCGCCGGGTGACCAAGGCCGGCCCAGGTGGGCGGGGCGCGGCGGGGGCGGAGTTCAGGTGGGCGCGACGGCGGGCCAGGGGAGGGTCAGGTAGCCGTGGCGCCAAGCGGTGGGGCGGTCCCGGACCGGCCAGCCGGCCTCCTTCAGCGCCGTCACCGCCCGCACCCAGCGCTGGCGGGGGCCGAACGGGGCGTAGCCGGCGGCGGCGTGCCAGCCGTGCTCCAGCGCCTCGAACAGCTCGTGCACGCGCTCACCCGGCACGTTGCGGTGGATCAGCGCCTTGGGCAGCCGCTCGGCCAGCGTCGCCGGGCTCGCCAGCGTGGTCAGCTTCGCGGCCAGCGTGAGCGTGCGCGGGCCGGTGGCGTCCAGCAGCACCCAGGCGCCGAGCCGACCCAACTCGTCGCAGGTCCCCTCGACCAGCAGCCCGCCGGGCGCCAGCCGTTCGATGATCGTGCGCCAGGCGTCGGCGACGTCGCCCTCGTCGTACTGGCGGAGCACGTTGAACGCCCGGACCAGGGCGGGGCGCAGGCCGGCCAGCTCGAAGCCGCCCCGGGCGAACGTCAGGCCGGGCGGGTCGGCGGCCGGCTGGGCGGCGGCCACGCGTACCGGATCGATCTCCAGCCCGACCACCCGGACGTCCGCGCGGACGCCGGCCGCGAGCCGGGCCCGCAGCTCGACCGGGGTGACCGGGGTGGCACCGTAACCCAGGTCCACCACGAGCGGGTCGGCGGCGGCGCGGAGCGTGTCGCCGCAGGCCCCGACGATCCAGTTGTCCACCCGCCGGAGCCGGTTGGGGTTCGTCGTGCCTCGGGTGACGACGCCCAGGGGCTTCATCAGCTCTGCCGGTGCACCTTGTGCTGGGCGGCCTGGGCCAGCGGGCGGACCACGAGTTGGTCGACGTTGACGTGGTGCGGGCGGGTGGCGCACCAGGCCACGCAGTCGGCCACGTCGTCGGCGACGAGCGGCTCGGCCACCCCGGCGTAGACCGCCTCGGCCCGGTCCGCGTCGCCGCCGAAGCGGACCAGCCCGAACTCCTCGGTCCGCACCATGCCCGGATCGATCTCGACCACCCGGATCGGCCGGCCGGACAGTTCCAGGCGGAGCGTGCCGGCGATCGCGGTCTGCGCGTGCTTGGCCGCCGTGTAACCGCCGCCGCCCTCGTAGACCACCCGCCCGGCGGTCGAGCTGACGATCACCACGGTGCCGGCGCCGGAGCGCTCCAACGCGGGCAGCAGTGCCTTGGTGACCCGCAGCGTGCCGAGCACGTTGACGTCGTACATCCACTGCCAGTCGCCGACGTCGGCGGTCTCGACCGGGTCCAGGCCGCGGGCGCCGCCGGCGTTGTTGACCAGCAGGGTGACCGGGCCGGGCGCGGCGTCCGCCGCGGTGACCAGGCCGGCGACCGACTCGTCCGAGGTCACGTCGCAGGCCACCGCGGTCGCCGCGCCGCCGGCCGCCTCGATCTCGGCGACCAGCGCGGCCAACCGGTCGGTACGCCGCGCCGCGGCGAGCACGTGGAAACCCTCGGTGGCCAGCCGGCGGGCGGTGGCCGCGCCGATCCCGCTGGACGCTCCGGTGACGATGGCGACTGAGCTCATCCGGACATTCTCCCCGCCGCCTCCACCCCGCGGCGATGAGGTCCGTCACGCCGGGGAACCCGCCGCAGGCATTTCCGAACCCCGATGGGGAAGATGACACCCGGCGTACGGGTTGACCGAGAAGCGCCGGTCGTGCGGGACGGCATCAACCGTGACAGAGGGAGCGGACGTGGCGGAGTTGCACACCGGTGTCGGTCGTCAGCGAGGTGCCCTGCCGTGGCCCCGGCCGCGCCGCATCGCCACGCTCTCGGTGCACACGTCGCCGCTGCACCAGCCTGGCACGGGCGACGCCGGCGGCATGAACGTCTATATCCTGGAGGTCGCCCGGCGGCTGGCCGAGGCCGACGTCGAGGTGGAGATCTTCACCCGGGCCACCGCCGGCGACCTGCCCCCGGTGGTGGAGATGGCGCCCGGGGTGAGCGTCCGGCACGTCACCGCCGGCCCGCTGGAGGGGCTGACGAAGGAGGAGCTGCCCGGTCAGCTCTGCGCCTTCACCGCCGGCGTGTTGCGCGCCGAGGCGGCCCGCCCGCCCGGCCACTACGACCTGATCCACTCGCACTACTGGCTCTCCGGCCAGGTCGGCTGGCTCGCCAAGGAACGCTGGGGAGTGCCGCTGGTGCACACCGCGCACACCCTCGCCAAGGTCAAGAACGCCCGGCTCGCCGCCGGGGACCGGCCCGAGCCGAAGGCCCGGGTGATCGGCGAGGAGCAGGTGGTCGCCGAGGCCGACCGGCTGGTCGCCAACACCCGGGTGGAGGCCCGCGACCTGCTCGACCGGTACGCGGCCGATCCCGGCCGGGTGGCCGTGGTGGAGCCCGGCGTGGACCTGGACCGGTTCCGCCCGGCGCCCGGCGACCGGGAGTCCGCGACCCGCGCGGCCCGCCGCCGCCTCGGGCTGCCGGCGCACGGCTACGTGGTCGCGTTCGTCGGCCGGATCCAGCCGCTCAAGGCGCCGGACGTGCTGGTCCGCGCGGTCGCCGCGCTGCGCGAACGGGACCCCGCGCTCGCCGACGAGCTGACCGTGGTGATCTGCGGCGGCCCGAGCGGCAGCGGGCTGGACCGGCCCACCGCCCTGATCGAACTGGCCCACTCGCTCGGCGTGGCCGACCGGGTCCGTTTCCTCCCGCCGCAGACCGGCGAGGACCTGCCCGCGCTCTACCGCGCCGCCGACCTGGTGGCGGTGCCCTCGCACAACGAGTCGTTCGGGCTGGTCGCATTGGAGGCGCAGGCATGCGGCACGCCGGTGCTGGCCGCCGCCGTCGGCGGTCTGGTCACCGCCGTACGCGACGGTGTCAGCGGCATGCTCATCGACGGGCACGATCCGGTCGACTGGGCGCGGGCGCTGGCCGGCCTGCTGCCCGAGCGGGCGCGGCGGGCGGCCCTGGCCGCCGGGGCCGAGCGGCACGCCCGCGACTTCTCCTGGCACCGGACCGCCGCCGGGCTGCTCACCGTCTACCGGGAGGCGATCACCGAACACCGGGCCCGGCTGGCCGGCCGGCTCGGCGACCCGGCGCTCGCCTGCTCGTGGTGATTCGTCGCCGGGCGACGGTCGGCGGGCGACCGTAGAGTGGGTGCGATGAGCCGCACGAGTGAGGTCGCCGCGTTGATCGAGGCCGTCTGCGCGGAGCGCGAGCTTCAGTGGGAGTCCACCGGCGAGGCGTCGTACGCGGTGACCCTGCCGGGCACCCACAAGCTCAAGACGATCTGCAACCTGATCGTCGGCGAGCACGCGCTGCGGATCGAGGCGTTCGTGATGCGCCAGCCGGACGAGCGCCGCGAGGAGCTGTGGGCCTGGCTGCTGCAACGCAACGCGCGGATGTACGGCGTCTCGTTCTCCATCGACGCGGCCGGCGACGTCTACCTGACCGGCCGGGTCAACCTGGCCGGCCTCGACGCCGACGAGTTGGACCGGCTGTTCGGCTCCGTGCTGACCTATGCCGACGAGTCGTTCGACAGCATGCTGGAGATCGGCTTCGGCACCGCCATCCGGCGGGAGTGGGAGTGGCGGGTCAAGCGGGGCGAGTCGACCGCCAACCTGGCCGCGTTCGCCCACCTCTTCGAACCCTCGACGCCGGCCGGAGGTTCGGAGCGCCCCTGACGGGTATGCCGCACCGCGCGGTGCGGAGCACTGGGACCCACCGCGGGCCGAGGACGGACTGTCGAGGAGCGTGTCCCATGGCTCAGCGCAACAGCTCAGGTCGCGGCACGACTGCGACCCGGACCAAGCGGCAAACCGGCAACCAGACCCCGAACACCCCGATGGTGTCGGAGTCCGAGATCTCCCGGATGAAGATCGACGACATCCGGGGCCAGCTCCGCCGGCGCGGGATCTCCGGGATCTCCGCGCTGCGTAAGCCGGAGCTGGTGAAGACGCTCGCGCGCACGATGCGTGCGGAGGGGCGCGGCGCGGCGCGGCGCAGCACCGGCCCAGGCGGCCGGCCGGCCGCCACCCGCGGCTCCGCGTCCGCGAAGAAGACCACGGCGGCGCGGCGGGGCACCGCGACGAAGCGGACCACGTCGCCGCCGGCCAAGTCCGCGCCGGCTGCCCGGGCCACCGGCGCCAGGGCCAAGGCGACGGGTACGCGCAAGGCGGCCCCCGCCCGGGCGAAGGCGGCCCCGTCGCGGGCGAAGGCCACCGCGTCCCGGGCGAAGGCGACCCCGTCCCGGGCGAAGGCCACCGCGTCGCCGGCGAAGGCGACCGCGTCGCGGGCGAAGGCCGCATCGGGTCGGGCCAAGGCCGCACCGTCGCGGGCGAAGGTCACGTCCTCCCGGATCAAGGCCGCGCCGTCGAAGGCGAAGGCGGTGCCGGCGCGGAAGGAGACGGCGGCTCGCGCGCAGTCCGCGCCGACCCGTGGGCCCGCGTCCAGCCGGTCGATCGGATCCTCCCAGCTCATCACGTCCATCGCGGATCGTCCGGAACGTCCGGGCCGCAGCCTGGTGACTCGCGACCACGAGGTGATCCAGCGCTGGGCGCGGGCCCGGGGCGCGAAGCCGGCCACCATCGCCGGCACCGAGCGCGGCGACCGGCCCGGCGTGCTGACCTTCAACATGCCGGGTTACCGGGAGAGCAGCCGGATCCGGGAGGTCACCTGGGACGACTGGTTCCGGACGTTCGAGTCGCGGCGACTGAACCTGATCTACCAGGAGCAGATGCGGGACGGCCGGCAGAGCAACTTCTTCCGGACTGAGAATCCGAATCGCGAGGACGGCTGAGGTTTACGGGAATGGTCGACGGGAATCCGACGTTGGCCATCGCGGAGACCACAGCCGGGAGCGCCGGATTCCCGACCCGGGTGCTGTGACGGGCAAGACAGTGATCTGGGTTGAATCCAGAATCCGGGCGAACTAACTTTATTGCACCGCGTCACGCTTGTTTTCGTTCGGGGGAGCGGCGGATCGATCAGATCCGCGCAAGCGAGATGCGAAGATCGGGTGGAGCACACCGTTGGGGGACGGTGCCACCCGTGGTAACCGGCGGCGCGCGCGGGCGACGCTTACGGGGGTGAGTGTCGCCCGCCGCCGCCGGGCGTACGGTACGAGCGCCCATCTCGACGGGGGTCGGGGTGGGCGCTCTGCCGTTCTCACCGGCGAACCCGCTCCGGCCGGCGGGCGGCGGCCCGCAACGCGGCGATCCGGCGTTCCCGCGGACCACCGGCGAGCAGGTGACCGGCCGCGGCGCACAGGCCCAGCCCGCCCACCACCAGCCAGTGCCGCTCGCCGAGACGCTCCAGGCTGAGCCCGCCGAGCGCCGGCGCCACGAAGGACGCCGCCGGGAACGTCAGGTAGAACACCGACTGATAGCGGGCCCGCAGCTCCGGCGGGGCGAGGTCCGCGTTGATCTGTGCGTTCGGCGGCGCGGCCAGCATCTGCCCGGCCGTCCAGACCACCGCCGCGCCGAAGTAGAGCGGCAACCCGTCGGCGACGGTCAGCGTGCCGAACCCGAGCGCCATCAGCCCGGTGGAGACGGCCAGCACGGTCGAGGGCCGGTACGGCGCGATCAGCCGGGGCACGAAGAGTTGCCCGGCCACGATCAGCGCCCCGCCGAGCGCCACCACCAGCCCGTACGCGGTCGGCCGCAGACCGTCCGCGCGCATCGCCAACGGCATGATCGTCGACGTCTGCATGGTCAGCACGGCGAGCAGGAAGGTCAACCCGACGAAGGCGAGGAAGGTGCGATCGGTGAGCGCGGTGTGCAGCCCGGGCCGCCGCCCCAGCACCGTCCGCGGGGTGACCGCCCGGCGGCCGAGCGTCTCCGGCACCTTGAGCGCGACGACCACGGCCGCGGTCAGGGTGGCCCCGGCGTCGACCAGGAACAGCGCCCGGAAGCTCGCTTCGGCGAGCACCCCGGCCAGCAACGAAGCGATAGCCATGCCCAGGTTGAACGCCCAGAACTGAAGGTTGAACGCGCGGGACCGGCGGGCCTCCGGCACCACGTCCACGATCGCCGCCACGAACGCCGGGCCGGGCATCGAGTGCGCCACCCCGACCAGCGCGGCCAGCACCGCGATCACCGCCAGGTGCCGGCTGAACGCCAGCGCGGTCATCAGCCCGGCCGCGGCCAGGTGGGCGGCGAGCAGGGTGGACCGCCGGCCCCACCGGTCGGCGAGCACGCCGCCGAGCAGCGTGCCGGCCGCGCCGCCGGCCCCGTACGCGCCGACGACGAGCCCGGCCAGCGACACCGAGGCGCCCCGCGCGGCGGTCAGGTAGAGCGACAGGAACAGCAGCGCGAACGCGCCGGCCCGGTTGATCAGCAGCCCGGACCACAGGTACCAGAAGGTGGCGGGCAGTCCGCCGGCCGTGTCGTCCCACAAGCGTCGCAGGCCGCGCACCCGTCCTCCAGGAAAGTTTCCTTACCGTTTCGCCCCCGTACCGTACCCAGCCGGCGTACTCAGGAGCCGACCCGGGCCGGCGCGGCGGGTGAGGTGGCCGCCGCCTCGGCCGCCGCGGGCGCCGGGGTGCGGGCCAGGGTGACCGGGGTGCCGGCGGCGCGGAGCTGGGTGGCGCGCCGCTCCCGGGCCGGGCCGGAGACCAGGTGGGCGAGCGCCGTCACGACGCCGATGCCGGCGCAGGCCAGCCACAGCTCGGTGTTGCCGCCGTGCTCCCGCAGCAGGCCGCCGAGGATCGGTGCGGAGGCCCCGGCGAGCTGCCAGGACAGGGAGAACACGCCCTGGTAGCGCCCGCGCAGGGCGGCCGGGGACAGCTCGGCGATCAGGGTGGCGTTGGAGGGCGAGTTGAGCATCTCGCCCAACGTCCAGATCAGCACGGTCAGGCCGTAGAGCCAGATCGTGTCGGCGAACGCGGTGAGCCCGAACCCGACGCCCATGATCAGCGCGGCGAGCGCCAGCACGTGCGACCGGCTCCGGCCGGCGATGAGCCGGGGGACGAAGAGTTGCCCGATCACGATCAGCAGGCCGTTGAGCGCGATCACCGAGCCGTAGGTGGCCGCGCTGAGCCCGGAGTCGACCATGGCGATCGGCAGCATCGAGATGTGCTGGAGGAAGACCAGCGCGGCGAACAGGTTGAGCGCCACGAAGCCGAGGAAGACCCGGTCGCGCAGGATGGTGCGCAGCGCGCCGGCCGGCGCCGCCGCGCCCTTGTCGGCCGGACCGGTCGGGCGGTGCAGGGTCTCCCGGACCCGGGTGAAGATGATCAGCGCGGTGACCAGCGTGGTGGTCGCGTCCACCAGGAAGAGGAGCAGGTAACCGGCTTCGGCGGCGAGCCCGGCCAGCACTGCGGCGCAGGCGAAGCCGAGGTTGATCGCCCAGTAGTTCAGCGAGAACGCGCGGAGCCGGTCCTTCTCCGGCACCACGTCGATCATCATCGCCCCGAAGGCCGGACGGGCCGCCTCGGCGAACGTGCCGAGCAGCAGCGCGCCCACCGCCACCGCCCAGAGCGGCCGGGCCAGCCCGAGCGCGACCATCATGGTCGCCGCGCCGAGGTGCGCGGTGAGCAGCGTCGGACGCCGCCCCCAGCGGTCGGTGAGCGTGCCGCCGACGGTGGTGCCGACCGCGCCGCCCACGCCCCAGAGCCCGATCACCAGGCCGGCCTGCGCGGCCGAGAAGCCCCGTTCCCGGGTCAGGTAGATGGCGAGGAAGATCAGGACGAACGAGCCGAGCCGGTTGATCAGCGTGCCGGTCCAGAGGTACCAGAAGGAACGCGGCAGCCCGCCCGCGGTGTCCCGGAACCAACCCCGCACCGTACGCATCCCGACGCCCCCGTCCGGTAATGACCGATCAATCTCAGACGCCTTACAACCTAGTGTCGTGCCGGAGTCCCGGTCATCCGCGTTTCCACGTGGTGGTCGTCACCACCGGTCCCCGCGTGTCCACCCGGCCGGTACGGCAGGATGATCCGCATGACTGCGAGCGAAGGACCCACCGTCGGGACGCTGGTCCTGCTGCGGCACGGCGAGAGCGACTGGAACGCCAAGAACCTCTTCACCGGCTGGGTGGACGTCGACCTGACCGCCAAGGGGGAGACCGAGGCGCGGCGCGGCGGCGAGCTGCTCCGCGAACACGACCTGCTCCCGGACGTGGTGCACACCAGCGTGATGCGCCGGGCGATCCGCACCGCCGAGCTGGCGTTGAACGCCGCCGACCGGCACTGGATCGCGGTGCGCCGCTCCTGGCGGCTCAACGAGCGTCACTACGGCGCCCTGCAGGGCAAGAACAAGAAGCAGACCCTCGACGAGTACGGCGAGGAGCAGTTCATGCTCTGGCGGCGGTCGTACGACACGCCGCCTCCCCCGATCGACGACAACGACGAGTGGTCACAGGTCGGCGACCCGCGGTACGCGCTGCTGCCGACCGAGCTGATGCCGCGCACCGAGTGCCTGAAGGACGTCGTCGAGCGGATGCTGCCCTACTGGTACGACTCGATCGTGCCGGACCTCCTGGCCGGCCGGACGGTGCTGGTGGCCGCGCACGGCAACTCGCTGCGCGCGCTGGTCAAGCACCTCGACCAGATCTCCGACTCCGCGATCGCCAAGCTGAACATCCCGACCGGCATCCCGCTGCGCTACGACCTGGACGCCGACCTGCGCCCGCAGGTGCTCGGCGGCACCTACCTCGACCCCGAGGCCGCCAAGGCGGCTGCCGCCGCCGTAGCCAACCAGGGCCGCTGAGATGTAAGGCGGGGCCCCCTCTTAACGCTTCTGGTAGAGGAGGGGCCCCTTCTTAACACTCCCCTGTCAAGAAGGGGCCCCTGCTTACCCCCGGTGGGTCAGGCCGACGGCGTGCCGGTGATCAGGTAGACCACGTGCTCGCCGGCGTTCACCGCGTGATCGGCGAAGCGCTCGTAGAAGCGGCCGAGCAGAGTGGCGTCGATCGCCGTCTCCACCCCGTACGGCCAGTCGTCGCCGAGCAGCACGCCGAACAGGCTCTTGTGCCTGTCGTCCATCGCGTCGTCGTCCCGGTCCAGCTCGGCGGCCACGTCGGCGTCCGGCTTGGCCAGCACCGCGCCGATCTTCTCCGCCATCCGGTCGGCGATGCCGGCCATGTCGGTGAAGACCGGCCGCAACTCGGCCGGCACCGCCGGGGACGGATGGCGACGCAGTGCCGTCTTGGCCACGTGGTCGGCCAGGTCACCCATCCGCTCCAGGTCGGCGGCGACGTGCAGCGCAGTGATCATGGCGCGCAGGTCGGAGGCGACCGGCGCCTGCCGGGCCAGCAGGTCGCAGACCCGCTCCTCCACGTGCCGGTACAGCTCGTCGATCTCGGCGTCCCGCGCGATCACCGTTTCGGCCGCCGCGCGGTCGGCGGTGAGCAGCCCTCTGGTGGCCTGCCGCATGGCCGCGCGCACCGCCTCGGCCATGTCCACCAGCAGCTGGCTGACAATCTGCAGGTCGGCCCGGAACTCGTCGCGCATCGTCACTTCCTGGGGTCGGTGGCCGTTGCCCGGGACGGGTACGGCGTGAGCAGGTGCGCGCCCCACGGTAGGCCGGGCGACCGGCACCAGGGTGAACGCGGATGAACGACGCGGGGCCCGTAGGTGAACATTCCCGGAAGCGAGAGTGGTTCGTCCCTTTGTGACCGATCCCTGGGTTAACAATGACCCTACGATCGCCAGGTGGAATGGGCGGTGGCCATCGCGGTGGCCGTGGCGCTGGTGACCGGACTGGTCGCCGGGTCGATGCTGTCCGGCCCGGTGGAGGAATGGCGGCGCCACCGGGCGTCGCCGGGCGGCGGACCCTCCCGTCGTGACGCAGGGAGGCCGACGATTCCGGACGAAGCGCAGGGGGGCCTCTCCGGGCTCGGCCGCAAGACGATCGACTCGTTGCGCGCCGGCGTGGTGGTGCTCGACTCCGACGACGTGCCGGTGCTGGTCAACCCGGCCGCCCGGGCGATGGGCCTGCTCCGTGCCGGGGCGGCGCCCGGCGCCATCGCGGCGCACCCGCTGATCCGTACCCTCGCCGGCCAGGTCCGCCGCACGGGTGTGCGTCGCGAGATCGAGCTCGACCTGCCCCGGGGTCGCGACAGCGCCGGTGACAACCCGCTCGGGGTGCACCTGCGGGCGATGGGGCTGGGTGCCGGCTACATCTCGATCGAGGCGGTCGACGTCACCGAGTCGCACCGCCTGGCCCGGGTACGCCGCGACTTCGTGGCCAACGTGAGCCACGAGTTGAAGACCCCGATCGGCGCCCTCCAACTGCTCGCCGAGGCGCTGGTGGACGCGACCGAGCCGGCCGGCGACGGCGCACCCGACCTGTCCGAGGACCTGGTCGCCGCGCGCCGTTTCGCCGAGCGCATCCAGCACGAGTCGACCCGGCTCGGCCGGCTGGTGCAGGAACTGCTGGAACTCACCCGACTCCAGGGCGCCGAGCCGCAGCCCGCACCCGAGCCGGTCGCGGTGGACTGGGTGCTCGCCGAGGTGGTCGACCGCACCCGCACCGCGGCCACCGCCCGGCGCGTGGCGATCGTCGTCGGCGGGCAGCGGGGCCTGACCGTGTACGGCAGCGACAGCCAACTCGCTACCGCGGTGGCGAACCTGGTGGAGAACGCGGTGAACTACTCGGCCGAGGACACCACGGTCCGGGTGACCGCGCGGGGCACCGACGAGCACGTCGAGATCGCGGTGGCCGACCAGGGGATCGGCATCGCCCCAAACGAGGTCGACCGGATCTTCGAGCGCTTCTACCGCGCCGACCAGGCCCGCTCCCGCTCGACCGGGGGCACCGGGCTGGGGTTGGCCATCGTCAAGCACATCGCCAGCAACCATGGCGGCCGGGTGGATGTGTCGAGCACCCTTGGGGGTGGGTCGACGTTCACCCTCCGGCTGCCTGCCCGCCCCCCGGACGACCTGGAGGCGACACTCGCCTCCGCTGGGATCGAGGCCGGCCCGGCCGAGCTCCGGCAGGTCTGACCACAGGAAAGGAAACACCCCGTTGAGCCGCGTACTGGTGGTCGAGGACGAGGAGTCGTTCTCCGACGCCCTGTCCTACATGCTCCGCAAGGAGGGGTTCGAGGTCTCCGTCGCCGCGACCGGCACCTCCGCTCTCACCGAGTTCGACCGGACCGGCGCGGACATCGTGCTGCTCGACCTGATGCTGCCGGAGATGTCGGGCACCGAGGTGTGCCGCCAGCTCCGCCAGCGGTCGCACGTCCCGATCATCATGGTCACCGCCCGGGACAGCGAGATCGACAAGGTGGTCGGCCTGGAGATCGGGGCCGACGACTACGTCACCAAGCCGTACTCGCCGCGTGAGCTTGTCGCCCGGATCCGGGCGGTGCTGCGCCGGCAGAGCCCCGAGGCGAACGAGGCGGGTGTGCCGACCCTGGCCGCCGGCCCGGTGCGGATGGACATCGAACGGCACGTGGTGACCGTGGACGGGACCGGCGTGCAACTCCCGCTCAAGGAGTTCGAGCTGCTGGAGCTGCTGCTGCGTAACGCCGGGCGGGTGCTCACCCGTGGCCAGCTCATCGACCGCGTCTGGGGTGCCGACTACGTGGGCGACACCAAGACGCTGGACGTGCACGTGAAGCGGTTGCGCTCCAAGATCGAGCCGGAGCCGTCCACGCCGCGCTACATCGTCACGGTGCGAGGTCTGGGCTACAAGTTCGAGCCGTGACCGGTCCGGCCCCGGGCGTGGCAGTTTGTCCGGTCCCACCCCGTGCCACCAACCGCTCTCCTGCCGGCTCGTGGTCGTCCTGAGAGAGATGACGTGAGTGGCACGTGGTGGTTGTCTACGAGCACCTGAGGGGTGCATGGCGTGCCACTCGCCGGCCTGTTCGGCGGCGGGTGGAACGCGGTGGTTGCCTGGCCGGTCCTGGGGGCGTTTCGCCGATTGGGTGGGGTGTCCCAGTGGGAGCAGCAGGCCACCGACCTCGTCAACCAGCACTGGAACAGCTGACACCGCGAAGGCCGGCACCCCGAGAGGGTGCCGGCCTTCGACGTGTCTCAGCGCACGACCTTGACGTTGAACAGGGGAGTGCCCAGCCGGCCGTAGAGACGAAGCCAGATCGGCAGCAGCATCTCGGTGCCGCGCGCCGTGGTGATGTCGCCCAGGTCGATCACGTCGGTGTGGCCGAAGCTGGTGAGCAGTTCGGTGACGACCCTCTTGGCGTCGGCGTCGTCGCCCGACACGAAGACGCTGTGGTCGCCGTCGGCGAGCTGCTGGGGGTGGGTCATCAGCTCGGCGGTCAGCGTGTTGAGCGCCTTCACCACCCGGGTACGCGGGAACGCCCGCTGGATCCGCTCGCCGAGTGAGTCGTCGTTGAGCACGGACAGGGTGGGCGGGAAGCCCTGGCTGAAGTCGAGTGGGTTGGCGATGTCGAGCAGGACCTTGCCGGCGAGGTTGTCCGCGCCCGCCGCGTCGAGGGCGGGGAGGGCACCGTCGCCGCTTGTCGCGTTCACCACCAGCTCTGCCCCGGCGGTGGCGTCGGCGTAACCGGACAGGGTGATGCCCGGGTGGCCGGCGGACCACTCACCCCAGTCTCCGCCGCGGGTGGTGGCGGCGTCACGGGTGCCGACGATCACCTCGTGGCCCAGTTCGGCCGCGCGGGCGGCGATGGCGCGGCCCACCGTGCCGGTGCCCAGTACTGCTATGCGCATGTCGAATCCGTTCTCCGGTTGCGGCGCGACATCGATGATCGCGCCCGGTTCGATCGACACTAACAGACAGGTCTGTCTGTTGGAAGGGTGGCGAGACGAACCGGTCTGTAGACTCCACGGACATCCGAGGGAGGAACCATGGCCCGCACGCCCGCCGGCACCGCCCGGGACCGCATCCTGGAGACCGCGTTCCGGCTGTTCTACGCGTACGGGCCGCGCGGCGTCGGCGTGGACACGGTGATCGCCGAGTCGGGCGTCGCCAAGGCCACCCTCTACAAGCACTTCCCGAGCAAGGACGACCTGGTCCTGGCGTACCTGGACAAGGTCGACCGGGCCTGGTCCGATGCGCTGCGAGCCGCGGCGCGGGCCGCCGGTGCCGACCCCCGCGACCAGCTCGTCGGGATGTTCGACGCGCTCACCGGCGCCTGCCTCCGGGAGGGCTATCACGGCTGCGCGTTCATCAACACCGCGGCCGAGTCACCTCCCGGCAGTCCGGTGCACACCCGTACGGTCGCGCACAAGAACGAGGTGCGGGCCTGGGTGACCGAGCTGGCGCGGCAGGCCGGGGCGGCCGAGCCGGAGCTGCTAGCCCGCCAGCTCACCCTGTTGCTCGACGGCGGCCTGGCCGGCGGTGTGCTCGACGGCGACCCGGCGATCGCCGAGGCGGCCGGGCGAAGCGCCCGCGCCCTGGTCGACGCGGCGCTTCCGCAGCGTTAACCGGGGGCCCCTGCTCTACCGGAGGCGTTAACCGGGGGCCCTTCCTTACTCGCTGGCGGGGTGGGGGGCGATCTGGCCCTGGCGTTGGCGGGCGGCGCAGAGTTCGGCCAGCTTCGCGTACGCGGGCACGCCGATCAGCGCGGTCAGCTCCGGGCCGTAGGAGACGTACATCGGGTCGGCGCCGACGTGCGCGTCGGTGGAGGAGGTGCACCACCAGTCCAAATCGTGGCCGCCGGCGCCCCAGCCGCGCCTGTCGAACTCGGCAAGCGTGGAGACGAGCACCTTGGTGTCGTCCGGTCGCTTGTGCCACTCCTGGTCCCGGCGGACCGGCAGTTGCCAGCAGACGTCCGGCTTGTATTCCAGCGGGTGCACGCCGTCGCGCAGCGCCTGGGCGTGCAGCGCGCAGCCGCCGCCGGCCGGGAAGTCGGCGTCGTTGAGGAACACGCAGGGCGCGTCCACGTCGCGGGTGGCGGTGCGCCGGGCCGGCGTCTTGCCGTCGATCGTGTCGTTCTCGGTCCAGTTCTTGAAACCGCGGCGAAAGTGCTGCCAGGTCTCCGGCGTGAGCCGCTTGACCGCCGCCCGTACCCGCTTCTCGTCGTCGGAGTCGGTGAAGAACGCGCCGTGCGAGCAGCACCCGTCGGCCGCCCGCCCGGCCACGATGCCGTGACAGCCCCGGCCGAAGATGCAGGTCCACCGGGACAGCAGCCAGGTCAGGTCGGCCCGGACGACGTGCTTCGGGTCGGCCGGGTCGGCGAACTCGATCCACTCCCGGGGAAAGTCCAGCCCGACCTCGCGGCTGCGCGGGTCGTCCGGGTCGTCGACCAGCACGTGAAGCTCGATCTGCCCTGTCACCCGGACCAGCGTACGCGCGCTCCCCCCGCGCGGCCGGCGAGCCGACGAAACGTGTTGCCCCTAGGGTGCTTCCATGCGACTGGGTGTCCTCGACGTCGGTTCCAACACGGTGCATCTGCTGGTGGTCGACGCCCACCACGGCGCGCATCCCTGGCCGGCGCACTCGGAGAAGGTGGTGCTGCGCCTGGCCGAGCAGATCGGCCCGGACGGCGCGTTGACCGACGCCGGCGCGGACGGGCTGGTCAAGGCGGTCGGGATGGCTCGGGCGGCGGCCGACGGGCTGGGCGCGGAGGATCTGCTGGCGTTCGCCACCAGCGCGGTTCGCGACGCCACCAACGCCGCCGAGGTGCTGGCCCGGGTCCGCGACGAGACCGGCGTACGCCTGGAGGTGCTCTCCGGCGCGGACGAGGCGCGGATGACGTTCCTCGCGGTGCGGCGGTGGTTCGGCTGGTCCGCGGGCCGGCTGCTGGCGATGGACATCGGCGGCGGCTCGCTGGAGCTGGCCGCCGGCATCGACGAGCACCCGGACGTCGCGGTCTCGCTGCCGCTCGGCGCGGGCCGGCTCAGCCGGGAGCGGCTGGCGGTCGATCCGGCCGGATTGATGCCGCCGTCCGCCGAGGCCGTGGAGACTCTCCGGGAGCACGTGGACGCGCAGCTCGATCCGGTGGTGAAGCAGTTGACCGAGGTGGGCTGGGAGCGTCCGGTGGCCACCTCGAAGACGTTCCGCTCGCTGGCCCGACTGGCCGGCGCGGCACCGTCGGGCGCGGGTCTGTGGGCCCGGCGCAGCCTGACCCGCACCGGGCTGCGGCAGGTGCTCGGGTTCGTCCGGCACATCCCGCCGGCGCATCTGCCCGAGTTGGAGGGGGTCAGCGCGCAGCGGGCACACCAGCTCCTGGCGGGCGCGGTGGTGGCCGAGGCGGTGATGCGCCGGTTGGACGTGG
This sequence comes from Micromonospora sp. NPDC050980, assembly GCF_040653835.1. Lineage (NCBI taxonomy): Bacteria > Bacillati > Actinomycetota > Actinomycetes > Micromonosporales > Micromonosporaceae > Micromonospora > Micromonospora sp. NPDC050980. The sequence goes on along the minus strand of NZ_JBFAGS010000001.1, from coordinate 500,471 downwards.
ACTCGCTGGACGTCTGCCCCTGGGCGTTGCGCGAGGGGGTCATCCTGCGCCGGTTGGATCAGCTCGCGCCGATGTGATCCGAGCCGTCGCTCTGGGCGCTTTGCAGCTGCTCGTCCCGATGCTCACGGTCGGGTGCGGCTACCCTGAGGGGTGTGACTTCCCGCGTGCCGGTGCTCCTGTCCACGTCCTCGGTCTTCCCCGAACGGACCGCGGCGGCGTTTCAGCTCGCCGCCGCGCTCGGGTACGACGGCGTCGAGGTGATGGTCTGGACCGACCCGGTGAGCCAGGACCCGGGCGCGCTGCGGGGGCTGTCCGAGCACTACGACGTGCCGGTGCTCTCGGTGCACGCGCCCTGCCTGCTGGTCACCCAGCGGGTGTGGAGCGCGGACCCGTGGGAGCGGCTGCGGCGGGCCGCCGAGCTGGCCGAGACGCTTGAGGCGCCGACCGTGGTGGTGCACCCGCCGTTCACCTGGCAGCGCGACTACGCGCGCACGTTCGCCGACGGGCTGGACGCCATCGCCGGGCAGTTCGGCGGCCTCCGCTTCGCGGTGGAGAACATGTTCCCGGTGCGGATGGCCGGCCGGCAGTTCGTGCCGTACGTGCCGGGGTGGGATCCGACCGACACCGGCTACGCCTCCTACACCCTGGACCTGTCGCACTGCGCGGCGTCGCACACCGACGCGCTGGCGATGGCCGACCGGATGGGCGCCGGCCTGGCGCACGTGCACCTGGGCGACGGCACCGGCGAGGGGCGCGACGAGCACCTGGTGCCCGGTCGGGGCGGTCAGCCCTGCGCGGAGCTGCTCCGGTCGCTGGCCGGGCGGGGGTTCACCGGCTCGGTCGCGGTGGAGGTGACCACCCGGGGCGCGAAGGGGCGCGGGGCCCGCGAGGCGGATCTGCGCGAGTCGCTGGAGTTCGCCCGCGCCAACCTGACCGCGCCCTCGCCGGTCGACGTCTGAGCCGCTCCGCCCGCGGTCAGCTCACCGGGGCGAGCGGCTGGGCCGGCACCGCCTGTTCGCCGACCGCGGCGCGCTTGCGGGCCCGGTGCGCCGCGACGTGCGAGCGGGTGGCGCAGCGCTCCGAGCAGAACCGCCGGCAGCAGTTGGACGAGGTGTCCAGGTAGACGTTGCCGCAACGCTCGTCCGCGCAGACGCCGAAGCGGGCGCTGCCGTACTCGCAGAGCCACACGGACAGGCCCCAGACCGCGCCGGCCAGGTATTCCGCGGAGACCGACGCGCCCCGGCTGGTCACGTGCATGTGCCAGTCGGAGGAGTCGTGGCCGGAGATGCGTGGCTGCACCGGGAACGACTCCAACAGCGCGTTCAGCTCGGTCACCGCGTCGGCGTCCCGCCCCGAGGTGCCGTACTCGAAGACGTCCCGCAGGCGCTTCTGCGCGCGGCGGAAGATCGCCAGGTCCCGTTCCGCGACCTCGTCGCGCATCCAGGCGTTCTCGTCCGGGAAGAGGGCCCGCAGGCCGTCCAGGTCGTCCAGCCGGGCGTTGACGAGCTCGACCCCGGTCCGGGCGTACGCGTCGAAGTTCACGACACCAACGGTAGACGACTCGGCGCGGGCGTGGCGCGTCGATGTGGTGGGGTGGGCGGCCGTGCCCGGCGCGGGGACGCGGGCGGGCGTTACGCTCGGCTCATGCTCCGTTCCGTCATCCTCGCCGCCTCCCGGTCATCCCAGGTGGAGCGGCTCGTCGCGACGGCCCCGTTCACCCGGGACGTCGTCCGCCGGTTCGTCGCCGGCGCCGGCACCGACGACGCGCTGCGCGCGACCCGCGCACTTGTCGCCGACGGCCAGGCGGTCACCCTCGACTACCTGGGCGAGGACACCACCACCGGTGAGCAGGCGAACGCCACCCGGGACGAATACCTCAAGCTGCTGCGCCTGCTCGGCGCCGCCGGGCTCACCCCGGCCGCCGAGGTCAGCGTGAAGCTGTCCGCGCTCGGCCAGGCGTTCGACGAGCAGTTCGCGTACGAGAACGTCCGGGCGATCTGCGCGGCGGCCGACGCCGTCGGCACCACGGTCACCCTGGACATGGAGGACCACACCACCACCGACTCGACGCTCGACGTCCTGACCAAGCTGCGCAAGGACCACCCGTCGACCGGCGCGGTGCTTCAGGCGTACCTGCGGCGGACCGAGTCGGACTGCCGGGAGTTGGCTTCCGCCGGCTCCCGGGTGCGGCTGTGCAAGGGCGCCTACCGGGAGCCGGAGTCGGTGGCCTACCAGTCTGCCCGCGAGGTGGACAAGTCGTACGTGCGCTGCCTGAACGTGCTGATGGCGGGCGACGGTTATCCGATGCTGGCCACCCACGACCCGCGCCTGATCGCCATCGGCGAGGACCGGGCGCGCTGGTTCGACCGTGACCCGGGCCGGTTCGAGTTCCAGATGCTCTACGGCATCCGTCCGGAGGAGCAGAAGCGCCTGGTCGGCGAGGGCTACACGGTGCGCACCTACGTCCCCTACGGCGACCAGTGGTACGGCTACCTGATGCGGCGGCTCGCCGAGCGCCCGGCGAACCTGGCGTTCTTCGGTCGCGCGGTGATGTCGAAGAAGTGAAACGGGTCAGTCCGGCCGGCCCGTCGAGGTCGACGCTTGACCCCTAAAGCTAATGGTATTAGCTTTAGGGCTATGACTATTAGCCAGGTGGCGCGGGACGGCGGGACCATCGCGTACGAGGTGCACGGCGCCGGACCTCTCGTGGTGCTCGCCCACGGCATGGGGGAGAACCGGGCGGCCTTCCGGCACCTGACGCCGCTGCTGGTGGCGGCCGGCTACCGGGTCGCCTCGATCGACGTACGCGGCCACGGCGACTCCAGCCCGCACTGGCCCACGTACGCCCCGGCCGAGGTCGGTGGCGACCTGCTCGCCGTGGTGCGGGCGCTGGGCGGTGGGCCGGCCACGTTGGTCGGCAGCTCGTCCAGCGGGGCGGGCGTCGTCTTCGCCGCCGCCGAGTCGCCGGACCTGGTCGGCGGCATCGTGCAGATCAGCCCGTTCGTCGGCCAGCCGAAGCCGAACCCGCTGATGCGGGTGCTCCAGGCCGCCGTGCTGCGCAGCCCCCGCCTGTTCGGGCTGTTCCACCGCACGCTTTTTCCTGCGGCCGGCCGGCCGACGACGCCGCGTACCGCAAGGAACTGGTCGCCAAGCTGCGCGGCCGGATGGACGCGGTGCGCGGCGTGATCGCGCCGGTGGACCCGCACTGGACCGCGCGGGCCGCCCAGGTGCGGCAACCGGTGCTGGTGCTGATGGGCACGAAGGACCCGGACTTCCCCGACCCGGGCGCCGAGGCCCGGGCCGCCCGACGGCAGTTCGCCGTCGCGGAGGCGCGCATGATCGCCGACTCCGGCCACTACCCGCACGCCGACCAGCCCGCCGCCACCGCCGCCGCGCTGGTCGAGTTCCTGACGGTGACCGCGAGTGCCTAGGGCCGGCCTGACCCCGACGACGGTGGTCCGGGAGGCCGCCGTGCTCGCCGACGAGGTCGGGCACGACCGGCTGACCCTGGCCGCGCTCGCCGGCCGGCTCGGCGTCGCGCTGCCCAGCCTCTACAAGCACGTGCGTGGCGTCGACGCCCTGCACCAGAAGCTCGCCGTGCTGGCCACCGCCGAGATCGCCGACGTGCTGACCGCCGCCGCCGCGGGCCGGTCCGGCGGCGCCGCCCTGCGCGCCGTCGCCGCCGCCTACCGGGCGTACGCCCACCGGCATCCCGGCCGCTACCCGGCCACCCAGCGGGCACCCGACCCCACCGACCCCGAACACCTGGCCGCCGCCGAACGCGCGGTCGGCGCGGTCTTCGCGATCCTGCGCGGGTACGGCGTCGAGGGCGACGCGGCCGTCGACGCCACCCGGATGTTCCGGGCCACCGTGCACGGGTTCGTCACGCTGGAGGCGGCGGGCGGATTCGGGCTGCCCCGCGACGTCGACCGCTCCTTCGACCGGATGATCGACGGGCTCGACCTCGCGTACCGCGGCTGGGGGCCCGGATGAGGACCGGGCCGGATGGTCCGGCACGTGCCGGCGCGGGCCGGCTCGGGGCGTCGCCGTCGGGGCCGGGCGGCGCGACGAAGGCCGCGCTGCTGGGCGTCGTCTGCCTGCCGGCCCTGCCCGGCCACCCGCTGGCCGGCGCGGCCCTGGTGCTGCTCTGGTCCCTCGACAAGGCGTTCCTGACCCGCGCCGGCACCCCGATCTGCCCCGCCCCGCCCCGTCCCCTGTCCGCGCCGGATCCTGGTGTGGGCACGACCCCGGAGGGGCGGATCCGCACCATGATCTCGGTGGACGCCACTTTCCGGAAGGATCTTGGAAGCGGAGGGCCGATTCGTTCCAAGATCTGGTGCGGCGTGCGGGAAGGGATTACTCGCCGGACTCTTTCCCGGAAAGCCCGATTGGTCGTACCCTTCGCCGGTGACCGACGGCGACGAGGAGCCCCCCGGCCGGGTAGCCGACGGCGACCCGCCACCCGCCGGGAGCAACGACGAGGGGCAGCGCCCCCGCGCCGAGGTCGGTGAGGTGATGCCGCCTCCGGCCCCGGTGGGCACCCCGTCGACCACGGCAGTCCCCACGCCGGCGGCGGGCACGAGCGAGGCGAGCGCGTCCGTCCCCGCCGCCGTGACGGCGGCCCTACCCGAGCCGAACGCGGCTGCCCCCGCCACACCGCAGGCGAGCCCGCCCCTGCCTACCCGGGCTCCGACCGCACCGGCTCCGACCGCACCGGCTCCGACCGCACCGGCTCCGGCCGCGCCAGCTCCGGCCGCGCCGGGGTCGAACGGGGCGGTGGCTGGCGCGTGCCCGCCGGCGGTGGTCACGACGGTGCCGGAGCCGACCGGCACCCTCGTGCCCGCGCCGGCGCCCGCGCGGAAGCGGCGGTGGCCGCTCTGGACCGCGCTCGGGCTGGCGCTCGGCCTGGTGGCGGGCGCGGTTCCCGGCGTACTCCTGCGGGAGCTGGCACCGGACGCGGCCGGTCGGCCGGCGGCGGTCCCGGCCGACCGGGGCACGGCCGCCGAGCGGCAGCTCGCCGCGCGGATGGTCGGGCAGCTCGACCGGCAGGGCGCCGCGTTGCTCGGCGGCGACCGGGCCGGCTTCCTCGCGGTCGCGGAGCCGGCCGCCCGGCCGGCGCTGACCAGACGGTACGCGGCGCTGCGGGCGCTGCGGGTCACCGTGTGGCGGCCCGCCGCCGACGGCGTGCCGGTGGCGGTCGACGGGCGGCCCGGACAGTGGCGGCTGACCGTGTCGGTGGGCTACTGCTTCGTGGTGCCGGGTTGCGTGCCGAGCACGACCGGGCTGGCCACCCGGTGGCGGCTGGTGGGCGGGCAGCCGTGGCTGCTCGCGGTGGAGCCGTCGCGGACCGACCCGACCGGGGTGCGCCCCTGGGCGGTGGACGACCTGGCCGTGGCCGTCGGGAAGCGGGCGCTGGTGGCCACCACGCCGGCGCAGCGGGCCAAGCTGCCCGGCCTGCTCGCCCAGGCCGAGGCCGCCGCCCGGGTCGCCGACCGGTACGCGGTCGGCCCGCCGCCCGACAGGTACCTGGTCTACTACGCCGGCCGCGCCGAGTGGCAGCGCTGGTACGGCGGTGGCCGGCCGAAGTGGACCGCCGGGTACGCGGTCGGGGTCGGCGGTGGCCGCCACGACGTCGTGCTCAACGCGCGGAGCCTCGCCCCCAGCGGCACCGACGACCTGCTCCGGCACGAGCTGACGCACGCCTCCTCGCTGCCCGACCAGGGCTACGCGGACCACGCGGACTGGTGGCTGGTGGAGGGACTCGCCGAGTACGCCGGCACCGACGGCCAGCCGGTGGACCGCTACGAGGGCCTGGCCGAGGTGCGCAAGCTGGTCCGCGGCGACTGGGCCGGCCGGCTCGACGCGGTGGCCCCGGCCGACGACGCCACCGACGACCGGGTCGGCGGCGCCTACGGGGTCGGCTACCTGGCCGTGCGGCACCTGGTCGACAGGTACGGCGAGCAGCGGGTGCTGGACTTCTTCCGGGCGGTGGTGCACCAGCGGCGGCCCCTGGCCGAGGCCGCCGACGAGGTGTTCGGCGACCCGTGGCCGATGCTGCACGACGACTGCGTCGCCTACGTCCGGTCGGCCGCCGGCTGAGCGCCGTCCGCCATGCGCCGGAGCGTCGACGCCGGTCGACGGGTCGTAGCATGGGCCGGGTGGCCCGCACTCCCTCGCCGCGGCTGCGCCAAGCCACGCGGCCCCGCCTGCTCACCGCCCTCCTCGCCGCCGTCGCGCTGACCGGCACCACGGCCGCGAGCTGCGGTGACGACGCCCCGGCGGTCACCGTCGCGCCGGTCGGCCGGGCGCCGGTCACCGAGGTGATCGACGCGCCGGCCACGGTGACCGCCCGCGCCGCGGCCACCCTCACCGCCCCCGCCGACGGCACCCTGGCGAGCCTGCGTGTCCAACCCGGACAGCGGGTCGCCCGGGGGCAGGTGCTCGCGGTGGTCGACTCGCCGTCCGCGCGGGAGCGGCTGGCCCAGGCGCGGGACGCGCTGCGCGCGGCGAAGCGGGCCGGCCGGGGCGTCGGCGTCGGTGACCTGGGCGGCAACCGTCGCGGCACCGACCGGGCCGCCGACGAGGCGTTCGCCGCCGCCCGCGCCGCCGCCGGCAAGGTCGGCGACCCGCACGCGCGTGCCGCGTTGCTGCTCCAGGTCGAGTCGGCGCAGCGGCAGTACGCCTCGGCCGCCCGCGCCGCCGACCGCGCGGTCACCGCCGTGCAGCGCGGTGTGGCCGGCCTGAACAGCGCCGTCAGCGCGTTGTCGGCCGCGCAGCGCCTCCAGGCCCAGCAGGCGTACGACCTGGCGAAGGCGACCGTCGACGCGCTGACGCTGCGCGCCCCGATCGCGGGCGTGGTGCAACCCGGTGGGGTCCGGGCGGCGGCGCCGACCGACCTGGCCGGGCTGTTCGGCGCGGCCGGTGGTGGGGTGCCGCCCGGTCTGGACCCGTCGGCGTTGGGCGCGGCCGGCTCGGGCGGACCGCCGGCCGGGGTCGACGACGCGGTGCCGGCCGGTGGCCGGGTCACCGCCGGCACGCCGGTGCTCACCGTGGTGGACACCGGCCGGCTCGGCCTGCTCGCCGAGGTGGACGAGACGGATGTGCTGCTGGTCCGCGCCGGGGTGCCCGCCTCGGTGGAGTTGGACGCGGTGACCGGTGCGACGTACGACGCGACAGTCCGCTCGGTCGACGTGCTGCCCACCAGTTCGGCCCGGGGTGGGGTCACCTACCGGGTGCGGCTCGACCTGGGCGCGGGTCGACTCGACGGGGCGCAGGCCGCTCCGGTGCCCCGCCCCGGCATGAACGCCGTGGTCCGGCTGCGGGTGCGGGAGGCGGCCGACGCGCTGGCCGTACCGGCCTCGGCGGTCTTCTCCGCCGACGGGCGGGACGCGGTCTGGGTGCTGCGCGACGGCCGGGCGGACCGGGTGCCGGTGACGGTCGGCGTGCAGGGGCAGGATCTGGTGCAGATCGTCGACGGGGTGCGGGCCGGCGACCGGGTGGTGGTGCGCGGCGCCGACCAGGTCCGCGACGGTCAGGAACTTCCGTGACCGTCGCCGCGATCGAGGCGGTCGACGTCTGGCGGACGTACGAGCTGGACGGGGTGTCGGTGTCCGCGCTGCGCGGGGTGTCGCTCACCATCGACCAGGGCGAGTACGTGGCGGTGATCGGTCCCTCCGGGTCGGGCAAGTCCACGCTGATGCACCTGCTCGGCGGGCTGGACCGGCCCAGCGGCGGCCGGCTGGTGATCGGTGGGCGGGACGTGGCCTCGCTGACCGCGCCGGAGCTGGCGACGCTGCGCAACCAGACGATCGGCTTCGTCTTCCAGGCGTTCCACCTGCTGGCCCGGACGTCGGCCGTGGACAACGTGGCGTTGCCGCTGGTCTACCGCGGCGTCGGGGCGCGGCAGCGGCGGGAGCGGGCGGCGGCGATGCTCGGCCGGGTCGGGCTGGGGCACCGCCTGCACCACCGGCCCAACCAGCTCTCCGGTGGCGAGCAGCAGCGGGTGGCGATCGCCCGGGCGTTGGTCACCGAACCGGCGGTGCTGCTGGCCGACGAGCCCACCGGCAACCTGGACAGCGTCACCGGCGAGGCGGTGCTGGAGCTGCTGGAGCGGCTGAACGCCGAATCGGGGGTGGCGTTGGTGATGGTGACGCACGACCAGGAGGTGGCGGCCCGCGCGCGCCGGCGGATCGCGGTCCGGGACGGGTTGATCCGGTCCGACAGCCGCCATGATCGACCGGGACCGGACGGCGCGGCCGTACCTGCGACACTGGATCCCGCTCCCAGCGCGGAGCCCCGCTCCGCTCTCGGCGGCGCCGGATGAGGGTGGCCGAGGCCTGGCGGGTGGCGTCGGACGCGCTGCGGGCCAACCGGATGCGCAGCCTGCTGACCATGCTCGGCGTGATCATCGGGGTCGCCTCGGTGGTCATCCTGGTGGCTATCGGCACCGGCACCAAGCAGCAGGTGGAGCAGCAGGTCGAAGGGCTCGGGTCGAACCTGCTCCTGGTGGTGCCGGGCAAGATCGAGGTGGGCACCGCACCGGTGGTCTCCCCGCTGGACCTCCGGGACGTCGACGCCGTCTCCCGGGTGGTCGGTGATCCGGCTCGGGTGGCCGTGACGGTGGCGTCCGGTGCGACCGCGCGGGCCGGCAACCGGTCCGACTTCACCACCGTGCAGGGCGTGCTGGAGACCACCCCGTCGGTGTTCACCCGGTCGTTGGCCCGGGGCCGCTATCTGACCGGGGCGGACGTCGACACCAGTCGCCGGGTGGCGGTGCTGGGCGCGTCGGTGGCCCGGACGCTCTTTCCCGACCGGGACCCGCTCGGCCAGCAGGTCACGCTGGCCGGCGTGCGGTTCCGGGTGATCGGGGTGTTCGCGCCGCTGGGGCAGAGCCTCGGCGTGGACCGGGACGACGAGGTGCACGTCCCGGTGACCGCCGCGCAGCGGCTGTGGGGCACGCAGCGGATCGACGGCATCGCGGTCAAGGCGCCGGACCGGGAGCGGATCGACCAACTCGGCGAGCGGATCGTCGCGGAGTTGTCCCGCCGGCACCCGGACACCGAGTTCAGCGCCGTCACCCAGCAGCAGATCCTCGGCGTGCTCGGCGACATCCTGGGGGTGCTCACCGGCGTGCTGGCCGCCATCGCCGGCATCTCGCTGCTGGTCGGCGGCGTCGGTGTCTCCAACATCATGCTGGTCTCGGTGCGCGAGCGGACCCGCGAGATCGGTCTGCGCAAGGCGGTCGGCGCCCGCCCCCGGGACATCGGGGTGCAGTTCCTGCTGGAGGCGGTGCTGCTCACCTCGATCGGCGGCCTGACCGGGATGGCGCTCGGGGTGGGCACCGCGCTGCTGGTCGACGCGTTCTCGCCGATTCCGGCCGCGATCACCTGGTGGTCGCTGGCGCTCGCCTTCGGGGTGTCGGCGGCGGTCGGCATCGTGTTCGGGGTGGTGCCGGCACAGCGGGCCGGCCGGCTCGATCCGGTGGTCGCGTTGCGCGCCGAGTAGCCGTACCGGTCGGCGGGACCGGGACGAGCCACCCGTCCGGGCGAAAAGCCCTGGTGGACGCAGGGTGAACGGGTGTCCCGCCATGATCAAAGATGAGAAGGGATCGCGCAGGTCACAGCCGTCCCGCTACCGTACTGGTTACACGCGCGTCGCTCGTCGAGGCGGGAGCACCTGCCCGGTGGCACGCGCCGGGCACGGGAATGGGTCGGTGAGCCATGGCCGGGTCGCAGTCCGATGCACGGCTGTCGGATGTCAGGTTCTTGACCGTCGCCGAGGTGGCGACGGTCATGCGGGTCTCCAAGATGACGGTCTACCGCCTCGTGCACAGCGGTGAGTTGACCGCGGTGCGGGTCGGTCGCTCGTTCCGGGTGCCCGAGCACGCCGTGCACGAATATCTCCGGGGCGCCTTCCAGGAGTCCGCCTGACCCTCGGCGGCCCGCCGCCGAGTGCGACGAAAAGGGGCATCGACGGGGGCGCGTTGGTCCTGCTGACGCACTCCGGCTACCCTGGAGCCCGACCGAGATCGCACCCTGGTGTGCCCTGCCCACCTCGCTGGTCCGGTCCGTTGTCCGCAAGCGGGCACGGCGCCACCGTGCGGTGGCGCCTGCCGGTCCGCCCCGCACGTTGCATCGAAAGGCTGTCGTATGGGCTCGGTGGTCAAGAAGCGCCGCAAGCGCATGGCTAAGAAGAAGCACCGCAAGCTGCTGCGCAAGACCCGCGTCCAGCGTCGCCGTCTCGGCAAGTGACCGGGGCCGGGCGCTGACCCGGCACCGGCACCACTTGCCAACTGTCGACCCTCGGAGGCTCAGGTGATCAGGCCGCAGACGTCTCGGCTCGATCCTGCCTGCCGCGCAAGGCGCACGACATGACCTTCGGTGGCACCTCCGGTGCCCCGGGGGTCGTCGTCGTCACCGGAGTCGGCCGTTTCCTCGGCGCCAACGTCGCCGCCCGGCTCGCCGCCGATCCACGCATCGACCGGGTCCTCGGGGTCGACCCGGCCGCACCCAACCCGGAGCTGGCCGACCTGCTCTCCGACGTCGAGCTGATCCGCCTCGACCTGGATTCGCTCGGCGGCCTCCTGACCGACCTCGACGTCGACGCCGTGGTGCACCTGGCGCTGGTCACCGCCCCCGACGGGCAGCAGGGCGGCCGGGCGGCGATGAAGGAACAGAACGTCATCGGCACCATGCAACTGCTCGCCGCCTGCCAGCGTGCGCCCCGGCTGCGCCGGCTCGTGGTCCGCTCGTCGACCGCCGCCTACGGGGTGTCGTTCCGCGACCCGGCCGTCTTCACCGAGGAGACCGAGCCGCGCGAGGTGCCGCGCGGCGGGTTCGGCCGCGACATCCTCGACATCGAGGGTTACGTGCGCGGTTTCCGCCGCCGCCGTCCCGAGGTCACCGCGACCGTGCTGCGTTTCGCCCCGTTCATCGGCTACACCGCCGACACCACGCTCACCCGCTACTTCGCGCAGCCGGTGGTGCCCACCATCTTCGGCCGCGACCCGCGCCTGCAGTTCCTGCACATCGACGACGCGCTGGAGGTGCTGCACCGCGCGGTCGCCGAGGAGCACCCGGGGACCTACAACGTGGCCGGGCCGGGGGTGTTGTCGCTGTCGCAGGCCATCCGCCGGGCCGGCCGGGTGGCCGTGCCGGTGCTGGAGCCGGGCCTGGCCGGGGTGGCCGCGATCGCCCGCACCATGGGTTTCGGCCGTTACGGCTTGGACCAGGTCGACCTCTTCGTGCACGGTCGGGTGGTGGACACCACCCGCCTCGAGCAGGAGTTCGGCTTCACCCCCCGATCGACGGCCGCCGCTTTCGACGACTTCGTCCGCGCCCACCACGGCGGGGTGGTGGTGACCCGGGATCAGCTCGCCGCCGCCGAGCAACTGGTGCTGGAGAGCATCCGCCAGGTCCGCTCGACCGTTCGGGAGCGCTCGTGAGCAGCTCGCCGGAGCGGCGTGACGCGCGGTTCGACGTATCCCCGGCCGGGCCCGGGCCGGACGCGGAGCCGGCGCGGCGCAACGGGCACCGCCCGGTCACCGCGCCGGCCGCCCGCCCGACGGCGCCGACCGACGAGCCGGACACCTCCGCCGACGAGCCCGCCGCGCCGGCCGGCGACGAACCCGCCGCGCCGAAGCCGGTCGCGAAGAAGGCCGTCGCGAAGAAGGCCGTCGCGAAGAAGGCGGTCGCCAGCAAGGCCGCGCCGGCGCCGACCGACGCCGCCCCGGCCGGGCCGGCGGCGACCCATCGGCCGGGGGACCAGTGGGACCGCCGCGTCGCGCGGGGGCTCGCCTTCCTGCGGCGCCGGCTCTCCGGTGACTACGAGGTGGACGAGTTCGGCTTCGACCCCGACCTCACCGACGCGGTCTTCCACCCGCTGGTCCGGCTGCTCTATCGGGACTGGTTCCGCACCGAGGTCGGCGGCCTGGAACACGTGCCGGCCGACGGCGCCGGGCTGGTGGTGGGCAACCACTCCGGCACCGTGGCGCTGGACGCGCTGATCCTCTCCGCCGCGCTGCACGACCGGCACCCGGCGCACCGCTACCTGCGCCTGCTCGGCGCCGACCTCGTCTTCCGGATGCCGGTGGTCTCCGAACTGGCCCGCAAGACCGGCGGCACGGTCGCCTGCAACCCGGACGCGGAACGGCTGCTCGGCAACGGCGAGCTGGTCGGCGTGTTCCCGGAGGGCTTCAAGGGCATCGGCAAGCTCTACTCCGACCGCTACAAGCTCCAACGGTTCGGCCGGGGTGGCTTCGTCTCGGCCGCGCTGCGCACCGGCACGCCGATCGTGCCGGTGGCGATCGTCGGCGGCGAGGAGATCTATCCGATGCTCGCCGACATCAAACCGCTGGCCCGCCTGCTCAAGCTGCCCTACTTCCCGGTGACGCCGACGTTCCCCTGGCTGGGGCCGCTGGGCATGGTGCCGCTGCCGAGCAAGTGGCTGATCGAGTTCTGCCCGCCGATCCCGACCGCGCACCTGCGCGACTCGGCGGACGACCCGCTGGTCGTGTTCAACCTCGCCGACCAGGTGCGGGAGACCATCCAGCAGACCCTGCACAAGCTGCTCGAACGCCGGCCGGACCCGTTCGGCCCGTGAGCCGCCCTCAGGCGGTGCGCTGGCGGCGGCGGTGCAGCGCCAGGCCGGCGGTGACCGCGCCGGCGAGCAGGCCGGCGGCGGCGGTCGAGGGCACGGCGATGCGTACGGCCCGGCGGCCGGTGCGGAAGTCGCGGACCTCCCAGCCCCGCTCGCGGGCCCGCCGCAGCAGCGCCGGATCGGGGTTGACCGCCACCGCGCGGCCCACCGCGGACAGCATCGGCAGATCGTTTGTGGAGTCGCTGTAGGCCGCGCACCGGGCCAGGTCCAGCCCCTGCACGGCGGCGAGCTGGGTGACCGCCTCGGCCTTCGCCGGCCCGTGCATCAGGTCGCCGACCAGCCGGCCGGTGTAGGCGCCGTCGACCACCTCGGCGACCGTGCCGACCGCGCCGGTCAGGCCGAGCCGGGCGGCGATAACCCGGCCGATCTCCACCGGGGCGGCACTGACCAGCCAGACCCGCTCACCCGCGTCGAGGTGCGTCTGGGCCAGCCGGCGGGTGCCGGCCCAGATGCGCGGCGCCATCAGCTCGTCGAAGATCTCCTCGGTGAGGCGTTCCACGTCGTCGACCCGCCAGCCCCGCACGAAGGCGAGCGCGGCCTCCTTCGCCTGGGCCATGGTGCCCACGTGCTCGGTGGCGAGCAGCCGGAACCGGGCCTGCTGCCAGGCGAAGCGGGCCAGGTCACCGGCGGTGAAGTAGTTGCGGGCGGCCAGCCCGCGGGCGAACCAGTAGATCGACGCGCCCTGCATCATGGTGTTGTCCACGTCGAAGAAAGCGGCGGCGGTCGGATCCGGCGTGACATTGGTGGCGGGCGCCGCCGGGGTCTCCGCCCAGCCGGCGGTGTGTCCGTGTGCGTCGGTGCTGACGGTCACCTTGCGGGACTCGGTCACGGCGGCCCCCTCCCTCGACGACCGCGTACGGGCTCCACGTCGAGCGTATCCGGCTCGCCGTGACGCTCCGGTGTCCGCCGGGCGAAGTGTGGTCGCGGGCTCAGCGGTCGCCGGGGCAGGCGCTCGGCGCCGGCCCGAGGGTGTCGCTGGCCGTCGGTGCGGGCAGCCCGCAGGCGATCGCCTCGCGCAGCGCGTCGGCGCGCCGGCCGGCGGCGTCGAGCAGCGCCAGCGAGCGGCGGGTGCGGTCCCGGTCGGCGTGCTCGGGCCGGTCGAGCAGGCCGCTGACCACCCGGCGCTGGCCGGCGAGGAAGGTGTCCACCGCGTCCAGCGCCGCCGGGTCGGAGCGCTGCGCCGCCGCCGTGGTCAGCAGGCGTACGCCCTGGCGGGTGTCCGCGTCCATGTCGTCCAGGACGGCGCTGAAGCCGAGCGGGTCGCGCCGGACCGAGGCGGCCTCGTCGAGCCGGGTCCGGGCGAAGTCGAGGAAGAGTTGCCCACGACTGATGTCCGAGTTGGCCAGCGCCAACTGGGCGCGTTCGGTGGACCGCTTCATGCCGTACAGCGCGTCGCCGGGCAGCGCGTTCTCGCTGGCGGCGGAGATGCCGGAGAGCGCGATGGCGCCGGCGGCCACGCCGACCAGGATCGCGCCCCGGGCCCGGGCCCGCCGGCCGGTGATGGCGGGCAGCAACGCGCCGCGGAGGCCGGAACCGGCCGCGGCGGTGACGCCCTCGCGCTCGGCGGTGGCCACGAGCATCGCCCGCAGACCGGTGCGGAACTCGGGGTCCACGTCGACGGTGGGCCGCTCGGCGGTGAGCCGCCGGCCGACCTCGACGAGCGTGGTGAGCTCGCCGTCGGCCCGGGACCTGACGTGGTGTCGGCGTCCGCCGTTGGCCTCGTCGAGGAGTTGCGCGAAGCGCTCGGCTCGCCGACCGGAGAAGAGGTCGCTGTCCACCGCGGGCACCCCCTTCCGCTGGTCACGGCCGGGCGGCCGTCATCGTCACCAGCGACCCGTGGCAGCGTGTGGCCGTGGGTCGACCGCTGGGGCCGACCTGACCTGCCGGACCGGGTGGCCCGGGGGACGCCGGGACAACCACTGGTCGCACCCGGAGAAACGGTTCGCGCCGGTCGCCGGTTACGGCCCGATCAGCGACGAAATCACCGGGTGTGATCGGTGTCGGAGACACGCCGACCACCGGCGCCTGCGCCGGTGGTGCGGACGGGTCGGGCCGGGTCAGCCGTGGAAGCCGTCGGGCAGCAGCCGGGCCAGGGCCCGGACCGCCCGGTACTGCAGGGCCTTGATGGCACCCTCGTTCTTGCCCATGGCGCGGGCCGTCTCGGCCACCGAGAAGCCCTGGAGGAACCGGAGCACGATGCATTCCTGCTGCTCCGGGTTGAGTTGCTTCACGGCGGTGAGCAGTGCGACGTTTGTGATGTGCTCGACCACCGCAGCTTCCGGGCTGCCTTCCGGGCCGCGGTCCTCCCGGTCGGCGTCGAGGACGTCGCCGGTGGTCACCTCCAGCCGGTAGCGGCCGGACTTGAAGTGGTCGGCGACCAGGTTGCGGGCGATCGTGACCAACCAGGCGCCCAGGTCGCGGCCCTGCCAGGTGAAGCTGCCGATCCGCTTGAGCGCCCGCAGGAACGTGTCGGAGGTGAGGTCCTCGGCGAGTTGGCGGTTGCCGACCCGGAAGTAGACGAACCGGAAGACGGTGTCGACGTACCGGTCGTAGATCAGGCCGAACGCCTCGGCCTCGCCGGCCTGCGCCCGTTCGACGAGCGCCCACACCTCGGTGGCCGGGTCGGAGGGGTCGGGGCGGCTGGGGAAGCCGGTGGCCGTCGCGGCGGCCGGGACGGCCGGCAGCACGGCGGTGTCACCGGCGGTCACCGCGGGCAGCACGGCGGTCTCGGCGGCGGACGGCTCGGCGCTGGTCGCCGCCTCGCCCCGGCGGACCTGCGGCGGCGGGCCGGGCCTAAGCGGCGCGCCGAGCCGGCCGCCGGCGGGCTTGGCATTGTTGCCGGGCAGCGCCGGGCGCAGCGGCGCCTCGTTGCCGTGGTGCGTGCGGCTGCGCGTGCGCCGGGCCGCCTCGCTGCGCGCGGCGAGCAGGCCGTCGACGCGGGGGGCCGGGTCGGCGCGCTCGTTGAGGGGGTTCCGCTGGGTCGGGCCGGTGAGTCCGGCCGGACGGTCTGCGTAACCGAAGGTGGTCACCGTGCCTCCCCGATCCAGGTGGACAGCGACCGCGCCGGCACCGCGTGGCCGGGTACGACCCGGTCGGGCACGGCCGGTCCGGGACGTGCCGGCGGGCGGCAGATCCCCTTGAGGTGCTGGTCCAATGCGCTCACGGGCACGGGGGCCTCCTCGGGCTGAGGGGTGTCGACTCACGGCAAATGGGGTGAGCCGACCCGAGTGATGATAGGCCCAACGTCACCCGCGCGTGGCAAGTCCGTTACACAGGGCGGAAGTATTTCCCGTCCGGGGAAACCGTCGGCGGACCGGTTGTCCGTCGCCCGTGGTTGACTTTCCCGCGGCAACCTGGGCGGGAATATAAGTCCAGGTAGGACCCGATTTTCTTTTCGCCGGGCGTGTCGCGGCAGCGATCCGGGCGCCCGGGTTCGGCGGCTCGTCCGTCGACCGGGGGAGGGCCAGATCCCATCTTCGGGAATCCCACGCTACGTCATTCGCGGTCCCGTGCGGCGGACCCGTCGGCGCTCGGGCGTGGTCCCGGCGGACGCGGCTGCCGGTCGCGGAACTGTCCGCTGTCCGCTCACCGCGCGCGTAACCTGGCCCGGTGCACGTGCCCGACCGCCGTCGACCGAGATCCGCACGGAGGTACCGATGTCCACTGACCCGCGGCTCATCCTGATCACCCGACCCGGCTGCCACCTCTGCGACGACGCGAAGGCGGCGCTCGACCGGGTGGTGGCGGTGACCGGTGACCGCTGGGTGGAGAGGGACGTGACCGGCGACGTGGAGCTGGAGCGCGACTACGGCGACCGGCTGCCGGTGGTGCTCCTCGACGGCAAGGAGCACGGCTACTGGCGGGTCGAGGAGGACCGGCTGCTGCGGGACCTGACCACCCCGCAGCTTTAGCTATGGTGCTCGGGTGACGAGGATGCGCCACCTGGTGTGGGACTGGAACGGGACCCTGCTGGACGACCTCGACCTGGTGGTGCGGGCGACGAACGTGGCGTTCGCCAGCGCCGGCGGTCCGGCGGTCGGCGCCGACGAGCACCGGGCCCGGTTCCGCCGGCCGATCGCCGACTACTACGCCGAGATGCTCGGCCGGGCGGTCGACGCCGAGGCGTTCGGCGCGCTCGACCGGATCTTCCACGACGCGTACCGGGTGGGGCTGACCAGTTGCGCCCTGGCCGCCGACGCCACCGCCGCGATCGCCGCCTGGCCGGGCGGCCAGTCGCTGCTGTCCATGTGGTTCCACGACGAGTTGGTGCCCACCGTGCACACCTATGGGTTGACCGCGCACTTCCGCCGGGTGGACGGGCTGCGCGCCGCGGTCGGCGGCGGCCCGAAGGCGGAGTGGCTGGAGAAGCACCTGGCCGAGCTGGGGCTCGACGGCGCCGACGTGGTGCTGATCGGCGACTCGCTCGACGACGCGGACGCGGCCGTCTCGGTCGGCGGCGCCGCCGTGCTCTACACCGGCGGGCTCTCCGACCCGGCCCGCCTGCGGGCCAGCGGTCACCCGGTGGCCGACACCCTGACCGAGGCGGTGGCCCTGGCCCGCGCCCTGCCCTGAGGCGCCCGCCACGATCGACACCACTTCGCCGAGCTGGCGCTGTCCCGCTCATCCGGATGCCCCCACCTCCCGAGGTGGAGTGGATCAACGACCGGAGATCGCCGGCCGGCCGGTCAGGCGCGCAGGTGGGCCAGGACGGCCAGCACCCGGCGATGGTGGGTGGTGGCGTCCGGGGGCAGGTCGAGCTTGGTGAAGATGTTGCGCACGTGCTTCTCGACCGCGCCGTCGCTCACCACGAGGAGGCGGGCGATGGCGGTGTTGGACCGCCCCTCGGCCATCAGCGCCAGCACCTCGCGCTCGCGCGGGGTCAGCGCCGCCAGCGGGTCGTCGCGCCGCCGCCGCACCAGCAGTTGGCTGATCACCTCCGGGTCGAGGACCGTGCCGCCGGCGGCCACCCGGGCCAGGCCGTCCAGAAACTCGTCGATCGCGGCCACCCGGTCCTTGAGCAGGTAGCCGATGCCGCCACCGGCGCCGCCGGCGGTGTCCAGCAGATCGTCGGCGTAGGACACCTCGACGTACTGGGACAGCACCAGGATCGGTGTGCCCGGCACCCGGCGGCGGGCCTCCACCGCCGCGCGCAGCCCCTCGTCGGTGTGCGACGGCGGCATCCGCACGTCCACCACCGAGATGTCCGGCCGGTGCGCGACCACCGCCTCGACCAGGGAGTCCCCGTCGCCGACGGCCGCCACCACCTCGTGCCCGGACTCGGTCAGCAGCCGGATCAGCCCCTCCCGGAGCAGTACGGCGTCATCCGCGATCACCACCCGCATGGGTCCGGTGTCTATCACGTCCGGGTCCCACGACGCGGCCTCCGCCGGACCCGCGTCGAACGACGGCGTGTTTCCGGCCGTCGTCACCGGGGCAGCTCGGCGTGGACCCGGGTGGGCCCGCCGGCCGGACTGTCCACCGCCAGCGTGCCGCCGGCCGCCCGCACCCGGTCGGCGATGCCGTTGAGCCCGTGCCCCTTGGCCAGGTGCGCGCCGCCGATCCCGTCGTCGCCGACGGTGATCTCCAGCCGGCCCACCTTCCGGGCCACCTCGACGCGACAGGCGGTGGCCCGGCTGTGCTTCGCCACGTTGGTCAGCGCCTCGGCCACCACGAAGTAGGCGGTGCTCTCCAGACCCGGGTCGAGCCGGCCGCCGGCGGTGCCCAACTCGTCGTCGACCACCAGCTCGGTCGGCACCAGGGCCCGGGCGGCGAGCGCGGCGAGCGCGCTGGGCAGGCCCCGGTCGACCAGGATCGGCGGCGCGATGCCCCGGGAGAGGGCGCGCAGCTCGTCGAGCGTCTCCCGGGTCTGGGCGACCGCCTCGTCCAGAGTGCGCCGGGCCGCCTCCGGGTCGGCGGCGAGCTGCTGGCGGGCCCGGCCGAGGTCCATGGCGAGCCGCACCAGGCGCTGCTGCGGACCGTCGTGGATGTCGCGCTCCAGCCGGCGCAGCGCGGACGCCTCGGCCGACACGGCGGCCCGTTTCTGCTCCTCCAGCGTGGTGATCCGCTGCCGCATCTCGGCCACGCCGGTGAGCAGGGAGTATGCCAGGGCAGCCTGGATCCGGGCCAGGGCGCGGGCCACCAGGGGCAGGGTGAGCAGGGCGAACAGCCCGATCGCGGTGTTCAGCGCGATCCGCGCGCCGGCCCCGTCGCCCATCCCGAGGAGCTGACTCAGGTCCTGGTCGTCCGGGCCGCGTGGGATGGCCCAGTCGTACGCGCCGTAGAGCGTGCCGGTCAGCGCCAGCGCCCACCACACCAGCATCAGCACGAACGTGGGCAACGCCACCACGAGCCGGAGGAACGCGTGCAGGAGGTCGAGCCAGGACTGCGGGTCGCGCATCGGGGTGAACACCCGCCGCCAGAACCGGGCGCCGTGCCGGGGGGTCAGGTAGACCGGGCGGACCCGGGGCCGGCCGAGCACACCGGGGAGCCGGAGCCGTTCCAGGTCGGCCAGCCCGCGGGCGGCGTAGAGGACACCGGCGAGGACCGGCAGGCCGAGCGTGGTGACCAGCAGTCCGGCGGCGAGTGAGATCCCCGCCACGGCGAGCACGAAGCCGATCACCCCCAGCGGGAGGCTGACGAGCACGTAGCCGGAGTCGCGGGCGAGGCGACGCAGGAGGCCCCGGACGGGGGAGAAGGCGGCGGGTGCGGCGGTCATGAACCGAGGCTATGGGCGCGGATCGGCCCGGCCCATCCCGCGCGCCGGCCTGTTGCGGGTGGGGTTCTCCCTACTCCGGCACGTGAGCCTCGCCTCGTCCCGCCGGTCACGGAGCGCTACCGGTCGCGCGCGATTGGTCAGAGAAGTCTGGATTGAGCAATAATCGCCACGGCCCGCCGAGGGAGCGCGGTTGATCGATCTTGTGGGAATGGAGGGGCAGGTGGAGCCGCGTCGCGAGGCACCAAGATCGCGATTTGTGCACGTCTTCACAAGCGCCTACTCTGTAGTTCCGACGCGCCCTGCTAGCACAGCCGGCAACATCGGTCGCCAGCGGGAGTCCCGAAACGGCCGGCCCCCGTCGCCGGTCGAGGATCGCACCGCACGGAGTCTCATGAGTCAGCACCGTCCTTCTGGCGCGCCCGGCCGCACCGGTGCCGTACCGGCGCTTCCGGACCTGCCCGAGGCGACCGTGTCCCGGCTCCCGGAATACCTGCGCGCGCTGCACGCGCTCGCCGACGCCGGCCACGAGACCGTGTCCAGCGAGGGCCTGGCCAGCGCCGTCGGGGTCAACTCCGCCAAGCTCCGCAAGGACCTGTCCCACCTCGGCTCGTACGGCACCCGGGGCGTCGGCTACGACGTGGCACTGCTGATCGACCAGATCTCCTCGGTGCTCGGGCTCACCCAGTGCCGGGCCGTCGCGCTGGTCGGCGTGGGTAACCTCGGTCACGCCCTGGCCGGCTACGACGGGTTCGCCAGTCGCGGGTTCCGGATCGCCGCGCTCCTCGACGCGGACCGGTCCCGGGTCGGCGAGCAGATCAACGGGCTGATGGTCCGGCACGTCGACGAGCTGCCCCGGGTGGTCGCCGAGGAGTCGATCTCGATCGGCGTCATCGCCACCCCGGCACCGGCCGCCCAGGCGGTCGCCGACCAGCTCGTCGCCGTCGGCGTGACCAGCATCCTCAACTTCGCGCCGTGCGTACTCTCGGTTCCGGAGGGGGTCGACGTGCGCAAGGTCGACCTCGCGATCGAGTTGCAGATCCTGTCCTTCCACGAGCACCGCAAGGCGTCCCTGACCGGCGGGACCGCCCTCACCGCCCTGCCCGGCGGGCTCGCGACCCCCGACACCCAGGAGGCGATCGGCACGTGAAACTCCTCGTCGTCGGCGCGTCCTACCGCACCGCCCCGGTCGCCGCCCTGGAACGACTGGCCGTCCCGCCCGCGGACCTCACCCGCACGCTGGACCGGCTCGTCGCCCAGCCGTACGTCGCCGAGGCGGTCCTCGTCTCCACCTGCAACCGGGTGGAGGTCTACGCCGCCGTCTCCGGTTTCCACGGTGGGCTGGGTGACATCTGCGCGGTCCTGGCCGAACAGGCCGACCGCCCGCCGTCGGCGCTCGCCGGTCACCTCTACGTGCACTACGACGCCGCCGCCGTCGACCACGTCTTCCGGGTCGCCGCCGGGCTCGACTCCATGGTGGTCGGCGAGGCGCAGATCCTCGGCCAACTTCGTGACGCCTACCACTGCGCCGGCGGCGCCGACTCGGCCGGTCGGCTGCTGCACGAGCTGATGCAGCAGGCGCTGCGGGTCGGCAAGCGCGCACACGCCGAGACCACCATCGACCGGGCCGGGCAGAGTGTGGTCACCGCCGCGCTCGACCTCGCCGCCGACCTGCTCCACGGCGACCTGACCGGGCGACCCGCCATGGTGGTCGGCGCCGGGGCGATGGGCTCGCTGGGCGTGGCCACCCTGTCCCGGCTGGGCGCCGGCCCGCTCACCGTCACCAACCGGGGCGCCGCCCGCGCTGTCCGGCTCGCCGAGTCGTACGGCGCGATCGCCGTGCCGATGGCCGACCTGGTCGAGGCGCTCTCCACGGTGGACATCGTGGTCGCCGCCACGGCCGCCACCGAGGCGGTGCTCACCCGCGACGTGGTGAGCCGGGCACTGGCCCGCCGGGACGCCGACCGGGGCCCGCTGGTCCTGCTCGACCTGGCCGTGCCGCGCGACGTCGAGGCGGGCGTCGCCGAGCTGCCCGGCGTCGAGGTGATCGACATCGACCGGATGGCCGCCGTCCTCGCCGACGGGCCGGCCGCGGCCGGGGCCGCCGAGGTCGGCCGGATCGTCGCCGACGAGGTCGAGGCGTTCCTGAGCTGGCTGCGCGGGGCCGACGTGGCGCCCACCGTCGCCGCGCTGCGCGGCCGGGCCGACGACGTGGTGACCGCCGAACTGCGCCGCCTCGGCCAGCGCCGCCCCGACCTCAGCGACGACCAGCGGGCCGAGGTGGCCCGCACCGTGCACCGGGTCGTGCAGCGGCTGCTGCACCAGCCGACCGTCCGGGTCCGTCAGCTCGCCGCCGAACCCGGCGGCGACCAGTACGCGGCCCTGCTGCGCGAGCTGTTCGACCTGGAGGTGCCGCAGACGTCCCCGGTCGACACCGTCCCCGACGTGGTCGCCGCCGACACCGACGGCCGGCCGTCGTTCGACGCCGCCGACGTCCCGTCCACCGGAGGTGCGCGATGACCGCCCCCCTGCGCCTCGGCACCCGGGGCAGCACCCTGGCGATGGCCCAGTCCGGCCACGTCGCCGAGGCCCTCACCGCGGCCACCGGCCGCCCGGTCGAGCTGGTCGAGGTGGTGACCGCCGGTGACCGCTCCACCGCCCCGGTGCACCGGCTCGGCGTCGGCGTGTTCGTCTCCGCGTTGCGCGACGCGCTGACCGCCGGCGAGATCGACTTCGCCGTCCACTCGTACAAGGACCTGCCCACCGCGGCAGCGCCCGGCCTGCACATCGGGGCCGTGCCGCCCCGGCAGGACCCGCGGGACGCGCTTGTCGCCACCGGGGGCCGCACGCTCGCCGAGCTGCCGCCCGGTGCGCGGATCGGCACCGGCGCGCTGCGCCGGATCGCCCAGCTGCACGCGCTGGGCATGCAGTTCGAGGTCATCCCGATCCGGGGCAACGTCGACACCCGGCTCGGTCGGGTGCTCGGCCCGGACGCCGACCTCGACGCCGTCGTGCTGGCCCGGGCCGGGCTCACCCGGATCGGTCGCGCCGACGTCATCACCGAGACGCTCGACCCGATGCTCATGCTGCCCGCGCCCGCCCAGGGCGCGCTGGCGGTGGAGTGCCGCGCCGACGATCACGACCTGATCGAGCTGCTGGCACGGCTCGATCACGCACCGTCCCGGGCCGCGGTCACCGCGGAACGGGCGCTGCTGGCCACCCTGGAGGCCGGGTGCAGCGCACCGGTGGCCGCCTACGGCGAACTCGCCGAGGGTGATGCCGGTGAGGAGATATACCTGCGCGGTGCGGTGATCAGCCCGGACGGTTCCCGTGACCTCCGACTGTCCCGCACCGGAACGCCCGCCGACGCGGCGGAGATCGGCAAGGCACTCGCCGCCGAACTCCTCGAACTCGGCGCCGACTCGATCCTCGGCCTAGACGGACACGCCGGCCCGGGGACCCAGCAACTTGGGAGCACAGAATGACCCGCACCCGTAAGCCCGTAGGCCGGATCGCTTTCGTCGGGGCCGGCCCCGGCGACCCGGGCCTGCTGACCCGCCGGGCGCTCGACGCCCTGGTCGAGGCCGACCACGTGGTATACGACCGGGGAGTCCCCGAGTCGCTGCTCACCCACGTCCGTGCCCAGGCCAGGTCCGACGCCGAGTTCAGCCCCGCCGAGGGCGTGCCCGGAGACGTGGCGAAGGTGCTGATCTCCGCGGCCCGCTCCGGCCAGAACGCGGTGCACCTGGTGGCCGGGGACCCGTTCGGCCACGACTCGGTGGTCAAGGAGGTGCAGGCGGTGGCGCGCACCGCCGCGCACTTCGAGGTGGTGCCGGGCGTCGGACAGGCCGAGGGTGTCGCCACGTACGCGGGCGTCCCGCTGCCGGGCGTCCGCACCGCCGCCGACGTCGAGGACGTCACCACGCTGGACTTCGAGGCGCTCGCCGCGGCCGTGAACCGGGGGTCGCTGGCGCTCGCGGTGGACGCCGGCGACCTGGCCGCGGTCCGGGACGGGCTGCTGGCCGCCGGCGTCGACGGCGCCACCGGCGTCGGGGTGACCGGCGACGGCACCGGCGAGACGCAGTACACCACCACGTCGAGCGTGGACTCCTTCGTCGCGGCGGCGCTCGGCTTCACCGGCCGCGTCGTGCTCACCGTCGGCGCGGGCGTCGCCGACCGCGACAAGCTGAGCTGGTGGGAGAACCGCCCGCTGTACGGCTGGAAGGTGCTGGTGCCCCGCACCAAGGAGCAGGCCGGCGCGATGAGTGCGCGGCTGCGCGCGTACGGGGCGATCCCGTGCGAGGTGCCGACGATCGCGGTCGAGCCGCCGCGTACCCCGGCCCAGATGGAGCGGGCGGTCAAGGGCCTGGTCGACGGCAGGTACGCCTGGGTGATCTTCACCTCGGTGAACGCGGTCCGGGCGGTGTGGGAAAAGTTCGCCGAGCACGGCCTGGACGCCCGGCACTTCGGTGGTGTCAAGATCGCGTGTATCGGCGAGGCGACCGCGGAGGCGGTCCGCGCGTTCGGCATCCAGCCGGAGTTGGTCCCCACCGGGGAGCAGTCCTCCGAGGGACTGCTGGCCGAGTTCTCGCCGCACGACGAGATCCTCGACCCGGTCGGCCGGGTGCTGCTGCCCCGCGCCGACATCGCCACCGAGACGCTTGCCGCCGGCCTCACCGAGCGGGGCTGGGAGGTCGACGACGTGACCGCATACCGGACGGTGCGGGCGGCGCCGCCGCCGGCCGAGATCCGCGACGCGATCAAGTCGGGCGGGTTCGACGCGGTGCTGTTCACCTCGTCCTCCACGGTCCGGAACCTGGTCGGCATCGCCGGGAAGCCGCACGCGCGTACCGTTGTTGCGGTTATCGGGCCCAAGACGGCGGAGACCGCGACGGAGTTCGGCCTGCGGGTCGACGTGCAGCCGCCGCACGCCTCGGTGCCCGACCTGGTGGAGGCGCTCGCCGCCTACGCCGTCGAGCTGCGCGAGAAGCTCGCCGCCATGCCGGTGAAGCAGCGCCGCGGTTCGAAGGTGCAGGGCCCGACCGCCCTGAGGTTCCGCTGACAGGAGGCGCACGATGCCGTACCCCGAGATCCGGCCCCGCCGGTTGCGCCGCAACGCGGCCGTGCGTCGGCTGGTCTCCGAGACCCGCGTCGCGCCGGCCGAGTTGGTCGTGCCGATGTTCGTCAAGGAGGGGCTGACCGAGCCGCGGGCCGTCGCGTCGCTCCCGGGGGTGTTCCAGCACTCCCGGGACTCGCTGCGTAAGGCGGCCGTCGAGGCGGTCCAGGCCGGGGTCGGCGGGATCATGCTCTTCGGGGTGCCGGCCACGCGGGACGAGAGCGGCTCCGGCGGCCTCGACCCGGCCGGTATCCTCAACGTGGCCATCCGGGACGTGATCGCCGAGGTCGGTGACTCGACAGTGGTGATGAGCGACCTCTGCCTGGACGAGTTCACCTCGCACGGGCACTGCGGCCTGCTCACCCCGGACGGCGGCGTGGACAACGACGCCACGCTCGCCGCGTACGCCGAGATGGCGCTGGCCCAGGCCGCCGCCGGGGTCCACGTGGTCGGGCCGTCCGGGATGATGGACGGCCAGGTCGGTGTGGTCCGCAGGGCGCTGGACGCCGCCGGGCACCAGGACGTCTCGGTGCTCGCGTACGCCGCCAAGTACGCCTCCGCGTTCTTCGGCCCGTTCCGGGACGCGGTGGAGTCGGCGCTGGACGGCGACCGGCGGGCCTACCAGCAGGACCCGGCCAACCTGCGGGAGTCGCTGCGCGAGGTCGAGCTGGACGTGGCCGAGGGCGCCGACATGGTGATGGTCAAGCCGGCGCTGCCCTATCTCGACGTGGTGTCGGCGGTCCGGGCCGCGGTCGACGTCCCGGTCGCCGCCTACCAGGTCTCGGGGGAGTACGCGACTGTCGAGGCCGCCGCCGCGAACGGCTGGATCGACCGGGAGCGGACGATGCTGGAGACGCTCACCTCGATCCGCCGGGCCGGCGCCCAGATCATCCTGACCTACTGGGCGGTCGAGGCGGCCCAGATGCTCCGCGAGCGCTACTGACCGTACGGCCGGCGGCGTCGTGCGCTGCGCAGCGCCTCGCCCACCAGCTCAGCTCGTCGAGTGTCGCGTCGGCGGCCCGGCCCAGCGGTTCGTCGGCGACCAGCCGGCCCTGCCGGTCGAGGCGTTCCCACGGCATGCTGAGCACCACGCCGCTGCGGGTGGTGGTGGCGTGCAGTTCGGCGTAGACCAGCCGTAGCTGCTCGACCGCGCGGATCCCGCCGGAGCCGGCGCCGTAGGAGACGAACCTCATCGAGGCCACCCGCACCAGCGGCAACCAGCGGCGGTTCGGCCCAGACACGGCATGCCGGGTGCGGGTCGCCCGGGTGGCGCAGCGGATCGGCCTGAGCGTCGGTGAGATTCGGGATCTGCTCGCCGCCCTGCCGCCGGGCCCGGGCCCGGCCGACTGGCAACGACTGCACGACCGGCTCACCGCCGAAGCGGAACGGCGCATCGCCGAGCTGCACACCGCCTTGGACGACATCCGCTCCGGTCGCCGCCTCTGCGACCTGTGACTCCGAGGCCGTCCGGACTCGCCCCTCCTGCGCGGCGTACGAGATGTCGCGGACGGTCGGCGCGAACCTGCCCTCCGTCCCGCCTCAGCGCTCGGCCCGCCGCCCTCCGACCGCCGCCCTTTGCCCTTTGCCCGCCGCCCGGCGTGCCGGCTCCGATGCCACGCCGTCCCGCCTCCGGCGAGCCCTTGGCGGACGCCCTTCGTAGCGGAGCGTCACATTTCCGCCCTCGACAACCCATGCCCCTCGTTGCCTTTGCTCTGCGGCCACGGACGCAGCAGCCACGTTCTGTGAACGCTACTTCGATGGCTGCAGAGCAAAGGCGGCAACGGGTGTCGTCGCCGCCCCCGCCGCTGCGGGGCATTTGCCCGTTTAGCAGGTCTATGTGCGCGACCGGCGAGGGGTGTGAAAGCGAGCGGCGTTACGCACGGTAAGGATGACGCTGCGTGGTCGTTCTGATTGGTGCAGCCGGTGCGGCGGCCCCAGCCGACCCCGACGTATGCCGGGTTTTCCACAGCCGGGAGGCGGGGGGTTGCCGGTCTGCCGGGCAGACGCGAGCGTGACGGGATGACCAGCACCAACGACGACGCCGCGCCGACGGCGCGGAGCGGCGATACCCGTCCCACCTCGACGTCGTCACCGACCCCCAGCCGGGGGAGTGGTGGGCCGACATCTACGGCCTGGCCCGACCGCCGGAGACGTTCTACCGCGACCGGGCCGTCCGGGACGCGCTGCGGCGGCGCAGCCAGTGGGAGGTCCGGGTCGCCAAATACCGCAACGTGCCCCCACCGAAGGATCCGCAGCGCTGCGGATACCGCGGCGGCCCGCCGATCCGCTGGTGAGCGGAGCGACGGGCCGCCGGAGGCCAGGCAGATCAGTCGTCGTTGAGGATCGTCCCGACGGCCGACGGGTCGGCGAGCCGGAGCCCCGGCACGCCGGCCACGTACAACCTGAGCCGCTCGTCCGCCTCCCGCTTGCGGTCCCCGCGCACGGTGACCGGGAATGCCAGCGACGTCCGACCCGCGGCCAGCACCCGGCAACCCACGTACGGGTCGTAGTCCGACCCGGCCTGCGCCGTGGTGCCGTAGGTGGCGGCACACAGCAGGGCGGGCTCGGAGAGCGGCCGGGACACGGTGACCGTGAACGTCATCGTGCTGGTGCCCTTGTCGCCCTCGACCACCGAGGCGTCAGCCACCCGCAGCGCCGCGCGGGAGTGGAACCGGGCCACCGTCGGATCGTGGTCGCTGGCGCCCCGGTCACCCAGCTCCGGAGCGTCGGTGGGGTAGTCGGCGTTGATGTGCGCCGTCCGCACCTGCACCAGATCCTCGTGCATCGGATCGTTGACGAACATGTTGTCGAGCGTCTGTGCCTGCCCGCTGAAGGTGTACGAGTAGGCCGCCGCCGGCGCGTCGGCGACCAGGTCGTCCCAGAGATTGTGCAGACCGGCCTCGTAGAGCGGGGCGAGCTGATCCGACGGGGTCGGGTTCTGCCCGGTCGCGATCGGGTCGTCGGGACGGGGAAAGACGTTCAGGTCGCCGCCGTAGACCACCCGCGCGTCCGGGTCGGTCGCCTCGACCGCCCGCACCAGCGCCGCCCCGTATGCGGCCTGCTCGCGGCGCTGCCCGACCCGGCTGTCCGGGCCGGACGAGAAGTGGTTGGCCACGGCCCAGAGCGTGAACCGCTCGCCCGAGCCGGGCGCCGCCCGGACGGTGAACCGGGCCAGTTGCGCCGCCCGGGTGTAGACGTTGCTGCCGTCCACACCTGTCGACCGGTCCACGTCGTCCGGCAGTACCGCGTTGAACGCCTTCGGGTTCTGCACGTCCGTGTTGGACGGCAACGCGGCCGAACGGTACTGGACGGTCGGCGCGGCGCCCAGCAGCGGGTCCGCGGCGGTCGCCTGGGCCAGCGTCAGCCGGTCGGTGCGGTAGAGGAAGGCCGACGCGATGCCCCGGGCGTCCGCGCCGGTCCGGTCGTACGCGGCGGCGTAGGCCGGGCCGCCGGCTGCCGCGACGGCCAGCGCCAACTCCTGCACCGTGTCCGGCGCACCGTCGGCGTCGTTGCTGCCGCCGCAGGCCAGGCTGCCGTCGACCACCGAGCAGATGTCCTGGTCCTCGGCCTCCTGCACCAGGATCAGATCCGGGCTGTGCAACGAGTTGACGATCTGTCGCGCCTGGGTGGCCAGCTTGGCGGCGTACGCCTCCGGGTTGGCCGGCACGTAGTCGAACGGCGGGCTGACGCCGGGGCAGCCGCTGTTGCCGGCGAAGTCGCAGCCGTCGAACGGGTCGTCCCGGTAGTCGTACAGGTTCTCCACGTTGTAGGTGGCGACCGCGACCTCGCTGTTCCGGTCGGCCGGCAGCGGCGGGTGGTTCTCCGCCGGGTCCGCGCCACCGGTCAGGGTGAGCTGCTCGGGCTGCACGCTGTACTTGCTGAAGGCGTACGAGACGGAACCGAAGGCGTCCTCGGTCAGCGTGTCGAAGGTGCGAGCCTCGGGCAGCAGCGCGCCGGAGTCACCGGCGGTCGCCTTCACGCCGCCGGCGCCCAGCAGGATCCGCTGGTTGTTGCCGTTGTCGAAGAGCGTGCCCGGGATGTCGTCCAGCGGGTGGGCGTCGCGGAACACCCGGCGGGCGTACGGGTCGGACCGCTTCATGATCGGGTCCTCGCGGTCCAGCACGTAGATCTCCGAGTCCGCGGTGGAGGCGTAGATGTGCCGGGGCGCGGAGACGCCGCTGCCGGCCCGCACGCGCATCCGCTCGCCCTCGTGCCGCTCCCAGAACAGGTCGGCGGCGTCCGCCTCGGCGGGCGGGACCGCGTCGACGGTCCGGACCGCCGTGTCCACGTCGAGCCCGGAGTCGAGCTTGCGGACCAGCGAGGCACCGGAGAGCTGGGTCTGGTTGAAGTATTCCGAAACCCGTCCGCGGAGCACCACCTCGTCCCCGACGGTGGGGGCGTAGCCGCCGATCAGCGTGGTGAACGAGCCCATGAAGACGAAGAGGCCGTCCGAGGTGAGCGGGTCGCCGTCCTCGCTGCCGAGCCGGCTCTGCAGGTAGAAGCCCCACTGGTCGGCCCCGGACGAGCTGCGGGTCAGCGACCTGCTGGTGATCACGCCGCGGACGTCGTACAGCGTCGTGCTGGTGCCGTTGCCGGTGGCCGGCGCGAGCGGCGACCGGTCGGTGCGGGCGGCCTCGTCGTCGCCGGTGCGACCCTGCACCTCACCGACGGACAGCATGCTTGTCGCCTGCACGGCGAGCGTGCAGGTGGCGGTGCCGCCCTCGGCGTCGGTCGAGGTCACGGTGACGGTATAGCCGCCGGCCGGCAGGCCGGTCGCGGTGAGCGTCGCGCGGGCGGTGCCGCCGGCCGCGGTGGCCGGAGTGAACGCGGTACGGGTGATCGAGCCGCTCGCCGGCGCCGGGGCGACCGCGGTGACCACGAGATCGGTGACCGTGTCGTCGGCGTCGGTCGCGGTCACCTCGCGGGTCGCCGTGGCGCCCGCCTCCAGGGTGAGCGCGCCGCCGCAGGTAAGCGTCGGCGGCTGATCCACCGGGCCGCCGCCGTCGACGGTGTGGCTGCCCAGCCCGTCGAATGTGTCGGTGACGAAGCCGGCCCACTGCGCGGCCGGGTCGAACCCGTCCGCCGGGTCGGTGTCGCCGGCGCTCACCGACGGCAGCCGGCGCAACGTGTTGTCGGCGGTGCTGGTGAGCCCGCTGCCCCACTCGCTGCCCGGGTCCACGCCCACCTGACCGATGGAATCGACCACCGTCCCGCCCCGGCTCAGCACGATCGCGTCGTCGCCGTTGAACAGCGAGCCGCCGTACGTCTGGTCGGCCTGGGCGAGGATCGCCGGCGCGGCCGACGCGGCGGCGAAGACGAACGCGTCCCCGGCCGCGACGGTGCCGCTCAGCGCCACGTTCGTCGAGGTGGTGGCACCGTTGAAGAAGAGTTGGAGCTGGTAGCCGCCGGCGGTCAGGTCGACCGGGACGCCGGTGCCGTTGAACAGCTCGACGGCCTTGTTGTTGGACGACCCCTCGACGTATTCGGAGATGAACAGGTCGGTGGGCGCGGCGCTGGCCGCGGGGGGTGCGACGCCGATGGCCGTGACGGTGACGGCGGCGGTGGTCGCGAGCGCGGCCAGTGTGCGGCGCGGGCGCATGGAGCCTCCACGATGGGTGGGCGGGAACTAACGCACGTTAAGGGTCGTGGCCGTCCGTCGTCCATCCCCCGGGCAGCCGTTTGGTGAACAGGGGTCAGCGATGGCTGTCCAACCGGTGCACCAGCTCGGCGACGTCCACGCTGTATTCGCACCAGTCCCGGTCGGGCCGGTAACCCAACTCCGCGTTGACCTTGAGCATCGACTCGTTGGCCTGCGCGTTCCAGGTCTGCACCTCGGCCACCTCGGGCTCCGCCGAGCGCAACTCCAGCAGCATCCGCGCCTTGATGGCCCGGTCGATGCCGTGGCCCCGGTGGTCGCGGACCACGATGGTGTCGTACTGGTCGGCCCGGGTCGGGTGCTGCGCCGGCACCACCACCTCGGTCAACCCGGCCACCTCACCGCTCTGCTCGTGCAGGGCCAGCACGATGTACGGCTTCATGCCCCGTCGGTGCAGCGTGGCGAGACTGTCGCGGAGCCGCTCCGGATCGTAGGAGCTGGGACGCAGCTCGCCGTCGTCCATGTCGCGCACCTCGGCCTTCGCCCGCGCGTACGCCTCGATGAGCTCGTCCGGCGGCCCGCCCGGGCAGAACTCGACGTGGTAGCCCGCGCCCACCCCGGTGTCCATCTCGGTCAACGCCGGCCAGTCCACCGCGCCGAGGTCGAGCACACTGCGGGTTTCGACGTATTCCCGGGTGAAGCCCAGCGCCTCGTAGAACGCGACGGCCGGGGTGTCGCCGACCACCTCGACGCCGATCGACTGGAACCCCTCGTCCCAGGCCCGGCGGGCGGCCACCCGCACCAGTTCGCGGCCGATCCCGGTGCGCCGCCGCGCCGGGTGCGTCAGCACCTCGAGCACGCCGATGCCGCCGAGCAGCAGCACGTGCACGTGCCCGACGATCGCCCCGGGGGCGCCGTCGGGCGCCGGGTCTTCCTGGGCGATCCAGGAGATCCGTCGTTCGCCGGGCATCACCTCGGACAGGTATTCCCGCAGGGAGTTCGCCCGCCAGGGTGGATCCTGCGGAAGATCAGCCGCCAGGACCGCGTTCAGCGTGTCCAGCAACGACGCGATCTCGGCGGACGACGCGGTCCGAGGGTCCCACTCGCGCACCATCACCCGTCTAGCTTGCCGTCAACCGCAGCTCGGGGGAAGGGTTGAGTCCGCGAATGTACGCGCGCCGTCACGTCACGTGCCGCTGGTGCGCCCGTACTCGTCGGCCTTCGCGAAGACGTCCTGAGCGTAGCGCCGCACATCGTTGTAGGAGAGGATCGCGCCCCACCAGTCGCCCGGGATGGTCAGGTTCCGGCCGCCCTTGCACAGGTATTCGCCGGCGGCCAGCGCCGCGTCGTCGATGTCGTGCGGGTTCTTCACGCCGTCGTTGTCGGCATCCGCACCGATCTCCTCCCAGGTGCTCGGGATGAACTGCATCGGCCCGAGCGCCCGGTCGTAGGTCGTGTCGCCGTCGAGCCGGCCCTGGTCGGTGTCGAGGATCCGCGAGCGGCCGCCCTGCCCGTCGAGCGGCGCCCCGAGGATCTCCTTCGAGGTCAGGCCGCTGGGCAGCAGCGTCGCCCCGCCGAACGAGCCGTGCCGGGACTCCACGTGGCCGATCGCGGCGAGCGTGGTCCAGCTCAGCTGGCAGCTGCGGTGGGTCTGCGCCAGCACCAGCTCGGCGTAGCCGTACGCCTGCACCGCCACGGCCGGGATGCCGGTGGCGGCGCCGACCCGTTGCGCCCACCCGCTCAGCGCGTCGGCGGGCCGGCCGGTCGGTAGGACCGGGTCGGCGGTGGCGCCACCGGCCGGCGGCGTGCCGGTCGGGCCGACGGCGCCGGGCCGGCCCGGCAGGCCGGTGGGGCCGGGCACCGCGGTCAGCCCCGGCACCGCAGTCAGTCCCGGCACGCCACCGGTCTGCGGTACGCCCAGGACCGGCGCGGCGCTGGTGGCCTCGACCGCGACCCGCTCCGGCTTGCGCACCGCGGCCGGCACGAGCACCGCGCCGGCCGCGACGGCGGCCCCGACCAGGACGAGCAGGAACAGTGCCGGCAGCGTGGTGCGTCCGCTCGGCCGCCGCGACCAGGCCCGGGTGGCCCGGGCGGCGCCCCCGGCGAGCTGCCGCGGCCGAATCCGGCCGGCGTGCGCGAACGGCATCCGCCGGCGGCCGGCCCTCGGGCCGCCGCCGGCCGCCTTCGGCTCGGCGTCGGTGCCGTCGTTCGTCGTCGGATCCGGCTCGGCGCCGTCGGTCGGCTCACGGTCCGGCTTCGGGTCGGTGACGGTGGCGCCGGTCTCCCGCTTCGTGGGGGCGTCGGGCCGGTCCTCCGCCGCCGCAGCGGGTGCGGCGGCCGGGCCGGTGGCGGGCTCCGGAGTGGACGTCGGCGCGGGGGTGGCGGGCCCACCGCGTCGGGGTCGGGGAACCGGCGCGGCGTCGCCGTCGGGCGGCGCCGCGGGTCGCAGGGGTCGGACCGTCGGTCGCCGTTCGCCGTCCACCACCCGACGAGTATCACCCATCCGTGCGACGACGTCAGGTCCGGCCGTACGCTGGCGGCATGCCCCGGTACGAGTTCCGTTGCCGCGCCTGCGGCGACACCTTCGAGGTCAACCGCCCGATGGCCGAGGCCGGCCGACCCGCCACCTGCCCGCAGGGCCACGCCGACACGATGAAGCTGCTCTCCACTGTCGCGTTCACCGGCCGGGGCGGCGCCGGGCCGTCCGGTGGCGCGCCGGCCCCGACCGGCGGTGGCTGCTGCGGTGGCGCCTGCGGCTGCTGAACCGGGCAGCGGACGCACGCCGTCCGTGGGAACGTTTGGTGGTAATCTGCCCGACCGTTCTCACGATGCGTGACGACGCGATCATAGGGCAGCATGAACCCGACGTCAGCGGGCGGAGGTTCGACGTATGTCGCCACTGATCCACCTCCCGAGCGGGTGGGTGACCTTCGTGTTCACCGACATCGAGGGCTCGACCCGGTTGGCCCGCATGCTCGGCCCGGTCTACCGGCCGGTGCTGACGGAGCACCGCCGGCTGCTGCGCGACACGCTCACCGGCACCGACGGGGCGGAGCTGCTGACCGAGGGTGACTCGTTCTTCCTCGCCTTTCCGGACGCGGCTGCCGCGGTGCGCGCCTGCCTGACCGCGCAGCGCGCGCTCGCCGCGCACGAGTGGCCGAATCCCGACGCCACGCCCCGGGTCCGGATGGGCCTGCACACCGGTTACGCGGAGCCCCGCGACGGTGAGTACGCCAGCCCGGAGGTGCACCGGGCGGCCCGGGTGGCCGCCGCCGCGCACGGCGGTCAGGTGCTCTGCTCGGCCGCCACCGCCCGGCACGCGGATCCGCTGCCCGACGGTGCGTCCCTGCTCGATCTCGGCCTGCACCGGCTGCGCGGCTTCGACGACCGGGAGCGGCTGTTCCAGCTCGTCGCGCCCGGCCTGGAGCGGCGCTTCCCGCGTCCGCGCACCGCCGACGCGGCGGCGCACAACCTGCCCACCCAGGTCACCTCGTTCGTCGGCCGGCACTTCGAGCGGGCCGAGTTGGGCCGGCTGGTGGAGACGTACCGGCTGGTGACCGTGCTGGGCGCGGGCGGCGCGGGCAAGACCCGGCTGGCCGTGGAGCTGGCGTCCGGGATCGTCGAGAACTACCCGGACGGGGTGTGGTTCGTCGACATCGCCGCGGTCACCGACCCGGGGCTTGTCGCGTTCGAGATCGCCGCCGTGCTGGGCCTGCGCCCGGAGCCGGGCCGGCCGATGGTCGACACCCTGGTCGAGTACGCGGCGCCGCGCCGGATGCTCGTGGTGCTGGACACCTGCGACGCTCAGCCGGCCGCGTCGGCCGAAGTGATCACCCGGCTGCTGGCCGGCGGCCGGGGGGTGCGGGTGCTGGCGACCAGCCGGGAGTCGTTCGGGGTGCCGGGTGAGGTGGTGTGGCGGATCCCGCCGCTCTCGGTGGACGAGGGCCCGGGGGTCGGCGGGAGCGACGCGGTGGCCCTGCTCCTGGACCGTACGGCCGCGGCCCGGGGTGGCCGGCCGCCGGACCCCACCGAGCAGGACGACCTGCGCCGGGTGGTGCGCCGGCTGGATGGGTTGCCGCTCGCCATCGAGCTGGCCGCGGCGCGGCTGCGGGTGCTCTCCGCCGGGCAGTTGGCCGAACGCCTCGACGACATGCTCGGCACCCTGGACGCGGGGCGGGACTCGGCGGAGCCACCGCCGGTGGAGGCCGGCTGGAGCGGTAACCAGCAGGACACCGTCGACCTGGTGGCCGCCGCGACCGGGTCGGCGCCTCCGACGCCGGCGACCCGGGCGGTGCAGCGGTCGGCCAGCGAGCGGCACCTGACCATCCAGGCCACGGTCACCTGGTCCTACCGGACGCTCGGCGCCCGCTCGTCCCGGCTGCTGCGCTGGATGTCGGTCTTCGCCGGCCCGGTGGATCTGCCGACCGTGCAGTGGCTGCTCGACGAGGACCCGTTGGATCCGTTGTCGGTGCTGGTGGACAAGTCGATGGTGCTGGCGGAGCCGCACGCCTCGGGCAGCACCTACCGGATGCTGGACCCGATCCGGGCGTACGCGGCCCGCCGGCTGGTCTCCGCGGGCGAGGAGCAGACCGCCCGGGACCGGCACGTCGCCTGGTCGCGGCACGCGCTGGACCGGGCGCACCTGGGCCCGGACGGCCGGCCGGTGACCCTGTCCCTCTACGCGCTGGACCCGCTGGCCGGGGAGTTGCGGGCCGCGTTGCGCTGGTGCGCCACCGGTGGCAGCGCCCGGTCGGGGCTCTACCTGGCCGGCGGGTTGGACCAGTGGTGGCGCGAGCGCGGGCTGGCCCGGGAGGGGCGGTTGTGGTTGTTCCGGCTCTACGGCCGGATCGCCGAGACCGGCGAGGACATCCCGGAGGCCGAGCTGGCCGCCGCCTACCACATGCATTCGCTGCACGCGGGCGCGGACGGGGAGTTCGCCGAGGAGCTGCGTTACTCGCAGCGGGCCGAGGCGGCTGCCCGGCAGGCCGGCGACCTGGGGCTGCTGGCCCGGGTGCTGGCCGGCCGCGCCGCGCCGCTGGTCGACATGGGCCAGTTCGCGGAGGCGGAGCGGGTCTGCCGGGAGGTGCTCGACTGGGCGTACGCGCAGGACGTGGTCGGCGACGCGCTGCTCGCCGTCTACAACCTGGCCGAGTTGCTCTGGCGGCGGGGCGCGCTGGACGAGGCGGCCGAGGTGCTCGGCGCGGCCCGTCCGGTGGAGGCGGCCCGCCCGGTGGAGCGGGGTCGCCGGTCGGTGGACATGCTGTTGGGCCTGGTCGCGTTGGGCCGGGGTGATCTGGTCGCGGCGCACGAGCACCTGTTGGTGGCGTTGCGGTCCCGGATGAGCCACGGCTACCTGGGTCGGGCCTGCGAGACGATCAACGCGATCGCGGTGCGGTGCGCCATGGCCGGGGACACGGTGGCCGCGGCGCGGCTCTTCGGGTCGGCGCAGGCGACCCGGGCGAGCCTGCGGGCCACGCCGGGCATCTTCGAGCCGTACTGGCTGGCCCGGCAGGCCGAGCTGCGCCGGACGCTGGGCGACGAGGCGTTCGACGCGGCGTACGGCGCGGGAGCCGGCTTGCGGTTGGACGAGGCGGCGGCGCTGGCGCTGCACGTCGAGCACCCCGACCTGACGGCCGACTCGTTCTGGTTCGGCCCGTCCAGCTCGCGCCCACCCGCCCACCCCCGCAGCACCACCGCCTGACCCACCCCACCCACCCCCACCCCCCACCCCCACCCATCTGCGCGCTGATTCACGGAAAGAGTGGCTATTCGGGGTGGAATAGCCACTCTTTCCGTGAATCAGCGGCGGTCGGTGGGGGTGGGGGGTGGGTGGGTGGGTGGGGGTGGGGGGTCAGCTTTGGAGGGCGGCGCGGTGTTCGGCGTCGGCCTTCATCTTCGCGGCGCGGTCGATGTCGGCCTGGCGGACCGCGGCGACCGAACCGAAGACGCTGACCGCCTGGTAGTAGGTCCAGGCGAGGCTGTAGCAGGCGGGTCGGACGACCGCGTTGTAGGTGGCGCAGACCCGCTTCAGGTCGGCGTAGAACGCGCTGTCCAGGCGGGACTTGTTGGCCGGGAAGATGCCCATGGCCTTGTGGTTGCGGTAGCCGAAGTCGTGCCGGTAGCAGGAGAGGTTGAAGGAGAAGCCGAGCGGATTGTCCGGGCTGGACGAGCAGTAGTCGGTGGACCAGTCGAAGCCGTACTCGGCCCAGGGCGCCTTGTTCAGCCGGGCGCTGTTCCAGGCGTTGTAGCTGCTGGCGCTGGTCTGGGTCCAGGTGGACAGCACGGAGAGTTTCTGCGCGGTGCTCACCGCCGCGGCGGCCGGCGAGGCCAGGCCGAGCACGGTGAGCAGGGCGATGATGCCGGCGGCGAGGGTGGTGGCGAGGCGTCGGGACACGAGTGGACCTCCGGGTGGTCGGCGTCGGGACGGGCGCTCCGGGATCTCCGGATTTCGAAGAGTGTCGATCAATGTGGTGACGCCGGGGGATGGCTCGGGCGGCCACTTGCTGACATCCGCCCAAACAGACGAATGCCCCCGGCCGAGATGACGGCCGGGGGCGTTCGGGTGGGTCAGCGGACGAAGCGCGGCAGGCTCGCCGGGCTCTCGTTCCACAGGCGGTCGAGCGCGGTCACGTAGTAGGTGTAGCGCGTGCCGGCGACCGCCGTCGTGTCCACCCAGGACTGGGTGGCGTCGCCGGTGGCCCGCACGGTGGCGACCAGGTGGGACGCGTCGGCGAAGTCGCAGCGACCGGCCAGGCCGAGGCCGTCGAACCGGTAGATCGCGTAAGAGGTGGCGGTGCCGAACGGGCCCTTGCCGTCAGCGGGCTGCCGCCAGCTCAGCCGCACCCCGTCCGCGTCCCGCTGGGCCCGGGTGACCACCGGGAAGAGCAGCGGCTTGCGCGGCAGGTGCGTCATGGTCGGCACCAGCGCCGGCCGCGAGTAGTGCTCGGCCGCGTAGATGTCGGTCGCGCCGAGCCGGTTCGCCCGCACCTGCACCGCCGAGAAGTGCACGTTGCCGAGCACCTCCGGGTACGACCGGTTCAACGTCAGGTGGTTCGACAGCTCCTGCGGGTTCATCCAGTACGACCCGTACGCCGGTTCGCCGCTCTTGTAGTCGGCCTGGCCGATGTAGAGCTGGACGTGGGTGCCGCGTACCTGCTCCGCCCACCACGGCACGAGCCGGGCGTAGTCGGCGGCCGGGTACTGGCCGATGTACCAGTAGAGCTGCGGCACGATGTAGTCGATCCACTCCTGCTTGACCCACTTGCGGGTGTCGGCGGAGATGATGTCGTAGGACTGCGAGCCGGTGGTGTCCGAGCCGTTCGGGTCGGCGGACGCGTTGCGCCAGATGCCAAACGGGCTGACCCCGAACTTCACCCACGGCTTGGCCGCCTTGATCTTGGCGTTCATCTCCTGGATCAGCAGGTCGATGTTGTCCCGCCGCCAGTCGGCCCGGTCGGTGAAGCCGCGGTTGTACTGCGCGAAGGCGTCGTCGTCCGGCACCTGGTAGGTGCCGCTCGGGTAGGGGTAGAAGTAGTCGTCGAAGTGCACGCCGTCGACGTCGTACCGCTTGACCGCGTCCATCATCGCGGTCTGGGCGAACTCGCGGACCGCCGGGATGCCGGGGTTGTAGTAGAGCCGGCTGCCGGCGACGCCGGCCGGCGGGTAGGCGAAGACCCAGTCCGGGTGCGCGCGGGCCGGGCTGTCCGGCGCGAGCTGCGACAGGTCGGCGCCGGCGCCGCCGGGCGCCGGCATGGACACGCGGTACGGGTTGAACCAGGCGTGGAATTCCAGGTTCCGCTTGTGCGACTCGGCGACCAGGAAGGCCAGCGGGTCCCAGCCGGGGTTCTTGCCGCGCACGCCGGTCAGGTATTCCGACCACGGCTCGTAGGGCGAGGGCCAGAACGCGTCCGCGGTCGGGCGGACCTGGACCACTACCGCGTTGTGGTTGAGCTTCTGGGCCAGGTCGAGCCAGCCCAGGTATTCCGCCTTCTGCTTGGCCACCTGGTCCGGTGCGGTCCAGGAGTCCTTGCTGGGCCAGTCGATGTTCGTCACCGAGGCGATCCACATGGCCCGGAACTGCCGCTTTGGGGTGGCCGGGTCGGTGACGCAGTCGGTGGTCGTCGAGGTTGACGTGTGGTGCGGTGCAGCCTGCGCCGGAGCGCCGGCGACCAGCGCGCCGAGCAGCGCCACGGCCAGCGCGGCAGCCCTGAGTGGAGTTGCCTTCATGCGGTGCGGTCCCTTCGTCGGGTCCGGGGTCGGACGGTGGCTACGGCAACATTCGCCGCAAACTTCAACCCACCGGTAGGAAACTTTCATCTATCCGGACCTGGCGCAAGACCCCGGCCCGGATCGATGCGCCGGCATCCACACCCGACGCGCGGCGGGCGGAACCGCCTCGCGCATGGTGACCATTCCGACACCGCACGTGCCGAGTTGGGTCGTGGAAACGGCTGGGTAGCTCCTGAGGTGTTGAGAGGGGGCCCCTTCTCTACCGGAAACGTTAAGCGGGGGCCCCTCCTTACTGCGGTACGAAGCGCAGCAGGTTCCAGGAGGTGGCGGGCAGCGCCACGGTGCAGCGACCGCCGTCGAGGGTGGGGGTGCTGAGTTCCCGGGGCGTGACCCGCTCGGGGTCGGCCTCGGTGTTCGTGGCGGCCGGGTCGTCGCCGGCCGCGAGGGTGGTGTGCGCCTCGCCGCGCAGGCCGGGCAGGCCGCGTAGGTCCAGGTCGAGCGGGAGGTTGTCCGGGCCGCGGTTCACCGCGAGGACGGCCAGATCGCCGGTCTCCTCGTCGTGCACGGCGACGGTGTCCAGCACCGGCACGTCGCCGTAGCGCTTCGTCGGGTACGTGGGGCCGACCGGCTCGGTGCGCAGCACGGTGCCGCGCGCGTAGCGGGCGGTGAGGGCGAACGGGTGGAAGATGCTCTGCCGCCAGGCGGGACCGCCGGTGCGGGTGCGGATCGGGGCGATCACGTTGGCGAGCTGCGCCTGGCAGGCCACCCCGATCCGGTCGGCGTGCCGGAGCAGGGTGATCAGCAGGTCGCCGACCACCACCGCGTCATCGGCGGTGTAGTCGTCCTCGATCAGCGCCGGCGCCTCCACCCAGCCGCGCCGGTCCAGGTCGGCCTGGAGGCGGGACTGGTACCAGACGTTCCACTCGTCGAAGGAGATCTTGAGCTTGCGCCGCTGCCGAAGCCTGGCGCCGACATGGTCGGCGGTGGCGGTGACCTCGGTGATGAAGGCGTCCATGTCGACCGCGGACGCGAGGATGCTGGCCCGGTCGCCGTCGGAGGGGTCGTAGTAGGTGTGGGCGGAGATGTAGTCGACGTGCTCGTAGGTGTGCTCCAGCACGGTCGCCTCCCAGGCGGCGAACGTGGGCATGCCCCGGCCGGAGCTGCCGCAGGCGACCAGGCTGATCGAGGGATCGATCAGCTTCATGGCGCGGGCCGTCTCGGCGGCCAGCCGGCCGTACTCGTCGGCGGTCTTGTGCCCGACCTGCCACGGCCCGTCCATCTCGTTGCCGAGGCACCACAGCCGCACCCCGTAGGGCTGCTCCGCGCCGTGCTTGCGGCGCAGGTCGGAGAGCTGGGTGCCGCCCGGGTGGTTGGCGTACTCCAGCAGGTCGCACGCCTCGGGCATGCCGCGCGTGCCGAGGTTGACCGCCATCATCGGCTCGACGCCGGCCTCACCGGCCCAGGTCATGAACTCGTCCAACCCGAACGCGTTGGTCTCGATCGTCTTCCAGGCCAGGTCGAGTCGGCGTGGCCGGTCGCCGACCGGGCCGACGCCGTCCTCCCAGCGGTAGCCGGAGACGAAGTTGCCGCCGGGGTAGCGGACCACGGAGACGCCCATCTCGCGGGTCAGGTCGAGCACGTCGCGGCGGAAACCGCGGGGGTCGGCGCCCGGGTGCCCGGGTTCGTAGATCCCGCCGTAGACGCAGCGCCCCATGTGCTCGACGAAGGAGCCGAAGATCCGGCGGTCGGCCGCGCCGACCCGAAACGCCGGGTCGACCGTGAGCTGCGCGTTCGGCACGGATGTCACCTCTCCCTCGGGGCCGCTTGACGGTGACCGCGGTCACCCTGCCCCTGATTTCTACAACGTTGTAACGGGTGTTGTAAAGAGGTCGTCACGTCGTCGTGACGCGGTAGAGTGCGCCCGGAGCGCTCGGCGGGAGGAAGTCAGTGCGGCACAGGCTCAAGGACGTCGCGGAGCGGGCCGGGGTGTCGGTGAAGACCGTCTCGAACGTGGTCAACGGCTACCAGCACGTCCGCGCCGACACCCGGGCGCGGGTCGAGGAGGCCATCGCCGAGCTTCACTACCGGCCCAACCTGTCGGCCCGCAACCTCCGCAAGGGGCGCACCGGCCTGATCGCGCTGGCCGTGCCCGAACTGGACACCCCCTACTTCGCCGAGTTGGCCCGCCACGTCGTCGCCGCCGCCGCCGAACATGACTGGACGGTGCTGATCGACCAGACCAGCGGCGGCTCGGAGCAGGAACGCAAAGCCGCCGGCGGCATCGGCGAGCACATGATCGACGGCCTGATCCTCAGCCCGCTCGCGCTCACCGCCGACGACCTCGCGAACCTCGACGGTCTGCCCATGGTGCTGCTCGGCGAACGGGTCGACCGTGGCGCCGCCGACCACGTCATGATCGACAACGTGGCCGCCGCCCGCGAGATCACCACCCACCTGGTCGGGCTCGGCCGCCGCCGGATCGCCGCGATCGGCTCCCAGCGCACCCCCGAGGGCGCCAGCGCCCGGCTGCGCCTGGCCGGCTACGCCGCCGCGCTGGCCGAGGCCGGCATCGCGTACGACGACCGCCTGGTAGCGCCCGCGCCGGCCTGGCACCGCGCGGACGGCGCCGCCGCCATGCGGCACCTGCTCACCGCCGGGGTACGCCCGGACGCCGTCTTCTGCTTCAACGACACGCTCGCCCTCGGGGCGTTGCGGGCCCTGCACGAGGCGGGCCTGCGCGTCCCCGAGGACGTCGCGGTGACCGGTTTCGACGACATCGAGGACGGCCGCTTCTCGATCCCCACGCTGAGCACCGTCGCGCCGGACAAGGAGCGCATCGCCCGCCTCGCTGTCGAACTGCTCGCCGGTCGCCTCACCACCGACCGTGACGCCCCGCCCCGCGAATTGGTCGCCCCCCACCGCCTCGCCCTCCGCGAATCCGCCCCCCTCGCCTGACTGCCACCCTCGCCGTCGGGTCGGGTGGGCGGCGGATCAGTCGAAGAAGCGGGACAGGTGGGCGGGGGACGGGGCGGGGGCGTCCGGGGGCAGCGGGGTGAGGTCGGCGAAGACGGAGGCGCCGTCGCAGCCCACGTGCAGCGGATACCAGCGTGGGGTGCCCGGCGGGCGTTGACCGCAGATGCCCTTGAACGTCTGCACGTCGAGCAGGCGGACGTGGGTCGGGTCGGCCACCGCGTTGACGTGCCGCCACCAGGGGCTCATCACGTGCAGCACACCGCCGGGCCGTAACGCCCGGTGGCACTCGTCGAACAGCGGCAGGAAGTCGATCAGGTGCTCGACGATGTGCACGGCGAAGAACACGTCGACCGAGTCGTCGCGCAGCGGCAGTGAGCCGGAGAGGTTGGCGACCGCGTCCACCCCCGCCGCCGGATAGATGTCCAGCCCCAGGTTGCCCGGCCACTGCTTGGTCGCCCCGCAGCCCAGGTCCACCACCACCGGTGGACGGCCGGCCACGCCGACCCGGCACCAGACCCCGAGCACCCCGGCCAACCGGCCGATCAGCTCCCGTACCAGCCGAAGCTCCGCCGGATCGGCCACCTCGCCGGTCAGGTGGGCCACGCCCCGGTCGAACCGCACCTCGACCTTCGTCCCGCGCAGCCGCTCGTCGTGTCGCGCCAGGTCGGTCCACGCCTCGGCGAGGAAACCGTCGGTCTGCCGGAGCCGCTCGCCCGAGAGCGCGGCCTGTCCCGTCGCCACCATGCGCCACCTCCGGCCGCGCGTTACCCCCATTCCGCCTCGATACACGCCACGTACCCACCCGCCGGGCCCGCGCCCACCCGAACTGCCCGCTCAACCGGCGGGGCCGGGACGGCCGACGCGACGAGCCGGGTTGACCAGGGAGAGTGTCGGGGGCCGCGCATGCCGTGACCCGGCCCCGAGTTCGGTCCTGGTTGCCTTTGGAGCTGATGTCACGAACGACTCACCGACGGGACCGGGCGCCCGGGGCCGCTGAGTCGTTTCTGCTCTCAGCTCCAAAGGCGCTCCGGAGTGCTCCCTGCTGCGGGCCGACCGGCTCGGACAGGTCGTCCCCCGGGAAGGAGTCGCCGATCATGCCGCTGCCGGCGGCGGATCGGGCACTCCGCGAGGCAGGCGACCGAACGAAGGGTCAGGTGGGAAGGGTTCGGCGGGTGGGGCGGGACGGGCGCATGCGCTGGCGGGGCTGCGGGGCCGCCGGCTTCGGGCGCTTGAGGTGGTAGCGGTGCAGCTCGGCGTTGCCGGACAGCGACGGGTCCTCACTCATGGCGACCAGCTCCCAGCCCTGGTCGCCGGCCCGGTTCAGGTGGGCCAGCGCGGTGTCGCCGTAGGGCGTCACGTCGACCATGGACCCGTCCGGGCCGTACCAGTGGAAGACGATCTCCCAGCCGGTGTCCGTGGTCGCGGCCTGGCGGCGGCGGACCAGCAGCGCGTACTCCCACTTGAGCATGGGGTCATTGTCACCCCGGGGAAGCGCGCCGGCACGGTTCAGTCCTCGGCGATCCGCCCGTCCGTCACGCGC
The DNA here is from genome assembly GCF_040653835.1 of Micromonospora sp. NPDC050980. NCBI lineage: Bacteria > Bacillati > Actinomycetota > Actinomycetes > Micromonosporales > Micromonosporaceae > Micromonospora > Micromonospora sp. NPDC050980. The sequence goes on along the minus strand of NZ_JBFAGS010000001.1, from coordinate 457,648 downwards.
AGCCGCCGGTTCACGCTCACCGCATCGAGCATCCGCCGGTCATGGGTCACCAGCAGCAGCGTGCCGGGATAGCCGGCCAGCGCCGACTCCAACTGCTCGATCGCGGCCAGGTCGAGGTGGTTCGTCGGCTCGTCGAGCACCAGCAGGTTGACCCCGCGGCCCTGGAGCAGTGCCAGCGCGGCCCGGGTCCGCTCGCCCGGGGACAGCGTCGCCGCCGGGCGCAGCACGTGATCGGCGCGCAGGCCGAACTTCGCCAGCAGCGTGCGGACGTCCGCCGGGTTCAGCTCGGGCACGGCGGCGGCGAACGCGTCGAGCAGCGGCTGGTCGCCGAGGAACAGCCCGCGGGCCTGGTCCACCTCGCCGACCACCACGCCCGGGCCGAGCGCGGCGTGCCCGCCGTCCAGCGGCAGCCGGCCCAGCAGCGCGGCCAGCAGGGTGCTCTTGCCGGAGCCGTTCGCCCCGGTGATCGCCACCCGGTCGGCCCAGTCGATCTGCAGGTCCACCGGGCCGAGCGTGAAGCCGCCCCGGCACACCACGGCGCCCCGGAGCGAGGCCACGACGGCGCCGGCGCGGGGCGCGGCAGCGATCTCCATCCGCAGCTCCCACTCCTTGCGCGGCTCCTCGACCACCTCCAGCCGCTCGATCAGCCGGGCGGTCTGCTTGGCCTTCGCGGCCTGCTTCTCGGTCGCCTCGGCCCGGAACTTGCGACCGATCTTGTCGTTGTCGGTGGCCTTGCGCCGGGCGTTCTTCACGCCCTTCTCCATCCAGGCGCGCTGGGTCCGGGCGCGCGCCTCCAGGTCGGCCTTGGTGTCCGCGTACTCCTCGAACTCCTCGCGGGCGTGCCGGCGCGCCACGGCGCGCTCCTCCAGGTAGGCCGCGTAGCCGCCGCCGTAGTGGTTGACCTGCCGCTGGTGCAGGTCCAACTCGACGATCCGGTTGACCGTGCGGGTGAGGAACTCCCGGTCGTGGCTGACCAGCACGGTGCCGGCGCGCAGCCCGGTGACGAAGCGTTCCAGCCGGTCCAGCCCGGCCAGGTCGAGATCGTTGGTGGGCTCGTCGAGCAGGAAGATGTCGTAGCGGCTGAGCAGCAGCGACGCCAACCCGGCACGGGCCGCCTGCCCGCCGGAGAGCCCGACCGTCGGATGGTCCAGGCCCACGTCGAGGCCCAACTCCGCGGCGACCTGCCCGGCCCGTTCGGCCAGGTCCGCGCCGCCCAGGTCCAACCACCGTTCCAGGGCGATCGAGTACGCGTCGTCGGCGCCGGTCGCCCCGGCGGCCAGCGACTCGGTGGCGGCGTCCAGCGCGGTCTGCGCGGCGGTCACGCCGGTGCGGCGGGCCAGGAAGTCGCCCACCGTCTCGCCCGGCCGGCGTTCCGGCTCCTGCGGCAGGTAGCCGACAGTGGCGGTGGGCGGGTTCAACGCCACCGAACCCTGCTCCCGGGGCTGGAGTCCGGCGAGCGTGCGCAGCAGCGTGGACTTGCCGGCCCCGTTCACCCCGACCAGGCCGACCACGTCGCCGGGCGCGACGACCAGGCTGAGATCTTCGAAGAGGAGGCGGTCACCGTGGCCGGCGGTGAGATCCTTGGCGATCAACGTGGCGCTCATCAGGCCACCGAGCCTACCGGTGAGGGAGACTCACAGCCGTGGTGACCACACTGGCGATCGACTGCGGGGGCGGCGGGATCAAGGCCTCCGTGCTGGACGCCGCCGGCACCATGCGGGCCCGCCCGTTGCGCGTGCCCACGCCGTACCCCCTGCCGCCGGCCTTGTTCGTCGAGACGCTGCGGCATCTCGGCGCCCGGCTGCCCGCGGCGGACCGGCTCACCGTCGGCATGCCCGGCATGATCCGGCACGGCGTGGTGGTCGCCACCCCGCACTACGTGACCCGCGCCGGGCCGCGCAGCCGGGTCGATCCGGACCTGGTCGCCCAGTGGTCCGGGTACGACGCGCGCGGTGCGCTGGCCGAGGCGTTCGGTGTGCCCGCGCTGGTGCTCAACGACGCCGAGGTGCACGGCGCCGGGGTGGTCGCCGGGGCCGGCTGCGAGCTGGTGTTGACGCTCGGCACCGGCCTGGGCAGCGCGCTCTTCGACGGTGGGGTGCTCGCCCCGCACCTGGAGTTGTCGCACGCGCCGGTGCGGTGGAACACCACCTACGACACGTACGTCGGGGAGCCGGAACGGCGACGCCTCGGCGACGCGTTCTGGTCCCGGCGGATCCGGCAGGTGGTGGACGGGCTGCGACCGGTGTTCCGCTGGGACCGGCTGTATCTCGGCGGCGGCAACTCGCGGCTGATCCGGCCGGAGCAGGTGGCGCGGATGGGGGACGACGTCGTGGTCGTCCCGAACACGGCCGGAATCGTGGGTGGTGTCCGGGCGTGGGAGCTGGTGGGCGAAAGGTACGACCCCGCGCCGTGATCTCCCCCGCCGGAACACTCGCGGTCGCGCCGGTGTTGTGCCAGCGTCGGACAAAGGGCTGACGCGACACGAGGAGGTGGGTCGAGTGGACCTTCTGGCGGAGTACCGGCGGGCGACCATGTTCTTCGACTCGGGGGACCCGACCGGGGCGGCCCGGCTGCTCGAGCCGATCATCGAGGCGGAGCCCGACAACTCCTCGGTGCGGCAGTTGCTGGCCCGGGCCTACTTCCAGTCGGCCCAGCTCAACCGGGCCGAGGAGCACCTGCGTGAACTGGTCGACCGGGACCCGAGCGACCACTACGCGCACCACGTGCTCGGCCGCACGCTGGAGCGGATGAACCGGCCGGCGGACGCGCTGCGGCACCTGCGCATCGCGGCGGCCATGCACTCCACCAACACCGACTACGCCACCGCCCTCAAGCGGGTGGAGGGCCGGGTCGGTCGGTGAACCGCGCCGAAGGGCAGCCCGGGTGGGCTGCCCTTCGGCGTACCTAGGATGGAACCGTGAAGCTGAAGCTCGACCTCCACGACATCTACAACAAGGGCCACGACATCGACCGCGCGCTGCGCGGGATCATGGACGAGGCGGTGGCGAAGAAGGCCACGCTCGTGGAGATCATCCCGGGCAAGGGCTCCGGCGCGCTCAAGAAGAAGGTGCTGCGCTTCCTCGACCAGAAGGACGTCAAGCAGCTCTACCACCGGGTCGAGAAGGACTCGAAGAACTTCGGCCGGCTGTTCGTGCACTTCCGCTGGAAGTAGCGGTCCCGCATCGGGCTAGACGCAGACCCAGCAGCAGTACAGCCGCTCGCCGGCGGTTGCCCGCCGGGCCAGACCGGCCAGCTCGATCAGGACGCGGATCATGCCAGCCGGGGCCGACACCGGGGACAGGTCTACAGCTCCCGGACGGCGACCGTCTGGCCGCCGCTGTGCTCACCCGTCGGCCGGAAGCCCAGCTTCAGGTAGAACCCCTCCGGGCCTCGCGGCCGGGGCTCCCAGGTGACGTACGCCCGGTCGCCGCCCCGGGCCCGGATCTCCGCGCACACCGCCTCGACGGCGAACCGGCCGTAGCCGTGGCCCTGTGCGTCGGCGGCGATGTTCAGCCGCCAGAGGCCGGCCCGCACGTCGTCCGGGTCGCCGCCCCACGGGATGTCGAAGAACGCCATGAGGAAGCCGACCAGCCGGTCCCCGTCGTAGATCAGTCGCGGCCAGGCGTGCTCCGGGAAGACGTACGCCTCGGCGAGCGACTTGACCACCGGCTCCACCAGGTCGTCCTGATCGGGGCGTACCGACAGGCCGAGTGCCGCCTCGTAGTTGTCCGGGGTGACCTTCTCCAGCCGCATGCGGCGCAGCCTAGCGAGCGGTCAGGGCCGCCGGGCCGCTCGGTTCAACCGGTCGCGCCGCGCAGGTCGGCGAGCAGGCGGCGATACTCGTCCGCCGTGCCGATGGCGGCCCGGTGCTGCGGGTGGGTGACGTAGTGGCTGACCACGGCGGCGAGGAACCGGGGGTCGACGCTGTTCACGGGCACGGTGGCGCGCCCGACCAGGCCACGCCGCCGCGCCAGTGCGGGCGTCGCGATCGTCAGGCGGAGACGCGGCGCCCGCTCGACGTCGCTGGGCACCGCGACGCCCGGCCCGGCCTCCCACGGCACCCTGCGCGACCCGAGGAGCCCGATCGTGCGCACGCCGGTCGGGCTCAGCAGCAGGTCGTGTCCGCGCCACGCCGCCGCGACCAGCAGCGCGATCACCCCGAGCCAGAGCGCGCCGACGACGGCGTCGAACGTGGTCCCGATGCCCGCCTCGGTGGAACGCAGGTATGCGCCGACGGTCGCGGAGGCCGACCCGAGGAGACCCAGGGTGAGAAGGGGCAGCCGCGCCGGGACCGGCGGGGCGAAGGCCGGGTGCTGAGGCAGCACCACCAGGGCGGCGGGCCGGCTGCCCAGGCTGATGATCGCCAGGGTGAGGGCGGCCAGGGTGAGGAGGAGAAGCGGGAGGAACAACGCCCGTGCCACGTCCGGCGCGTACCCCATCGCGGCGGCGTTCCCGGCCGCCACCAGCACACCCGCCACCAGGACGGGACGTCGATGCCGAACCACGGCGGCCGAGATCGCGTCTATCACGCAGGCGACCGTAGCGAGCGGGGTCCACCCTGCTGACCGAGTGGAGTTGGGTCGCGACCTCGTTGACGCACCACATCAGCTAGTGAGCGGATGGGAGCCGGCGCCCACGGAAGCCTCGCCAAGGGTGATCATGCATGGGTGGCTGGATTGATCGTGGAGGTCCACGTCCCGTTGGTGCCGGCGACCGGCCTTGCCGCCGACGCCTATCCCTTCCCCTGGATCGACGACGTCGAGACGTTCCTCGCCGAACTGGAGGGGACGATCGACGTGCTCGACGAGGGCGAGGAGTGCGGGGATGTCTACGTCTTCGCGGTCGGTGGTGCCGATGAGGCGGACGAGATCGGCCAGGGACGGCGGGTGGAACTCGGCGTGTCCTAACGCGTGGCGCAGTGTGGAGGTCCTGTCCGGCAACTTGAAGACGGGGGCCTCAGTCCTCGTCGGTGGGCCGGGGCTGGCGGTGCTCCTTGATCCACGCTTCGACGTCTTCGGCCAGCCACACTTTCATCCCACGAAGCTCCTGGTACGGCTTCGGGAAGGTGGGGTAGCGGGCAAGCTGCTGGAACCGCTGCCGCGAGACGCCGAGGCGCTGCGCGATCTCGTACGGCCCCATCAGGCGGCCTGGCCCACGGTCCACGCTTCCGAACGTAGGTAGATCGGGCCTATCCTTTTGGCTATAGCCAGTTGACTAGACCATTGGGTGGGCGGGATCGTGGACGCATGACGCGATCCGTCTCGTACGGGGAGTATCTGGCCGCCGTGGCTCTGACTCTCGCTCGTAGGCACCGACCGGTCTGGTCATGGCCGAAGTGGCGCTACGTATGCCGCTGCGGGGGCGATCTACCGTGCCGATTCAGGCACCGGGTTCCGATCAGTCGGGGTCACTGGCCGAGGGAGGGGGAGTGAGCACCCACGGTCCGGTCGTTCCCCTGTGGGTGTGCGCGGCATGTGAACGCCCCTGGCCCTGCCCTGCCCGCCGCTGGGAACTGCTCGGAGAGTACGCGGACTCACCGGGCGACCTGGCTCTCTACATGGCGGCGCACCTCACCGCCGCATCCGACGACCTGAGCTGGGCTACGCCGGGCACCCTGTGTCGCCGGTTCCTCGGATGGCTGAGGTGAAGGCCGGCGACATACTGCTCATCGGGCGCGCCGCCAGCGTGCAGTTCGTAACCCCGATCCGGTTCCGGCTCATCCGCCAACTCGACTGGACCACGTACGACGGCTGGGTGTGGCTCGACGGCTACCAACTCGACGAGCGCGGCGACGCCGTGGCGCGACGCTCGATCTTCGTCAAACGGGCGGGCCTCCGAGCCGCCCCGGTCCCTGTGGCGATCAAGGGGCCGGGGCGTCAGCGGAGGGGGATCAGACAGGACGCGGCACCCGGTAGGCCAGGTGGGTGACGCCGACCCCCTCGACCACCCGGAACGGCCCTTCCAACCGCACCGGCGCGATGCCCAGCCCGGAGAAGAACGGGATCCCGTCGCCGAGCAGCACCGGCACCAGATCCACGTGCACCTCGTCCAGCAGCCCGGCCTCCAGCACCTGCCGGGCGATCGTCCCGCCGTTCACCCCGACCTCCTTGCCGCCGGCCAGGGCGTGGGCGCGCTCGACGGCCCGCTCGATGCCGTCGGTGACGAACACGAACGACTCGCCCTCGGCGTCCCAGCCGTCCGGCACCCGGTGGGTCACCACGACCACCGGCTTGTCCATCGGGTGCCGGCCGCCCCAGCCGTTGGTGATGTCGAACAGCGTGCGGCCGACCACAAGCGCTCCGGTGCGCTCGACCAGCGCGCGGATGTGCGCGGCGCTGGCCGCCGACGTCCGGAACGTCATGTCGGCATGAGCCGTCGGCACCTCCACGTCGCCGTTGCCGTACCACTGGAAGAGGTGCTCGAACCCGCCGTGCTTCGGGTCCGCGACGTAGCCGTCCAGGGACATGGTCGCGCCGGTGGTCACCTTGCTCATCGTCTGCTCCTCGGGTCGCGTCAACCAGCTTTCACCCGAGGGTAGAAGCGGTCCGACCGTCCCTCGACATCCGGCGCAGAAAAGCTAGAGCGCGTACGTCTGGGCCACCGCGAGCATCTCCGAGCTGTGCGAGCCGACCACACCCACGCTCGCCGGCCGCTGCCGGAAGCCGGGCAGCGCGTCCAGCCCGTCGCTGGCGTCCATCGCCCGTACGTTCACCGTGTCGGCCGACGTGGTCAACGTCAGCGTCACCTCGAAGCCCTCCGGCGGCGGGGCGTGGAACACGATCCCGAAGCCCCACCTCCCCTCGCGCGCCTTCACCGGCACGTCCCGCCCGGCCACCGAGGCGGACCGCACGGTCGCCGTGCGCGTGTCGACGTGCAGCGTGAGCAGCCGCACCTGCCGCTGCGGGGTGACCCGCACCCGCAGCACGCGCTGGTCGCCGTCGCGGGTGTCGGAGAGCGTCTCCAGCTTCGGCGCGGGCAGCGAGGCGGCGGGGGCCGGCCCGGCCCGCAGCTCGCCGTCGCCCAGGCCGGGGAAGTCGTCGGCCACCGAGATGGTCCGGTCGACGTAACCGTCGGTCCACGGCTGCGGGACCTCCTCGTGGCTGAGCCAGGCGGCCTTCTTCGTGCCGGCGTCCAGCGCGTACATCAGGTGGGTGGGCACCGGGTGGTCGGCGTCGAAACGGTCGACGGCCAGGCCCACGCCGGCGAGCACCACCGTCGCGAGCGCGGCGGCCCCGGCGGGCAGCGCGCCGAGACGGCGGGCGCGCAGCGCCAGCAGGCCGCGTTGGCCGCCGGCGCGCGGGTGTAGCAGGTCCACCACCGGCAGCAGGGCCAGGCCGAGCAGCACCGCGACCAGCGCGGCCACCGCACCCATGCCCATGCCGAGCGCCGGGAAGAGCAGCACCACCGGGGGCAGCAGGACCACCACGGCCACCGCGCCGGCCAGCGTCACCGCGACCACCGGCCATGGCCCGTCCAGCCGGGTGGCCAGCGCCGCGAGGCCGGCGACCGCGCCGGCCAGCGCCGGCAGGGTGGTCAGGTACGCGCCGCCGGGCACCAGCACGGCGAGCAGCACGCCGAACAGGGCCAGCCAGAGCAGGCCGCCGAACGCCAGCGCGGCCGGGCCGACCCGGCGGCGGGACAGGGCGTACCAGCAGAGCAGCACCGCGGCGGCCAGCGCCACCAGGGCGAGGCGGTACCAGACCGGGCGGTACGGGTCGAGCAGTTCGGCGTACCCGGGCCGGATCGTGGTGATCGCGGCCCAGAGCAGCCACGCGCCCAGCGGGGCCACGACGACCGGCGCCAGGGCCAGCCCGGCGCCGGCGGCGAGCGTGCCGACGGTGGTCCGGCCCCGGCGGCGCAGCAGCCAGCCCAGCGCCCCGACGGCGAGCAGCGCGGCGACGGCCAGCGGCAGGGTCAGCCAACCGGGGTAGCGGGCCAGCCCGCCGAGCACCGGAAAGTAGGTGTCGTCGTGGTCGGAGCGCAGGTCGCCGAGGTCGGTGCGGCCGAACTCGCGGGCCAGGCCGAGCGCGTTGTCGCCGTGCATCTGGAGGCTGCCCCGGTCCATCCGGGCCGGCACGTCCAGCGGGGTGTGGTAGATCGCGCCGCCGTCGATGTAGGCGGAGTTCAGGCCCACGAAGCGAGCGCCGCCGAACGCGGTGAAGTCGGTGTCGTTGGGCAGCGCCCGGTAGATCTCCACGGCGAACGACGTGCCCACCGGGTGCGGCGCGGCCCGGCCGAACACGTCCACCAGCTTCGCGTTGTTCCGCGACGTCTCGAACATGATCACCGGGCCGGTCGAACCGCGCGCCTCCAGGTTGAGCACCACCCCGCCGTCGGCGGCGAGCGGATGGTCGGCGGCGAAGCCGGCGGCGCCGCACAGGCATGCCTCCTCCGCGTCGGTGAGCACGAAGACCACGTCGTTGCGGGGGCGCGGGCCGGCGGTCAGCGCCCGGGCCACCTCCAGGACGGTGGCCGTGCCGGCCGCGTCGTCGTTGCCGCCCGGCCCGGTCTGCACCGAGTCGTAGTGCGCGACCAGGAAGACCCGGCCGGTCGGGTCGGTGCCGGGCAGCCGGGCCACCACGTTGCGGACCCGGGCCAACGTCGCCCCGCCGGCCGCGCCGGACAACTGCCCGGCCTCGGGCGCCACCGCGTCCTGCACCTCGGTCTCCAGGCCCAGGCCGCGCAGCAAGTCGACCAGGTGCTCGCGCACCCGGTCGTTGGCCGCGCTGCCGGCCACGTGCGGACGGGCCGCGATCACCTCGACGTCCCGGTACGCCCGGGCGGCACTGAACTCGCCGGCCGGCGCGCTCGCCTCGCGCGGCGCCGGGGTGGCGAGGCCGACCAGGACGCCCGCCCCGACGGCGAGCAGCGCGACCAGCGCGGCGACGGCGGCGAGCAGGCGGCGGCGGGGCTTGGCGAAGGCCCGGTCGGCGGGGCGGGTGGGGGGTGCGCCCACGGGAACTCCTCGGGGTGGATCTACGGGGGTGGCCATCATCCTGCACCCCCGCAGGCCGCGGCGGCACTCCCGGTCGGTGCGCTGCCGGGTCGGCGGCAGTCCCGCGTAACATCGTTGGTCGGCCGCGTCGCTGTCCGGGTGGACGGGGCACCCACCCGCCACGCGGCGGGGTTCCTGTTGTGTGCGACCGTTGTCTCCGCCAGCATCAGCAAGGGCATTCGGAAGGAGCCCGCCATCACCAGCGAACTCCCGCGCCTCGCGGCGGTGGCCCGGCCGCACCGGGGGGCCGACGCGCCGGGCGTCCCCGCCGTGCAGCCCCGGGCCGGGTCGGGGTCGCCCGGCGGCCTCCCGCCGGGCGAACGGCTGCGGGTGCTGCTGGTCGAGGACGACGAGGGCGACGCCTTCCTGGTCGGCGAGCTGCTCGCCGAGACCAACTCGATGATCGACCTGCTGGTCGCCACCAGCCTCAGCGAGGCCCGCCAGCGGGTGATGGGCGTCGACTGCGTCCTGCTCGACCTGGGTCTGCCGGACGCGCAGGGCCTGGACGGGTTGCGCCGGGTGCTGGAGATGGCCAGCGGCGCCGCGGTCTGCGTGTTGACCGGCCGCTCCGACGAACACCTGGGCATCGTGGCGGTCGCCGAGGGTGCGCAGGACTACCTGGTCAAGGGGCAGGTCGACGGCGTCCTGCTGACCCGGGCGCTGCGCTACGCGGTGGAGCGCAAGCGGGCCGACGAGAACGCCCGCCGGCTGCGCGAGGTGGAGCTGCGCCAGGCCGAGTCGGCCCGCCTGGAGCGCGGCCTGCTGCCGCAGCCGCTGATGACCACCGACGAGGTGTCGGTGCACACGTTCTACCGGCCCGGCCGGCACGCGGCGCTGATCGGCGGCGACTTCTACGACGTGGTGCAGACCCGCCCGGGTCGGATCGACCTGATCGTCGGCGACGTCTGCGGCCACGGCGTGGACGAGGCGGCGCTCGGCGTCGAGCTGCGCGTCGCCTGGCGGGCACTCGTGCTGGCCGGGGTGCCGGACGACGAGGTGCTGCCCGCGCTGGAGCAGGTGCTGATGAGCGAGCGCCGGCTCCAGGAGATCTTCGCGACGGTGGCCACCGTCCGGCTCGAGCTGGTGTCCGGCCGGGCCACCGTGCGACTCGCCGGGCACCCGCCGCCGTTGCTGCTCAGCGGCGGTAAGGTCGCCCCGGTGCCGGCCAAGGGCGGGTTGCTGCTCGGCGTGCGGCCCCGCCGCCCCGTCGCCTTCGACCTGGAGTTCGACGCCGATGACTGGTCCCTGCTGATGTACACCGACGGTCTCATCGAGGGTCGGGTCGACGGCGGCGACGAACGGCTCGACGTGCCGGGGCTGACCGGCCTGCTCGCCGAACCGGCCAACCGCGCGGTGCCGCTCGCCGAACTGCCCGCCTGGCTGGTCGGCCGCGCCGAGCAGATCAACGGCGGTCCACTCGCCGACGACGTGGCGATGCTGCTGGTCACCCGGGGCGGCGGCCGGTGACGGCTGGAATGGAAGAGGCGTGATGAAGGCGTACCAGCAGGGGTGGACGCTGCGGCGGCGGGTGGTCGCGCTGCTCGGCGTGGTCCTGGCGCTGCTGCTCGGGCTGGCCGGCGCGGAGGCGGCGGTCGCCGCGAAGAACCGGCAGAACATCGACGTGGTCCTGCTGCGGACCGGCCCGCTGCGCGTGCAGGCGCAGGAGCTGATGAGCGCCCTGCTGGACCAGGAGACCGCGGTGCGGGGGTACGCGGTGAACGGCGACCGCAGCGACCTGCTGCCCTATCAGGAGGGCCTGCGGCGCGAACAGAGCCTGGTCGCCTCGATGCGGGCGCTCGCCGCCGACTATCCGGGGGTGCGCCGCGAGCTGGACGTGATCGAGGGGCAGGCGGCGCAGTGGCGGGCCCAGGTGGCCGAGCCGGTGGTGTCGACCACCCAGCGCAGCGGCCCGGCCGCCGGCCGGGCGTTGATCACCGACCAGACCCGGCGGCAGTTCGACGGCATCCGGGCGTCGGTGGACACGCTCCAGGACGAGATCCTCACCGTCCGGCAGGCCGCCGCCGGCCGGGTCAACACCACGAGCGGCGTGCTCGTCGTGCTGCTGATCGTCGCGGCCCTGGTGGTGGCCGTGGCCGGCGTGGTGATGCTGCTGTCGCTCGACCGGATGCTGATCCGCCCGCTCGCCGTCCTGGTGGGGCAGGTGCGGGAGGTCGCCGACGGCGACTACCAGCACCGCATCGCCGGGTCCGGGCCGCCGGAGTTCCGCCAGCTCGCCGACGACATCGACCTGATGCGGCAGAAGATCGCCCAGGATCTCCACGAGGTACGCCAGGCCCGGGAACGGATCGAGTGGGTCAACGACCAGCTCCAGAAGCAGGCCGAGGAGCTGACCCGCTCCAACCGTGACCTGGAGCAGTTCGCGTACGTGGCCTCGCACGACCTGCAGGAGCCGCTGCGCAAGGTGGCCAGCTTCTGCCAGCTCCTGCAGCGCCGTTACGCCGGCCAGCTCGACGAGCGGGCCGACCAGTACATCGCGTTCGCGGTGGACGGCGCGCAGCGGATGCAGCGCCTCATCAACGACCTGCTGGCGTTCTCCCGGATCGGCCGGCTCACCACCGGGTTCATCGACGTCGACCTGAACCGGGTGATGGGCGAGGTGGCCGGGCAGACCGAGGCGGCCCGGCAGTACGCCGACGCGGAGCTGACCTGGGGTGAGATGCCGACCATCCGCGGCGAGGAGCCGCTGCTGACCAACCTGCTGGTCAACCTGGTCAGCAACTCGGTGAAGTTCCGCCGGCCGGACGTGCCGTCGAAGGTGCACGTCTCGGCCCGGCTGGTCGACGGCGAGTGGGAGATCAGCTGCCGGGACAACGGCATCGGGATCGAGCCGGAGTTCGCCGACAAGATCTTCGTGATCTTCCAGCGGCTGCACTCCAAGGACGCGTACCCGGGCACCGGCATCGGGCTCGCCATCGTCAAGAAGATCGTGGAATACCACGGGGGCCGGGTCTGGGTGGACACCGAGGCCGAGGAGGGCACCACGATCCGGTTCACGCTGCCGGCGCGGGAGGCCGACATCGAGGCGGCGAAGGCGGAGCCGGTCGAGCCGGCCGGGCCACCTGAGGACGCGGCCGAGGACGCCCGGGCGGACGACGCGGCACAGCCGGACGACGCGACCCGGGACGAGCCGCCCGCGGGCGCGGACCGACAGGATACGAACGGTGGCATGAGGGAGACGGTGGGATGACCGCGCCGGCGGACGGAAAGAGCCCGATCGAGGTCCTGCTCGTCGAGGACGACCCGGGTGACGTGCTGATGACCCAGGAGGCGTTCGAGGAGCACAAGCTCCGCAACCGGCTGACGGTCGTCTCCGACGGCGCCGAGGCGTTGGCCTACCTGCGCCGCGAGGGCCCGTACCCGGACGCGGTCACGCCCGACCTCATCCTGCTCGACCTGAACCTGCCCCGCCGGGACGGCCGGGAGGTGCTGGAGGAGATCAAGAAGGACAAGCAGCTCCGCCGGATCCCGGTCGTCGTGCTCACCACGTCGCAGGCCGACGAGGACATCCTGCGCAGCTACCAGTTGCACGCCAACGCCTACGTGACGAAGCCGGTGGACTTCGAGCGCTTCATCTCGGTGGTCCGCCAGATCGACGAGTTCTTCGTCAGCGTGGTCAAGCTGCCGCCGCGTGGCTGATCCGCTGCTGGACGACGTCGCCGCGCTGCTGCGGGAGGCCGCGGCCGAGGTCGTCGTGCCGATGTTCCGCCGGCTCGACCCGTCGGACATCTCCGAGAAGGCGCCCGGCGAGGTGGTCACCGTCGCCGACCGCGAGGCCGAGAAGGTGATCGCCGACGGTCTGCGGCGGCTGCGTCCCGGTTCGGTGGTGGTCGGCGAGGAAGCCGTCGCCGAAGACCCGGACCTGCTGCGGCACCTGCGGGGCAGCGGCGACGTCTGGCTGGTCGACCCGGTCGACGGCACTTCCAACTTCGCCGCCGGCAAGCGGCCGTTCGCGCTGATGGCGGCGCTGCTGACGGACGGGGCGCCGGTGGCGTCCTGGGTCTACGATCCGCTGGACGGCGTGCTGGCCGCCGGCCGGCTCGGCGTGGGCGCCAGCCTGGACGGCACGCCGGTGCGGACCGACCGGTCGGCGCCGGCGGTGGGTGCGCTGCGCGGCACCGCGATGACGAAGTTCCTGCCCACCGACTTCCGCCGCGACGTCGAGGCCGGCGGCCGTCGGATCGGCGAGCTGCTCCCCGGCCAGCACTGCGCCGGCCGGGAATACCTGGACCTGCTCACCGGGGCGCAGCAGTTCGTGCTGTTCTGGCGCACGCTGCCGTGGGACCACACCCCCGGCACGCTGCTGGTCCGGGAGGCCGGCGGGGTGGCCCGCCGCTTCGACGGCACCGACTACCATCCCGCCGACGAGGGCCGAGGGTTGCTGGTCGCGGCCAGCGCGCAGATCTGGGACGAGGTCCACGCGGCGCTGCTGGCGAACTGAACAGCCCAGCGCGACGGTCGCGACACGCCGTGTCGACGATCCGCCTCGTCGGCGGTCACGAATCTGGCGCGACGCGCCTGGTCCGGTATCGTGACCGCGGTTGACGGAAGGACCATCACGTGCCCAGGACCAGGCTCACCGGCCGGCGCGTCCGCCGGTCGCTGCTCGCGCTGCTCGCCGCGACGGCCGTGCTGCTCGGCGCCGGCCTCGCCACGGTCGGCCCGGCCGCCGCCGCGCCCAGCCCGAACGCCCCCGACGAGGGCGACAGCAAGCAGTTGCGGGCGGCGCTGGAGGCCGCGGCGAAGGGCCACATCGACGCCCGGAACAAGCTGGACAACTCGAAGCGCCGCCAGCAGGCGCTGGCCGTCCAGCTCAAGGACATCGAGGCGCGCCTCGTCGGGTTGACCGCCCAGGCCGGTGAGGTGGCCGTGCAGTCCTACCGGCAGGGCCGGCTGACCCCGGTGTCGATGCTGCTGGCCAGCTCGGGGCCGAACGACTTCCTGCACCGGGCCGCCGAGCTGGACATGATGGCGCAGCGCGACAGCAAGCGCCTCGGTGACCTGGCCGCCGCGAAGGCGCAGGCCGCCGAGTCGAAGCTGGCCCTCGACGCCGAGGTGCGGGAGCAGGCGAAGCAGGTTGCGGTGCTGGCCCGGAAGAAGAAGGACGCCGAGGTGGCGCTGGCCAAGGTCAGCTCCGGCGCCGGCGCCGGCTTCAGCGGCAGCTCCTCGTCGGCCAAGCCGGCCCCGCGCAACTCGGACGGCTCGTGGCCGTCGGAGTCCTGCTCGGTGAACGACCCGACACCGGCCAGCGGCTGCATCACACCGCGCACCCTGCACATGCTCCAGCAGGCCAAGGCCGCGAGCTTCACCCGCTACGCCTCCTGCCACCGTAGCGGCGGCGGTGGTGAGCACCCCAAGGGGCGAGCCTGCGACTTCTCGGCCGCCAGCGGGGGCTTCGAGGACCGCAGCGCCACCGGCGGCGACAAGTCGTACGGCGACCGCCTCGCCAGTTGGGCGAAGAACAACGCGAACCGGCTCGGCATCATGTACGTGATCTGGTATCGGCAGATCTGGATGCCGAACACCGGTTGGCGGGCGTACAGCGGTGGTGGCAGCCCGGCCGCAGACCACACAAACCATGTTCACATCTCGATGTACTGACCCGGACGGCCAGGAACGCCGCGTACCCTCGCCACGGTGAGCAGCACATCGTCCGACATCGCCACCGGGCCGGCGACCGACGCGCCGGCCGCGCCGCGCGCCCTGCCGAACGGGCTGGCCGCCTTCCTGGTCTTCCTCTCCAGCGGGGCGGTGCTGGTGCTGGAGACCGTCTCGCTGCGCCTGGTCGGCCCGTACGTCGGGGTGACCCTCCAGGTGACCAGCTCGGTCATCGGCATGGCGCTGGCCGCCATCGCGTACGGGGCGTGGATGGGTGGGTGGCTCGCCGACCGGCGGGACCCGCGCCTCCTGCTCGCCCCGGCCCTGGTGCTGGCCGGCATCGCCACCGCGATCACCCTGCCCATCGTCCGCTACGCCGGTGAGGTGCTGCGCGGCGGCGCGGCCAGCGCGGTGCTCCTGCTGACCGCGTTGACCGTGCTGCTGCCCGCGGCGCTGCTCGCCGGCATCACCCCGCTTGTGGTGAAGCTCCAACTCGCCGACCTGCGCCGCACCGGCCAGGTGGTGGGCAAGCTCTCCAGCATCGGCACGCTGGGCGGCATCACCGCCACCCTGGGCACCGGCTTCATCCTGGTGGCAGCGCTGCCCAGCTCGGTGATCGTGCTGGCGTTGGCCGCGGTGCTCGGCGTGACCGGGCTGGCGCTGGGGTTCTGGCTGCGGCGACGTTCCGGCTCCGGGCTGCCGACGCCGGGCCGGGCCAAGGCGGCCCTCGCGCTGCTCGGCCTCTCCGCCGCCGGGCTCACCGCCGCCGCGCCGAACCCGTGCGACGTGGAGACCGCCTACCACTGCGCCCGGGTGGAGGCGGACCCCGGCTCGCCGGACGGGCGCACGCTCTTCCTCAACTCGGCGCAGCACTCCTACGTCGACCTGACCGATCCGACCCACCTGGAATACTCGTACACCCAGTGGATCGGCCTGGTCGCGGACCTGGCGCGGCCGGCGGGGCAGCCGATGGACGCGCTGCACCTGGGCGGCGGTGGCTTCACCGTGCCCGGCTACCTGGCGGCGACCCGGCCCGGCACCGACAACCTCGTCTTCGAGGTCGACGGCGGCCTGGTCGAGCTGGACCGGCGGGAGCTGGGCCTGCGCACCGGGCCGCGGCTGCGCGCCCAGATCGGCGACGCGCGGGTGCTGCTCGGCGGCGAGCCGACCGACAGCCGGGACTTCATCGTCGGCGACGCGTTCGGTCATCTGGTGGTGCCCTGGCACCTGGCCACCCGGGAGATGGCCGCGGACATCCGGCGGGTGCTGCGCCCGGACGGGATCTACGTGCAGAACGTGATCGACTATCCGCCGGGCCGGTTCGTCCGGGCCGAGCTGGCCACCGTCTCGGCCGTGTTCGCGCACGTCGCGTTGATCGCCCCGCCGGGTGCGATCGCCGGCCGGCAGGGGGCGAACTTCGTCATCGTCGCCTCGGACGTGCCGCTGCCGCTGGCCGGGATTCCCGCCGGGCTCAGGGGTCTTCCCGAGCCGGCCGAGTTGCTCGACGAGGCGAGGACGGCCGCGTGGGTCGGTGACGCCCGGGTGCTCACCGACGACTTCGCCCCGGTGGACCAACTCCTGGCGACCGCCTGAACGGGTGACTTTCCTGACCGATTACGACCGGACAGGTGTAGCGGGGACCACTTCGGGCAACTGCACCGACCATGGGTGCAGCGGTCAGGAACGGCGTGCAGCTGCTGGGTGAGCGCTACCGCCTGGTCGAGCAGCTGGGCGCGGGCGGCATGTCGGTGGTCTGGCGCGGCTACGACGAGGTGCTCGGCCGGCAGGTGGCGGTCAAGGTGCTCGCCTCCCGGCTCGCCACCGACAAGGCGTTTCGGCACCGGATCCGCGTCGAGGCGCAGGCCGCCGCGCGACTCTGCCACCCCAACATCACGAACGTGTACGACTACGGCGAGTCGGTCCAGGTCGGGCTGACCGTGCCGTACGTGGTCATGGAACTGGTCGACGGCGGCCCGCTCAGCGGCCGGCTCGGCCGTGACGGGCAGCTCCCGTGGCGGGAGGCGCTCACCATCGGCGCGGAGGTCGCCTCGGCGCTGGCCACCGCGCACGCCCGGGGCGTGGTGCACCGGGACGTGACCCCCGGCAACGTCATGCTCACCCCGACCGGGGTGAAGGTCGTCGACTTCGGCATCTCGGCGCTGGTGGGGGAGAGCGACAAGGGGCCGGACGGGGCGCTGCTGGGCACGCCCGCCTACCTCGCCCCGGAGCGGCTCAACAACGGTCACGTCTCGCCGGCCACCGACGTCTACGCGGTCGGCCTGCTGCTCTACCGGATGCTCACCGGCCGGCTGCCGTGGCAGGCCAGCACCACCACCGAGATGCTGCGCGCGCACATGTACCGCGACCCGGACCCGATGCCGCCGGTGCCGGGGCTGCCCGGTGAGGTCGCCGAGCTGGTCGGGCGGTGCCTGGCCAAGCGCCCCGAGGACCGCCCGCCCACCACCGAGCTGGCCCGTACGCTCGCCGAGGCGGTCGGGATCGCGTCGATCGTGCCGGTGTCACCGGCGTTCGGCGCCGTCGACCCGGCGCTGGCGGAGAACGCCGACACCACGATCCTGCCCTGGTCGGCGGCGACCGACGCGCTGCCGTACTCGGCGATCCGCACCCGGACCCGACGGTCGGCGGCGCGGCGGCGCAAGGTGGAGGCCGGGGTGGCCGCCGCCGGGCTGATCGCGGTCACCGCCGCGATGTGGGGGGTGACGTCGAGGAGCCCGGCCAGCGGCGGCGTGGAGCCGACCGAAGCGCGGATGGGGCTGCCCGAGCCGGCGCCCTGCGCGGTCGACTACTCGCTGCGCCGCGACACCGGCAAGGACTTCTCGGCCGAGTTGACGCTCACCAACACCGGCACCCGGGAGCTGCGCGACTGGACCATGAGTTTCAGCTTCCCCGGCAAGCAGGCGGTCACCACGGCCCAGCCCCCGGCACGTCAGGTGGGGCGGACCGTGTCGGTGGCGGCCCCGGCGGCCGACCCGGCGCTGGCGCCGGGCGCGTCGACGAAGCTCA
Organism: Micromonospora sp. NPDC050980; assembly: GCF_040653835.1. Classification (NCBI taxonomy): domain Bacteria; kingdom Bacillati; phylum Actinomycetota; class Actinomycetes; order Micromonosporales; family Micromonosporaceae; genus Micromonospora; species Micromonospora sp. NPDC050980. The sequence continues at coordinate 440,013 of NZ_JBFAGS010000001.1, read as the reverse complement.
CGCTGGCCGGGCGCTACACCGGGAGCAACACGCTTCCGGTGGAGTTCAAGGTCGGCGGCAGCGCGTGCGGGGTGCAGGTGTCCGGCATCGCCGGGTCGGTGCCGACCACCACCGCGCCGAAGACCACGGCACCGGCCAAGCCGCCCGCCAAGACCACGAACACGAACACGAGCACCACGAAGACCTCGAAGACCTCGGCCGGGAGCGGGCCGGCGAAGGCCAAGCCGGCACCGAAACCCAAACCGCCGAAACCCGCCAAGGCGAAGGACGGTCCGAAGGGAAAAGCAAAGTAGCGCAACCGAAGGGGGGTGGGCACGGCAAGGGGAAGGGCAAGGGGCCGATGGGCTGACGGTCAGGTCAGCGCCGCGAAGCGTTGCACCTGGGTGATGCTGCCCTCCACGATGAGCACGCTTTCCGGCGCCAGCACCGTGTCCGGCCCGGCGTAGCGGAACGGCTCACCGGGCCGCTTCGCGCCGACCACCATCACCCCGTACCGCTCCCGCGGGGCCAGGTCGCCTAGCGCGCGTCCGACAAGCGGCGCCGGCACCCGGACCTTGGCGATCGCGAAGTCGTCGCCGAACTCGATGAAGTCGAGCATCCGGCTGACGATCAGGTGCGCGACCCGCTCGCCGGTCTCCGCCTCCGGGAACACCACGTGGTGCGCGCCGACCGAGTGCAGGATCTTGGCGTGCTTCTCCGAGGTGGCCCGCGCCCAGATCTGCGGAACGCCCAGCTCGTTGAGGGCCAGCACGGTGAGCACGCTGGCCTCGACCGACGCGCCGATGGCGACCACCACCCGGGCGAAGTCGGCCACGCCGAGCTGACGCAGCGCCATCTCCTCGGTGGCGTCGGCCTGGACCACCCGATCCAGCTCGGCGGCCCAACGCTGGACCCGCGCCGGGTCCCGGTCGATGGCGAGCACCTGGTGGTCGAGACGGGCCAGCGCACCGGCCAGGTGGTAGCCGAACCGGCCCAGGCCGATCACGACGACGCCGGTGTCGTCCGAGTGTCTAGCCGACAATGGGTTGCTCCTCCGGATAGCGGTACAGCCGTCGCCGGGTGTTCAACGCGAGTGCGGACCCGAGGGTGAGCGGTCCGATCCGGCCGACGTACATGAGGGCGATCAGCACGTACTGGCCGGACGGCGGCAGTTGCTGGGTGAGGCCGACGGTGAGACCGGTGGTGCTGAACGCGGAGGTGACCTCGAAGAGCGCGGCGGAGAAGCGTACGTTCGCGGTCAACGCGATCAACCCGACCGTGCCGGCGGTGACCAACGCGACGCTGAGCAGGGCGACAGTCAGCGCCTGCCGCTGGCTGGCCGGGGCCACCCGGCGGTGCCCCACCGTGATGTCCGGCTCGCCGCGCAGCTCCGCCCAGATGACGAAGCCGAGCAGGAAGAACGTGGAGACCTTGATGCCGCCGGCCGTGCTGGCGCTGCCGCCGCCGATGAACATCAGGCCGACGAACATCGGATAGCTCTCCGCGGCGAGCCGGTCCACGTTGATCAGGTCGAAGCCACCGGTCCGGCTCAGCGCGATCTGGCCGAAGGACGCGAGCACCTTGCCCGGCGCGTCGTAGGTGCCGATCGTGTACGGGTTGCCCCACTCGGCGAGCAGCAGGTAGCCGGAGCCGGCGACGATGAGCACCAGGCTGCCCCAGACGGTCAGCTTGGTGGCGATCGCCCAGCGCGACGGCCGCCGCCACTCCCGGGCCGCCTCGAACAGCGCCGGGAAGCCCAGGCCACCGATGATGGCGCCAGCGCTGAGCGACAGCGTCACCCAGGGGTCGCGGGCGAAGGCGACCAGACCGTCGGTGTAGAGCGTGAAGCCGCCGTTGTTGAACGCCTGGACCGAGTGGAACACGGCGGACCAGATCGCCTGGGCCGGGGCGTAGTCGTAGACCAGCCACAGCCGCCCGCCGACCACGGCGGCGACCAGCGCCTCGGTGACGAAGACGGTGGCCGCGATGCGCAGCAGCAGCCGGCGCAGGTCACCGAGGCCGAACTCGGCGGTCTCGGCCTGGACGAGCAACCGGTTGCGCAGGCCGAGCTGGCGGGAGACGGCGAGGATCACCAGTGACGCGCCGGTCAGGATGCCGAGGCCACCGAGCTGCGTGAGCGCGGTGATCGTCACCAACCCGAAGTGGTTCCAGTAGTTCGGCGTGTCGGTCAGGGTCATGCCGGTCACCGACACCGCCGACGTGGCGGTGAACAGCGCGGTCTCGAACGAGGTGTAGCGCCGCTCGCTCGTGGCCCAGGGCAGCATGAGCAACCCGGTGCCGGCCAGGATCACCACCAGGAACCCGAGCGGCACCAGCCGAACGGGCTTGCGGAGCAGGCGGCGCACCACGTCATCTTCCGTCCGGAGATTCACCGGCAGGTCAGGAACCGACCAACTGGCGGTCAACCGGGACCGGTCTGCTGTGCGTACCCATCGACGACAGGAGACTGCGTTGCGACGTACCCTTTCCGCTCTCGGCATGGCCGGCGCGCTGCTCGCGGCGGCCGTGGTGGTGCCGGCAGTGGCCGCCCAGGCCGGCCCGGACCCCCGCGCCGAGCGTCCCCGCGCGGCCCAGCGACCGATCGTGATCGGCCACCGTGGCGCGAGCGGCTACCGCCCGGAGCACACGCTGGAGTCCTACCGGCTGGCGATCCGGCTGGGCGCCGACTTCGTCGAGCCGGACCTGGTCTCGACGAAGGACGGCGTCCTGGTCGCCCGACACGAGAACGAGATCTCGGGTACGACCGACGTGGCGGCGCACCCTGAGTTCGCCGCCCGCCGGGCCACGAAGACCATCGACGGCGTGGCGGTGACCGGTTGGTTCACCGAGGACTTCACGCTGGCGGAGCTGAGGACGCTGCGGGCCAAGGAGCGGCTGCCGCAGGTGCGGGCGACCAACACCGTGTTCGACGGGCAGTTCCAGGTCCCCACCTTCCAGGAGGTCATCGACCTGGCCCGGGCCGAGTCGAAGGCGCGCGGCCGGACCATCGGGGTCTACCCGGAGACGAAGCACCCGAGCTACTTCGCCTCGATCGGGCTGGCCCTGGAGGAGCCGCTGGTCGCGGTGCTGCGCCGGAACCGGCTGACCCATCGCAACGACCCGGTCTTCATCCAGAGCTTCGAGACCGCCAACCTGCGCAAGCTCGACCGGATGATCGACGTGCGGCTGGTCCAGTTGATGGACGCGACCGGCGCGCCCTACGACTTCACCGCCGGCGGCGACCGGCGGACCTATGCCGACCTGGCCACCGCCGCCGGTCTGGCCTGGGTGGCCCGGTACGCCGACGGCGTCGGCCTGAACAAGAACCTGATCGTGCCCCGCGACGTCGCCGGCCGGCTGCTCGCGCCGACCTCGGTGATCCGGGACGCGCACCGGCTGAGGCTCGTGGTGCACGCCTGGACCTTCCGGGCCGAGAACCAGTTCCTGCCGGTGGACTTCCGCCTCGGCGCCGACCCGAACGCGCGCGGCGACATCACGTCCGAGTACGAGCTCTTCTTCGGCCTCGGCCTGGACGGCGCGTTCGCCGACCAGCCGGACACGGCGGTCGCCGCCCGCGCCGGCCGCTGACGTCGGCTCGCTCCCGGGGTGTCCGCGCTCGCGCGGGCACCCCGACGGCGGTGTCCGCGTTCGTGCGGGCACCCCGACGGCGCGTCCACCGCGGCCCGCTCGTGCGTGGCCGGCCGCACCGACACCAGCGCGTGCGTTTTTCTCCGCCGCTCGGGCCGAGGCGGCTGTTCCTCCGAGCGCCTTTAGAGCTGATATCAGATTCGACTCACGCCGTGCCGGCCGCCCGGCATCCGCCCCACGCCTCACGCCCGCTGCGCGGTTCCGGGGTCGGCTCATGCCGTCCGACCGTCGGGTGGTGGCCGGTGGGCCCCCCGATGATCGACTCCACTACGCCGGAGTGGTGGTTTCCCGGCACCCGGGACCCCGCCACTCCGCCGAGCCGGCGGCGCACGGGACCGGCGCGGCGTGGCCCGTGGGGTGCCGCGGCCGGTGGGGCGGCGGCGAGTCGAAGCTGATATCAGCTCTAAAGGCAGTCGGGAGGGAGTTGTCCTTCTCGGCGACTCGGGACTGGTGCACGCCGGGGACGTACCGGGCGGGACGGCGATGGCCCGGCCCGACATTCCGGCCGTGCCCCGCGTGGTGGGGCGGGCCACCCCGGGTCGGCCGGGTTACGCGGTGATGTCCGGCCTTGTAACCTGCGGCCATCCCGCTCCGGGGACTTGTGTGCGCCGACCACATAGCCCGTGGGTGACGTCACTTCTAGCGTGAGCCGACAACTGACATTCCCCTGTCCTCACCTGGAGTCGCAATGACGATCCGGCACACGCGACGGGTGTTCCTTTCCGCCGCCACGATGACCGCGGCCGCGCTGGTCGCCACGGCCTGTGGCAGCCCGCAGGACACCGCCTCCGGCGGCGGTGACGCCGCCCCGGTCAAGGTCGGGCTGGTCTACTCCCAGTCCGGGCCGCTGGCCAGCTACGGCAAGCAGTACATCGAGGGGTTCAAGGCCGGCCTCGACTACGCCACCAAGGGCACCGGCAAGGTCGGTGACCGCACGATCGAGGTGACCGAGGCCGACGACGCGGGCGACCCGGCCAAGGCGGTGTCCGCCGCCAAGGACATGATCGGCAAGGGCACGAAGATCATCGCCGGTTCCACCTCCTCCGGGGTGGCGCTCCAGGTGGCCCCGATCGCCGCGCAGAACAAGGTGTTGTTCATCTCCGGCCCGGCCGCCACCGACGCGGTCACCGGTGCGAACAAGTACACCTTCCGTTCCGGCCGGCAGTCGTGGCAGGACGTGACGACCGCCAAGTCGTTCATCGGCGACGCGGCCGGCAAGAAGGTCGTCGTCTTCGCCCAGGACGGCGCCTTCGGCGACGCGAACGAGGCCGCCGTCAAGGCCGTGATCGGCGGCGCCGGCGCGACCGTGAGCAGCGTCCGCGCGCCGGCCAGCGCCACCGAGTTCACCCCGTTCGCCAGCCAGATCAAGGCCGCCAAGCCGGACCTGCTCTTCGTCGCCTGGGCCGGCACCACCGCCGGCGCGATGTGGCAGACGCTCGACCAGCAGGGCGTGCTCGCCTCCACCACCGTCGTCACCGGCCTGGACATCCGCGCCTCCTGGCCGACGTTCGGCGCGGCCGGCAGCAAGATCTCGTTCCTCTCGCACTACTTCGACGGGGCGAGCGACACCGAGGCGGCCAAGGCCGCCAAGGCGAAGATCCCCGGCGGCACCCTCGACCTGTTCCACCCGGACGGGTTCGCCGCCGCGCAGATGATCGTCCGGGCCGTGCAGGAGGGCGGGGACGACGTGGAGAAGATGGTCACCGCGCTGGAGGGCTGGGAGTTCGAGGGCGTCAAGGGCACCATGAAGATCCGCGCCGAGGACCACGCGCTGCTCCAGCCGATGTACCAGGCCAAGCTCTCCGGCAGCGGCACCAGCATGACGGCGACCGCGCAGAAGACGCTCACCGGTGACGAGACCGCACCGCCGGTCGCGCAGATGAAGGGCTGACCCGTGCTCGCCACCCGCGGTCTGACCTGGCGGATCGGTGAGGTCGCCATCGTCGACTCCGTCTACCTCGACCTGCGACCGGGAGAGTTCCTCGGCGTGATCGGGCCCAACGGCGCCGGCAAGACCTCCCTGTTCAACCTGATCACCGGTCTGCGCCGGCCCACCGAGGGCAAGGTGCTGCTGGACGGGGCGGACGTCACCACGCTCCCGGCGCACCGGCGGGCCCGGCTCGGTCTGGGGCGTACCTTCCAGGCGTCCTCGGTCTTCGGCTCGCTGACCGTGCGGGAGAACGTCCGGCTCGCCGTACAGGCACACCGGGGTGGCTCGATGAAGCTGTGGCGGCGGGCGGCGGCCGACCGGGAGGTGGCCGCCGCCGCCGACGCGGCGCTCGACCGGGTCGGCCTGCACCACCGGGGTACGGCGCTGGCCGGCACGCTCGCCCACGGCGAGAAGCGCAAGCTGGAGATCGCCCTGCTGCTCGCCGGGGAACCCCGGGTGATGTTGCTGGACGAGCCGATGGCCGGGGTGAGCGCCGAGGACGTGCCCGAGCTGGTCCGCGTGATCAAGACACTGACCGGGGACAGCAGCCGGGCGGTGCTCATGGTGGAGCACCACATGGACGTGATCCTGGAGCTGGCCGACCGGATCGCCGTGATGCACCACGGCGCGCTGCTGGCCTGCGACACCCCGGACACGGTGATGGCCAACGCCACCGTGCAGGAGGCGTACCTGGGGGAGTCGCTATGAGTGAGCCGATCCTGTCGGTGGCGGACCTGTCCGTGCGGATCGCCGGGCTGCACATCCTCCAGGGCGTGTCGTTCGAGGTGGCGCCGACCGGCGTCACCGTGCTGCTCGGGCGCAACGGCGTCGGCAAGACCACCACGTTGCGGGCGATCGTCGGGTTGACCCCGCGCAACGGCGAGGTGCGCGGCACCGTGCGGATGGGCGCGCAGAGCCTGCTCGCCCGCCCCACCCACCGGCTGGTCCGCGGCGGCCTCGGCTACGTGCCGGAGGACCGGGACGTCTTCGCCGGGCTCACCGTCGCGGAGAACCTGCGGCTGGCGGAGCGGCGGGGCGCCACCCCGGCGTACGACAAGGTCTATGCGCTCTTCCCCGAGCTGGACCGGCGCGGACGGCAACGGGCCGGGTCGCTCTCCGGCGGGCAGCAGCAGATGCTCGCCATCGGCCGGGTCCTGCTCAACGACAACCGGCTGCTGCTGGTCGACGAGCCGACCAAGGGGTTGGCGCCGAAGGTGGTGACCGAGGTGGCCGAGGTGCTGGAGCGGGTCGCGGAATCCGTGCCGGTGCTGCTGGTGGAGCAGAACCTGGCCGTGGTGCGGCGGCTGGCGTCCGACGCGGTGGTGCTCTCCGCCGGCCGGGTGGCCTGGACCGGCGACGCCCGGGAGTTGCTGCTGGAGACCGCGCTGACCAAGTCGCTGCTGGGTGTCGGCTCCGGGGAGGTGCACGCCTGATGAACACGGTGGTCCTGTTGACGTTGACCGGGCTGGGCCTGGCGGCGCTCTACTTCCTGGTCGCCTCCGGCCTGTCCCTGGTCTTCGGCCTTGCCGACGTGCTCAACTTCGCGCACGGGCTGTTCCTCGGCGTCGGCGCGTACGCGACCTGGTGGGCGGCGGGAAACCTGCCCGGCGCCGGGTCCGACGGCCTCGGCTTCGTGGTGGCGGTGCTCTTCGGGGTGCTGGCCGGCTCGCTGGTCGCGGTGCTCGTCGAGCTGGTGCTGATCCGGCCGCTCTACTCCCGCACCATCGAGCAGGTGCTGGTCACCGTCGGCCTGTCGCTGGCCGGCGTGGCGCTGCTCCAGGCCACCTGGGGCGCGGACCCGCGGACGTTCCCGCGGCCCGACTGGAGCCGGCAGGTGACAGCGGTGTTCGGTGCGCAGGTGCCGAACGCCGGGCTGCTGCTGATCGTCGCCGCCGTGCTGGTGCTCGGCGCGCTGCTGGCGTTCCTGCGCTGGACCCGGTACGGGCTGATCATTCGGGCCGGGGTGGAGAACCGGGAGATGGTGACCGCGCTCGGCATCGACGTGCGCAAGGCGTTCACGCTGGTCTTCGCGATCGGCGGGGCCGCCGCCGCGCTGGCCGGCGCGCTCGGCGGCGTCTACTTCGGCACCGTCTCGCCCGGCCAGGGCGGCTCGCTGCTGATCTTCGCCTTCATCGTGGTGGTGATCGGCGGGATGGGCTCGGTGGTCGGGTCCGCGTACGCGGCGGTCGCGGTGGGGCTGCTGCAACAGTTCGTCAACTACTACGGCACGTCCGGGCTGGGTGACCTGTGCGTGGTCGGCCTGCTCGCCGTGGTGCTGCTGCTGCGTCCGCAGGGCCTGGCCGGAAAGGTGGCTCACGCATGACCGAGGTCAAGAGTGCCGAGGTGTCCGCGCCGCCGGCCACGGTGCCCGACGAGCTGACCCCCGACCGGGGCCGCTGGTACGGGCTGCGCCCGTACCTGCCGCTGGTCGCGTTGGTGGTGGCCGCGATCCTGCCCTACTCGACGCTGAACCTGCCCGGGATCTTCGAAGGGCCGCTGAACTCTCCCGGCACGCTGCAACTGCTCGCCATCTGCCTGGTCTTCGGCGGGCTGGCGGCCGGCTACGACCTGCTGTTCGGGCGCACCGGGATGCTCTCCTTCGGGCACGCGCTCTACTTCGCCGCCGGCGTCTACGGCACCGACATCCTGGTCACCAAGGCGGGGCTGCCGCTGTGGCAGGCCGCGGTGCTGACCGTGCTCGGCGGCACCACCCTCGCCGCGTTGCTCGGGGCGGTGGCGCTGCGCACCGTGGGCATCGCGTTCGCCATGGTGACGCTGGCCTTCGCGCAGGTCGGGGCGATCCTGGTGGCCCGGGACTTCGGCGGGCTGACCGGTGGCGAGGAAGGGTTGCCGCTGGACGTCTCCGGGCTGCCGGCGGCGCTTGTCGGTGTCACCAACACGGTGAACCTCTACTGGCTGGCGTTGGCCTACCTGGCGCTGGTGGTCCTGGTGGTGCACCGGGTCAGCGGCTCGCCGACCGGGCGGGTGCTGGCCGGGCTGCGCGACGACGAGCGGCGGATCGGGGTGCTCGGGCTCGACCCGTACCGGTTCAAGCTTGTCGCGTTCACCCTGGCCGGGGGCCTGGCGAGCGCCGGCGGGGTGGTCTACGTGCTGATCGTGGGTGGCGCCAGCCCGCACATCACCTCGTCCGAGCTGACCCTGTCGCTGCTGGTGATGGTGGTGCTCGGCGGCCCGGGTACGCGGTGGGGGCCGGTGCTGGGCGGCATCCTCTACATGTATTTGGACCACCGGCTCACCGCGTTCGGCAGCAGCGACGCGGTGAACAGCCTGCCGGCGTTCCTGAGCCACCCGCTGTCCCAGCCCCTGTTCGTCCTGGGCACGGTCTTCATCCTGGCGGTCTACTTCTTCCCCGGCGGCCTGGCCGGCCTCAGTTCCCGCCTGGCCCCCCTGATCACCGCCCTGCGCCACCGCCGCTGACCAAGTTGATTATGAAGTTGGCGGCACGCCACGCCGGGACCGGTGCCGTCAACTTCATGATCGACGAGGCGAGCCGCCGGTCCCGGACGCCGCCCCTGGTAGAAATGCCGGATGAGTCAGGAGCGGACGGCCGTGCGGGACCGGGCCGAGGCGGTGCTGCGGCGGCTCGCCGGAGACCACGCCCGGCTGCGCGAGGACCAGTGGCGGGCCATCGAGGCGCTTGTCGTCGACCGGCGACGGGTGCTCTGCGTCCAGCGCACCGGCTGGGGCAAGTCGGCCGTCTACTTCGTGGCCACCGCGCTGCTGCGGTCCGGCGGCGAGCACGGACCGACGGTGATCGTGTCGCCGCTGCTGGCGTTGATGCGCAACCAGGTCGACGCCGCCGGCCGCGCCGGCATCCGGGCCCGCACCATCAACTCGGCCAACCTCGACGAGTGGGACCAGATCACCGCCGAGATCACCGCCGGCGCCGTCGACGTGCTGCTGATCAGCCCGGAACGCCTGAACAACCCGGACTTCCGCGACGGCGTGCTGCCGAAGCTCGCCGCCACCACCGGGCTGCTGGTGGTGGACGAGGCGCACTGCGTCTCCGACTGGGGGCACGACTTCCGCCCCGACTACCGGCGGTTGCGGACGTTCCTGGCCAACCTGCCCGAGCGCACGCCGGTGCTCGCCACCACCGCCACCGCCAACGCCCGGGTCACCCGCGACGTGGCGGAGCAGTTGGGCGACGCCCTGGTGCTGCGCGGCACGCTGGACCGGGAGTCCCTGCGCCTCGGCGTACTCGAACTGCCGAGCCCGGCCCACCGGCTGGCCTGGCTGGCCGACCACCTCGACCGGCTGCCCGGCTCGGGGATCGTCTACACGCTGACCGTGGCCGCGGCCACCGAGACGGCCGATTTCCTCCGCGGCCGGGGCTGGTCGGTGGCGTCCTACACCGGGCAGGCCGAGGACGCCGACCGCCGCGCCGCCGAGCAGGACCTGCTGGACAACAAGATCAAGGCGCTGGTGGCGACCAGCGCGCTCGGCATGGGTTTCGACAAGCCCGACCTCGGCTTCGTGGTCCACCTCGGCGCGCCGCCGTCGCCGATCGCCTACTACCAGCAGGTGGGCCGCGCCGGCCGGGCCGTCGACCAGGCCGAAGTGCTGCTCCTGCCGGGCGCGGAGGACGCCGCCATCTGGCGCTACTTCGCCTCGCTCGCCTTCCCGCCCGAGGAGCAGGTCCGCACGGTGCTCGCCGCGCTGGACACCGACCGGCCGATCTCCACCCAGGCCCTCGAACCGGTCGTCGACCTGCGCCGCGCCCGGCTGGAGCTGATGCTCAAGGTGCTCGACGTGGACGGCGCGGTCCGTCGGGTACGCGGCGGCTGGCTCGCCACCGGCGAACCCTGGGTCTACGACGAGGCCCGCCTGCGGCGCGTCGCCGACGCACGCGCCGCCGAGCAGCGGGCCATGCTCCAGTACGCGGCCACCTCCGGCTGCCGGATGCGCTACCTGCGGGAAGGGCTCGACGACACCGGCGCGGCGGACTGCGGCCGGTGCGACAACTGCACCGGCCCGCGCTTCGGCGCCGACGTCTCCGCCGAGGCGCTCACCGCCGCGCAGACCTTCCTCGGCCGCCCCGGCGTCCAGATCGCGCCGAAGAAGCTCTGGCCGACCGGGCTGGACGCGGTCGGCGTACCCCTGAAGGGCCGCATCCCACCGGCGGAGCAGGCGCTGCCCGGGCGGGCCGTGGGCCGCCTGTCCGACCTGGGGTGGGGCGGGCGGCTGCGGGGCCTGGTCGGGCCGGAGGCGCCGGACGGCCCGGTGCCCGACGACGTGGCCGCGGCCGTGGTCGAGGTGCTGAAGGCGTGGGCGCACGGCGACGACCCCTGGCCGCGCCGCCCGGCCGCCGTGGTCGCGGTCGGCTCCCGGACCAGGCCGCAACTCATCGGCTCGCTGGCCGAGCGGATCGCCGCGGTCGGCCGGCTGCCGGTGCTCGGCGTGGTCGTCCCGACCGATCGGGCCGGCGCCGGCGGGCCGCGCGGCAACAGCGCCCAGCGGGTACGCGCGCTGCACGACGCGTTCCGCCTGCCGGACGAGCTGGCCGGCACGCTGCCCACGCTGGCCGGGCCGGTGCTGCTCGTCGACGACCTGGTCGACTCGGGCTGGACGATGGGTGTGGTGGCGCGACTGCTGCGCCGCGCCGGCACCCCGGACGTGCTGCCGCTCGCACTCGCCCTGGCGTAAGGAGGGGCCCCCTGTTAACGCCTCCGGTAGAGAAACGAGCCCCTGTTGAGACGCGGCGGGTGCGAGCGGCACCACCGTCCGCGCGGGCGTCGTCGGCGGGCGGCCCCGCCGGCGGTACCGTGGGGCCATGACCGAGCAGCGACCCGTCGTCCAGACGTTCACCGTGACCGGGATGACCTGCGAACACTGCGTCCGGGCGGTGACCGAGGAGCTGTCCGCGCTGCCGGGCGTCGACGAGGTCCGGATCGACCTGAGCCGGGGGACGGCCACGGTCACCAGCGCGGCCCGGCTGCCGGTGGAGTCCGTCCGCGCCGCCGTCGACGAGGCGGGTTACGAGCTGGTCGGTGGCGTTGCCTGAGTCGGAAGCGTCGGCGGGCCCGGTGGCGGTGGACCGGGAGACCCTGCGGCTGGCCCTGGTGGTCGGCGGCTTGGTGCTGGCCGTCCTGCTCGGCTTCGGGCTCGGCCGGCTGAACCCGGCCGCGAGCCCGGCCGGGGCCGCCGGGGCCACCCCGGTCCCGGCCGGCGGTGCCGCACCGGCCGGCGGAGACCACTCACACCCGCCCGGCACCGGCGCGCACTCGCACGACGGCGCCACGGTCACTCAGGGCGGTGGCGACGGCGCGACCGGCCTGTCGATCAGTTCGGCCGGCTACACGCTCGTCCCGTCGGCCCGGGAGCTGGCCGTTGGCCGCGCCGCTGAGCTGCGGTTCCAGATCCGCGACGACAGGCGCCGGGCGGTCACCCGGTTCGCCGTCGTGCACGACAAGCCGATGCACGTGATCGTGGTGCGCCGCGACCTCACCGGCTACCGGCACCTGCACCCCACGATGTCCGCCGACGGCACCTGGTCGGTGCCGTTGACGCCGTCCGACCCGGGCGCCTGGCGGATGTACGCGGACTTCACCGCGGTCGCCGACGACGGCCGGCAGGTCGCCGCCGTGCTCGGCGCCGACCTGGCGGTGCCCGGCGGGTACGCGCCCCGCCCGTTGCCCGCCCCGGCCCGGTCGGCCACGGTCGACGGGTTCAGCGCCGCCTACACCGGCACGCCCGACGTGGGTCGCTCGGCGCCGCTGCGGTTCCGGGTCACCGGGGCCGACGGCGGCGCCGCGCCGCTGGAGCCCTACCTCGGCGCGTACGGGCACCTGGTCGCGCTGCGCGAGGGCGACCTCGGCTACCTGCACGTGCACCCGGAGCCGGTGCCAGACGGTGACGCGGTGACGTTCTGGTTGACCGCGCCCGGGCCGGGCCGCTACCGGATGTTCCTGGACTTCCAGGTCGGCGGCGTGGTGCGGACCGCCGCATTCACGCTGACCGTCGACTGACCCCGGGAGCGGGTCGCCGGGTGGTCGACGTCAACCGGCCCGGCGGACCGGACGGCGCGCCAGGTAGCGGAGCAGGTCGCGGATGTGGTGCTTCTCCTCGGCGGGGACGTTCGGGTCGGCCAGCCGGTCCAGGATCACCCGCACGTCGGCCTCGACCGGGCCGTCCTCGGCGCCGCGGCGGCGGGGCACGGACCCGGCGTCGGGCAGGCCCAGCGCGCGGAACGCGGCGGCCACCGGCAGGTCGAGAGCGGCGCAGAAGCCGCGCACCTTGGCGAGTTCGGGATAGTCCTGCCAGTCGCCGGCCAGCCAGCGGAACACGGTGGAGCGGCCGACGCCGGTGTGGGTCGCGAGGTCGGTCACCGTCCAACCGCGTTCTTCGCGCGCGTCGTCGATGGCCCGTCGCACGAAGCGCGCGAAGGCCATCTGCGGCGAAACCTCGGTGGAACCCATCCCTGCGGAATCGTCCCTTCCGCCGGTGCGCCCGGCCTCTGCGCACCGAGCCTAGTACGCCCGCGCGAAGAAACAACTGACTGATCGGTCGGATGGTCCCGTGGGTGGGACCAACGCAGCGTGAACAGTTGCGAACTGTCAACTAAGCTGGACGAAACCTCCCCGGCAGCTAATCCAGAGGAGCAGCATGGCCGAGCCGGACCGTCCCGTCCCACACCGCCCCGGCGCGGTGAGCCTCTTCTTCGTGGCCAAGGCCGGCGTCTTCGCGCTCGGCTTCTGGATCTGGCTGCTGGTGCTGGCGGCACAGGGCGATCCGGCGGAGGGCCGGCATCTCGTCGCCGCGACCGGCGCGGTCTGCACCACGCTGGTCGGTGTGGTGCTGGGCGTGCGGCTGGCGCTCCAGCGCAACGCCGCCGACCGGCACGCCGAGCTGAAGCGGCTGTTGGTGGACATCTCCTGGAACGCCTTCGCCGCCGCCGGCAACGCCGAGCAGCCGGCGAAGGTGGTGCCGTTCCCGAGCCCGCCGCAGGACACGGAACGATCCATCAACCGCGGCCCGGGCGAGCGGGTGTCGGCGCTGGACCGGGGCGACCGCAACCGGGGCGAGCGCCGCCGTTAGCGCGGTGCCGGGTCCGCGAGCAGCGTCTCCAGCCGGGGCGTGACGTCCCACCGCTCCACCAGCTCCCGATATTCCGACCGGTTGTCGTCGCTCGGCGCGCCCGCGGTGCGTCGCGCGCGGATCAGCAGATTGCGTGGCGTGTGCCGGGAGTCGACGAACTCCACCACCTCGGCGCGGTAGCCGTGCAGCCGGAGCAGCCCGGCCCGCAGCGCGTCGGTGAGCACGTCGGCGAACCGCTCGCGCAGGATGCCCTGCCGGGTCAGCAGCTCGTCCGGCCCCGGAGTCGGACGGGCCCGCAACTGCGCGGCCAGATCGTGGTGGCAGCACGGGGCGGCGAGCACCCAGCGGGCGCCCCAGCGCACCGCCCGGGCCAGCGCCTCGTCGGTCGCGGTGTCGCAGGCGTGCAGCGCCAGCACCAGGTCCGGGGCCGGTTCGACAGGCGCCTCGGCGATGGTGCCGGCCGCGAAGCTGACCCGGTCGGCCCAGCCCAGCCGCTCGGCCAGCTCGGTGTTACGGCGACGCTGGTCCTCGCGGACGTCGACGCCGACCAGCGTCACGTCCAGGCCGCGCCGGGTCAGGTACCGGTGCGCGGCGAAGGTCAGGTAAGCGTTTCCGCAGCCCAGGTCCACCACCCGCAGCGGGCCGGTGAGGTCGTCCGGCAGGGTGGCGGCGAGCGCCCGGAGGAACGCATCGACCTGTCGGCGCTTGGCTGCCGATCCGCCGATCGCGTCGAACAGCGGGTCACCGGGGTCGAGCAGCCAGTCCTTGGCCCGGTCGTGCCCGGCCGGCGCGCCGGCCGGGCGGCTGGCCGCGGCGCGGTGCACCTGCGCCTCGCCGGACTTGGTCACCCGGAATTGGAGCGTGGCGGTGGCGGTCTCCACGTGCCAGTTGCCGAACGGCTCGGCGAGCAGCTCGTCGACGGCCGCGTCGGCCTCCGCGCCGGGGGCGACGTTGCGAGTGTGCGGCCGGGCGCCGTCCGAGGTGGCGATCTGGAGCCGGGGGCCGGCCTTGAGGGTGACCGGGCGCAGTTCCGCGCGGACCACCGAGGGCAGCTGCCCCCGCCGCCGACCGGCGGCCACGGCCCGGGTCAGGCCAGGACCGAGCAGCAGCGCGCGTACCTCCCGCAACGCCGCGTCCAACGGTTCCGCCATGGCGTACCCCTTCCTTCTCCTGCCCCCGGCCGGGCTGGTCGATCATGAGGTTGGCGGCGGCGTCCGCGGCGTGTCGCGCGGCCAACCTCATGATCGACGCCGTCGGCGTCGGGCAGGGAACGGCCCCCGGAACTGGTGGTCCGGGGGCCGTGGTGTCTCTGGTCAGTCGGTGGTGGTGCTGGTGGCCTCGGCGGGCGTGCCGGAGCTGCCGGCACGGCGGCGACGGCGACGGCGTGGCCTCGGGGCGGTCCCGCCCTCGTCGGTGGCCGCGACGGCCGGCTCCGCGTCGCCCGCGGCGGTGACCACGCCGCTCGGCTGCTCGCCGGCCACCGTCTCGCCGGCCCGGCGACGACGTCGGCGGCGCGGGGTGCGGGTGCCCTCGTCCGCCCCGGTGTCGGTCGCTTCGCTCCCGGCGGCGGGTGCGCCGTCGGTCTCGCCTCTGTGCCCGCGCCTGCGGTCTCCGCCCCGGCCGCGGCTGTCCCCACCTCGGCCGCGGCTGTCACCGCGCCGGGACCGGCCGCCGCCCAGGTCCTCCTCGACCTCGGCCGACAGACCGGCGCGGGTGCGCTCGGCGGTCGGCAGCGTGCCGCTGACGTCCCGGGAGATGTCCAGGTCGGTGTAGAGATGCGGGGAGGTGTGGTAGGTCTCCGGCGGCTCGGGCATGTCCAGCCCGAGGGTCTTGTCGATGATGCGCCAGCGGGGCACGTCGTCCCAGTCGACGAACGTCACCGCAACACCGGTCGCCCCGGCGCGGCCGGTGCGGCCGATACGGTGGGTGTAGGTGTCCTGGTCCTCGGGGCAGTCGTAGTTGATCACGTGGGTGACGCCGGTGACGTCGATGCCCCGGGCCGCCACGTCGGTGGCGACGAGCGTATCGATCTTGCCGGCGCGGAACGCCCGCAGGGCCCGCTCCCGGGCGCCCTGACCCAGGTCGCCGTGCACCGCCGCCACCGCGAAGCCGCGGAAGTCGAGATCCTCGGCGACCCGGTCGGCGGCCCGCTTGGTGCGGGTGAAGATCATCGTCAGCCCGCGGCCCTCGGCCTGCAGGATCCGCGCCACGATCTCGACCTTGTTCATCGAGTGGGTGCGGTAGGCGAGCTGCTGGGTCTGCGGTGACGGGCCCGTCTCGGCGGTGTGCCCGGCGTGGATCGTCACCGGCCGACGCAGGAAGCGCCGGGACAGCGCGACGATCGGATCCGGCATGGTGGCCGAGAAGAGCATGGTCTGCCGGTCCTCCGGCAGCATCGCGAGGATCTTCTCGACGTCGTCCAGGAAGCCCAGGTCGAGCATCCGGTCGGCCTCGTCGAGGACGAGCGCGCGCACCCGGTCGAGCCGCAGGTGCTTCTGCTTCTGCAGGTCGAGCAGGCGGCCGGGCGTGCCGACCAGGATCTCGACGCCCCTGCGTAGTGCCTCGATCTGCGGCTCGTAGGCGACGCCGCCGTAGATCGGCAGCACCCGCACGCCCCGGGTGCGACCCGCGGCGTCGAGGTCCTTGGCGACCTGGATGCCCAGCTCGCGGGTGGGGACGACGACAAGCGCCTGGGGCACGCCGTCGCTCCCCTCGGACGGGGCGAAGACGCGCTCGAGCAGCGGGATGCCGAAGCCGAGCGTCTTGCCGGTGCCGGTCGGGGCCTGGCCGATGAGGTCGACGCCGCGCAGGCCGATCGGCAGCGCGTATTCCTGGATGGCGAAGGCGCGGGTGATGCCCGCGGCGGCGAGCGCTTCGACGGTCTCCTGACGGGCGCCGAGCGCGGCGAACGTGGGTGCCTCCGGCGGTACCGGAGCTGTGGGGGCCAGTGGCTGGCCGGTAATCTGCTCACTCATGTGGATGTGGGGGTGCCCTCTCGTGGTGCGCCCCTCATGTCCTCAGGGCGCGGACGGTTTGGCGCGGGCCACGCGGTCGGCGGCGGTTTCGCCGAGCCGGACCGGGCCGCACGCGCTCCGGGGACCGGTGCTGATCAGCGAAGCTGACCTGGTCGGTGCCCACGGCAACTCTTTCATCGTACCTGAACAGCCCCTGAGTCGTCCCGATTCCGGGTGTCGGCCCCGCATCCAGGGGGTGCCTCATGTGACTTGAGTCACATGAGGTGGGGTTGCCGAACGGGTGGGCGACCGGAACGACCGAGCGGGCCGGAAGGCAGAGCAAGGCCGGAAGGCGGAGCGGGCCGGAAGGCGGAGCGGGCCGCAAGGCGGAGCGGGCCGGAAAGACTGAGCCGCCGCGGCGGGTGGGCCCCGCCACGGCGACCGGTGCGACGCGGATCAGCGGACGGTGAACCCGACGGCGCGGGGTGAGGCCTCCGCGATCTCGACGTAGGCGACCTTGCCGACCGGCACGATGACCCGACGGCCCTTCTCATCGGTCAGGGAGAGCGTGCCCTCGCTCCTGGCGAAGGCGTCGGTCACGATCTGCTCGATCTCGGCCGGCGACTGCGCGCTCTCCAGGACCAGCTCCCGCGGCGCGTACTGCACGCCGATCTTGACCTCCACTGTGCCTCCTCAACTGGGGCGAAAAAGCCACCGTGGGAAGGCTATCCGATCGGGCGGCGCGATGTTCAGGCTGACTCGCCTTGCAGCGGGAAGCTGGCGATGCCCCGCCAGGACAGCGCCGCGACCAGCGCCTCCGCCTCCGGCTTGGCCACCTGCCGGCCGCCGGCCAGCCAGAACTGCGCGGCCGTCTCCGCCGCGCCGACCAGCCCGGACGCGAGCAGCTCGGCGTGCGCCCGGCTGACGCCGGTGTCCGAGATGATGGTGTCGGTGATCGCCGCGATGCAGCCCTGCTCGACCCGCTCCACCCGCTGCCGCACCGCCGGGTCGTTGCGCAGGTCGGACTCGAAGACCAGCCGGAACGCCTCGCTCTCGTGGTCGACGAAGTCGAAGTAGGCCCGCACCGCCGCGCCGACCCGCTCCTTGTTGTCGTGTGTGCCGCGCATCGCGTCGTGCACCTTCGCGACGATGGCGTCACAGTGCGTGTCCAGCAGCGCGAGGTAGAGCTCCATCTTCCCGGGGAAGTGCTGGTAGAGAACCGGCTTGGAGACCCCGGCCCGCTCCGCGATGTCGTCCATCGCGGCGGCGTGGTAGCCGTGCGCGACGAACACCTCCTGGGCGGCGGCCAGCAGCTGCTTACGGCGCGCCGAGCGGGGCAGGCGGGTGGGCCGGCCGGCCGTCTGGGCACCGTTCCCGACTGCGGTCATGGGAACCTCCGAGTATCTGCGTCGAGCCGGCACGTATCACCCGAACCGGGCCGGGTTCGTGAACCCGTCGCGGAATTGGCCCGCCGCTGTAACTTATCGCCACTGTCACCACACGGTAGCCTCAGCGGGGGCGACCAAGGAGCGCGCGGTGAGTGAAACAGGGCAACCCGGAGCCGCCACCCCGGGAGAGCACGGCGACGGGACGGGTCAGCAGGACGACCCGGCCCGCACCGGCGGCGGTTGGGCGCCCCCGGCGGGCGGCTGGTCCCGAGGCGCCCCGGCGCCCGGCGGCTGGCCCTACGGCGATCTGGGCGGCGGCTGGGCCGCCTCGTCGCCCCGGCACGGTGACCTGCCGGCCCCGTTGCCCGGTCACCCGGCCGAGGCGCCGCCGGCCCACGTCAACGGCCGGCACGTCAACGGCGTGCGGCACGCCGGGGAGGAGCCGCCCGTGACCCGCCAGGCGCCGGTGAGCGCCCCGCCCGTGGGCGATCCGCCGCGGGGGACCGACGGCGAACGGCTGGCCGTGCCGGCCCCGCGACCCGCACCCACCATCGAGCAGCAGCCCGACGCCGCCGGCTCCCGGCACGTCCCGGACGACACCGTCGCCGGGCCGGTCCCCCGCTGGGCCGAGAGCCCTCCGACCTCCGCGCCGCCGGCGCTCCAGGTGCCGCCGGTCGGCGCCGCCGCCTCCGGTTTCGAGGTGCCGCCGGGGTTCCACGCGCCTACCGTCGACCCGGCCACCCCGTCGTCGCACCGAAGCTGGGCCGAGCGGGGGCCGGGTGAGCCGACCGCCGCCGCCGACCGGGCCGAGCAGTCCCCGGCCGAGCCGTCGGCACACCGTCCAGCCGAGCCGTCGGCACACCGTCCGGCCGAGCCCGAGCCGCCGCGCGGCCCCGCCGAGATCCAGGCGAACGATTCCGGCGTGGGTGTCTCGCCGGGCTGGTCCGGCCCGTCCTGGAACCGCCCGAGTTGGGGCGACGGCTGGGCCCCGCCGTGGGCCCGCACGGAGGAGCCGGCCGGGCATCGGGCGGCCGGCGACGACGAGCCCACCGACCGGGCGTCCCACGACGACGAGTCCACCGGCCGGCGCGCCGCCCGCGAGGACCGCGCCGCCGCCGAGTGGGCGCCGGACCCGGTGCGGCCGTACGAGCCGGCCCGCGTCGATCCGCCCACCGGATACGAGCCACCCCGGCCCGAGCCGATCCGGCCGTACGGGCCGGTGCGGGCGGAGTCGGCGGCCGGGCCGGAGTCGCCGCACCACCCCGAGCCGACCCGGCCGTTCCGACTGCCCCGTGCGGACGCCGACCCGCGCCCGGTTCACGAGCCGGCCGTCCAGCGGCCCTCCTGGGCCGGCCCGCCGGTGCCGGTGACCCCGTTCGGCACGCGCCCCGAGCCGCCCGCCGCGCCGCCGGCCGTGCACGAGACGCCGGCCGGTCCACCGCCGGCCGCGTACGCTCCCGCGCAGCCCGCCCGGGCCGCCGGTGAGCCGGCCGACGAGCCCCGGCGTGCGTCGGAGCAGCCGCCCGCCGAGCCGGCCGGAGTGTCGCCCGTCTCCGCGGCACCGGCGTCGTTCGACAGCTACCGGGCGTCCCGCCCGACGAGCGCCCCGCCCTACGCGGCCCGCCGGTCCGCGCCCGAGCCGCCGGCCGCCGGTGAGCCCGCCGCCGGGTCCCCGCCGGCGGAGCCGGCCCCGGCGGTGCTGCCGCAGCGCGTCCCCGCCGAGCCGGACGTGCCGGTGGTGCCGGAACCACCGGCCGTGGAACCGTCCGCCGAGACTCCCGAGCTGGCCCGCATCGCGACCCACCTGCGCCGGGACGACGAACCCGCCCCGCTGCGCGAACGGCCGGAGGGCTTCGACGTCAACGCCATCCTGGATGCGGTCCGCGAGGTGGCCGGCGTCCGCGACGCCGCGCTGCGTCGCACCCCGGCCGGCGCGCACAGCCTCCGGCTGGACCTGGCCGACGGCGCCGACCCGGCCGACGTGAGCCGCCTGGTGGCCCGCCTGCTCCAGGAGCGGATGGGTCTGGCCGCCGCACCGCAGAACCTGCCCGGCGCCCCGGCGCTGCCCCCGCCGCCGGTCCGCCGCCGGTCCGCCGCGGCGCGCGCCGACCGCTTCGCCGACCTGCCGCCGGCCGAACCCCGGTCCGGTACGCCCCGGTCGCGCGTCGACGAGGCGACGGACGCCCCGGCGCGGGCCGTCACCGGGTCCGGCCCCGCCGAGGAGGACCCGGCGGCGAAGGCTGGGGTGGGGCGGCCGGCGCCGAACCGTCCGGCGGAGAACCGCTCCGGCGAGGGCCGGTTCGGCGGGACCGAGTCGCGCGCCGGCCGGCTCGCCGACGCGCCGGGCGAGGCCGGCGAGCCGCCGCGCCGACGCCGGCAGTCCACCCACCGGGGCCGGGCCACTGTGGACGAGACGTCGCTGGCCGCCGCGCCGAGCGGCATGCCCACCGGCAGCCCGGTCACGCTCGGCACGTCATACTCCGGCGGGCAGATGACCACGACGGAGACCGCGCCGTCGCGACCGCTCGACCCGGGCGGCGCGCCGGGGCCCCGGGTGGTGATCGACCACGTCCTGGTGAGCACGTTCGGGCTGGACGCGACCACCGAGGTCCGCCTGCTCGCCGGCGACCGGGCGGCCGAGGGGCACGCGACCGGGCCGGCGGTCGACGGCTACGTGCTGCGGCTCTGCGCGGTGGCCGCGGCGGCCGCGGTGGACGAACTGCTCGCCGGCGGGGACGCCCCGCCGGGCGGGCGGGGTCGCTGCTTCGTCGAGCACGCCGCGGTGGTGCCGTTCGGCAACTGCGAGGTGGCGACCGTGGTGGCGTTGCTGGTCTGCGACGGGTGGGTGGAGCAGTTGGCCGGTTCGGCGCTGGTGGCCGGCGATCCGCGACAGGCCGTGGTCCGGGCCACCCTGGCCGCGGTGAACCGCCGCTTGGAGGCGCTGCTCGCCTGAGCGTTGTGCGGTCGGGGCCGGCGCGGGGAACACTGGAGACATGAAGCGTGCCGCACTCTGGCCGGATCATTTCCTCCCCGCGCACCGCGTCCCGCCGCCCTGGCCCGGTCGGCACGTGCCGCTCGACGGCACGCTCGTCCACGTCCGGGACACCCCGGCCACCGCCCCCGACGCCGAGCCGGCGCTGTACGTGCACGGCCTCGGCGGCTCCGCGCAGAACTGGACCGACCTGGCCGGGCTGCTCGCCGGGCGGCTCGACGGCCAGGCGATCGACCTGCCCGGTTTCGGGCGCAGCGAGCCGGGGCGGCGCTACACGATCCCGGCCTTCGCCGATCGGGTGGTCCGTTGGATCGAGCACAGCGACCGGGGGCCGGTGCACCTGTTCGGCAACTCGCTCGGCGGCGCTGTCGCGGTGCGGGTGGCGGCGCTGCGGCCGGAGTTGGTCCGCACGCTCACGCTGATCTCGCCGGCCCTGCCGTTCCTTGACTTTCGGCGTTCGTTGCAGGGGCGGATGCTGCCGCTGCTGGCGATCCCCCGGGGCGAGCGGCTGGCCGCCTGGCGGCTGGCGCAGCTCGCCCCGGAGGTGATGGCGCAGCAGGTGATGGAGTCGTGCGTGGCGGACCTGACCCGGATCAGCGAGCAGCGCCGGCAGGAAGCGATCGAGGAGATCCGGATCCGGTACGAGGCGGCGCACTACGCCGCCGCCTACGTGCGGACGTTCCGGGGTCTGGTCGGCAGTTTCCTGCGGTCGTACCTGCCGGGGCAGGGCGCGCTCTGGCGGCAGGCGGCGTCGGTGCGGGTGCCAACGCTGGTGGTGGGTGGGCGGCAGGATCGCCTGGTCGACGTGCGGGTCGCCCCGCAGACCGCCCGGGTGATCCCGGACAGCCGGCTGTTGCTGCTCGACGGCGTCGGGCACGTGGCCCAGCTCGAGGTGCCCCGGACCGTGGCTCGGGCGGTGCTGGCGCTGCTCGCCGAGGCGGCGCCGGCGCCGGGTGGGTCGCCGGAGGTCGTCGCCAGGCGCGGGTCGGTGGAGCGGAAACCGCAGGCCACGGCCCTGATCACCGGAACGGGGGAGAGCGCGGGCGCGGGTGACGTGGCAGGCTGAACCGGATGCCCAGCTTCCGTCTTCCGCGTGCCGCGCGGTCCCTGCCTCTTGCCCGCCGGTGGCGTTCCGCGGTGGTGGTCTGCGCGTTCCTCGCCGCCGCCGGGGTGGGCGTCGGCGTCGCGTTGCGACTGTCACCGGCCGGCGCGGAGGAGTTGGCCGAGGGCGGGCTCGCCGGGCAGCCGCCGGCGTCGAGCGTCCCGCCGTCGTCCGCCGTGCCGTCGTCCGCCGTGCCCCGCTCGCCGGCGGCGCCCGTGCTGGCCCTGCCCGGTCCGGTGCCCGCGCACGGTCGGGGCAGCTTCGGCTACGACGACCGGGCCGGTGGCGTGCTGGGTCGAGCCGGCGTGGTGCGCCGTTTCCGGGTGGCGGTGGAGAACGGCTCCGGTGAGCAGGCGGGTGCCTTCGGTGACGCGGTGCAGCGGGCCCTGGCCGGGCCGGGCAGCTGGGTGGACGGCGGCCGGTTGCGGTTGCAGCGGGTCGCGCCGGGCGGCCGGTACGACTTCACGATCTATCTGGCCACCCGGGACACCGCCGCCCGGCTGTGCGGAACGGGCGGGATCGACATCCGCAAGGGCGGCGTGCCGTACACGTCCTGCCGGGTGCCCGGCAAGGTCGTGATCAACCTGGATCGGTGGCGTACCTCGGTGCCGCACCTGGTCGCCGCGCGGATGCCGCTGGACGCCTATCGGCTCTACGTGGTCAACCACGAGGTGGGGCACCAGCTCGGGCACCACCACGAGGGGTGCCCCGGCGCGGGCCGACCCGCGCCGGTGATGCAGCAGCAGACGCTGTTCCTCGACGGCTGCCGACCGAACCCGTGGCCGTACCTGGCCGGAAAGCGGTACGCCGGCCCGTCGCTGTGAACCGATCGCGAAAGATATTCGCGGCATAAGCGGTAAAAGCAGCTAAATGCCCGAATTGCGTGGCACGCTGGTGTCATGACGTCGTCGTCCCCCTACGACCCGCCCGAACGGCCCGGGCTGCGCCGGATGCGCCGCCGCCGCCGACGCTCGATGCTGCTGCTGGCGATGCTTGTCGCGGCCACCGGCGGCGCGGTGGGGATCACCCGGTTGAGCGAGCCGCCACGACCCGCGCGGGTCCCGCTGGCCGCCGCGCCCACGCTGATGCCGGACGCCGACACTGCCCTTCCGGCGTCGCCGACCGGCTATCCCACCGCCGGCCCCGGCACGTTCGCGGTGGCGTCGGGGCGATCACCGGTACGCGGCCACGACGGCCCGCTGCGCCGCTACCGGGTGGAGGTCGAGCAGGGCGCCGGGCAGGACACCGACGCCTTCGCCGCCGCCGTCGACGCGGTGCTCGGCGACCCGCGTAGCTGGATCGCCTCCGGCCGGCTGCGGGTGCAGCGGGTGCCCGAGGCGGCCACCGCCGACTTCACCGTCTACCTGGCCACGCCGGCCACCTCGGAACGGATGTGCGCCGAGGGGGGCCTGCGCACCGAGCGGTACACCTCCTGTCGCCTGCCGGGCCGGGTCGTGCTCAACCTGGCCCGCTGGATGACGGCGGTGCCCGACTACGGTGCCCCGCTCGACGTCTACCGGACCTACGTGATCAACCACGAGGTCGGGCACGAGTTCGGCGAGTCGCACCAGGGCTGTCCCCGCCCCGGCGCCCCCGCCCCGGTGATGCAGCAGCAGACGTACGGGCTGGACGGCTGCGTGCCGAACGCCTGGCCGTACGTCGACGGGATGCGCTACTCCGGCGAGCCGACCGACGGCGTCTGAGTTATTCCCGGTCCCGCAGTTCGGGCCGGGTGTCCCTCGTCATGGCCGATTCCCACCCGAGCGAGCGACAATGGCGCGGTCCCACCGCCGATCCCGGGGAGTCCACCGTGTCGTTGCCCCCGCTCGTCGAGCCCGCCGCCGAGCTGACCGTAGACGAGATCCGCCGCTACTCGCGCCACCTGATCATCCCGGACGTCGGGGTCGAGGGGCAGAAGCGGCTGAAGAACGCCCGGGTGCTCTGCGTCGGCGCCGGCGGTCTCGGCTCGCCCGCGCTGATGTACCTCGCCGCGGCCGGCGTCGGCACGCTCGGCATCATCGACTTCGACACCGTCGACGAGTCGAACCTCCAGCGCCAGATCATCCACGGTGTCTCCGACGTCGGCCGCTCCAAGGCCGAGTCCGCCGCCGCCTCGATCCGCGAGATCAACCCGCTGGTCAACGTGAAGATCCACAACACCGCGCTGGACCGGGAGAACGTCCGGGACATCTTCTCCCGGTACGACCTGATCGTCGACGGCACCGACAACTTCGCCACCCGCTACCTGGTCAACGACGCGGCCGTGCTGCTCGGCAAGCCGTACGTCTGGGGTTCGATCTACCGCTTCGACGGCCAGGCGTCGGTGTTCTGGGCCGAGCACGGGCCCTGCTACCGCTGCCTCTACCCGGAGCCGCCGCCGCCCGGCATGGTGCCGTCCTGCGCCGAGGGCGGCGTGCTCGGCGTGCTCTGCGCGTCGATCGGGTCGATCCAGGTCAACGAGGCGATCAAGCTGCTCGCCGGCATCGGTGAGCCGCTGGTCGGCCGGCTCATGGTCTACGACGCCCTGGAGATGAGCTACCGCAAGATCAAGGTGCGTAAGGACCCGAACTGCGCGCTCTGCGGCGAGAACCCCACGGTCACCGACCTGCTGGAAGACTACGAGGACTTCTGCGGCGCGGTCTCCGAGGAGGCCCAGGAGGCGGTGGTCGACTCCACCATCACCGCCCTGGAGCTGAAGGAGTGGCAGGACGCCGGCAAGGACATCTTCCTGGTCGACGTCCGCGAGCCCGCCGAGTACGAGATCGTCCGGATCCCCGGCTCGACGCTGATCCCCAAGGGCGAGATCCTCTCCGGTGAGGCGCTGGCGAAACTCCCGCAGGACCGGCAGATCGTGCTGCACTGCAAGTCCGGCGTCCGGTCGGCCGAGGCGCTGGCCGCGCTGAAGGCGGCCGGATTCTCCGACTCGGTGCACGTGCAGGGCGGCGTGCTCTCCTGGGTCAAGCAGGTCGACCCGTCGCTGCCCGCGTACTGAGTCGCCTGTCGCTCGGCGGCCCCATCACTCCGGGCACATTCACGCCCGTGAGTGATGGGGCTTTCGCGCCTTGTGCCCCGGCCACCCGGCGGTCCGGGCCAAACCCTGGCCGAGCTACCGAGGCGTAACGGCGTCGGCGCAGGTAGCGTCACCGCCGTGGTCGATTTGGACGCGGCGATCGGGTTCGTCGTGGCACACGGGGACGCGGTGGACCGTGCCCGCCTCTCCCGGTTGCGCTCCGGCGCTCCGGTGTCGCCGGAACTACTCGACGCGGCGGAGTCCGGCCGGACCCCCGGCGGCGGCTGGCCCGCCGTGCTCGACGGCGAGGTCGCCTCGGTCGACGCGACCTGCTTCCGCCTGTCCGAGCTGGACGACCTCGGCGCGTTGGGCCGCCCCGCCGCCCGGCACGCGCTGGACTGGCTGGCCAGCGGTCAGCTCGCCGACGGCGGCTGGGACGAGCACCGGTCGCTGGCCGGGTTCGCGCCGGAATGGGCCACCCCCGGCGACCCGGAGGCCCGGTTCTACCTGACCGCCGGCGCCGGATTCTGGCTCACCGTGGCCGGGCTGGACGCCCGCGCCGCCGGCCCGCTCGACCACCGGGTCGGTGGGGCGTACGCCGGGGTGGTGCAGGCGGCGGCGCACGCCCTGGCCGCGCAGCTCGCGCCGGACGGCACCTGGCCGTCGTTCCTGCCGGCCGGGTGGCTGGCCGCGGCCGTGCTGCACCGGCAGCAGATGTTCCTGGAGTCGGCCCGGATCCAGGCGGTCCTCGCCGACCGGATCCCGGAGATGTCCCCGGCCGACGTGGCCTGGCTCGCCGCCACGCTGCGGCGGGTGGAGGTGGGCGAGGAACAGTGGCTGCTGGTCTCGGCGCGGCGGCGGCTCGCCGAGACGCAGCGCAGCGACGGCGGCTGGGACAGCGACGACGGTCACCAGTTCGACGTGCACACCACGCTGCGGGCGATCCGGGCCTGCCGCCCCAACGCCCCCGAGGCGCCGCGCTCCGGCGCGCCGTTCGTGGTGCCGCGCACCGTCGCGCTACCCACCCCACCCTCCCCGCGCCCCGCCCCCGACGCGCCCTCGCCCCGGACCCCGTCCCCGGACACCGGTCCCGACCCGGCCGCGCGTTCCGTTTCGGGGCCGTCCGCCGGTTCCGGTCCCGGCCCGGCTGCGCGTTCCGTTCCCGGCCTGTCCGCCGGGTCCGTTCCGAGCCGGGCCTCGGGCCCTGTTCCTGGGCCGGCCCCGCTCCCGCCGGCGGTCGGCGCCGGCTGGCCCGGCCCGCCCCCGATCGATCCGCCCGCGACGTCCACCGGCGACCCTCTCCAGGTGGCGTAGCCGGGGCCGTTTCCACCCAGACTTTCCTGCGAGGCGTGCTGGCTGGCGGGCGCCGGGCCGCCACCGGGCGGGTGGGCTAGCGGATGTGGCCGTCGCCGGTGACCACGTACTTCGTGCTGGTCAGCTCCGGCAGGCCCATCGGGCCGCGGGCGTGCAGCTTCTGCGTGGAGATGCCGATCTCCGCGCCGAACCCGAACTCGCCGCCGTCGGTGAACCGGGTCGACGCGTTGACCATCACCGCGGCGGCGTCCACCCGGGCCACGAACTCCCGGGCCGCCCGCTGCGAGTCGGTGACGATCGCCTCGGTGTGACCGGTGCCGTAGCGCCGGATGTGCGCGACCGCCGCGTCGAGCGAGTCGACCACGGCCACCGAGATGTCGGCGGAGAGGTATTCGGTGGCGAAGTCCTCCTCGGTGGCCGGCACCACGGCGGCGGAGTGGGCGGCCACCTCACCGCTGCCGTGCACGGTCACCCCGGCCTCGGCGAACGCGGCCAGCACGGCCGGCAGGAAGGCGTCCGCGACATCCCGGTGGATCAGCAGCGACTCGGCCGTGTTGCAGGTGGACAGGCGCTGGGTCTTGGCGTTCAGCGTGATCGCGAGCGCCTTGTCGAGGTCGGCGGCGGCGTCGACGTACACGTGGCAGTTGCCCACCCCGGTCTCGATCACCGGGACGGTCGACTCCTCGACGACGGTGCGGATCAGCGACGCGCCGCCGCGCGGGATCAGCACGTCGACCAGGCCCCGGGCCCGCATCAGCTCCTTCACCGAGTCACGTGAGCCGGCGTCGACGAGCTGCACCGCGTCGGCCGGCAGACCGGCCGTGGTAATCGCGTCGCGGAGCACCGCGACCAGGGCCGCGTTGGAGTGCGCCGCCGACGACGAGCCGCGCAGCAGCGCCGCGTTGCCGGACTTCAGGCAGATCCCGGCGGCGTCGACCGTCACGTTCGGCCGGCCCTCGTAGACGATGCCGACCACCCCGAACGGCACCCGCACCTGGCGCAGTTCCAGCCCGTTCGGCAGGGTGGAGCCGCGTACCACCTCGCCGACCGGGTCGGGCAGCGCGGCCATCTCGCGCAACGCCTCGGCGATGGCGGCGACCCGGTCCTCGTCGAGGGCGAGCCGGTCCAGCACGGCCGCGGTCAGCCCGGCGTCGCGCCCGGCCGCCAGGTCCGTCGCGTTCCCCGCCAGGACCTCCGGGGTACGCGCCACCAGCGCGTCGGCCATCGCGTGCAGCGCGGCGTCCTTGGTGGTACGGGTGGCCGCGGCGAGATCCTCCGCCGCGTCCCGGGCCCGCCGGGCCTGCTCGACGACGCTCATCGTGCGCTCTCCTTCTCCGCGGGTGTTAGGAGGGGCCCCTTGTTATGCAGAATGCGTTAACAGGGGGCCCCTGCTTACAACAGGACGAGGTCGTCTCGGTGGACTACCTCGCGTTCGTAGGCCGGGCCCAGCGCCGCGGCGAGTTCCGACGTGGAGCGGCCGAGCAGGCCGGGCAGCTCTACCGCGTCGTAGTTGACCAGGCCGCGGGCCACCGGCGCGCCGGCGGTGTCGACCAGGTCCACCGGGTCCCCGGCGGTGAACGCGCCGTCGACCGCGGTGATGCCGGCCGGCAGCAGCGACTTGCGCCGGCCCACCACGGCCTGCACCGCGCCCGGGTCGAGGTGCAGCCGGCCGCGCGGCGCCGTGGCGTGCGCCAGCCAGAACAGCCGGGCGGCGGGGCGGCGGGTGCTGGCGTGGAAGAACGTGCCGACCGGGTCGCCGGCCAGCGCCGGGCCGGCCAGCGGCGCGGCGGTGAGCACCACCGGGATGCCGAAGCCGGTGGCGATCCGGGCCGCCTCGACCTTGGTCACCATGCCGCCGGTGCCCACCCCGGCCCGGCCGGCCCCGCCGACGTCGACGCCGGCCAGGTCGCCCTCGCCGTGCACCTCGCTGATCCGGGTGCTGCCGGGGCGGGCCGGGTCGCCGGTCCAGAGCGCGTCCACGTCGGAGAGCAGCACCAGCAGGTCGGCGTCGACGAGCGCGGCGACCAGCGCGGCGAGGCGGTCGTTGTCGCCGAACCGGATCTCCTCGGTAGCCACCGTGTCGTTCTCGTTGACGATCGGCACGGCCCGCAGGTCGAGCAGCTTGCGCAGGGTCCGGTAGGCGTTGCGGTAGTGCGCCCGCCGGGTCACGTCGTCGACGGTGAGCAGCACCTGCCCGACGGTGTGCCCGTGCCGGGCGAACGCGGTCGCGTACCGCCCGATGAGCAGGCCCTGGCCGACGCTGGCGGCGGCCTGCTGGGTGGCCAGGTCGCGGGGGCGTCGGGTCAGCCGCAGCGGGGCGAGGCCGGCGGCGATCGCGCCGGAGGAGACCAGCACCACCTCGCGGCCCTCGGCGGTCAGCGCGCCGAGCGTGTCGACGAGCGCGTCGACCCGGGCGTCGTCGAGGCCGCCCGTCGCGGTGGTCAGCGAGGACGAACCGATCTTGACCACGATCCGGCGGGCCGAGGTGACTGCTTCGCGCACCCGCCCATTCTGCGGGTTGCGGTCCGCGCCACCGGCGCGCGTTCCCATATCGTGACAGCTCGTGACACCTGACGAGTACGTCGAGGCGGTGCTGGCGCTGGTCGAGCGGATCCCGCCGGGGCGGGCGATGTCCTACGGCGCGGTGGCCGACGCGTTGGCCGAGCGGTCGGGGCGGGCGTCGGCGCGGCTGGTCGGTTCGATCATGGCGCGGCACGGCGGTGGGGTGCCGTGGCACCGGGTGGTGAACGCGGCCGGCCGGCTGCCGCCGGGGCACGAGCTTCAGGCCCGGGCCCGGTTGCGCGCCGAGGGGTGCCCGTTGCGCGGGGACGGGGTGGACCTGGCGGTTGCCGCGTGGTCGCCGGAGGAGGGGATGTGACGGCGGCCATAACGTGAGTAGCATTCGGCTCCATGACAGCTTCGGGCCTGCCCCGCCGGGTGCACCTCGGATACGCGTCGGGTTCCCTGGTCACCGGCGCGTTCGGGACCGTGCCCGGGCTGCTCCTGCTGCCCTACCTCACCGACACGCTCGGTGTCGCGGCCGGGCTGGCCGCCCTGCTGGTGCTCCTGCCGAAGGCGTGGGACGTGCTGGTCAACCCCGTCGCCGGGCGGATCTCCGACCGGACCCGCTCCCGCTGGGGCGCCCGCCGGCCCTACCTGCTCGGCGGCGGGCTGGCGCTGGCGGCGCTGTTCGCCTCGATCTTCGCCGCGCCGTTCGACCGGGGGCCGGCCGCCGCCGGCTACGTGGCGCTGGCGTTCCTGGCCACCGCCACCGCGTTCGCGTTCTTCCAGGTGCCGTACGTGGCCATGCCGGCCGAGCTGACCGCCGACCCGGCGGAGCGTACCCGGATGATGACCTGGCGGATCGCGGTGCTGGCGCTGGCCATCCTGGTCTCCGGCGCGGTCGCCCCGGCGGTGGTGGCCGCCGGCGGCGACGGGGTGCCCGGCCACCGGTGGATGGGCCTGTTCGTCGCGGCGCTGATCGTCGTCGGCACGCTCGGCGCGTTCCTCGGCACCCGGTCCACGCCAGCCGGGACGGTGACGGAGAGCGAGCCGAGCCTGCGCGCCCAGCTCGCGGTCGCCGGCGGCAACCGGCCGTTCCGGGTGCTGCTGGTCTGCTTCGTGATCCAGTCCGCCGGGGTGGCGACCGTGCTGGCCGGCGTGAAGTACTTCGCCGACCAGGTGCTGCACGCGCCGGACAGCGGGCCCACGCTGCTGTTCGCCTGTTTCGTCGCGCCGGCCCTGCTGGTCATGCCGCTGTGGAGCCGGGCCGGCGCCCGGCTGGGCAAGCGGGCCGCCCTGGTCGCCGCGTCGCTGCTCTTCGCGGCCGGCGCGCTCGCCCTGGTCACCGCGCCCGCCCTGCCGGCCGCCGGGGTGTACGCGGTGGTCGCGCTGATCGGCGTCGGCTACGCCGGCCAGCAGGTCTTCGCGTTGGCCATGCTGCCCGACTGCATCGCCCACGACACCGCGCGCACCGGTCGCCGCCAGGCCGGGGTGTTCACCGGCCTGTGGACCGCCGGGGAGACGTTCGGGCTGGCCCTGGGCCCGGGCATCTACGGCCTGGTGCTCCAGCTCTCCGGCTACGTCTCCTCGTCGACCGGGTCCGCCGCCGCTCAACCGGGCACCGCCCGGCTCGGGGTGCTGCTCGGCTTCACCGTCCTGCCGGCCCTGCTCGTGGCCGCCCCGGTGGTGCTGCTGCGCGGCTACCCGCTCACCCCGGCCCAGCCGGCCACCGAGGTCGCCCCGGCGGCGCGGGCGTGATCCGCCCGCCGACCGCCGGACCGTCACGAGAGGAACCCCCGAAGCGATGACCGACACGGCAGGGACGGGCGCGCTGCCCGCCGAAGGGCTGCCCGCCGCCCGGGTGCTGGACGAGATCCGGGCGTTGCGGGCGGCCGACCGCCCGACCCACGGCGGCCGGCTGTTCGCCTACGTCTACGACCCGGGCGTGGCCGGGCTGGACGAGCTGGCCCAGGCCGCGTACGCGGAGAGCGCGCACGTCAACGGCCTCGACCCGACCGCCTTCCCGTCGCTGCTGGCGATGGAGAACGCCCTGGTCGCCGCCGCCGCCCGGCTGCTCGGCGGCGGCCCCGGCACGAGCGCGCCGGACGTGGTCGGCAGCGTCACCGGCGGCGGCACCGAGTCGCTGCTGCTCGCGGTCAAGGCGGCCCGGGACGCCCGGCCCGACCTCGCCGAGCCGCGGATCGTGGTGCCGGCCAGTGGGCACGCCGCGTTCGCCAAGGCCGCCCACTACCTGCGGGTGGCGCTGGACCCGGTGCCGGTCGACCCGGTGACGCTGCGCCCGGCGGTGGCCGACGTGGCCGCCGCGATCCGGCCGGAGACCGTGCTGGTGGTGGCGTCCGCCCCGTCGTACGCGCACGGCGTCGTCGACCCGGTCGCCGGGATCGCCGCCGTCGCGGCGGACGCGGGGGTGCGCTGCCACGTGGACGCCTGCTTCGGCGGCTGGGCGCTGCCCTGGCTGCGCCGCCTCGGCGCGCCGGTGCCGCCGTTCGACTTCGCCGTGCCCGGGGTCACCTCGATCTCGGTCGACCTGCACAAGTACGCGTACGCCCCGAAGGGCGTGTCGGTGCTGCTGCACCGCGACCCGGCGCTGCGCGCGCCGCAGTACTTCGCGTACGCGGACTGGCCCGGCTACACGATGGTCAACCCGGTGATCGCCTCGACCCGCTCCGGTGGCCCGATCGCCGCCGCCTACGCCACCCTGCGCCACCTCGGCGAGGACGGCTACCTGCGGCTGGCCGCGTCGACCCGGGACGCGGTGGCCGGGCTGGCCGCCGCCGTGCGGGCGACCGACGGCCTGCGGCTGATGGCCGAACCGGAGTCCACTGTGGTCTGCTTCACCGCCGACGACCCGAAGCTGGACCTGTTCGTCCTCGTCGACGAGCTGACCGCGCGTGGCTGGCACACCCAGCCCCAGCTCCGGCACGCCGACCTGCCGGCCAGCGTGCACCTCACGGTGACCGCGTCGGTGGCGCCCCGGGTGGCCGAGTTCGGCCCGGCGCTGGCCGACGCGGTGGCGGCGGTCCGGGCCGCCGGCCCGGTCGTGCTGCCGCCGGAGCTGGTGGCGCTGGCCGGCGGCCTCGCCCCGGAGGCGCTCACCCCGGAGCTGGTGGCCGGCCTGGCCGACGGGCTCGGTCTGGGCGGCGACACCGGCGTGCCGGAGCGGATGGCGGTGGTCAACACGCTGCTCGACGCCGCCCCGGCGGCGGTGCGGGAGCGACTACTGGCGGAGTTCGTCGGGCTGCTCCAGCGCCCGGCGTGGTGAGCACGACGAGGCCGTCCGTCGCCACCGTGACGCGGCGGGTCTAGCCGACCGTGTGCAGCTCCACCTCGTTGTCCTTGACCTTCAGGTCGTTCCACCACCGCTCCTGCTGGTCGTAGTGGATGACCTGCAGGCTCGGCCGCATGCCGGCGAGATCCGGCGGTTCGTAGCGGAACGCGAAGGTGTACGCCTTCCGCTCGCCGGCCGGCAGGGCGTCGAGGGCGCAGACGTAAGTCCCGTCCGACCGCACCGTCCGACACCGGCTCAGATCCCCGCCCGTCGGCTCGCCGATGGTGCCGAAGTCGGAGAAGCCCAGCAGGGGCACGTCCACCGGTCCCTTGTTGGTCACCGTGACGGTCACCGTGGCGGTGCGGATGCCCTTCGCGTCCGCCGGGCCGACGACCAGGTCACCGGCGGTGAGGGAGAGGTCGGTCAGGCGGGGGTCGGTTCCGAACCTCGTCGGCCCCGCCGTCTGGGTGAACCGCTCGCCGGTCCAGGCGTACGTCCGCCACTGCCGCTGCGGCGACCACTCCGGGGTGCTGCAACAGGGCTGGATGTCGGCCACGTACGCCCGGATCTTCCCGTCGCCCTGCACCGAGAAGTCGGTGATGTCGTCCATCCCCTCCTGGGTGGCGACCACCTGGCCCATGGTGACGATCCGGCCGGTCTCGTCCCGGTCGAAGGCCACCACCTGCTTCCCCGAGGCCTCGCCGTAGCGGCAGGCGACCAGGGCCACCGTCTCGGTCGCGCCGTCGTCGTCGAGGTCGCCGTAGCGGGGGTCGGCCAGCAGCCTCGGCACGGAGTCCGTCTCCGACGCGGACCGGAGCCGGACGTCGTCGCGGACGCAGGTCTTCGGGGCGTTGTCGTACCAGGCCGGCAGGTCCAGCCGGGCGGCGAGCAGTTGGGACCGGGCGATCCGTCCGTCCGGGGCCGCCGGGGTGGGGTCGGCCGTGCTCGGCGTCGGTGGCGGCGGGGTCGGCGAGGCGGCCGTCTCCGACGGGCTCGGGGTGGCGGTCTGCGCCGGCCCCGGTCTCGGGTCGGTACGCCGGTGCAGAGCGGCGTTCGCGCCCACCGGAACGGCCACGGCGAGCACCACGGCCGCCGCGGTGAACACCGCGGTACGGCGGCGCCGGCGGCGGACGGTGTCCCGTACCGCCGTCGTCCCGGTCGGGTGTACCGCCGGGGCGTACGCCTCGCGGAACGCGGCGAACTCGCCGCTGACCAGGATCTCCTCGTGCTCAGTCATGGTGGTTCACCTCGTTCGTGGTGGCGAGCTGGGCCGCCAGCGCGGCCCGGCCCCGGTGCAGCCAGGACTTGACGGTGCCCTCGGGCACGCCCTCCTGTCGCGCGATCTGCAGGACCGTGAGATCGGCCAGGTAGTGCAGCACCACGGCGCGGCGCTGGACGGCCGGCAGTTGGGCCAGCGCGGCGGTAAGCGCCACCCGGTCCGGGCCCGGACCCGGCACGTGTTCCTCGCGCTGCCGGTGCAGCCAGGACTGCGCCGTGCGCAGCCGCCGCCACCGGCTCGTGGCCAGGTTCCAGGCGACCCGGCGTACCCAGGACACCGGATCGTCGTAGCGGGACACCCGCGACCAGCGGGCGAACGCCCGGCAGAACGCCTCCTGCACCAGGTCCTGCGCCTACGTCAGGTCACCGCAGTAGGCGGCGAGCTGAAGGGTCAGGGACCGG
Source organism: Micromonospora sp. NPDC050980 (assembly GCF_040653835.1). Taxonomy (NCBI): domain Bacteria; kingdom Bacillati; phylum Actinomycetota; class Actinomycetes; order Micromonosporales; family Micromonosporaceae; genus Micromonospora; species Micromonospora sp. NPDC050980. The sequence continues at coordinate 406,167 of NZ_JBFAGS010000001.1, read as the reverse complement.
AAGTGCGCATGGTAGAACCCGTCGAAGTCGATCGCCTCGCCCCGGTCCGAGCGTGCCGGCTGGCCCGCTGTCCTCCCGGGTGGCGGCTCGCCGAGCCGTGGCTCCCTCGTCACCGTCATCTGTCCTCCCCGTGCGCGTGCCGCCGGCGCGGTCACGTCCGTCACACGTTCTGACGCCGGCTCCGGTTGCACGGGTTGCCGTTGCCGGTGCTGTGGTTGACTGTCAACTCGACGATAGGTGAGAGGGGGCCGAGGTGCAGTTGCCGGGCGTGCTCGGCGAGCCGATCCGGTTCGTGCTGAACTGGGGCCGCCGCTATTCGCTCTGGGTGTTCAACTTCGGTCTGGCCTGCTGCGCCATCGAGTTCATCGCGACCAGCATGGGTCGGCACGACTTCATGCGGCTCGGCGTGATCCCGTTCGCCCACGGTCCCCGGCAGGCCGACCTCATGGTGGTCAGCGGCACGGTCACCGACAAGATGGCCCCGGCGGTCAAGCGGCTCTACGACCAGATGCCCGAACCGAAGTACGTGATCTCGTTCGGCGCCTGCTCCAACTGCGGCGGCCCGTACTGGGACTCGTACTCGGTGACCAAGGGCGTCGACCAGCTCATCCCGGTCGACGTCTACGTGCCCGGCTGCCCGCCGCGCCCGGAGGCGCTGCTGCACGGCATCCTGCGCCTTCAGGAGAAGATCGCCGCCGAGCAGTCCGGCGTGGGCGGTGTGCCCCGGCCGGACCGGCTCGCCTCCCCGGCGGACGTGGTCCCCCGGCCGGTGGAGGCGTTGACCGCGCCGCCGGTGCGTCCGCCGGCCGACTGATCCGCCGGGTGGCGGGGCGGCGCTAGCCTGCGGGCCATGACCGACTCCCCGGACAAGCGCTCCGCCTTCATCGTCGACGTGCTGACCGACGAGTTCGGCGCGTCCATGGCGGTCGACCCGGCGGCGTTCCGCCGGAAGTTCCGCAAGATGGCCGCCTCGCCGTTCGCCTTCTACCGGGGCAGCGCCGCGCTGTTCTACGCCGACCAGCGCGGCGACTTCGCCAGCGACCGCTATCTCGACGACCGCACCAGCCGGGTGTGGATCCACGGTGACCTGCACGCGGAGAACTTCGGCACCTACATGAACGCCTCCGGCCGGCTCGTGTTCAACGTCAACGACTTCGACGAGGCGTACGTCGGGCCGTTCACCTGGGACCTGAAGCGCTTCGCCGCCAGCGTCGCCCTGCTCGGCTACGCCAAGGCGCTCTCCGACCGGGTGATCGGCGACCTGGTCACCGGCTTCGCCCGGTCCTACCTGGCCGAGCTGCGGGCCATCGCGGCCGGCGGGGACGACGCGATCGGCTCGATCACGTTGGCGAACGCCGACGGCGTGCTGCGCCGGGTGCTCCAGCAGGCGCGGTTGAGCACCCGGGTGGACCTGCTCGCCGCCCAGACCACCGTCGACGACTACGAGCGCCGGTTCTCCCTCGGCGACGGCGTGCACGAGATCGACGCGGCGACCCGCGAGCAGGTCTGCGCCGCGTTCGCCGACTACCTTCACACGCTGCCCGAGTCGACCACCCGGCACCGCCCGGTGGCGGCCGGCATCAAGGACGTGGTGCTGCGCAAGGGCGTCGGCATCGGCTCGGCCGGGCTACCGTCGTACAACCTCCTGCTGGAGGGGCACACCGAGGCGCTGGAGAACGACGTCGTCATCTACATGAAGCAGGCGCAGGTGCCGGCGGTGGCGCGGCACGTCGACGACGAGCGGGTCCGGTCGTACTTCCGGCACCAGGGGCACCGCACCGCCGAGTCGCAGCGGGCGTTGCAGGCGCACGCCGACCCGTGGCTGGGCTTCACCGAGCTGGACGGCGTCGGCCAGCTCGTCGCCGAGGTCTCCCCGTACGCGGCGGACCTCGACTGGGCCGACGTGAACGAGTTCGAGGAGTTGGCCGGGGTGCTCACCGACCTGGGCCGGGCGGTGGCCCGGATGCACTCGGTGGCCGACGACGAGTCCAGCCACGACCTGGTCGACTACTCGACCGAGGAGTCGATCGTGGCGGCCGTGGACGGCGACGCCGACGGGTTCACCGGCTACCTGGTGGACTTCGCGCACCGGTACGGGATCCGGGCCCGGGAGGACCACCAGCTTTTTGTGGACCTGTTCCGCAACGGCCGGCTGCCCGGCATCTGAGCCGCCGCCCGGCTCACTGCGTGAAGTCCAGCACCACCTTGATGTCGTCGCCGGTCGACGCGTACGCCTCGCGGTAGGCGGAGACCGGCACCCGGCGGGTGACAAGCGCGTTCAGCCAGGACCGGTCGGCCTGGGCGAGCGCCTCGCCGGCCAGCTCCCAGTGCCGCCGGCCGGCGTTGACGGAGCCGAACACCACGTTGTTCTCCAGCACCAGCTCCCGGTTGAGCGCGCCCGCGTCGAAGTTGATGGTCCGTCCGCCGCTGGACACGCCGGTGAGGCAGACGATGCCGTTCGGGCCGGCCTTGCACATCGCGTCCAGCACCACCGTCGGCGCGCCGGTGCACTCGACCACCACGTCCGGTTCGAGGTCCAGCTCGGTCACCGTCGAGGTGTGGTAGGTCGCTCCGAGCGCCCGGACCAGGTCCGGCTTCGGGCCGGTGGTGTTGCGGTCGAGCACGTGCACGGACAGCTCGCGTTGGCTGGCCAGCAGCGCGGCCAGCAGGCCGATCGGGCCGGCGCCGGTGATCAGCGCGGTCTTCGGCTTCCACTCGGCCCGGCGGCCGATCCGCTCGATGTGGTCCCACGCCTTCGCCACCACGCTCGTCGGTTCCAGCAGCATGCCCACCGACGCGAGCGCCGGGTCCAGGCCGACGGCGAACTTGGGTTGCAGCCGCCAGCGGTCCCGGGCGAAGCCGTTCAGCCCCTTGATGCCGTGTTCGGTGTACTGCCCGTTGCGGCACATGTCCCACTCGTCCACGGCACAGTTCGCGCAGGGCACCGGGTCGGGGCGGCGGACCACGCCGGCCACCAGGTCGCCGGGGTGCAGGGTGCCGGTCGGGTCCTCCAGCACCCGGCCCAGCGACTCGTGGCCGAGCACCAGCCGTTCCTGGCCCGGCGGCGCCTCGCCGTACTCCCCGGCGATGATTTCCTGGTCGGTGCCGCAGACGCCCACCGCCAGCGCCTCGACGAGGATCGCGCCCTCCTCGGGCGCCGGTTCAGGCCAGTCCTCGACGAGTCGTAGCGAGTCGGGGACGTTGGGGGTCACAGTCACAGCGCGCACGAGCCTCATCTTTCCCCGCCGGCCGCCCACCCGCTGGGCAACGCGACGATCCGGGCCGGGACGGCCCGACCCGGGCCGGCGCCGTCGGCCATAGGATCAGCGCATGACTCCGGAAGAGGTAGGCCGGCGGGTGGTCGAGCTGCTCGCGCCCGTCGAGGCCACCGCGTCGGTCTCCGGCGGTCAGGGGTACGCCCGCGCCACCGTCGACGTAGCGCCGGCGAGCTGGGCGGACGCGGTGCGTGCGGCGCGCGACGACGCCGAGCTGGGGTGCGACTTCCTCGACTGGCTGTCGGCGGTGGACGAGCTGGCCGACGGCTTCGACGTGGTGGCGCATCTCTGGTCGGTCCGGCGCCGGCACGGGCTGCTGCTGCGCACCCGGGTGCCCCGGGATGCGCCGGTCGTCGCGTCGGTGGTCGACGTCTTCCCCGGCGCGGCGTGGCACGAGCGGGAGACCCACGAGATGTTCGGCATCGACTTCACCGGCCACGGCGAGCTGCGGCCGCTGCTGCTGCCGCCGGAGTTCGAGGGGCACCCGCTGCGCAAGGAGTTCGTGCTGGCCTCCCGGGTGGCCAAGCCGTGGCCGGGCGCGAAGGAGCCGGGTGAGTCGGAGGCGGGCGGCGGGCGTCGCCCGATCCGGCCGCCGGGCGTCCCGGCACCGGGGGAGTGGGGGACGACGCCCACCCCGGCCGGCGCGGCCGGCGTCGGCGAGGGCCCCCGAGGGGGCACGCCGGCCCGCCCGGCCCGCGAGCGTCCCGCGCGTCCGGCTCCCGGCGAGCGTCCCGCGCGTCCGGCCTCGGCCGGGCGCCCGGCGCGCGTGGAGCCGGAACCCGAGGCGGGGGAGGGCTGATGCCGGAGTGGTTGGAGCTGGTTCTGCGGGTGGCCGGCGTGCTTGTCGCGTTCCTCACCCTGCCGTTGGTCGTCGGCCAGGCCGAGCACAAGGTGATGGCCCACATGCAGGGCCGGCTGGGCCCGATGTACGCCGGCGGCTTCCACGGCTGGGCGCAGCTCGTGGCCGACGGGGTCAAGTTCGTGCAGAAGGAGGACGTCACGCCGCGCGACGCGGACCGGCAGGTGTTCCGGTTGGCGCCGGCCGTGGCGCTGATGCCCTACCTGCTGGTGCTGCTGGTGATCCCGCTCGGGCCGGGCGATCTGGTCGCCCAGCCGCTGGACATCGGCCTGTTCTTCGTGCTCGCCGTGGTGGGCGTCGGGGTGTTGGCGGTGCTCATGTCGGCCTGGGCGTCGGCCAACAAGTACAGCCTGCTCGGCGGGCTGCGCGGCGCCGCCCAGCTGCTCGGCTACGAGCTGCCGCTGGTGCTGGCCGCCGCCTCGGTGGCGATGGCGGCGGGCACGCTCAGCCTGCCCGGCATCGTGGAGGCGTGGCGGCCGTGGTGGCTGCTCTGGCAGGCGCCGGCCATGGTGATCTTCTTCGTGGCCGGGTTGGCCGAGATCCGCCGCCCGCCGTTCGACATGCCGGTGGCCGACTCCGAGCTGGTCTTCGGCTACATGACCGAATACACCGGCCTGCGGTTCGCGTTCTTCCTGCTGGCCGAGTACGTGGGCATCGTGGTGATCGCGGCGCTGACCACTGTGCTTTTCCTGGGCGGCTGGCAGGGTCCGTTCGCCGACGCCCAGCTCGGCTGGCTGTGGACGCTGCTCAAGGTGTTCGCCGTGGCCTTCGTGATCATCTGGCTCCGGGTGAGCTATCCGCGCCTGCGCGAGGACCAGCTCCAGCGCCTCTGCTGGCTGGTCCTGGTCCCCCTGGCCCTGGCCCAGCTCGTCCTCACGGTAGCCGTCCGCCTCGCCCTCTAACCTCCGCCCCGCCCCGCCCCGCCCCGCCCCGCCCCGCCCACTTTCACGGAAAGAGTGGCTATCGCGCCCCGAATAGCCACTCTTTCGGTGAAAGTGCAAGATCGCGAGGGGCGGCGGGCGGCGGGGCGAGGCGGGTCAGCGCAGCGGGGTGTGGGTGGGGTCGACCCGCTCCTCGGGGGCGGGGGCCGGGGGTGGGGTGCCGTCGCCGAAGGGGCGTCCGCCCAACTCCTCCCGGTGGTGCGGGGTGAGCCAGTTCGACAGGTCCGGGCCGAGCGGCACCACGCCGGTCGGGTTGATGTCGCGGTGCACCTCGTAGTAGTGCCGCTTGATGTGGTCGAAGTCGATGGTGTCGCCGAAACCCGGCGTCTGGAACAGGTCCCGGGCGTACGCCCACAGCACCGGCATCTCGGCGAGCTTCTGCCGGTTGCACTTGAAGTGCCCGTGGTAGACCGGATCGAAGCGGACCAGCGTGGTGAACAGCCGCACGTCCGCCTCGGTGATCGTGTCGCCGACCAGGTAACGCTGCTCGGCCAGCCGTTCGCTCAGCCAGTCGAGGCGGTCGAAGAGCCGGTGGTACGCCCGCTCGTACGCCTCCTGACCGCCGGCGAAGCCGCACCGGTAGACGCCGTTGTTGACGTCGGCGAAGACCACGGCGTTGACCTCGTCGATCTCGCCGCGCAGCCGCTCCGGGTACAGCTTTGGCGCGCCCGGCCGGTGGTACGCGGTCCACTCGGTCGACAGGTCCAGGCTCATCTGCGCGTAGTCGTTCGTCACCACCTGCCCGGTCGGCACGTCCACCAGCGCCGGCACGGTGATGCCGCGGTCGTAGCCGGGGAAACGGGCGAAGTAGGCGTCGGCGAGCCGCTCGATGCCCAGCACCGGGTCCCGGCCGCCCGGGTCCAGGTCGAACGTCCAGCTCCGCTTGTCGTGGGTGGGACCGGCCACCGCCTGCGAGATGGCGCCCTCCAGCCCGAGCAGCCGGCGGACGATGATCAGCCGGTTGGCCCACGGGCAGGCCCGGCTGACCGCCAGCCGGTAGCGGCCCGGCTCCACCGGCCAGCCGTCGCGGGCGTCCGCGGTGATCCGGGTGGCGATGTAGCGCTGGTCCCGGGTGAACTCGCCGCCCGGTTCCACGTATTTGCCGCCGGTCCGGTCGAGGACCTCGTCGTTGCCGCCCACGCCCACCTCCCGAATAGGGGTTCCGCTCCCATCATGGCCGCTCGGGCCGGTCCCGGCAGGTCGAGCGGCGCAGCGGTCGGCATAGGCTGCCGGTCGTGACCGATGTGGAGGCGGCGGCCCGACGCTTCGTCGCCGACGTGTGGAACGCCGGCCGCGAGGAGAGCGCCTACGAGCTGGTGGCTCCGGAGTGCCCCGGGCTGGGCGGTGCGGGGCCGGCGGCGGTGCTGGCCTGGCACCGGGACCGGCGGGCGTCGTTCCCCGACCTGCGCTACAAGATCGTCGAGGTGGTGGCCGGCAGCGGGCGGGTCGCGGTGCGCTGGCGTGCGGCCGGCACCCAGGCCGGGCAGTTCGGTCCGGTGCCGCCGACCGGGCGGGTGGCCAGCTATTCCGGGGCGTCGTTCCTGCGCTTCGACGACGCCGGGCGGATCGTGGACGTGTGGAGCGTCAACGAGCTGTTCCAGGTGCTCCAGCAGCTCGGCGTGCAGATGCTGCCTCCGCTTACCGGCCCCGAGGCGTGATCCGAGCCAGCGGAATGTCGATCTCCCACGGCTCCGGCAGCAGGGGCGACATGACCAGGTTTCCGTCCAGGATCTCGAAGCGGCGACGGCCGTCGTCCGGCAACTGGTCGAGGTCGTCGGTCGTCCACCCGCCCTCGGGCGAGCGGAAACTCTCCGGTGCGGCGGTCATCGACAGGTCCTTCCCGGTGTGTCGTTCTCCCCGCGCTCACGATACCGCCGCCATAAGTCGGGTGGTGGTCGCGCGCGCCGGGGGCACAGGGCAGGATGGGCGGCATGAGCGAGCACGGTGGAGTGCCCGGCGGCGGGCTGGTGAAGGGCCTGGCGGTCACCTTGAAGACGATGACCCGCCGCTCGACCACCCAGCAGTACCCGGACGTCGCGCCCGAGCTGCCGCCCCGCTCCCGGGGCGTGATCGCGCTGCTGGAGGAGAACTGCACCGTCTGCATGCTGTGCGCCCGCGAGTGCCCGGACTGGTGCATCTACATCGACTCGCACAAGGAGGAGGTGGCGGTGCCCGGCGCCGCCCGCCCCCGCCAGCGCAACGTGCTCGACAAGTTCGACATCGACTTCTCGCTCTGCATGTACTGCGGCATCTGCATCGAGGTCTGCCCGTTCGACGCGCTCTACTGGTCGCCCGAGTTCGAGTACGCCGAGTACGACATCAGGGACCTGCTGCACGACAAGGGCCACCTGGGCGAGTGGATGGGCACCGTGCCGCCGCCGCCGCCCCACGACCCGCTCGGTGACCCCTCGAAGGAGGAGACCACCGCCGCCCGCAAGGCCGCCGCGCCCGCCGCCCGGCCGACCCGGGTACGCTCCGACGCCGCCGAGCCGGGCGGAGGCGCGGCCTCATGACCGGTGCGGACGTGCTGCTGCTCGCGCTCGGCGCGGTGGCGGTGGGCGCGGGCGCGCTGGTGGTGGCCACCCGCCATCTGGTGCGGGCCGGCCTGTGGCTGGTGGTCTGCCTGGGCGCGCTGGCCGGCGACTACCTGGTGCTCACCGCCGAGCTGGTGGCCTGGGTGCAGGTGCTGATCTACGTGGGCGCGGTGGTGGTGCTGCTGCTGTTCGCGGTGATGCTGACCCGGGCCCCGATCGGCCCCTCGGACGACCTGGACCGGCCCGGCTGGCCGGCCGCGCTGGTCGGCGCCGGCAGCGGCCTGGGCCTGGCCGTGCTGCTGGTCGACGCGTTCCGGTGGTCGCGCGTGGAGCTGCCCGCCGCGGGCACCGCCGAGCGGCTCGGCGAGCAGGTGTTCCGCGCCTGGGTGCTGCCGTTCGAGGTGCTGTCGGTGCTGCTGCTCGCCGCGCTCGTCGGCGCGATCGTGCTGTCCCGCCCGGACATCGGCCGCCCGGCCCCGGCCGCCGTCGACGAGGGCGGGCGCCGGTGAGGCCGGTCATCCCGTACGTCACCGCCGCGCTGCTGTTCGGCCTCGGCGGCTACGGCGTGCTGCGCCGCCGCAACGCGGTGCTGGTGCTGATGGCAGTGGAGCTGATGCTCAACGCGGTCAATCTGGTGCTGGTCACCGCGGACACCACGGTCCGGGCCGCGCTGCCGCACTCGGGCCAGGTGTTCGCGCTGTTCGTGATCGTGCTGGCCGCCGCCGAGATCGGCGTCGGGCTGGCCATCGTGCTCCAGCTCTACCGGCTGCGGGCCAGCGTCACGATCGACGACGTCCCGCTGACCGAGCGCCCGACCGCGGTCCCGGCGGGCGACGCGCCGGCGTCGGCCGCTGCGCCGGGGGCGGCCCGATGAGCACGTCGACGCTGTGGCTCGCGGCGGTGCTGCCGGGCGCGCCGCTGGTGGCCGGCCTACTCGGGCTGCTGTTGCCGCCCGCGTCGCACGGCGACCGGGCGCCGGCCCGCAAGCTGGCGGTCGCGTTGGGCGTGGCCGGCGCGGCGGTGGCGCTGCTGGCCACGCTGGCGTTGCTGCTCCGCGTGGACGGGCCGGTGGAGGCGGCCACCACCTGGGTCGAGCTGGGCGGGCTGCGGGTCACGCTGGGCCTGCGGCTGGACGGGGTGGCGGTGCTTGTCGCCACCGCGGTGACCGTGGTGGCGCTGGCCGTGCAGGTCTACTCGACCGGCTACCTGCGTCGTGGCGTGCACGACGACGTCGACGTGGATCACCGCTACCCGCCGTACGCGGCGCAGCTCAGCCTCTTCACCGCCGCCATGCTGACCGTGGTGGTGTCCGGTGACCTGATCATGCTGCTGGTCGGCTGGGAGGTGATGGGCATCTGCTCGTACCTGCTCATCGCCCACGACCGGCGGCTGCCGGAGGCGCCCGGCGCCGCGGTCAAGGCGTTCCTCGTGACCCGCGTGGGTGACGTCGGTTTCCTGCTCGGCATCGCGCTGCTCGGGGTGGGCGCGGGCAGTTTCCGGATCGCCGACGTGCTGGCGCACGACTGGTCCACCGGCACGCTTACCGCCGCCTGCCTGCTGCTGCTGGCCGGGGTGGCCGGCAAGAGCGCCCAGTTCCCGCTGCACACCTGGCTGCCGGACGCGATGGCCGGCCCGACGCCGGTCTCCGCGCTGATCCACGCGGCGACCATGGTGGCCGCCGGGGTCTACGCGGTGGCCCGGCTGTTCCCGCTCTTCGCGCAGGCCCCGGCGGCGCTCGCGGTGCTCGGGGTGCTGGCGGCGATCACCATCCTGCTCGGCGCGTTCGCGGCCACCGCGCAGGACGACATCAAGCGGGTGCTGGCCTGGTCGACGGTGTCCCAGATCGGCTACATGACCGGCGCGCTCGCGGTCGGCGCGCCCGCCGCCGCGCTGTTCCACCTGCTCACCCACGCCGCGTTCAAGGCGTTGCTGTTCCTCGCCGCCGGCGCGGTGATCCACGCGGTGGGCACCACGCTGATGTCCCGGATGGGCGGGCTGCGCGCCGGCATGCCTGTCACGTTCTGGTGCATGCTGGTGGGGCTCGGCGCGCTGGGCGGGGTGCCGCCGCTGTCCGGCTTCTGGAGCAAGGACGGCGTGCTCGCCGCCGCCGAGGCCGCCGCGCTGGACGACGCCGGCCCGACCGCGAACTGGGTGGGCTGGCTGGTCTGGCTGGCCGGGCTGCTCGGCGTCGCGGTCACCGCCTGGTACGCGACCCGCCTGCTGCTGCGCACGTTCTTCGGCGTTGCCCGCACGCCGCTGGTCCGCCCGCACGACCCGCCGGCGTCGCTGCGCCTGCCGGTGCTGCTGCTCGCGATCCCGGCCGCGCTGCTCGGGTTGGCCGCGTTCGCACCCTGGTTCGCCGACCGGCTGCGGGTGCCGGCGGACGCCACCGGCGAGGCGGTGGAGCTGGTCCACCTGGCGCCGAACCTGATCCTGCCGTTGGTGCTGCTGCTGGCCGGCGCGGGCGTGGCCTGGGCCGGCTGGCGTCGGGATCCGGCCGCCGACCCGGCCCGCTTCCTGGGTCCGCTGCGGCAGGTGTTCGCCCGGGCGTTCCGGCTCGACGACGTCCAGCACGCTCTCGTCGTACGCCCGACCGGCGCGTTGGCGCGGGCCGTGCGGGCCGGCGACGAGCTGGGGGTGGACGGCCTGGTCGAGGGCACCGGCCGGGCGGCGGTGGAGGCGGGCGGCGGGCTGGCCGCGGCGCACCGGGCGGCGTTGCCGCGCGCGGCGGCCGGGGTGCTGGCCGGCGCGTTGCTGATCGGCCTGGCGGTCGCGCTGATCGGAGTCACCTCATGACGTTCGGGCAGGTCCTGTTGGTCGCGGTGGTCGCGGTCCCGGCGCTGGGCGCGGTCGCCACGGCGGCGGTCCCGGGCGACCGCGCCGGCCGGCTGGTCGGCACGGTGGCGGCGGCGCTGACGCTGCTGGCGACGCTTCCGCTGGTCGGCGGTGAGCACGGCTGGTTCGGGTACGGCCCCCGCCCGGCGGTGCAGCCGTGGCACCAGCTCGACCTGACCTGGGTGCCCGGGCTGGACCTGCGGTTCCATCTCGGGGTGGACGGCATCTCCTGGCCGCTCGTGGTGCTGACCGCGCTGCTCACGCTGCTGTGCTGCGGCTACACGCTCTGGCGGGTGCCGGCCGGCGGCGGCAGCGGCCGGGCGCTGGTGGCGTTGCTGCTGGTGGTCGAGGTGGGCATCCTCGGCACGTTCCTGGCGCTCGACCTGGTGCTGTTCTTCGGCTTCTTCGAAGTCGTCCTGCTGCCGATGTACGCGATCATCGCCGGCTGGGGTGGCGACGACCGGCGGCGGGCGGCCCGCAAGTTCGCGCTCTACACGCTGTTCGGCTCGGTGCTGCTGCTGGTCGGCGTCTACCTGGTGGTGACCGCCGCGGGCACCGCCGACCTGGTCACGCTGACCGGCGGCGCCGGCCTGTCCCGCTCCACCCAGCTCGCCGCGTTCACGCTGTTGGCGTTGGCGTTCGCGGTGAAGAGCCCGCTCTGGCCGCTGCACTCGTGGCTGCCCGACGCGCACACCCAGGCGCCCACCGTGGGCAGCGTGATCCTCGCCGGGGTGCTGCTGAAGATGGGCACGTACGGGCTGATCCGGGTGGCGGTGGGGGTGGCCCCGGAGGGGGCCCGCTGGGCATCGCCGGTGCTCGGCGCGCTCGCCGTGGCGGCGATCGGAATCGGCGGCCTGGTCTGCCTGGCACAGCGCGAGCTGAAGCGGCTGATCGCCTACTCCAGCGTGGGCCACATGGGGTTCGTGCTGCTCGGGGTGGCCACGCTCACCGCCACCGGCCTGCAGGCGGCGTTGATCGGCAACATCGCCCACGGGGTGATCACCGGGCTGCTGTTCTTCCTGGCCGGGGCGATCAAGGACCGGACGCACACCGGCTCGCTGGCGGAGCTGTCCGGGTTGCGGGAGACCGCGCCCCGGCTGGCCGGGCTGCTCGGCTTCGCGGCGGTGGCCTCGCTGGGGTTGCCCGGCCTGGCCGGGTTCTGGGGCGAGGCGTTCGCGGTGGTGGCGGCCGTGCGGCGGGGCGGGCCGTTGTGGCTGACGCTGGCCGTGCTGGCGGCGCTGGGCGGCGCGCTCACCGCCGCGTACCTGCTGCGGTTGCTGCGCCGGGTCAGTCACGGCCGGCCCAGCGCGGCGGTGGCCCCGCTCGGGCCGGGGCTGGCCGGGGCGGAGCTGACCGCCTGGGCGCCGCTTGTGGTGCTCGCGCTCGCGGTCGGCCTGGCGCCGGCGCTGGTCCTGTCCTACGCCTCCGGCCCGGTGGAGGCCCTGCTGGGGGTCGTGCCATGAGTGTGGTGCAGCGTGTCGACAACGTGGCGCTGCTGCCGGGTTACCTGGCCGCCGGCACGGCCGTGCTGGTGCTCCTGGTCGACCTGGTGGTGGCCCGCCGGGCGGTGACGGTGGCGGTGTCGGCGCTCGGCGCGGCCGGCACCGCGCTGGGCGCGGCGCTGGTCGGCGCGGCCGGCATCCGGCGCACGTTCTGCGTGGGCGCGGACTGCTCCTGGGTGTGGAACGGTCGGGCCGCGCTGGTCGGGGTGGTGATCGCGCTGCTCACCCTCGGCGTGCTGGCGATCTCCGGTCCGCTGCTGCGGGCCGGGCGCACCCCGGCCGGCGAATACTGCTTCCTGCTCGCCTGCGCGATGACCGGCGGTGTGGTGCTCGGCGCGGCCGGCGACCTGATCACCCTGGTCGTGGCGCTGGAGACGTTGACGCTGCCGCTGTACGTGCTGGTCGGGCTGCGCCGGGGCAGCCTGGCCGGCGCCGAGGCGGCGGTGACGTTCTTCGTGGTCAGCGTGGTGGCCACCACTGTGACGTTGTTGGGCGCGGCGCTGCTCTACGCGGTCACCGGCAGCCTGCACCTGGACCGGCTGGGCGGCACCCTGGCCGCCCGTGACGACCTGCGCGACCTGCCGCTCACCACGGTCGCGGTGGCGCTCGTGGTGGCCGGGTTGGCGTTCAAGGTCGCCGCGGTGCCGTTCCACGCCTGGGCGCCGGCCACCTACGACGGCGCGCCGCTGCCGGTGGCCGCCTACCTGTCGACCGCGTCGAAGCTGGGCGGGCTGGTGGCGTTGCTGGCGGTGGTGCAGCGGGCGCTGCCGGCGGGGGTGACCGGTCCGGTGCTGGCCGGGCTCGCCGCGCTGACCATGACCGTCGGCAATCTGGTGGCGCTGCGCCAGCGGCGTACCGTCCGGTTGTTGGCCTGGTCGTCGGTGGCACAGGCGGGCTACCTGCTGGCCCCGCTGGGCGCGTTGGCGCTGGCGGCGGGGCGCACCCCCGACGCGCGGGACGGGGCCTACGCGGCGGCCGTCGCGTACGCCGTCTTCTTCGTGCTGCTGGAGTTGGCCGCGTTCGCCGCGGTGGTGGCGTTGCGGCCGGCGGACGGCGACGGCGGCACGCTGGCCGACCTGCGTGGCGCGGCGCGGCGGCACCCGTGGGTGGGTGGCGCGTTCGCGTTGGCGCTGATCGGGCTGGCCGGCCTGCCGCCGGGGTTGGCCGGGTTGTTCGCGAAGGTGACCGTGGTCCGGTCGCTGCTGGCCGGGCACGCCGGCTGGTTGGCCCTGGTGGTGGCGCTCAACGCGGTGCTCGGCCTGGCCTACTACCTGCGGGTGGCCGCGACGCTCTACGGCCCGTCGGCGGCCGGTGGCGCGCGTCCCGCCCGTGGTGTGGTGTGGGCGCTCGGGGCGGCCACCGTGGCGGCCGTGGTGATCGGTTTCGCACCGCAGCTCGTGCTCGACGTCGCGGCGCGCTGACCCGTTCGTGCCCGGTTGGGCGGCTGGTTCAGCGGGCACACAGGTATCCCCAGCCAACTTTCAGCCATGAGCCGGATGGTTGACGGGTACCGGTGTGTTGAACCGGTCAGCGGGACACCCGCGTGGGCCCGCGCACCGAAGGAGCGATCGTGCATCACAACCGTCTCAAGACCGCAGCGCTGCTCGGCCTGTTGACCTCGCTGATCCTCGCGGTCGGCTACTGGTTCGGCGGTAGCGGTGGTCTCGTCATCGCCGTGGTCGTCTCGTTGCTGATGAACGGCGTCACCTACTTCTTCTCCGACAAGCTCGCGTTGCGCTCGATGAAGGCGCAACCGGTCAGCGAGGCGCAGTTCCCCGAGCTCTACCGCATGGTGCGGGAGCTGTCCACGCAGGCCGGCAAGCCGATGCCCCGCCTCTACGTGAGCCCCACGTCGCAGCCCAACGCGTTCGCCACCGGGCGCAACCCGGAGCACGCGGCGGTGTGCGTCACCCAGGGGATCGTGGAGATCCTCGACTACCGGGAGCTGCGCGGCGTGATCGGGCACGAGCTGTCGCACGTCTACAACCGGGACATCCTGATCTCCAGCGTGGCGGCCGGCCTGGCCGGCATCATCACCATGCTGGCCAACCTGGCCTGGTTCATCCCGCTGGGCTCCGGCGACGACGAGGACGGCCCGAACCCGGCGGTGCTGCTGCTCACCCTGATCCTCGGCCCGATCGCGGCCACCGTGATCCAGTTGGCGATCAGCCGGAGCCGCGAATACCAGGCCGACGCGTCCGGGGCCGAGCTGAGCCGCGACCCGCTCGCCCTGGCCAGCGCGCTCAAGAAGATCCACATGGGGACCCAGGCCCGCCCGCTGGCCCCGCAGGGTCAGCTCGCCAGCACCGCCCACCTGATGATCGACAACCCGTTCAAGCGGGGCGGCGGCATCGCCGCGATGTTCGCCACCCACCCGCCGATGGAGCAGCGGGTGGCCCGGCTGGAGCAGATGGCCCGCAACTCCGGGCCGGTGCAGTTCCAGCGCTGAGCTTCCGTCCGGCCCGCCCGCGTCCGTCCCGGACGCGGGCGGAGCCGTGTTCAGGCCGGCTCGATCAGCCGGTCCGCCCGGGTGGCCAGCACCACGGCGAGCAGCACCAGCCCCGCCGCCAGGTAGGCCGCGGCCGGACCGAACAGGGCGGCGGTGCCGCCGAGGAGGAAGATCCCGACCCCGGAGAACATGATGTTGGAGGCGATCATGGTGGCCTCCACCTGCCCCATCCGTTCCGGGGGCGCCAGTCGCGCGAACGTCGCCTGCGCGCCGATCAGCCATCCCGCGCCCGCGCCGATCAGCGCGTTCGCCGGGGCGAGGGCCCAGACCGGGGCGCCGACCGCCACCAGCAGGCCGGCCAACAGCAGCGCCACCCCGAGCGCGCGGACGGCCATCACCTGGTTGGCGACCCGGGCCAGCCAGCCGCGCCGGCCGACGACGAGCACGAACACTGCGCCGCCGAACGAGGAGGCGGCCAGCAGCACCGGCCGCCAGCTCCCGTCGGCGAGGTCCGGGGCGAGCGTCTCCGGCAGCGCTCCGGACAGCACGGTGGCGAGGGTGAGCAGGGCGACGACGCGCAGCACCGGATGGCCGGCGATGATCCGGATGCCGGCCGTGGCAGGCGGTCGGATACGCCGCCCCTCCTGCCGGCCGACCGGCAGGCCGGCCAGGACCGCCGCCGCGATCAAAAACGACACCAGGTCGATCACGAGCGCCAGCCGGGGCCCGAGCGCCACCGTCATGCTCGCGCCGGCGACCAGGCCGACGACCTGACCGCTCTGGTTGGCGAAGGCGGAGAGCCCGAACAGCGGCAGCCGCAGCGGGGCCGCCACCGCCTCGGCGGCGACCGCCACGTGCACGCTCGAATAGGCGGCTCGGACCGCGCCGAGCAGGCCGGCCGCCACGATCGCCGGCAGCGGCCGGGGAACCGCCGCCGGTACGGCGATCAGCGCCGCCCCGGCCAGCGAGAGCGCGACCAGCGTGGTGCGCCGCGCCGGCACGTCCAGCCAGCCGCTGAACACGGTCGCGACCAGCAGCGCGGGCAGCATCCGGGCGGCGTAGACGGCGGCCGGCCCGAGCACCGAGTCGGTCTGGTCGTACGCGAGCAGCAGCAGGGCGGCCAGCCCGACGAAGTCACCCAGCTCGGAGATGCCCCGGGCGAGCAGCAGCCGGGACGCGACCGGGTGCCGGAAGATCGCCCGGTAGCCGGGGGAGGGCGTCGCGGTGTCGGTCATCGGTGTGACGGGCCTGCTTCCTCGACCACGACCCGCTGCGGCGCCATGACCCTGCCGCTCATCCGACCTCCGATCACGCCGGCGGTCGACCCTGCCGCCGTTGGCATGGAATCAGTTCGATGAGCAACCTACCCCGTGTCGGCAAGCGAGTCAGCCCGGGTACGACGCGGCGATGTGACCGACTCGACGATCCCGCGGATGAGCTGGGGCGTTAGGGTCGAAGGCGGCTTCACTCATTACCTGTCGATCCGGAGGTGCACCCGTGGCCGCACTGCGCCAGTATCTGGGCGTCTGGCGGATTCCCGGCGCGCCGATGCTGCTGATCCTCGGCGTCATCGGCCGGTTGGGGATCGGCATGACGCCGCTGGCGCTGCTGCTCGTGGTCGAGCAGGTGACCGGTCGCTACTCCCTGGCCGCCGTCGCGGGCGGCATCTACGCGCTCTCCGGCGCCGCGCTCAGCCCGGTCGCCGGCCGGATCGCCGACCGGGTCGGCCCCGCCCCGGTGCTGCTGGCCACCGCGTTGACCCACCCACTGGCGCTGCTCGGGCTGCTCGGCGCCAGCGGCTCCGACGTCGTCAACCTCCCGCTGATCTACCTGGCGGCGGGCGTCGCCGGCGCCACCTACCCGCCGCTGACCGCCGCCGTCCGGGGCGCCTGGAACGACCTGACCGCCCCCGCCACCGGCCGGGGTCACCTGCGCAACACCGCACTCGCCGCCGAGACCTCGCTGTTTGAGGTCGTCTTCGTGCTCGGCCCGCTGCTGGTCGCCGGCTTCGTGCTGGTCGCCGACGCCTCCGCCGCGCTTGTCGGCGCCGCCGTGGTCACCCTGGTCGGCACCGGCTCGGTCGCGCTCGGCCGGGTGATGCGCGGCTGGCGCCCGCACGCGCGCGAGCACCACGCCCGGGGTCTCGGCCCGCTGCGGGTCGGTGGATTCCCCGCGCTGCTGCTCTGCGTGGCCAGCCTCGGCATCGCGTTCGGCGCCTCCGGCGTGATCGTCCCGGCCTTCGCCGGGGACACCGGCGCCGACGACCCGCAGAGCCTGGCCGGTGTGCTGCTCGCCGTCTGGGGCGTCGGCAGCGCCGTCGGCGGCTTCTCGTTCGGCGTACGCCGGCCCGCCGCCAACATGGCCCGCCAGTTCGCCTGGCTGCTCGGGGCGGTCGCGGCCAGCTTCGCCGTCTTCGCGGTGATGCCCGGCCCGGTCGCGCTCGGCGTCGCCCTGGTGCTCGGCGGCGCCGCCATCGCGCCCGCGCTCACCCTGGAGAACACGCTTGTCGGGCGCGTCGCCCCGACCGGCATGCTGAACGAGGCGTACACCTGGGTGGTCACCATGTCGGTCGCGGCCAGCGCGGTCGGCGGCGCGGTCGCCGGGCTGATCGTCGACCACGCCGGCGGCGTACCGTGGGCGTTCCTCTTCGCCGGCGCGGCGGTCGGCGTCGGCGCGCTGGTCGCCGCGCTGCCCCGCGGCTCGATCGCCCGCGCGGAGGCCGCCGCGGTCCGCGCCGAGCAGTCCCTCGCCGCCTGAGCTGAGGCGGGGTGCCGCCCGGGTCATCCTGGCGTGAGGCGGGTCCGGTGCTCGTGGGTGCCGCGCAGGTAGCTGATGGTGACGTCGGACGCGCCGGCCAGCGCCTCGGCGAGGGTGACGCACGAGCGTAGTTCGGTGTCGCCGACGCTCGTGAGCAGGTCGCCGGGCCGTAGGCCGGCGGCGTCGGCGCGGCTGTGCGGGGCGACGTCGGTGATCAGCAGACCCGGGGTGTCCGGCAGCCCGACGGCGCTGCGCATCCGCCGGGCGAGGTGGGCCGGTGCGAGGGTCATGCCGAGCGGGCTGGTCGATCGCTGGTGCTCGAAGCCGACCAGCAGCTTGTGCAGCAGGGCGGCCAGGTGCTGCTGCTCGGTCGTGGTGAGCGCGGAGAGCAGCAGCTCCTCGTTGGCGAGGTGGATCGGTGCGATCTCGTCGAACAGGGCCGTCCCGCGTTCGGTGAGCGTGACGACGATGCCCCGGGCGTCCTCCGGGCTGGGCCGGCGGTCGACGATGCCCTTCTTGACGAGACGGGTGAGCCGGACGCTGACGGTGCCGCTGGTCAGGCCGAGCCGGTTCATGAGCACGCTCTGCGGAAGCGTGTAGGGAACGCCGGCGCGGCGCAGGGCGGCGATGACGGTGAAGTCGGCGGACGACAGGTCGAAGCGGGCGAACACGGTCGCCAACTCCTCGTCGAATCGGGTCCGGAGGCGGTTGAGCCGAGTGACGACGGCGATCGGCGTGACCGGGAGGTCGGGGCGCTCGGCGGCCCATTCGGCGAGGATCTCATCGACCGAGTCCGGCACGGCCGGACTGGCGTGCCTTCGGTCGGCGGGCGGACTCTCGCGGGGCATCCGGTCAGCCTAGTTAATCGCTCGAATTCAAGCAATCGCCGTGAGTAACTGGAAGACATTGCTTGCAATCAAGCAAAGTCCTCATGCATAGTGGCCGAGGCGTATGGCGGCGGGCGTATCGCCGCAGCCGGGAGGGGACTGCCGTGAGAGACGGAGCTGTCGGCGACGACCGCGTCGGTGACCAGGGGGCCGAGGAGCCAGCCGGACCGGGTAGCGCACGGGTCGAGGCGTTGAGCGACGCGATCATCGCCATCGCCGCCACGCTGCTGGTCATCGAACTGGCCGTGCCGGCGGCCGGAGCCGACGTGGGGCACGCGCTGCTCGAGGAGGTGCCGGCGTTCCTCGCCTACGGCGTCAGCTTCCTCACCATCTTGATCTTCTGGGTCAACCACCACGCGCTGTTCGGCATCGTCCGGCGAGTGGACCGGCCGCTACTGTTCCTCAACGGCCTGGTGCTGTTGGGTATCAGCTTCATCAGCTATCCCACGGCGACACTCGGACGTGCCCTCCAGGCAGGTGTGCACGACCGGGCCGCCGCCGTCTTCTACGCGGCGGTGCTGTGCGGGACCGCATCAGCGTTCACCGGCATCTGGTGCTACCTCCGGTTCCGGCCGCGCCTGCTGAGCGAAACGGCCCGCGGTGCGGTCCAAGGAGCGCTGCGGCGCAGCCTTGCCGGGCCGGGGGCGTACGCGATCGCCGCCCTGGTGGGCGCGGCGAACGCGGCCTTGGGCCTCGCGCTCTGCGCGCTGGTGGCGGCCTACTTCACGCTGGCCCCCCGGCGGCCCGGCCGTGCAGGTGCGGCGTGAGGCTCGCGGTGATCGGCGCCGGCGGGGTGGGACGGGCCATCGGCACGGCATGGCGGGCGGCCGGGCACGACGTCGTCTTCGGCGTACGCGACATCGACCGCCGCCGGGACCTGCCGGGTGTCGCGACGATCGACCAGGCCACCGCCGGGGCGGCGGCCGTGCTCGTGGCCGTGCCGGGTGCGGCCCTCGCGAACCTGCTCGACACCTACGCCCACAGCCTCGACGGTCACCTGCTCGTCGACGCGACAAACGTCATCGGCGGAACGACACTGCATCAGCTTCCGCTCCTGCTGGCCCGGGTGCCGCGAGCCCGGATCTTCCGTGCCTTCTGCACGGTCGGCGTCGAGGTGATGACCGAACCGGTCATCGACGGTGCCCGCGCCGATCTCGTGTTCTGCGGTCCCGACGGGCCGGACCGGGCCCTGGTGGCGGACCTGGTCACCGACGTCGGTCTCCGACCGATCCACCTGGGCGGGCTCGACGCGGCAGATCTCGTCGACGGGGTCACCCGCCTCTGGTTCGCCCTGGCCTTCCGCCAGGGCCTCGGCCGACACCACGGCATCCGGGTGTTGGCCGATCCCGGACACCCCTCGTGAAAGGAACGGAAGGAACAGCATGAGCCACAAGGATCTCAACCCGGTCAGCGCCGAGCGGCCGAAGCGCGTCGCGATCGTGATCTCGAACCCGGCCGTGTCGACCACGACCGGTTGGCCGGTCGGTTTCTGGTGGAGCGAACTCACCCACCCCTACTTCCACATGACCGAACTCGGCTACCGAGTGGACATCTTCAGCCCGGATGGCGGCAGGTGTGTGGCCGACGCGATGAGCGACCCCGAGGACGCCAGCCGGTGGCAGGCCGAGGACGTGATCAGCAGGGGTTACCGGCACGACTCGGAATTCGTCAAGCTCGTCGAGAACACCCGGCCGGTGAGCGACGTCTCGGTGGACGACTACGACGCGCTCGTCGTCGCCGGCGGCCAGGGTCCGATGTTCACGTTCGAGACGGCCGAGGTCCTGCACCGCACGTTCGCCGAGTTCTACGAGGCGGGAAGAGTGACGGCGGCGCTGTGCCACGGCACGGCGGTCCTGCGGTACGCGCGGCTGTCCAACGGCGAACCGCTGGTGAAGGGCCGGACGGTGACCGGGTTCGCCAACGTCGAGGAGGACGCCGCGGACCAGGCGGTGTGGGACGCCGGCCAGGTGCCACGGGGCACGCACGTCATGCCGTGGCGGATCGAGGACGAACTGCGCCGGCTCGGGGCGAACTTCATCCAGGCCGGCCTCTGGAAGGGTTTCGCGGTCCGGGACGGCAACCTCGTCACCGGCCAGCAGAACTTCAGCGGCACCGAGACCGCCAAGGTGATCATCGAGGCATTGGGTCGGTGACCCGCGGTCGTCCCGCGCGGTGCGTCACCGCGCGGGACGACGGCGACCGCGACCAGGATGGCGGGTCTCCCGTCCTGTCCTCGCGATCGTGGCGTCTTGCCAAGGTCGCCGGCTTCATGCCCGGCGGTTTCCGAGGTGACGGGAACGTCATGGCGAGTACGCCGAGGGTGGCCGCCAGCACGCCCGGCGCTTACCGGTAGTTGTTGAACTGCAGCGCGACGCCGAAGTCCTCGCCCTTGAGCAGTGCGATGACGGCCTGGAGGTCGTCCTTCTTCTTGCCCGTCACGCGGAGCTGGTCGCCCTGGATCTGCGCCTGGACACCCTTCGGGCCCTCGTCGCGGATCTTCTTGCTGATCGCCTTCGCCTTGTCGGTGTCGATGCCCTGGATCACCTTGGCGTCGATCTTGAAAACCTTGCCGGACGCCTTCGGGTCGCCCGCGTCCAGCGACTTCAGCGAGATGTTGCGCTTGACCAGCTTCTCCTTGAAGACATCGAGCGCGGCCCGCACCCGCTCCTCGGTCTCCGCCTGGAGGCTGATCCCCTCCTCGCCCGACCAGGAGATCTCGGCGCCGGTGCCACGGAAGTCGAACCGCTGCGACAGCTCCTTCTCCGCCTGGCGGAGGGCGTTGTCGACCTCCTGACGGTCGACCTTGCTCACGATGTCGAACGACGGGTTCGCTGCCATGCTCATGCTCCTGCTGTCCGGCGATGTGTCCTGATCCGTCCCGCACTGACCAGCGTGGGACTCCCTGACGGTACCCCGTTGCGGAGGGGGCGGGGGCAACCGCTATCCTGGCTTCCGCCGCCGCGTTGCGACGCGGTGGGGTGCCCTGGCGGGTTGCCCGAGCGGCCAATGGGAGCGGACTGTAAATCCGTCGCGAAAGCTTCAGAGGTTCGAATCCTCTACCCGCCACCAGGTGCAGATGCGGCCCCTGACCAGCAGAGATGCTGATCGGGGGCTGCCGTCATTTTCCGGTGACGTCCGCTCGATTCGCCTCCCATGCTCGGCCCTGCTGTGTCGCCTGAACGGGTGTTAGCCGAGCGCTACTCGCGAGCTGGTCGGTCGTTATAGATCCGACAGCCGGTGGGTGTGACCGCATCTATAACGCAGGGGTTGTACGTGAGCTACGATGGGCGCGCAGGTGACTGGCGGATCGACTCGACCAGCGAGGTCGATGACTGGCTGGTTCGCCTGAGCAAGGAAGATCCCGACTCGGCCGACCAGATCGCCGCCGCCATCGACATTCTGGCCAGGGAAGGCCCCGCGTTGGGCCGCCCGCTGGTCGACCGAGTGAAGGGCTCGGACTACAAGAACATGAAGGAGCTCAGGCCAGGTTCCTCGGGTGGCACCGAGATCCGCATTTTGTTCGCCTTCGACCCGACTCGCGCGGCCATCCTGCTGGTGGCCGGGAACAAGGCCGGCAACTGGAAGGGCTGGTACGAGACCAACATCCTCGAAGCTGACCGGCTCTTCGCCGAACACCTACGGACGTTGAAG
Source organism: Micromonospora sp. NPDC050980 (assembly GCF_040653835.1). Lineage (NCBI taxonomy): Bacteria > Bacillati > Actinomycetota > Actinomycetes > Micromonosporales > Micromonosporaceae > Micromonospora > Micromonospora sp. NPDC050980. The sequence goes on along the minus strand of NZ_JBFAGS010000001.1, from coordinate 384,477 downwards.
GGACAACGCTGATGGTGCGTAGTTGGCAGGACACCCGCTCTCGCATGAATCTCGACGAGACGAAGGTTGCGGAACACAAGGAGCGGATGCTCGCTGAGGTCCGTGCGACTCGCCTACGGGAGATGCGTGAACACCGTGGTCTGACCCAGCAGGAGGTTGCTGACCGTATGCACGTCTCGCAGCCGCGAGTGGCTGCGATCGAGAAGGGTGAGGTGCCGGCGACCGAGGTCGGCACCATCGACCGGTACGTCTCCGCTCTCGGCGGCAGGCTGGAGATCGTCGCTGACTTCGATGGCGACCGGTTCGCTCTGAGCTGATCGGGTGCCTGGTCTAAGGACTGGCTATGTGTGGCCTGCTGTCTCACACGTTAGGTAGTCAGCTGGACCAGGACAATGCCCGCTTCACTCGCCGGCTCGGCATAAGCAGTACGGATTCGGTAGGTGCCGGGAGCTACGTCGATGACGAGACGCCGTCCGTGCTCCAACTCATCCCCGGCGAGTGCAGAGTCGAAGAGCTGTGCGCGTCCGCGGGTCGTCCATGTCCCTACCTCCTCCCAGGCGGCTGTCTCCATGGCCTTCGGGATGAGACGGATGACCTGTTCCTCGGAAGCGCCGTGAATCCACCGGACGAAGAGCCGCTTGGCCGAAAGGTAGGTGGTGGATGCGGGCTCGTCGCCCAGCACCAGCGCCTGTCCGTCGCCGATCTCCAGGCTGCCTGCGCGGCCGTCGACCTGGCAAGCCCGGCCGTAGTCGCCCCAAGTGTCCAGGTCACCCGGGTCGAAGTCGTTGGGTACACCTCTCCACTGAGCGAGGACTGACTCCGGCACGACGACGAGTGGTCCGCCGTCTGATTCGACCCACGAGAGCCGGCTCTTCGGCCGCCGCGTTGCCGCCAGGGCAGCCCCCAGGTCGCCCATGTCCGTGATGATCGCGTCGGCGCCGGCGACCGCCAGACGTTGGATCTTGCCAGGCTTGTTGGCGTATCCGATGGCGGCGACGCCGGCGGCATGGGCGGCTTCGATGTCGGTGGGGGAGTCGCCGACCAGGACGGCAGCGGTGGGTCGCACATTCAGTGCCTGGAGTGCCTGCACGACCGGCAGCGGGCTGGGTTTCATCAGGTCCGGGTGATGGCCGCGCCCGATGATGGCGGCGAAGTGGCGCGCGCGGTCGCGGCGAGCGAGGTAGGCGTTGATGGCTGCGGTGGAGTTGTTGCTGACGATGGAGAGGGCTCGCCCGGTGGCGAGACAGGCGCGGACGACGTCGAACGCTCCGATCGTCGTCTCCGCGGTCGCGACTGCCTCGACCTCCGCTGCCTCAAGCGCTGCGCTGACCGTGTCGACAAGCTCGGGTGCGAACGCGGCTGTCCCGCGAAGCAGTTCCAGCGGGTCGTCCTGGTCGCGCAGGTCGTCGGGAAGTTTGACGCCTCGACTGCGGATCAGATGGCGGAGGTTGGCGGCGACGCTGGGCGCGGTCTTTCCTGCGAAGACGCGGCAGACGGGACCGTCGAAGTCGAGAAGGACTACCTCGGCCTGCTCAACCATTCCGATGAGCTGCTCGGTTGGTGGGCTCACTGCTGGTACTCGCGGGCGATCGTGGACCACATGGAGTCGAACCAGGATCGGGCCTGCTCCACGTACTGCGCTGCGTCCGAGGTCTCGTCTTCGCTGATGGCGCGATGGAACAGGATCGCGTCCTTACCCATCGGGTCGAAGATCCCGACATCTTTCCCGTCGATGGTCACCGTGTGCTCCACAACCGGGTAGAAGCCGAAGAAGACCTCTTCGCCGTTGAGGATGTAGAGCTTGAAGGCGGGAGCGGAGCGATGGACACGCACTTCCGCCTTGGCCTCTCCGACGAGGCGGAAGTGCGCGAGTTCACGGACGGCCGCAAGGATGCCTTCGGTGTGCCGATGAGTGATGCGCTTCGCGCGCGCCCGCACCGCTGGATCGTCGGCCCGCGTCTCCGCCGGGCAGGGCAACGCCATCGGCTTGTCGACGTCGGGCAGCAGGATACGGATGGTGACCGACTCCGGGGTGAGACGCCCAGCCCGGATCTTGTCGAGCGGCTCGGTCAGCACGCCGTGCAGCGTCTCCCCGGAGAAGCCGGCGAAGTCGATCGCGACGTGAGGACGGTCGAACGCGGCCTCGATGTGGGGTCGCAGCCCCACCGGGCGCTCGGTCTGTGCTCGGACGAAGGCGCCGCTGCCCTGGCGGGTCACGATCAAACGCTCGTCCCGCAGGATGCGCAGCGCTGACTTCACCGTCTCGCGAGCGACGTCGAAGCGCTCGGCGAGGTCGTGCTGCGACGGTAGCCGCTCGCCCGGCTGGAACTTTCGGGTGCGGATCGCCGCTCGTATGACATTCGCGATCTGCTGCGACGGGGGCCTGGGGTCGTCCCGGTCCAGATCGGCCAGGTCTTCCGGCTCGCTGGTCATGAGCGTCAGAGTAGCGGCTGGCTAGCCAGGTCAGGCGAAGGGCGTTTCGGCGTTGACCTGGCTAGCCAAGCTGGCCTACCTTCCACCTCAGCTGATTTGACTAGCCAAGTTTTCACCGTGACCCGTGGGAGTGCCGGCGGGTCGACCTGGAAGGACGGGCAATGGCGGTCCCGAACACGATCAAGGTTTCTGGCTCCGTTGGGAACGGCGGCGAGTCGTGAGGCCGGAGCAGAGGCTGGACACGCCATTCCTGGTGGCGCTGTCCTGGGCGATCGTCGACTACCACGTGGCGTACACCTGTTCCCGCTGTCGCCCGTACGGCTGGTGTCCTCGGGTCGTGGTGGCGCGGGCCCGCATCCGCGCGTGGCGGCGGCTCCGCGAGCAGTGGCGGAGCTGAGATCCGGCGCGCTGCTCCTGATCAGCAGGGCGGTGAGCGTGCAGTTCGTGACGCGTTCCACTTCCGGTTGATCCGGGTCCTCGACTGGACCACCTACGACGGTTGGCATGGCTGGACGGCTACCGCCACCAGGCGTCCGGCTTCGGCGATCACGTCCGCGTCGACGTCCGCCGTCGTGCCGCCGACGGCTTCCGCGTACTCGTAGGCGTTCTCGAAGGCGACCAGCTCGGCGCCCAGGGGAGTGCCGTCCCAGGTGACGTACAGGTACGCCCAGGCCGTCAGGTCCCGAGGCGCGATCTCCCCGGCGAGCGCCCGGCGGGCCATGAGTCGGACGGCCGCCTCCTCGCCCTCTCGGCTGCACCTCGGGTAGTAGGTGAGGGAGAGTTCCGTCAGGGCGTCTTCGAGCCACCGTCGCACCTCGTCGTTCTCGCTGCCCTTCGCACAGGAGGCGCCGGCGAGGATCCGGAGGGTGGGGCTGTCCACGCCCGCCGTGAGGCAGTCGCAGGCGGCTTCGATCACCTGGGCGGCGGTGCCCGGGCCGGTGCTCCAGAGGACGGCGGCTTCCTGGAGTCGGGTGCGGGCGGCGTCGACGGACATCGCCACATGGTGCGCCGGCGCGCCCGGGCTGTCGCCGCATATCCGGCGGGCGGGACCGGTTTGCGGCGGCGTGGGGTCCGGGTATCCAGCGATGCATGTCATCGTCTGGTCGTCACTCGGTCGACAGGTTCAACACGTTCCTCGACGCCAGCGACGGCCAGCGACTGACCGCGATCGTGCTCGCCCTGGTCGCGGGGCCGCTCGCCAGGCTGTTCTGTGCCTGGCTGGCCACCTCGTTCCTGCGCGGCGCGCACTGGTTGGTGCAGACGCTCGCGTTCGCCGTCGTCGGCCTGCTGGTCGGCGCGGGGTTGCTCGTGCTGCTGACCTGGAGCGGGTCCCGTGCCCGGCATTGACGGTCGCGCCACGGTCGGCGTACGTCAGGTGGTTTTCGCCGTGAGTGAGGGAATCCCCCTGTGGCGCTCATGCCCAATACAGGTATGGTGGTCTATGGCCGGAGCGGACCTCGTCCTGCGGGCGGGTCGCCGGTCAGGTGAGCACGAGCGCTGGCGGGACGGAGTTTTCGGGTGCCTTGATCCCTTCGTGATGAACGTCGGAATCCGCAGTGGACGAAGCCGCCCGGCACCGTCGCACCTGATGAGCTGGCTGCGCGTGGTGGGTCCCTGGGCCGAATGGCGGAACCTGACAGCTACTCGGGCTGCACAGGTCTTCGCTCCTTTTCTGCCCCTGACCGGTGTGGCACGATCGTGGAACCTCCACCATCCCTGTGACACTCTCCCGACAGGAGCAATCATGTCTGGTCGAAGGTTGGGCCGGCTGCTCGGCTCGCTCCTCGTGCTCGCTGCCCTTCTGGCCGGTTCCAGCGTCATCGGCAGCACCGAAGCGCAACTGGGCGACGTCATCTGGGCCGCCGACATCACCCGGTGACCCAAGGACCGCCTCGCGCGGCACAGGGGAGTGGTATGGCCGGCCGGAACCAAGGACGCCGATCGACGGAGCGGGCCTGGCTCATCACCGCACCACTGACGCTCCTCGCGGTGGTCTTCAGCACGGCCATCGGCATCATTTCCGACCAACCCCTCGGGGACTGGGCCTGGGCCCTCGTGCTGCTCGTGGTGATGACGGCGGTCAGCGTCCCCGTCCTCAACTTCATCGTCCGGCGCCAGTCGGTGGCCGTGACGCTGACCGAGGTGCCGTTGGTGGTGGCGCTGTTCTACCTGCCACCACTGACGGTGGTCCTCATCTACACGCTGTCGACGCTGGGCTGGTGCGTCTGGCACCGCTTCACGCCGGCGAAACTGTGGTTCAACGCGGCCAAGGCCGCCGCCGCGACCTCTCTGGCCGGGCTCGTCCTCCTGGCCCTGCCACCGTTGCAGGGCGTCGACCGGCCGGGCACCTGGGCCAGCCTCTTCGTCGCGATCAACACAATCACCCTGGTGAGCCTGCTCTCCGTGGTCGGCGTGCACGTGCTCCTCCAGGGTTGGCAGCCCGGCCGCGAGGCGTTGCGCACGGCCCCCTCCGTCTTCCTCACGTCGTCGATCAACGCCTCGATCGGGCTGCTCATCCTGATCGCGTTGGAGACGACCTGGTGGTCCGCGCTGCTGCTCGCCGCGCTCTTCGTCGCGCTCGGCCAGGTCTACCGCTCCTACTCCCAGTTCTTCCAGCAGCACCGCACGCTGGCCGGCATGTACGACCTGGCCCGCCTGATCACCACAAGCGCCGAGGGCGCCCTGGGTGACGTGCTGCTCGACCGGGTCCGCGCGCTGATGCAGGCGGAATACGCCACGCTCTGGCTGCCGGCCCAGGGGCGGCACCCGGAGGTGCTGCTCACCGCGCGCGTCGACGCGCCCGGGCTGCTGGACGTCGCACCGACCCCGGCGGCGTTCCGGGAGCAGGCGCGCAGCCTGGGCCGCACGTTGACCACCGGCCGGCAGCTCGGCGCCGACACCGCGCTGCGCGGTGTGGCCGACGTCAAGCAGGTCAAGGACGCCATCGTGGTGCCGCTGCGGTCCGGCCAGGCGGTGATCGGGACGCTCGAGGTGGTCAACCGGATCAGCGACGTCGGCCACTTCACGCCGCGTGACCTGCCCGTCTTCGAGACGGTCGCCGCGCACGCCGCGGTCGCGCTGGAAAACTCGCGTCTCGTCGACCGGTTGCGGCACGACGCCGACCACGACGCGCTCACCAAGCTGCCCAACCGGCGGCGGCTCATCTCGGCGGTCGCCGAGGCGATCAAGATCGGCGCGCCGGACGAGGTGGTGGCGCTGCTGCTCTTCGACGTCGACCGGCTGCGTCAGGTCAACGAGTCACTCGGTCACGCGGCCGGCGACAAGGTGCTGGTCGAGGTGGCCGAGCGGCTGCGCGCCTGCGCCCCCTCGTCGGCGCTGGTCGGCCGCGTCGGTGGCGACGAGTTCCTGGTGACGCTGCGGCTGGAGAGCGCCGACGCGGCGCTGGAACTGGCCGCCCAGCTCCGCGAGCAGATCCGCGACGAGATGGTCTTCGACACGCTCACCCTGGACGTGGACACGGCCGTCGGCGTGGCCGTTCACCCGGACCACGGCGGTGACGCGGTGGCCCTGCTCCAGCGGGTCGACCTGGCCGCCACCGCGGCCAAGTCGGTGCCGGGCAGCGTGCAGCTCTACAGTCCGGCGCTGGAGTCCCGCTCGCTGCGCCGGCTCGGCCTCGCCGGCGACCTGGAGCGGGCGCTGGCGGACGGCGACCTGGAGGTCTACTTCCAACCGAAGGTGACGCTGCGGGACCGCCGGCTGGTGGGGGTCGAGTGCCTGGCCCGCTGGGAGCATCCCGCGCACGGCACGGTCGAGCCGGACGACTTCGTGGCGGTGGCCGAGCACACCGGCCAGCTCGGCCGGCTCACCGAGTTCGTGCTGCGGGAGAGCCTGCGGCGCAGCCGCGACTGGAGCCACGGGGAGCAGGCGCTGTCCGTCTCGGTCAACCTCGCCGCCCGTACGCTCACCGACCAATACTTCCCCGCGCTCGTGCACGACCTGCTGGCGGAGTACGGCGTACCCCCGCAGCGACTCACCCTGGAGGTCACCGAGTCGGGGGTGCTGGACGGCACCGAACGTCCCATCCCCACCCTGCGCAGCCTCCGCGACCTCGGTGTCCGTCTCTCGGTGGACGACTTCGGCACCGGCAACTCGTCGCTGGCCCAGTTGCGCCGGCTGCCGGTGCACGAGGTCAAGGTGGACCGGTCGTTCGTGCAGGGGATGGCGACCGACCCGGGCGACCTGGCCATCGTCAACGCGGTGGTGACGCTCTCCCAGCAGTTCGGCCTGACCGTGGTCGCCGAGGGCGTGGAGAGCGAGCTGACCCTGGAGCTGCTCCAGGACATCGGCTGCGAGATCGGCCAGGGCTTCCTGTTCAGCCGGCCGCTGCCGTACGAACGTCTGGAGGCCTGGTTCGGGGCCCAGGTCGACCCCGAGACGATCGTCGCCGGGGAGCTTCCCCGCCTGCGCGTAGTGCCCTGATCAGGGCCGACACGTGTCGGGGGGATCCGATTTCACCTCGGCGACGCGGTCGTGTACTGTTTCCTCTGCGCGACACCCCGAGGGTGATCGAGCAGGCCCCCTTAGCTCAGTCGGCAGAGCGTCTCCATGGTAAGGAGAAGGTCTACGGTTCGATTCCGTAAGGGGGCTCAAAGGGTCCGGCTGGACCCGCCACGGCGGTGTAGCTCAGATGGCAGAGCAAGCGGCTCATAATCGCTGTGTCGCCGGTTCAAGTCCGGCCACCGCTACTCTCGTCCTCCGGGCTCGCCCGGTGGCCGGTGGGAAGGGCGCCACAGGCGCCCACTTTGCATGTCCGCGTCGTCAGCGCGTAGGCTGACACGCCGTAGTTGATATCCGTGAGCGAGGAAGGCACTCCGCCGTGGCGAAGGCGACCGATGTCCGGCCGAAGATCACTTTGGCGTGTGTGGAGTGCAAGGAGCGCAACTACATCACGCGCAAGAACCGTCGTAACGACCCGGACCGCATCGAGCTGAAGAAGTTCTGCCCCCGGGACGGCAAGCACACCGTCCACCGCGAGACCCGCTGACGCACGGCCGGCCCCGCCGGCTCCGCAGCAGCTCCACCGACGCCGATCCGCCCGGTCGACGGCCCGCAGGGCCAGCCGACCGCTCGGATCGGCGTTCGTGTTTCCGTGTAGGTTCGCGGCATGTCCCTGGACCCGTCCTTCGTCGGCCGGACCTATCCGCCGACCGCCCCCTATCAGGTGGGCCGAGAAAAGATCCGTGAGTTCGCCACCGCCATCGGGGCGACCGACCCGGCGCACCACGACCCGGAGGCGGCCCGGGCGCTGGGCCACGCCGACGTGGTGGCGCCGCCGACGTTCCCGGTGGTCGTGACCATGGCGGCCAGCCGGCAGATCGTCGACGACCCGGAGCTGGGCGTCGACTACCGCCGGGTGGTCCACGGCGACCAGCGGTTCGCCTACACCCGGCCGGTGGTGGCCGGGGACGAGCTGGTCTGCGTGAACACCATCGAGGACGTGACCACCCGGAGCGGGCACGGCTTCCTGACCACCCGCACCGACGTGCGCACCACCGCCGGCGAGCCGGTGGTCGCGGTCTGGTCCAAGATCGTCGTACGCAAGGAGGCGTGAGGATGGAACTGCCCGTGCAGACCTACCGGGTGACCCGCGCGGATTTGGTCCGCTACGCCGGCGCCTCGGGCGACTTCAACCCGATCCACTGGAACGACCGGACCGCCACCGCCGTCGGCCTGCCCGGGGTCATCGCCCACGGCATGTTCACCATGGCCCTGGTCGGCCGCGCGGTCGCCGGCTGGGCCGGCGCGCCGGACGCGGTGGTCGACTTCGGCGTCCGCTTCACCCGCCCGGTGGTCGTCCCGGACACCGACGAGGGCACCGAGATCGAGGTCGCCGCGGTGGTCAAGGAGGTCACCGAGGACGGGCTGACCAGGCTCGACATCACCGCCACCTGCCAGGGTGAGAAAGTGCTGTCGCAGGCTCGGGCGCTGATCCGCACCGCTCGCTGAGAAGCGGCCCGACGCGCGAGGGGCGGACCGGTTGGGAAAGTCGTACGACTACCCGTACACTGGTCCGCCGTGGGGCAAGTGACCCCCGCTCGGCACAACGTGTCCGGGTGGAGGTGAGTTGCCGCACAGGGGTGTAGCTCAATTGGCAGAGCAGCGGTCTCCAAAACCGCAGGCTGCAGGTTCAAGTCCTGTCACCCCTGCGCCTCAGGCCTGACCGTTCCCGTGGGTCGCGTCGCCGTTCGCGGTGGCGTCCGGCCCGTGGTGGTGGCACCGGTGGGGTGGTTCCGAGGCGATCGGGGCCCTCCCGGCCGGTCCGCCGGCCGCGGCCCGTCGCGGGACGGTTGGTCCGGCCGGCGTGACCAACACGCCGCGCACGCCGCCCGGCGTGCGACCCCATACCCCGCACGGAGGGCGAAGTGGCCGAGAAGAAGCGGCGCGGCGAGGACGACGGCGACGAGCGTCTGAACGACGACGCGACTGTCGACGGCGTTGCCGACGACGATGTGGCCGACGACGCCGCCGACGCGGACGAGCCGGTCTCCCGAGGCGGCACCGCGACCCGCAAGCGGGCGCACGCCGAGCCGGCCGAGGGCCGGAAGACCCGCAAGGACACCGAGCGGATCGGGCTCTTCGCCCGCATCGCGCGGTTCTTCCGCGAGGTCGTGGCCGAGCTGCGTAAGGTCATCTGGCCGACGCGCAAGGAGCTGCTGACCTACACGGCGGTGGTGGTCACCTTCGTCGCGGTGATGCTGGCGATCGTGGCCGGCCTGGACTACGGCTTCGCCAAGGCGGTGCTGTGGGTCTTCGGCAACCCCAGCTGACCTGCGGACAGCGATACTGACGGAAGTGAGCGAGCGTGCCTGAGTACGACGAGACCGCCGAGACCCCGGACGAGCAGTCCGCGGTGGCGACGGCGGCCAACAACGAGTCGGTCGAGGCCGCCAGCGAGCCGGAGTTCCCGACCACCGAGCCGGAGCCGGACGAAGACTTCGACCCGGTCGCCGAGCTGCGCCAGAAGCTGCGCTACGCGCCCGGCGACTGGTATGTGGTGCACTCGTACGCCGGCTACGAGAACAAGGTCAAGACCAACCTCGAGACCCGGATCACGTCCCTCGACATGGAGGACTACATCTACCAGGTCGAGGTGCCGACCCGGGAAGAGGTCGAGGTCAAGAACGGCAAGCGGTCGCAGGTCCAGGCGAAGGTCTTCCCGGGTTACATCCTGGTCCGGATGGAGCTGACCGCCGAGTCCTACTCCTGCGTCCGGAACACCCCGGGGGTCACCGGCTTCGTCGGTGCCACCGACCGGGCCGACCGGCCGGCGCCGTTGAGCCTCGACGAGGTGCTCAAGTGGCTCGCGCCGGCGGTCGAGACCGAGCAGAAGAAGGCCAAGCCCGAGGTCAAGGTCCTCGACTTCGAGGTCGGCGACTCGGTCACCGTCACCGACGGCGCGTTCGCGTCGCTGCCGGCGACGATCAGCGAGATCAACGCCGACCAGCAGAAGCTCAAGGTGCTGGTGTCGATCTTCGGCCGGGAGACGCCGGTCGAGCTGAACTTCAACCAGGTCGCCAAGATCTGACGTACGCCCGCACCGGCGGTCGGCCTTCGCGGGCCGGCCGCCGGTGTCGCGTGAGACTGCGCTATCCTAGAACGTCGGCTGTCCGCACCGTGCTGACCGTGCGCGCCCGCGGACCGGCCAGAATCCCAGTTTCAAGCCCCAGGAAGAGACATGCCTCCGAAGAAGAAGCTCGTCAAGACGTTCACGCTTCAGCTGCCGGCGGGCCAGGCCACCCCGGCGCCGCCGGTCGGCCCCGCGCTCGGCCAGCACGGCGTGAACATCATGGAGTTCTGCAAGTCCTACAACGCGCAGACCGAGTCCCAGCGGGGCGACGTCGTCCCCGCCGAGATCAGCGTCTACGAGGACCGCACCTTCACCTTCGTGCTGAAGACCCCGCCCGCCGCCCGGCTGCTGATCAAGGCCGCCGGCGTGCAGAAGGGCTCGGGCGTCCCGCACAAGGAGAAGGTCGGCTCGGTGACCCGCGCCCAGCTGCGCGAGATCGCCGAGAAGAAGATGGCGGACCTCAACGCCAACGACATCGACCAGGCCGAGAAGATCATCGCGGGCACCGCCCGGTCGATGGGCCTGACCGTCGCCGACTGATCTCGCTCCACCGCTCCACCCGATCCGTTCGTGGGAGGGCCGCGACCGCGCGCGCCCGCCAGAGACCACAGGAGTCACCAGAAATGCAGCGCAGCAAGAGCTACCGCAAGGCCGCTGAGGTCATCGACCGCTCGAAGCTCTACGCCCCCGCCGAGGCCGTCAAGCTGGCCAAGGAGAACACCAACGTCAAGTTCGACGCCACGGTCGAGGTCGCGATGCGCCTCGGCGTCGACCCCCGCAAGGCGGACCAGATGGTCCGCGGCACGGTCAACCTGCCGCACGGCACCGGCAAGACCGCCCGCGTGATCGTCTTCGCCGCCGGCGCGAAGGCCGAGGAGGCCGCCGCGGCGGGCGCGGACGAGGTGGGCACCGACGAGCTGGTCGCCCGTATCCAGGGCGGTTGGCTCGACTTCGACGCCGCGATCGCCACCCCGGACCAGATGGCCAAGATCGGCCGGATCGCGCGGATCCTGGGCCCGCGCGGCCTGATGCCGAACCCGAAGACCGGCACCGTGACCATGGACGTCACCAAGGCGGTCGCGGACATCAAGGGCGGCAAGATCACCTTCCGGGTGGACAAGCACTCCAACCTGCACCTGATCATCGGCAAGGCTTCGTTCTCCGAGGCCCAGTTGGTCGACAACTACGCCGCCGTGCTGGACGAGGTGCTGCGCGCCAAGCCGTCCGCGGCCAAGGGCACCTACCTCAAGAAGGTCGTCCTGACCACCACCATGGGTCCGGGCGTCCCGGTCGACCCGAAGGTGATCAAGAACCTGCAGGAGGGCTCGACCGAGTCCTGAGCAACCGCACGTTCCCGGCCGGGGCCCCGCCACCACACGTGGCGGGGCCCCGGCTTTCTGTCCGTTGTGGCAGGCTCGGCGCATGCGGCTCGACGGGGTATGGCTCCGCTACCACCGGCACGGCCCGTGGGTGCTGCGTCAGGTCGACGTGGCGATCGGCGCGGGTGAGGTCGCGGTCGTGCTCGGCCGCAACGGGGCGGGTAAGTCCACGCTGCTCCAGCTCGCCGCGGGGGTGTTACGGCCGAGCCGGGGCACGGTGACCGGCCGGCCGGCGGCCGTCGGCTGGGTGCCGGAGCGGTTCGGAGCCGACCAACCGTTCACCGTCGGGGCCTACCTGGCGGCCATGGGCCGCGTCGCCGGCCTGCCCGGGCCCGCCGCCGACCGGGCGGTGCGGCACTGGGTCGAGCGGCTGGGCCTGACCCGGTTCCACGACGTGCGCCTGCCGCAGTTGTCCAAGGGCACCGCCCAAAAGGTCGGCCTGGCGCAGGCGTTGCTGCGACCGCCCGGCCTGCTGGTGCTCGACGAGCCCTGGGAGGGGCTGGACGCGGCGGCTCGCGAGCTGGTCCCCGAGATGATCGGTGAGGTGCTGGCCGGCGGCGGCGCGGTGCTGGTCAGCGACCACCGGGGCGAGACGGTCCGGCTGCCCGGCGCCCGGCAGTGGTCGGTCGTCGACGGCACGCTCGGCGAAACCGCGCCGTCCGAGGGTTCGGCGGTCGCGGTGGTCGAGCTGGCGGTGCCGGCCGTGACCGTCGTCGCCACCGTCGCCCGCCTGCGCGCCGACGGCCACCAGGTCCTCCGGATACGCGACCACGCCGTCCCCACCCCCGCCACGCCGCCGGGCCAGCCCGTCGCGACCCCGCCGGACGCCGAGTCGACTCTCTCGGCTGGCGTGCGGCCCGACGGGGATCAGGCCGCTGGCTCCGATGACCGGTCGCGTGTCTCGACCGGTCCTCCGGATCACCCCGGCGAGGTGTCCTCCGACGGCCCACCCGGCTTGCTCACCGGTGGCGCGGCCGAGGTGGGCGAGGGCGTGGGGTCCGGCCGATCCGGGTCGGCGACGGAGGTGGACCGGTGATCGCGCTGATGCGGATGCGGCTGGCCGCTTTCGTGCGTACCGGGCGGGCGCTGGCGCCGGTGCTGGCCGGTCTGCTCGCTCTCGGCGTCCTCCACGGCGGCGGTCAGGCCCGGCCGGCGGAGGCCTACGGAGTCTCCGCGGTGATCCTCTTCCCGGTGCTGGCCTGGCAGACCAAGATCCTGCTCGACGTCGAGCCCGACGTGCAGCGCCGGCTGGCGCGGGTGGTGGTCGGCCCGGCCCGGGAACAGGCGGCCGGGCTGCTCGCGGCGCTGGTGGCCGGGCTCGCCGTGGTGGCGGTCGCGCTGGCGCTGCCGTGGCCGATCGGAGCGCTCACCGCGGCGGCCGGTCCGGAGGGGCGGCCGGTCGCGGTCGGCGTGGCGCTCGGGCTGTGGGCGCACCTGCTCGCCCTGCCGGCGGCGGTGGCCCTGGGCGCCTTGGCCAGTCGCCCGATCACCCGCAGCGCCGGTTACGGGGCGGCCGTGCTGGCGGTCGGCGCGGTCGGGTTCGTGGTCTTCGGGTTGTCCGATTCGGTGGCGCCGTGGCTGGTTCCGCCGGTGCTGGCGACCGCCCGCGCGGTCACCGGGCCGGTCGCGCTCGGCGCCGGGTTGCTGCTGACCGGCTGGGCCGTGCTCTGGACGGCGGTGGCGCTGACCGGTTACGCCTGGGGCCGGCGCACCCGCGCCTGACCGGCGGGTGACCGGGAGCACCCGGGGGGCGATTTGGTGCGCCGGGCCCGGTCGCGTAGTCTGGTGCGGTAGTTCCACCCACAGACCGCTGGTCACCGTGCCCTGGCACGGTCGAAGGTCCCGCGACGACGGGCGACCCGCGCAGGGCGGCAAGCGAAACTCGGTGTCACGCACGGTCCGCCGACTGTGTCCATGATCCCGGCCCTCGCCCCGTGCGCCCCGCGCCGGGGCTTTTTCGTTGTCGTGGTGCCTCCGCCGCCGTCGCGAGTTCCCTCGTTGCCGGCGTGCCAGCTCCGAGCAACGAGAGAGGAGGGACATGGCGGACAAGCCGATCCGGGCCGACAAGGCCACGGCCGTCGCCGAGCTGACCGAGAGTTTCCGCTCTTCGGGCGCCACCGTGCTGACCGAGTACCGCGGGCTCACGGTTTCGCAGCTCACTCAGCTGCGGCGCACGCTCGGCAAGGAGACCAGCTACACGGTCGCGAAGAACACGCTGGCCAAGCGTGCCGCGGCCGATGCGGGCATCTCCGGCCTCGACGAGCTGTTCACCGGTCCTACCGCGCTGACTTTCGTTTCGGGCGACGTCGTCGAGGCGGCGAAGGGGCTTCGCGACTTCGCGAAGGCCAACCCGAAGCTCGTCATCAAGGGCGGTGTCTTCGAGGGTAAGGCCATTTCCGCGGCCGAGGTCACGAAGCTCGCTGACCTGGAGTCCCGCGAGGTGCTGCTGGCCAAGCTGGCCGGCGCGATGAAGGGCAACCTGAGCAAGGCCGCGGCCCTGTTCCAGGCGCCGCTCTCCAAGGCCGCCCGCGCGGCGGCCGCCCTGGCGGACAAGAAGCGCGAGCAGGAGGGCGCCGAGGCGGCCTGAGGCCCCGCGGCGCACCACGTTCTTAGTTAATTCTTCAAGGAAAGGACGCCAGACATGGCGAAGCTCAGCACCGACGAGCTGCTCGACGCGTTCAAGGAGATGACGCTGATCGAGCTCTCCGAGTTCGTGAAGCAGTTCGAGGAGACCTTCGAGGTCACCGCCGCCGCTCCGGTCGCGGTTGCCGCGGCCGGCGGTGCCGCCGGTGGCGCCGCCGCCCCGGCCGAGGAGGAGAAGGACGAGTTCGACGTCATCCTCGACGCCGACGGTGGCAAGAAGATCCAGGTCATCAAGGTCGTGCGCGAGCTGACCGGCCTGGGCCTCAAGGAGGCCAAGGACCTCGTCGAGGCCGCTCCGAAGGCCATCCTGGAGAAGGCCAACAAGGAGACCGCCGAGAAGGCCAAGGCCAAGCTCGAGGGCGAGGGCGCCAAGGTCACCCTCAAGTGACGTTGGTCTGACCTGACGCGCGTCCGGCTCACGTGAGCCGGGGCACATCGCGTCGCGGCGGGCGGTGATCCGGGGACCGGGTCACCGCCCGCCGTGTTGGTGCCAGCGGCTGACAGCGGCGTGAGCAGGGCGTCCAGGTTCCCTGTTTCGGCCTCTCAGGATGCTCAGTCGGTAGTCCGTCGGGGGGAAAGACACCCCGAGCAGTAACCGGCCCTTGACGCGGCACCGGCAGGGCAGGCACGCTGACATCAGCAAGACCTTCCGCGCTTGCAACGGCCGCCTCTCGGGTATGGGCAACGGCAGCACCACCGCCGCCGCCGCACCACGAGCGGACCGGCAGGAACGTCGCGTTCCGAGCGGCCCGGCGGACCCGGTTTTTCGAGGTCCCGGGGCTTGTTCCGCGACGACCTGCGGGGTGGGCTGGACAGCGGTTAGCCTCTCGGCTACACTGCTAGTTTGCGCTGCCTTCCGACTTGACCCCTGCTCGGAAATGTCCGATTGTGGATACTTCTGGTGGGGTCATTGGAGTGCACGCGTACCAGCCGTTCTGCAGCACCGGTCCTCGGAAGGACGCATCTTGGCAGCTTCCCGCCCTGCGAAGACCAGTCGTACGTCGAGCGCTTTCGCGCCCCGCCGAGTTTCTTTCGGTCGGATCACCGAACACCTCGAGGTCCCCAACCTCCTCGCCATCCAGAACGAGTCGTTCGACTGGCTCGTCGGCAACGAGGCTTGGCAGGGCCGGTCGGCGGACGACCCGCACGCACGCTCGGGTCTCGCGGAAATCCTCGACGAGATCAGTCCCATTGAGGACTTCTCCGGCACCATGTCGCTGTCCTTCTCCGCTCCGCGCTTCGACGAGGTCAAGGCCTCGATCGAGGAGTGCAAGGAGAAGGACCTGACCTACTGCGCGCCACTGTTCGTGACCGCGGAGTTCACCAACAACACCACCGGCGAGATCAAGAGCCAGACGGTGTTCATGGGTGACTTCCCGATGATGACGCCCAAGGGCACCTTCATCATCAACGGCACCGAGCGCGTCGTGGTCAGCCAGCTCGTCCGCTCGCCGGGCGTCTACTTCGACAAGCAGCCGGACAAGACCTCCGACCGCGACCTCTCCAGCGTCAAGGTCATCCCGAGTCGGGGTGCCTGGCTGGAGTTCGACATCGACAAGCGCGACACGGTCGGCGTACGCATCGACCGCAAGCGTCGGCAGGCCGTCACCGTCCTGCTCAAGGCCATCGGGTGGTCCGCGGAGCGCATCCGCGAGAAGTTCGGCTGGTCCGAGCTGATGATGACCACGCTGGAGAAGGACCACATCGCCGGGCAGGACGAGGCGCTGCTCGACATCTACCGCAAGCTCCGCCCTGGCGAGCCGCCGACCCGCGAGAACGCCCAGACCCTGCTCGACAACCTCTTCTTCAACCCGAAGCGGTACGACGTCGCCAAGGTCGGGCGCTACAAGTTCAACAAGAAGCTCGAAGTCGACGTGCCGATGAACACCGGCACGCTGACCGAGGACGACATCGTCGCCACCGTGGAATACCTCTGCCGGCTGCACGCCGGTGAGGAGGGCTACGAGGCCGACGACATCGACCACTTCGGCAACCGTCGCCTGCGTACCGTGGGCGAGCTGATCCAGAACCAGGTCCGGGTGGGTCTCTCCCGGATGGAGCGGGTCGTCCGCGAGCGGATGACCACGCAGGACGTCGAGGCGATCACGCCGCAGACCCTGATCAACATCCGCCCGGTGGTGGCGGCGATCAAGGAGTTCTTCGGCACGTCGCAGCTGTCCCAGTTCATGGACCAGACCAACCCGCTTGCGGGTCTGACCCACCGGCGCCGGCTCAGCGCGCTCGGCCCGGGCGGTCTGTCCCGGGAGCGGGCCGGCTTCGAGGTCCGCGACGTGCACCCGTCCCACTACGGCCGGATGTGCCCGATCGAGACGCCGGAAGGCCCGAACATCGGCCTGATCGGCGCGCTCTCCACCTTCGCCCGGGTCAACCCGTTCGGCTTCATCGAGACGCCGTACCGGAAGGTCATCGACGGTCGGGTCACCGACCAGATCGACTACCTGACCGCGGACGAGGAGGACCGGTTCGTCAAGGCGCAGGCCAACGCGCCGCTGCGGGCGGACGGCACGTTCGCCGAGGACCGCGTCCTGGTCCGCCGTAAGGGCGGCGAGACCGAGGACGTGGCGCCCGGGGCCGTGGACTACATGGACGTGTCGCCGCGGCAGATGACCTCGGTCGCCACCGCGATGATCCCGTTCCTGGAGCACGACGACGCGAACCGCGCGCTCATGGGCGCGAACATGCAGCGTCAGGCGGTGCCGCTGGTCAAGGCCGAGGCCCCGCTGGTCGGCACGGGCATGGAATACCGCGCTGCCGTGGACGCCGGCGACGTGGTCGTGGCCGAGGTCGGCGGTGTGGTCGAGGACCTGTGCGCCGACTACGTCACCGTGCACCAGGACGACGGCCACCGCCGGACCTACCTGCTGCACAAGTTCCGCCGCTCCAACGCCGGCTCCTGCGTCAACCAGAAGCCGGTCGTCTTCGAGGGCGACCGCGTCGAGGCCGGTCAGGTCATCGCCGACGGGCCGTGCACCGACGAGGGCGAGATGGCGCTCGGACGCAACCTGCTGGTCGCGTTCATGTGCTGGGAGGGCCACAACTACGAGGACGCGATCATCCTGTCGCAGCGCCTCGTGCAGCAGGACGTGCTCACCTCGATCCACATCGAGGAGCACGAGGTCGACGCCCGGGACACCAAGCTCGGACCGGAGGAGATCACCCGCGACATCCCGAACGTCAGCGAGGAGATGCTCGCCGACCTCGACGAGCGCGGCATCATCCGGATCGGCGCCGAGGTCGTCCCCGGTGACATCCTGGTCGGCAAGGTCACGCCGAAGGGCGAGACCGAGCTGACCCCCGAGGAGCGGCTGCTCCGCGCGATCTTCGGTGAGAAGGCGCGCGAGGTCCGGGACACCTCGCTGAAGGTGCCGCACGGCGAGACCGGCACGGTCATCGGCGTGCGTACCTTCTCCCGCGAGGACGGCGACGAGCTGCCCCCGGGCGTGAACGAGCTGGTGCGGGTCTACGTGGCCCAGAAGCGCAAGATCCAGGACGGTGACAAGCTCGCGGGCCGCCACGGCAACAAGGGCGTCATCTCCAAGATCCTGCCGATCGAGGACATGCCGTTCCTGGAGGACGGCACCCCGGTCGACATCGTGCTGAACCCGCTCGGTGTGCCGTCCCGGATGAACATCGGTCAGGTCCTGGAGACCCACCTCGGGTGGGTGGCCAAGACCGGCTGGAGCGTCGACGGCGACGACGAGGAGTGGAAGCGCCAGCTCAAGTCGATCAACGCGCACGAGTCCGAGCCGGACACCAACGTGGCCACCCCGGTCTTCGACGGTGCCCGCGAGGAGGAGATCTCCGGCCTGCTGGCGTCGACCCTGCCCAACCGGGACGGCAACCAGCTGATCGGGCGCACCGGCAAGGCGCAGCTGTTCGACGGTCGTTCCGGCGAGCCGCTGCCCGACCCGATCGCGGTCGGCTACGTCTACATCCTGAAGCTCAACCACCTGGTCGACGACAAGATCCACGCCCGGTCGACCGGCCCGTACTCGATGATCACGCAGCAGCCGCTGGGTGGTAAGGCGCAGTTCGGTGGCCAGCGCTTCGGTGAGATGGAGTGCTGGGCCATGCAGGCGTACGGCGCCGCCTACGCCCTGCAGGAGCTGCTGACCATCAAGTCCGACGACGTCCTCGGCCGGGTCAAGGTCTACGAGGCGATCGTCAAGGGCGAGAACATCCCCGAGCCGGGCATCCCGGAGTCGTTCAAGGTGCTGCTCAAGGAGCTGCAGTCGCTGTGCCTCAACGTCGAGGTGCTCTCCAGCGACGGTGTGGCCCTGGAGATGCGCGAGACCGACGACGAGGTGTTCCGGGCGGCGGAGGAGCTGGGCATCGACCTGTCCCGGCGCGAGCCGAGCTCGGTCGAAGAGGTCTGAGGCGGTGATTCGGGGGCCGGCTCGCCGGCCCCCGATCCCGCCCGTTAGCTAGCAGTACAGACGACGACATAGGGGACACAGTGCTCGACGTCAACTTCTTCGACGAGCTGCGCATCGGTCTCGCCACCGCCGACGACATCCGTCAGTGGTCCCACGGCGAGGTCAAGAAGCCCGAGACCATCAACTACCGCACCCTCAAGCCGGAGAAGGACGGGCTCTTCTGCGAGAAGATCTTCGGTCCGCAACGGGACTGGGAGTGCTACTGCGGTAAGTACAAGCGGGTCCGTTTCAAGGGCATCATCTGCGAGCGCTGCGGCGTCGAGGTGACCCGCTCCAAGGTTCGCCGGGAGCGGATGGGTCACATCGAGCTGGCCGCTCCGGTGACCCACATCTGGTACTTCAAGGGCGTGCCGAGCCGGCTGGGCTACCTGCTGGACCTCGCCCCGAAGGACCTCGAAAAGATCATCTATTTCGCCTCGTACGTCGTGACGAGCGTGGACGCCGAAGCGCGTCACCGCGACCTCTCGACAATCGAGAACGAGATCCTGGCCGAGAAGCGGCAGGCCGAGAACAGCCGCGACTCGGAGATTGAGAAGCGGGCCGCCAAGCTGGAGGGCGACCTGGCCGAGCTGGAGGCCGAGGGCGCGAAGGCGGACGTCCGGCGCAAGGTCAAGGAGGGCGGAGAGCGCGAGATGCGCCAGATCCGCGACCGGGCCCAGCGCGAGATCGACCGCCTCGACGAGGTCCTCGACACCTTCCGCAAGCTGGAGCCGAAGCAGCTGGTCACCGACGAGCTGCTCTACCGCGAGCTGCGCGACCGCTTCGGTGAGTACTTCACCGGCAGCATGGGCGCCGAGGCCATCAAGGCGCTGGTCCAGAACATGGACCTCACCGCCGAGGCGGAGAACCTGCGCGAGACGATCCGCTCCGGCAAGGGCCAGCGGAAGATCCGCGCGCTCAAGCGGCTGAAGGTCGTCGCGGCGTTCCAGAACACCCGCAACTCGCCGCTCGGCATGGTGCTGGACTGCGTCCCGGTCATCCCGCCGGACCTGCGCCCGATGGTGCAGCTCGACGGTGGCCGCTTCGCGACCTCCGACCTGAACGACCTCTACCGGCGGGTGATCAACCGGAACAACCGCCTCAAGCGGCTGATCGACCTCGGCGCGCCCGAGATCATCGTCAACAACGAGAAGCGGATGCTCCAGGAGGCCGTCGACGCGCTGTTCGACAACGGCCGTCGTGGTCGTCCGGTCACCGGCCCGGGCAACCGGCCGTTGAAGTCGCTCTCCGACATGCTCAAGGGCAAGCAGGGCCGGTTCCGCCAGAACCTGCTGGGCAAGCGCGTCGACTACTCCGGCCGTTCGGTCATCGTGGTCGGCCCGAAGCTCAAGCTGCACCAGTGCGGCCTGCCCAAGCAGATGGCGCTGGAGCTGTTCAAGCCGTTCGTGATGAAGCGGCTGGTCGACCTCAACCACGCGCAGAACATCAAGTCCGCCAAGCGGATGGTCGAGCGGCAGCGGCCGGTCGTGTGGGACGTGCTGGAAGAGGTCATCGGCGAGCACCCGGTCCTGCTGAACCGGGCGCCGACCCTGCACCGGCTGGGCATCCAGGCGTTCGAGCCGCAGCTCGTCGAGGGCAAGGCCATCCAGATCCACCCGCTGGTCTGCACCGCGTTCAACGCCGACTTCGACGGTGACCAGATGGCGGTCCACGTGCCGCTGTCCGCCGAGGCCCAGGCCGAGGCGCGGATCCTGATGCTGTCGTCGAACAACATCCTCAAGCCGGCCGACGGCAAGCCGGTCACCATGCCCACCCAGGACATGGTCATCGGTCTCTACCACCTGACCCACCTCACTCCGGGGGGCCAGGGCGAGGGCCGGGCGTTCAGCTCGGACGCCGAGGCGCGGATGGCGTACGACAACGGGGAGCTGCACCTGCAGACCCCGGTCAAGATCCGGCTGCACGACGTGGTCGGTGTCGACAACGGCGCCGGCGCGCAGCCGTGGACCGCGCCCGAGGGCTGGGTCGAGGGCGAGCCGGTGACGGTGGAGACCACCCTCGGCCGGGTCCTGTTCAACGAGACGCTGCCCCCGGGCTACCGCTTCGTGAACTACGAGATCCGCAAGGGTCAGCTCTCCGCGATCGTCAACGACCTCGCCGAGCGCTTCCCGAAGGTGGCCCTGGCGGCCACCCTGGACGGGCTCAAGGAGGCCGGTTTCCACTGGGCCACCTGGTCCGGCGTCACCATCGGCATGGAGGACGTCATCGCTCCGCCGCGCAAGCGGGAAATCCTGGAGCGGTACGAGAAGGAAGCCGACCGGATCGACAAGCAGTACCAGCGTGGTCTGATGACCGCCGAGGAGCGTCGCGGCGAGCTCATCGAGATCTGGACCAAGGCGACGAACGAGGTCGCCAAGGAGATGGACACCGCGCTGCCGCAGGAGAACCCGCTGTGGAAGATGATCAACTCGGGTGCCCGCGGTAACCTGCTCCAGCTCCGGCAGATCGCGGCGATCCGTGGTCTGGTGGCCAACCCGAAGGGCGAGATCATCCCGCGGCCGATCAAGGCCAGCTACCGGGAGGGTCTCTCCGTGCTGGAATACTTCATCTCCACGCACGGCGCCCGGAAGGGCCTCGCGGACACCGCCCTGCGTACCGCCGACTCGGGTTACCTGACCCGGCGTCTGGTGGACGTCTCGCAGGACGTCATCATCCGCGAGGAGGACTGCGGCACCGACCGGGCCATCCCGATGCAGATCGGTGAGCACCTGGACGGCAAGCTGGTCGTGCACGAGCACGCCGAGACCAGCGTGCACGCCCGGACGCTCGCCGACGACATCAAGGGGCCGGACGGCACCGTGGTGGCCCACCGTGGCCAGGACATCAACTCCATCGGGGTCGACGCGATCGTGGCGGCCGGGGTGGAGACGGTGCGGGTGCGCAGCGTGCTCACCTGCGAGTCGAAGCTGGGCGTCTGCGGTGCGTGCTACGGCCGTTCGCTGCCGACCGGCAAGACCGTGGACGTCGGCGAGGCGGTCGGCATCATCGCCGCCCAGTCGATCGGTGAGCCGGGCACGCAGCTGACCATGCGTACCTTCCACACGGGTGGTGTCGCGGGTGAGGACATCACCCAGGGTCTGCCCCGCGTCCAGGAGATCTTCGAGGCCCGGGTGCCGAAGGGTAAGGCGCCCATCGCCGACACCCCCGGCCGGATCCGGATCGAGGACGGCGAGCGGTCCCGCAAGATCGTGGTCATCCCGGACGACGGCAGCGACGAGATCGTCTACGACAAGATCTCGAAGCGGGTCCGGCTCCGGGCGCACGACGGCGACCACGTCGAGGTCGGCGAGAAGCTCACCGAGGGCACCATCGACCCGCACGAGCTGCTGCGCATCCTCGGCCCGCGCGCGGTCCAGGTCCACCTGACCCAGGAGGTCCAGGAGGTCTACCGCTCGCAGGGTGTGCTCATCCACGACAAGCACATCGAGATCATCATCCGCCAGATGCTCAAGCGGGTGACGGTCATCGACTCCGGCTCGACCGAGTTCCTGCCGGGCGTGCTCGTCGACCGGGCGCTGTTCGAGTCGGAGAACCGCCGGCTCGTCGGCGAGGGTGGCGAGCCCGCCGCCGGTCGTCCGGTGCTGATGGGTATCACCAAGGCCTCGCTGGCCACGGATTCCTGGCTGTCGGCGGCCTCCTTCCAGGAGACCACCCGGGTGCTGACGGACGCGGCGATCCACGCCCGCAGCGACTCGCTGATCGGCCTCAAGGAGAACGTGATCATCGGTAAGCTCATCCCGGCCGGTACGGGCATCAGCAAGTACCGCAACGTCCGGGTCGAGCCGACCGAGGAGGCGAAGGCCAAGGTCTACTCGATGACCGGCTACCCGGAGACCGACTACGGCTTCGGGCCGGCCAGCGGCCAGGCGGTGCCGCTGGACGACTTCGACTTCGGGTCGTACCGCTAAACGCACGGACGACGAGGCCCCCGGCACGTGCCGGGGGCCTCGTCGCGTCCGGGCCCGTTGATCCACACCAGTACGCCGAGGTGGCGCGATCGGCACCTCCCGGACACCCCCACCTCGGCGAGCTGGTGCGGGCAGAATGGAGGACATGACGACCGTGCCGGGGCAGCAGGTGCCCGCCGTGCCGCAGGTGCACCGCCATCCGCACGATCCCGAGCCGGTCCGCTCCACGAAGGCCCGCGCCGTCTTCGCCCTCGGCCTGATCGGGGCGCTGACCGGCTTCTTCGTCGGCGGGGTGGTGCCCGCCACGCTCGCGCTCACCCTGGCCCGGCAGGCCCGCCGGGAGGCGTACGTCTCGGGGGGCTACCTCACCGGCGCCGACTGGCTGCGCCGCGGTGAGCGGTTGGCCTGGATCGGCCTGGTGCTGGCCGCCGTAGCGGTGGTGGCCGCGGTGGTGATCGGGGTGGTCCGACACGCGGACGCCTCGTTCCGGCACGACTTCGCCCCGAACATCGACTGACCCGGCGGGGGAGCGGGCACCGCGCCCGCCCACCCGAGGGTGACCCACGGCGGTAGCCTGGCCGGTGTCCGCCGCGTGGCGGGTGAGCCATGTGGACAGGAGGACGCCGTGACGGAACCGGCCCCGCCGGAAGGCGACCCGACCCGCCCAGGGGCCGGGCCGGATCCCGCCGCGCCGTACTCGCCCGGCTCGGGATCCGTCGGGCCCTATCCGTCCGGGTCGGGACCGGCCGGGCCGTACTCGCCCGGCTCGGGATCCGTCGGGCCCTATCCGTCCGGGTCGGGACCGGCCGGGCCGTACCCGTCCGGCTCGGGACCCGCCGGGCCGGACCCGTTCGCTCCGCACGGTCCGGGGCCCGGGGGACCGTATCCGCCAGGCTCGGCGTACCACCCGGGGCCGGCCGGGCCCGGCGGGCCGGGGCCGGCGTTCGGGGCGTACCCGGGAAGTGGGCCGGCCCACGGCGGCGGGTGGGGGACGTCGGGGAACGCGCCCGGCGGCTGGGGGCCGGTCGGGCCGGCGTTCCCGCCGCCCCCGCGGGAGGCGCCCCGGCCGCCGAAGCGGGTCGACGCGGTGCCGGGCACCCCGTTCGGAGTGGTCCACCTCGACGTGCCGCCGGTCACATCGGGCCTGGCCGTCGGCTCGCTGGTCACCGGGATCGCCTCGATCCTGGTGTCGCTGCTGGTGTTCTGCTTCGGTGTGGCCGGTCCGGACTACGGTGGCGCCTGGGCGGCTGGCGCCTTCACCGTGCTCGGCGCGCTCGCCGGGGTCGGGGCGATAGTGGCCTGGTTGTTCGCCCGCCGGCAGATCCGGCGTCCGGCGCCACCGCCGGCGGTCCGGTTCACCGGCGGTGGGCTGGCGGTGGCCGGGCTGAGCTGCGGCGCGGTGGGGCTGGTGCTGAGCGTGTCCGGCCTCGTCGTCGCCCTGGTGGTGCAGATCACGTGAGCCCGATCGGGGCCTCGACCGGTTGGGGGCGGTATGCCCGGTCCGGGCGGAGTGGGGCCGCCGGGTCCCGCGCCGGACGAGCCGGTACACTTGACGGCGTAGGTGCCCATCGAGGGCGCGCCGGCGACCCGGAAGCCGGCCGGCGGGGCCGCTGAGCGGTCCTCCCGAGCCGATCCGTTTTGACCGGCGCGGCTGTGATAGGTAATCTTTCCCCTTGCGCCCGGGCCCGCCCGGGCAATGCGTGCGTGCGCTGGAGCCGGTCAGCCGGTGATCGCGCGGTCGCACCACCAAGACCAAAGATCCGGTACGACGCGCGAGCGGCGCCACCGGGCCGTGACTCGGGCGACACGCCCGACCGCGGGTGCTGGGGCCTCCGCCAGGTGGCCCCGGCTGGAATGTAGGAGAGCCGTCCATCAGGCCGGCTAGAGCAGACGGCGCGGTCGCCTCGCAGCGGCCGAAGGGAGCGGAGAAACCCGGTGCCCACCATTCAGCAGCTGGTCCGGAAGGGCCGACAGGCCAAGACGACCAAGACCAAGACCCCGGCGCTCAAGGGGTCTCCCCAGCGGCGCGGCGTGTGCACCCGCGTGTACACCACCACCCCGAAGAAGCCGAACTCGGCGCTGCGCAAGGTCGCTCGTGTCAAGCTCAGCAGCCAGATCGAGGTGACCGCCTACATCCCGGGCGTCGGCCACAACCTCCAGGAGCACTCGATCGTGCTCGTGCGTGGCGGCCGTGTGAAGGACCTCCCCGGCGTGCGGTACAAGATCGTGCGCGGCTCGCTGGACACCCAGGGTGTCCGCAACCGCAAGCAGGCTCGCAGCCGTTACGGCGCGAAGAAGGAGAAGAGCTGACATGCCGCGTAAGGGACCCGCTCCGCGGAATCCGCTGGTCGCTGACCCGGTGTACAACTCGCCGCTGGTCACCCAGCTGGTGAACAAGATCCTGCTGCGCGGCAAGCGTCAGCTCGCCGAGCGCATCGTGTACGCCGCCCTGGAGGGCTGCCGCGAGAAGTCCGGCACCGACCCGGTCGTCACGCTCAAGCGCGCGATGGACAACGTGAAGCCGACGCTGGAGGTGCGCAGCCGCCGGGTCGGTGGCGCCACCTACCAGGTTCCGGTCGAGGTCCGGCCGGCCCGCGCGACCACGCTCGGTCTGCGCTGGCTGGTGACCTACTCCCGGGCCCGGCGCGAGAAGACCATGATCGAGCGGCTGATGAACGAGCTGCTCGACGCGAGCAACGGCCTCGGTGCCGCCGTCAAGCGGCGCGAGGACACGCACAAGATGGCCGAGTCCAACAAGGCCTTCGCGCACTACCGCTGGTAACACCTGAGGTTCCGGCGTCCACGAGGCGCCGGAACCACCACCAGTTGTGTCGAGACGACGATAAGTAGGGATTGAAGTGGCCGCCGCAGACGCGCTCGCCAACGTACGCAACATCGGCATCATGGCGCACATCGATGCCGGTAAGACCACGACCACCGAGCGAATCCTCTTCTACACCGGCATCACGTACAAGATCGGCGAGGTCCACGAGGGCGCCGCCGTCATGGACTGGATGGAGCAGGAGCAGGAGCGCGGTATCACCATCACTTCCGCCGCCACGAAGTGCGAGTGGAAGGGCCACACGATCCAGATCATCGACACGCCCGGTCACGTCGACTTCACGGTCGAGGTGGAGCGGTCGCTGCGTGTTCTGGACGGTGCGGTCGCGGTGTACGACGGCGTGGCCGGGGTGGAGCCCCAGACGGAGAACGTCTGGCGCCAGGCGGACAAGTACAACGTCCCCCGGATGTGCTTCGTCAACAAGCTCGACCGGACCGGCGCCGACTTCTTCCGCTGCGTGCAGATGATGATCGACCGGCTCAACGCCACCCCGCTCGTGCTCCAGATCCCGATCGGCCTCGAGGGCGACCACATCGGCGTCGTCGACCTGATCGGCATGCGCGCCCTCACCTGGCGCGGGGAGACCCAGAAGGGTGAGGACTACGCGATCGAGGAGATCCCGGCCGACCTGGCCGACTCCGCGGCCGAGTGGCGCGAGAAGCTGATGGAGACGCTTGCCGACGTCGACGACTCGGTGATGGAGAAGTACCTGGAGGGCGAGGAGATCTCCGCCGAGGAGATCAAGGCCGCCATCCGGCGCTCCACCATCGCGGGCAAGGCGAACCCGGTGCTCTGCGGTTCGGCGTTCAAGAACAAGGGCGTGCAGCCCATGCTCGACGCCGTGATCGACTTCCTGCCTTCGCCGCTCGACGTTCCGGCGATCGAGGGTACGGCCACCGACGGTGAGACGCCGATGCTGCGCAAGCCGTCGACGTCCGAGCCGTTCTCCGGCCTGGCGTTCAAGATCCAGACCGACAAGCACCTCGGCAAGCTCACCTACGTCCGGGTCTACTCCGGCGTGGTCGAGTCCGGGTCCCAGGTGGTCAACTCCACCAAGGACCGCAAGGAGCGCATCGGCAAGATCTACCAGATGCACGCCAACAAGCGGGAGGAGCGCAGCTCCGCCAAGGCCGGCGACATCATCGCGGTCCAGGGTCTGAAGCAGACCACCACCGGTGACACCCTGTGCGACCCGGCGAACCCGGTCATCCTCGAGTCGATGACCTTCCCGGAGCCGGTCATCGAGGTGGCCATCGAGCCGAAGACCAAGGCCGACCAGGAGAAGCTCAGCACCGCCATCCAGCGGCTGGCCGAGGAGGACCCGACCTTCCGCGTCAAGCTGGACGACCAGACCGGTCAGACGGTCATCTCCGGCATGGGCGAGCTGCACCTGGACATCCTGGTCGACCGGATGCGCCGCGAGTTCAACGTCGAGGCGAACATCGGCAAGCCGCAGGTGGCGTACCGTGAGACCATCCGCCGCAAGGTGGACAAGGTCGAGTACACCCACAAGAAGCAGACCGGTGGCTCCGGCCAGTACGCCCGCGTGATCGTGAGTCTCGAGCCGCTGCCCATGGGCAACGACTCGCCGACCTACGAGTTTGCGAACGCCGTCACCGGTGGCCGCATCCCCCGGGAGTTCATCCCGTCGGTGGACGCGGGCGCCCAGGACGCCATGCAGTACGGCATCCTCGCCGGCTTCCCGCTGGTGGGTCTCAAGCTGACGCTGCTGGACGGCCAGTACCACGAGGTCGACTCGTCCGAGATGGCGTTCAAGATCGCCGGTTCGATGGTGATGAAGGAGGCGGCCCGCAAGGCCGACCCCGCACTGCTCGAGCCGATGATGGCCGTTGAGGTCACCACTCCTGAGGAGAACATGGGTGACGTCATCGGCGACCTCAACTCCCGTCGCGGCATCATCCAGGCGATGGAGGAGCGCAGCGGCGCTCGCGTCGTCCGGGCTCTGGTGCCGCTGTCGGAGATGTTCGGCTACGTCGGCGACCTGCGGTCGAAGACCCAGGGCCGGGCTAGCTACAGCATGCAGTTCGACTCCTACGCCGAAGTGCCGCAGAGCGTGGCGAAGGAGATCATCGCCAAGGCGACGGGTGAGTGACGCTCACCCCGAGCTGACCCGGTGATCCGGGGCCGGTCGCGGGAGGGATCTCCCGCCCGCGGCCACCTCGGTCGGGTTGTGTGAATCCGGGCCTGTAGGCTTCATCGCCGCAGAACCCACAAAGGCTCTCCGGCCGTCAGGCCGGAAAGGCTGTCGACAGAGTCCTACGCGCCGACCGGCGCACCGGGGCGAACGAACCAAGAAAGTCCACAGGAGGACACCAGTGGCGAAGGCGAAGTTCGAGCGGACTAAGCCGCACGTCAACATCGGCACCATTGGTCACATCGACCACGGTAAGACGACGCTGACGGCGGCCATCACCAAGGTCCTGCACGACCAGTACCCGGACCTGAACCCGTACACGCCGTTCGACGAGATCGACAAGGCGCCGGAGGAGAAGGCCCGCGGCATCACGATCTCCATCGCGCACGTCGAGTACCAGACCGAGGCGCGTCACTACGCGCACGTCGACTGCCCCGGTCACGCCGACTACATCAAGAACATGATCACCGGTGCCGCGCAGATGGACGGCGCGATCCTGGTGGTGGCGGCGACCGACGGCCCGATGCCGCAGACCCGCGAGCACGTGCTGCTGGCCCGTCAGGTCGGTGTGCCGTACATCGTCGTGGCGCTCAACAAGAGCGACATGGTCGACGACGAGGAGCTGCTGGAGCTCGTCGAGCTCGAGGTCCGCGAGCTGCTCTCGTCGCAGGAGTACCCGGGTGACGACCTGCCGGTCGTCCAGGTCTCCGCGCTGAAGGCGCTCGAGGGCGACCCGGTCTGGACCGAGAAGCTGCTCGAGCTGATGAGCGCGGTCGACACCGCGATCCCGCAGCCGGAGCGCGAGACCGAGAAGCCGTTCCTCATGCCCGTCGAGGACGTCTTCACGATCACCGGTCGCGGTACGGTCGTCACCGGCCGTGTCGAGCGTGGCGTGCTGCTCCCGAACGAGGACGTCGAGGTCGTCGGCATCCGCGAGAAGGGCTTCAAGACCAAGGTCACCGCGATCGAGATGTTCCGGAAGACCCTGGACGACGCCCGCGCAGGCGAGAACGTCGGCCTGCTGCTGCGTGGCACCAAGCGCGAGGACGTCGAGCGCGGCATGGTGGTCATCAAGCCGGGCACCACGACCCCGCACACGGAGTTCGAGGCGACGGTCTACATCCTCTCCAAGGAGGAGGGTGGCCGCCACACCCCGTTCTTCCAGAACTACCGTCCGCAGTTCTACTTCCGGACCACGGACGTCACCGGCGTCGTCACGCTGCCCGAGGGCACCGAGATGGTCATGCCGGGCGACAACACCTCGATGTCGGTGAAGCTGATCCAGCCCATCGCCATGGAGGACAACCTCAAGTTCGCGATTCGCGAGGGTGGTCGTACGGTCGGCGCGGGTCGCGTCACCAAGATCATCAAGTGAGCTGGGTAACCCCGATTAGCGTCGCCGCCGGTCGTGCGGCATACTAGTCAGGTTGCGTAACGACAGTAGGTCGACCGCGTCCGGTTGAGGCTGGACCTCCGGCAGGCAGACTGTCAACGCGTGGGGTGGTTGATCGCCATCGGCGGTCAACCACCCTCGCGCGGCGTCCAGGTCGCGTTCCCGCGATCGGCGCCATGACCCACCGCGCGGTCAGAGAATCGCTCCGGAGCCCCGGGGCGGAGCCTGGTCCACGGGCGCGACACGCCCGACCGCGGGGGTCGGCGAAGTGGGGCCTGCACCAGCCGGTACAGGTGCCCGCAAGACAGCGGCATCGAGAGAAGGAACAGAAGCCACCATGGCGGGACAGAAGATCCGCATCCGGCTCAAGGCCTATGACCACGAGGTCGTCGACTCGTCGGCTCGGAAGATCGTCGAGACGGTGACGCGTACCGGGGCGCAGGTCGCTGGCCCGGTGCCGCTGCCCACGGAGATCAACCGTTTCTGCGTCATCCGCTCGCCGCACAAGTACAAGGACTCGCGCGAGCACTTCGAGATGCGCACGCACAAGCGTCTGATCGACATCATCGACCCGACCCCGAAGACGGTCGACTCGCTCATGCGCCTCGACCTGCCGGCTGGCGTCGACATCGAGATCAAGCTGTAGGGATCGATCAAATGGACAGGCAAGTCAAGGGGATCCTGGGCGCCAAGCTCGGCATGACCCAGGTCTGGGACAACAACAAGGTCGTCCCCGTGACCGTGGTCGAGGCCGGCCCGTGCGTCGTGAGCCAGGTCCGTAGCGCCGACAAGGACGGCTACTCCGCCGTTCAGCTCGCCTACGGCGCCATCGACCCGCGCAAGGTCAAGAAGCCGGTCGCCGGGCACTACGCCAAGGCCGACGTCGCGCCGCGCCGGCACATCGTCGAGCTGCGCACGTCCGACGCCGCGGACTACACGCCGGGCCAGGAGGTCACGGTCGAGGAGTTCCCGGCCGGCGCCGTGATCGACGTGACCGGCAAGACCAAGGGCAAGGGCTACGCCGGCCCGATGAAGCGGCACGGCTTCCACGGTCTGCGCGCCAGCCACGGCGTCGAGCGCAAGCACCGCTCGCCCGGCTCGATCGGCGCCTGCGCCACTCCGGGTCGCGTCTTCAAGGGCACCCGGATGGCGGGCCGGATGGGTGGCGTGCGCTACACCGTCCAGAACCTGACCGTCCAGGCGGTCGACACCGAGAACAACCTCCTGCTCGTCCGCGGTGCCATCCCCGGCCCGAAGGGCGCGCTGGTCCTGGTCCGCACCGCGGCCAAGGCGAAGGTGAAGAAGGGCGGTGTGGCCAAGTGACCACCGTTGACGTCCGCAACGTCGAAGGCGGCAAGAGCGGCTCCGTCGAGCTGCCGGCCGACATCTTCGACGTGCAGGCGAACATCGCGCTGATGCACCAGGTAGTGGTGGCTCAGCTCGCGGCGGCCCGGCAGGGCACGCACAAGACCAAGAGCCGCGGCGAGGTCTCCGGCGGTGGCCGGAAGCCCTACAAGCAGAAGGGCACCGGCCGGGCCCGCCAGGGCTCGACCCGCGCGCCGCAGTTCGCCGGCGGTGGCGTCGTCCACGGCCCGGTGCCGCGCGACTACAGCCAGCGGACCCCGAAGAAGATGAAGGCCGCCGCCCTGCGTGGCGCCCTCTCCGACCGGGCCCGCGCGGGCCAGGTGCACGTCGTCGAGGCGTTCGTCTCGGGCGAGCAGCCGTCCACCAAGGCGGCGCTGGCCACGCTGACGAAGCTGACCCAGGCCCGCCGGGTGCTGGTCGTGCTGAGCAGCACCGACGAGCTGAACTGGGTGTCGCTGCGGAACCTGCGCAACGCGCGGGACAGTCGGGTGCACCTGATCGAGGCCGGCCAGCTCAACACCTACGACGTGCTGGTGGCCGACGACGTGGTCTTCACCAAGGAGGCCCTGGACGAGTTCCTGGGCGTGCCAGCCGAGACCACCGAGGAGGGTGGCAAGTGAGCACGATCGCCGATCCGCGTGACGTCATCGTCGCGCCGGTCGTCTCGGAGAAGAGCTACAGCGAGCTGAACCGGAACTGGTACACCTTCCTGGTGCACCCGGACGCGAACAAGACCGAGATCAAGATCGCTATCCAGCAGATCTTCAACGTCCGCGTCCTGACGGTCAACACGCTCAACCGCGAGGGCAAGCGCAAGCGGACCCGCACCGGGTTCGGCAAGCGCAAGGACACCAAGCGCGCGATGGTGAAGCTGGCTGACGGTGACCGTATCGAGGCCTTCGGCGGCCCGGTCAGCTGAGGGGTGTAGACAATGGCTATCCGTAAGTACAAGCCGACGACGCCGGGCCGGCGCGGTTCCAGCGTCGCCGACTTCGCCGAGATCACCCGGTCCACGCCGGAGAAGTCGCTGCTGGCTCCGCTGCCGAAGAAGGGCGGACGCAACGCCCACGGCCGGATCACCACGCGGCACCACGGTGGCGGGCACAAGCGGCAGTACCGTCTGATCGACTTCAAGCGGGTCGACAAGGACGGCGTGCCGGCGAAGGTCGCGCACATCGAGTACGACCCGAACCGCACCGCGCGCATCGCGCTGCTGCACTACGCCGATGGCGAGAAGCGCTACATCCTCGCGCCGAAGGACCTGAAGCAGGGCGACCGCGTCGAGTCCGGTCCGGGCGCCGACATCAAGCCGGGCAACAACCTGCCGCTGCGCAACATCCCGGTCGGTACCACGGTGCACAACGTGGAGCTGCGTCCGGGCGGCGGCGCCAAGCTGGCCCGCTCGGCCGGCGTCGGCATCCAGCTGCTCGGCCGTGAGGGCGCCTACGCGACCCTGCGTATGCCGTCCGGCGAGATCCGGCGGGTCGACGTGCGCTGCCGCGCCAGCGTCGGCGAGATCGGCAACGCCGACCAGTCGAACATCAACTGGGGCAAGGCCGGCCGCATGCGCTGGAAGGGCAAGCGCCCCACGGTCCGTGGTGTCGCCATGAACCCGGTCGACCACCCGCACGGTGGTGGTGAGGGTAAGACCTCCGGTGGTCGCCACCCGGTCAACCCGCAGGGTAAGCCCGAGGGCCGCACCCGTCGTAAGGGCCAGCCGAGCGACCGGCTGATCGTCCGCCGCCGCTACGCCACGCGTAAGCGCGGCTGAGGGAGATAAGACATGCCTCGCAGCCTGAAGAAGGGCCCGTTCGTCGACGACCACCTGCTCAAGAAGGTGGAGACGCAGAACGACAAGGGCTCGAAGAACGTGATCAAGACCTGGTCGCGGCGCTCGACGATCATCCCGGAGATGCTGGGTCACACGATCGCCGTGCACGACGGACGCAAGCACGTCCCGGTCTTCGTGACCGAGGCCATGGTCGGGCACAAGCTCGGCGAGTTCGCGCTGACCCGCACGTTCAAGGGTCACGAGAAGGACGACCGGAAGAGCCGCCGGCGCTGACGCCGCGGGCATACGGATAGAGGAACAAGGGGTTACAGCGATGCCAGGAAAGGGCGACGCTCCGGTGCTTCCGGGCGCGCGGGCGGTTGCGCGGCACGTGCGCATCTCGCCGATGAAGGCGCGCCGGGTGGTCAACCTCGTCCGCGGCCTGCCCGCGAAGGAGGCGCTCACGGTGCTGCAGTTCGCGCCGCAGGCTGCGAGCGAGCAGGTATACAAGGTGCTCGCGAGCGCGATCGCCAACGCGGAGAACAACGAGCGGCTGGACCCCGACGCGCTGCTCGTCAGCGAGGCGTTCGTCGACGAGGGCCCGACGATGAAGCGGTTCCGGCCGCGGGCGCAGGGCCGGGCCTACCGGATCCGCAAGCGGACCTGCCACATCACCGTGGCGGTCGAGGCGGTGGCTCCGGCCGCGCCGAAGAAGTCGGCCAAGAAGGCCCAGGCGCAGCCGAAGGCCGAGGCAACGAGCCAGGCCGGGGCGGCTGAGGGGCAGAGCACGACGGAGGGTGCCGAGTAATGGGTCAGAAGGTTCACCCCACTGGGTTCCGGCTCGGCATCTCGACCGACTGGAAGTCCCGCTGGTTCGCGGACAAGCTCTACAAGGACTACATCGGCGAGGATGTCAAGATCCGCCGGATGATGTCCAAGGGCCTGGAGCGTGCCGGCATCTCCAAGGTCGACATCGAGCGCACCCGGGACCGGGTCCGCGTGGACATCCACACCGCCCGGCCGGGCATCGTCATCGGCCGTAAGGGTGCGGAGGCCGACCGGATCCGCGGCGAGCTGGAGAAGCTCACCGGCAAGCAGGTCCAGCTGAACATCATCGAGGTGAAGAGCCCGGAGGCGGACGCGCAGCTCGTCGCCCAGGGCGTCGCCGAGCAGCTGTCCAGCCGGGTCAGCTTCCGTCGGGCCATGCGTAAGTCGATGCAGTCCGCGATGAAGAACCCCGCCTGCAAGGGCATCCGGGTTCAGGTCTCGGGCCGTCTCGGCGGCGCCGAGATGAGCCGGACCGAGTTCTACCGCGAGGGCCGCGTCCCGCTGCACACGCTGCGGGCCAACATCGAGTACGGCTTCTTCGAGGCCCGTACCACCTTCGGCCGGATCGGCGTGAAGGTCTGGATCTACAAGGGCGACGCCGTGCCGGGCCGCGAGGCCCCGGCCGAGGCCGCCCCGTCGCGTGGCCCGCGCCGTGACCGTGGCGACCGGCCGGACCGGCCGCGCCGTGGCCGGTCGGGTTCGTCGGGTACGACCGCCGGCGGCACCGAGGCCGGCCGGGCTGCCGCGACCACCATCGCGCAGCAGGCGGAGACGCCGGCCGGTGAGCCGGTCGACAGCAGCGCTGTCGCCGCAGCCGCCTCGGCTCCGGCCCAGCCGGCAGAACAGCAGCAGGAGGGCTGACAGATGCTGATGCCGCGCAAGCCCCCGAAGGGCTTCCGCAAGCCGCACCACCCGGACCGCAGTGGCGCGTCCAAGGGTGGTAACCGGGTGGTGTTCGGCGAGTTCGGGATCCAGGCTCTCGAGCCGGCGTACGTGACGAACCGCCAGATCGAGTCGGCGCGTATCGCGATGACCCGCCACATCAAGCGTGGCGGCAAGGTCTGGATCACGATCTTCCCGGACCAGGCCCTCACCAAGAAGCCGGCCGAGACCCGGATGGGTTCCGGTAAGGGTTCGCCCGAGTGGTGGGTCGCCAACGTGAAGCCGGGGCGGGTCCTCTTCGAGATGTCCTTCCCCAACGAGCAGATCGCGCGAGAGGCGATGCGTCGCGCGATCCACAAGCTCCCGATGAAGTGCCGCATTGTTACGCGCGAAGTGGGTGAATCCTGATGGCAGCGGGCGTCAAGGCCGCCGAGCTGCGTGAGCTCTCCGAGGAGGAGCTGGTCACGAAGCTGCGCGAGGCGAAGGCGGAGCTGTTCAACCTCCGCGTGCAGGGCGCGACCGGGCAGCTGGACAACAACCGGCGGTTGCAGGTCATCCGTCGGGAGATCGCCCGGATCTACACGATCATGCGTGAGCGTGAGTTGGGTCTCTCGACCGCGCCGACTGAGGTGACTGCATCATGAGTGACGAGAACACCACCGCCACCGTGCGGGCCCGCCGTAAGGTCCGTGAGGGCCTCGTGGTGAGCGACAAGATGGAAAAGACCGTCGTGGTCGAGGTCGAGGACCGGGTCAAGCACGCGCTGTACGGCAAGATCATGCGCCGTACGAGCAAGCTGAAGGTGCACGACGAGCAGAACTCGGCCGGCATCGGCGACCGGGTCCTGATCATGGAGACCCGGCCGCTCTCCGCCACCAAGCGGTGGCGGCTCGTGGAGATCCTCGAGAAGGCCAAGTAGCGAAGGCTCGAGCTCGGCCGGGATCGGTCGGGCGCAGGTTCCGCCAGGCTCCGGCCGCCCCCGGCGGCCGGAGAACCGGCAGACATAGGAGATAGACGTGATTCAGCAGGAGTCGCGACTGCGCGTCGCCGACAACACGGGTGCCCGGGAGATCCTGTGCATCCGGGTTCTCGGTGGCTCCGGTCGGCGCTACGCGAGCATCGGCGACGTCATCGTGGCCACGGTCAAGGACGCGATCCCCGGTGCCGGTGTGAAGAAGGGCGACGTCGTCAAGGCGGTCGTCGTTCGGACCGCCAAGGAGAGGCGGCGGCCGGACGGGTCGTACATCCGCTTCGACGAGAACGCCGCCGTCATCATCAAGGACGGCGGGGACCCGCGCGGTACCCGCATCTTCGGCCCGGTGGGTCGGGAGCTGCGGGACAAGCGGTTCATGAAGATCATCTCTCTCGCGCCGGAGGTGTTGTGACCGTGAAGGTCAAGAAGGGCGACACGGTCGTCGTCATCGCCGGCAAGGACAAGGGTGCCAAGGGCAAGGTCATCGCGGCCTACCCGCGGCAGGACAAGGTCCTGGTCGAGGGCGTGAACCGGGTCAAGAAGCACACTCGCATCAGCACCACCCAGCGTGGCGCCAAGACCGGTGGCATCGTCACCCAGGAGGCCCCGATCCACGTCTCGAACGTGATGGTCGTGGACTCCGACGGCAAGCCGACCCGCGTCGGCTACCGGATCGACGACAACGGCCAGAAGGTCCGCATCGCGCGTAGCACCGGTAAGGACCTGTGATGACCACGGCTACCGAAACGAAGACCCTGCCGCGTCTCAAGGAGCGGTACCGCAACGAGGTCGTGGCGAAGCTGCAGGAGCAGTACGCCTACGGCAACCCCATGCAGGTGCCCGGTCTGGTCAAGATCGTCGTCAACATGGGTGTCGGCGAGGCCGCTCGGGACGCCAAGCTGATCGACGGCGCCGTCCGCGACCTGGCCACCATCACCGGCCAGAAGCCGCTGGTCCGGCGGGCCACCAAGTCCATCGCGCAGTTCAAGCTGCGCGAGGGCATGCCGATCGGCGCGAAGGTCACCCTGCGCGGCGACCGGATGTGGGAGTTCCTGGACCGGCTGCTGTCCATCGCGCTGCCGCGTATCCGTGACTTCCGCGGTCTGGACGGGCGCAAGCTCGACGGGCACGGCAACTACACGTTCGGCCTGACCGAGCAGTCGGTGTTCCACGAGATCGACCAGGACAAGATCGATCGCCAGCGGGGCATGGACATCACGGTGGTCACGACCGCCACGACCGACGACGAGGGCCGGGCGCTGCTCAAGCTCCTGGGCTTCCCGTTCAAGGAGAACTGAGATGGCCAAGAAGGCGCTGATCCTCAAGGCGGCCGCGAAGCCGAAGTTCTCGGTTCGCGCGTACACCCGCTGCCAGCGGTGCGGGCGTCCGAAGGCGGTCTACCGCAAGTTCGGTCTCTGCCGGGTGTGCATCCGGGAGATGGCCCACCGCGGTGAGCTGCCCGGCGTGTCCAAGGCTTCCTGGTAATAGCCCGGCGCGCTCCGGCGCGTCAGCTGAACTGTCTCTTCGCCGTAGGCCCCGGGCCTGGCCCGGGGAACCCCGGCGAGAAAGGTTGACGAGTTTTCATGACGATGACCGACCCGATCGCAGACATGCTCACGCGTCTGCGTAACGCCAACCAGGCGTACCACGACCGGGTGACGATGCCCTACTCGAAGATCAAGGCGAACATCGCCGAGGTCCTCAAGGCCGAGGGTTACATCGCCACATGGTCGGTCGAGGACCCCGAGGAGGGTGCCGTCGGCAAGCGACTGGTCGTCGAGCTGAAGTACGGCCAGAACCGCGAGCGGAGCCTGGCCGGCATCAAGCGCGTGTCCAAGCCCGGTCTCCGGGTGTACGCCAAGTCGGACGGGCTCCCGCGGGTGCTCGGCGGGCTGGGTGTGGCGATCATTTCGACGTCCCAGGGGCTGCTCACCGACCGGCAGGCCCGCAAGCGGAGCGTTGGCGGGGAAGTCCTCGCCTTCGTCTGGTAACGGGAGACAGGTAGAAATGTCGCGTATTGGACGTAAGTCGATCCCGGTGCCCTCCGGCGTCGACATCACGATCGACGGCCAGACCGTCAAGGTCAAGGGCCCCAAGGGCGAGCTGAGCCACGTGCTGGCCGAGCCGATCACGGCGGAGCGCAGCGACAACGGCGAGCTGCTCGTCAACCGGCCCAACGACGAGCGCAAGGCCAAGGAACTGCACGGCCTGAGCCGTACCCTGGTGGCGAACATGATCGTCGGGGTGACCGAGGGCTACCGCAAGAGCCTGGAGATCGCCGGCACCGGTTACCGCGTGACCGCCAAGGGCAAGGACCTGGAGTTCGCACTCGGGTTCTCGCACCCGGTCGTGGTGCAGGCGCCGGACGGCATCACCTTCACGGTCGAGCGGCCCACGCTGTTCCACGTGGCCGGCATCGACAAGCAGCAGGTCGGCGAGGTTGCCGCCAACATCCGGAAGATCCGCCCGCCGGAGCCCTACAAGGGCAAGGGCGTGAAGTACCAGGGTGAAGTGATTCGCCGCAAGGCCGGAAAGGCAGGTAAGAAGTGAGCGCCACGCTGCTCAAGCGCCGCCGCGGCGTTGCCGCCAAGCGTGCCGTCGGGCGTGCGCGTCGGCACTTCCGGGTCCGCAAGAACGTCAGCGGCACCGGCGCGCGTCCCCGCCTCGTCGTCACCCGCTCCCTGCGGCACATGGTCGCCCAGGTCGTGGACGACACCAAGGGTCACACCCTGGCGTCGGCCTCGACCATGGACGCCTCGCTGCGCGGCGCCGAGGGCGACAAGAGCGCCCTGGCCGGTAAGGTCGGCGCCCTGCTCGCCGAGCGGGCCAAGGCCGCCGGCGTCTCGAAGGTCGTCTTCGACCGCGGTGGCAACCGGTACGCGGGGCGGGTCGCCGCGCTTGCCGACGCCGCCCGCGAAGCCGGCCTCGAGTTCTAGAAACCCCGTCACGAGAGAGAAGGAAGGCTGCTGATGCCAGGTCAACAGCGCCGTGGCGGCGGGTCCGGTGGCAACGAGGGTGGTCGCCGCGACAACCGCCGTGAGGGCGGCCGCGGAAACGCGCCCGTCGAGAAGACCCCGCACCTCGAGCGGGTCGTCGCGATCAACCGCGTCGCCAAGGTCGTGAAGGGTGGTCGTCGCTTCAGCTTCACCGCCCTCGTGATCGTGGGCGACGGCGACGGCACCGTCGGCGTGGGCTACGGAAAGGCCAAGGAGGTGCCCGCGGCGATCGCCAAGGGTGTCGAGGAGGCCAAGAAGCACTTCTTCAAGGTGCCGCGGATCGGTCAGTCGATCCCGCACCCGGTCACGGGCGAGGACGCCGCCGGTGTGGTGCTGCTCAAGCCGGCCTCCGCCGGTACGGGTGTCATCGCCGGTGGTCCGGTGCGTGCCGTGCTGGAGTGCGCGGGCATCCACGACGTGCTCTCCAAGAGCCTCGGCTCGTCCAACCCGATCAACATCGTGCACGCCACCGTGGCGGCCCTGAAGGGGCTGGAGTCCCCCGAGCAGGTCGCGGCGCGTCGTGGCCTGCCGGTGGAGGACGTCGCGCCG
The DNA here is from genome assembly GCF_040653835.1 of Micromonospora sp. NPDC050980. Taxonomy (NCBI): domain Bacteria; kingdom Bacillati; phylum Actinomycetota; class Actinomycetes; order Micromonosporales; family Micromonosporaceae; genus Micromonospora; species Micromonospora sp. NPDC050980. The sequence goes on along the minus strand of NZ_JBFAGS010000001.1, from coordinate 346,315 downwards.
GCCGCCATGCTGGCGTCGCGTGCGGGGGTGGCGTCCTGATGGCACGTCTGAAGGTCACCCAGGTCCGGTCCGGGATCGGGCGCAAGCAGAACCAGCGTGACTCGCTGCGTTCGCTCGGGCTCAAGCGGATCAACGACGTGGTGGTCAAGGAGGACCGGCCGGAGATCCGCGGCATGATCTTCACGGTCAACCACCTCGTGAAGGTCGAGGAGGTCGAGTAATGACGATCAAGGTGCACCACCTGCGCCCGGCGCCCGGAGCCAAGACCGCGAAGACCCGTGTGGGTCGCGGTGAGGGTTCGAAGGGCAAGACCGCCGGTCGCGGTACCAAGGGTTCGAAGGCCCGGAAGAACATCTCGGCGGCGTTCGAGGGTGGGCAGATGCCCATCCACATGCGGCTGCCGAAGATGAAGGGCTTCAAGAACAAGTTCAAGGTCGTGTTCCAGGTGGTCAACCTGGACCGCCTGGCGGAGCTGTTCCCGAACGGCGGCCAGGTCGGCCCGGTCGAGCTGGTCGAGTCCGGCGCGGTCCGCAAGGGCCACCCGGTCAAGGTGCTCGGCACCGGCGACCTCGGCGGTGTCTCCCTCCAGGTGTCGGCGCACGCGTTCAGCGCGTCGGCCAAGGAGAAGATCACCGCGGCCGGCGGCTCGGTCACCGAGCTGTAAGGCATTTCGTGGCGCCCGCTCAGTTGTTCACGACTGGGCGGGCGCCATGGTCTACCGGCCACGTGTGCGCCGGGTAACATCGGATTCGGTTTATGTAGCCGGGCACATCTGCCCGGACCGGGATCGGACTGTTAGAGTCCGTTGCCAGCCATGGATACCGGGCACTGGGCCCGGCACCCACCCCGCCCCGCCAGGGATCGTCACCGGCGGCCCGCGTCGCGCAGGAGGAAGAAGTTGCTGTCCGCCTTTCTCAGTGCGTTCCGTACGCCTGACCTGCGCAAGAAGCTGCTGTTCACAGTAGGCATCATCGCGGTCTACCGGCTGGGCGCCACGCTGCCCAGCCCGGGCGTCTCGTACGGCAACGTGCAGAAGTGCCTCGACACCATCCAGGGCAGCACCGGCGTGCTCAACCTGCTGGATCTCTTCTCCGGCGGCGCCCTGCTCCAGCTCTCGGTCTTCGCGCTGGGCATCATGCCCTACATCACCGCGTCGATCATCCTGCAGCTGCTGACGGTGGTGATCCCGCGCCTGGAGCAGCTCCGCAAGGAGGGCCAGGCCGGTCAGGCGAAGATCACCCAGTACACCCGCTACCTGACGCTGGGCCTGGGCATCCTCCAGTCCTCGGCGTTCGTGGCGCTGGCCCGCTCCGGGCAGCTGTTCAACAACCAGTGCGACCAGTTCCCGATCGTGCCCAAGGGCACCGGCATCCCGGACTGGCTGACGCTCACCATCCTGGTGATGACCATGACCGCGGGCACCGGCGTGGTGATGTGGCTCGGCGAGCTGATCACCGACCGGGGCGTCGGCAACGGCATGTCCGTGCTGATCTTCACCTCGATCGCGGCCCGGCTCCCCAGCGAGGGCTGGAAGATCAAGACCACCAAGGGCTGGGGGATGTTCCTCCTCGTCATCGCCCTGGTGCTGCTGGTCATCACCGCCGTCACCTTCATCGAGCAGGCGCAGCGCCGGATCCCGGTCCAGTACGCGAAGCGCATGATCGGCCGGCGGATGTACGGCGGCACGTCCACCTACATCCCGCTCAAGGTGAACCAGGCCGGCGTCATCCCGGTCATCTTCGCCTCGTCGCTGCTCTACCTGCCGACGCTCGCGCTCCAGTTCTTCGACCAGAACGACCCGGGCAAGGTCCAGGCCTGGATCCAGAACCACATCGTGAAGGCGAGCGCGCCGGAGCACATCGCGATCTACTTCCTGCTGATCATCTTCTTCACCTACTTCTACGTGTCGATCACGTTCAACCCGACCGAGGTCGCGGACAACATGAAGAAGTACGGCGGCTTCGTGCCGGGCATCCGCCCCGGCAAGCCGACCGCCGAGTACCTCGACTTCATCCTCAGCCGGATCACCCTGCCGGGCGCGCTCTACCTGGGCATCGTCGCGATCCTGCCGAACTTCTTCTTCATCTGGCTGGACAACCAGCAGTTCCAGAACTTCCCGTTCGGCGGCACCGCTGTGCTCATCATGGTCGGCGTCGGTCTGGAGACCGTGAAGCAGATCGAGAGCCAACTCATGCAGCGGAACTACGAAGGGTTCCTGCGGTAGATGCGACTCGTTCTGGTTGGCCCGCCGGGCGCGGGCAAGGGCACACAGGCGGAGTTCATCGCCGCGCACCTCTCGGTGCCGAAGATCTCCACCGGTGACATCTTCCGGGCGAACGTCACCCAGGGCACGCCGCTGGGGGTCGAGGCCAAGCGCTACATGGACGCCGGCAAGCTGGTCCCGGACGACGTCACCATCAACATGGTCCGGGGCCGGCTCGCCGAGCCGGACGCCGGCGAGGGGTTCCTGCTCGACGGCTTCCCGCGGACCACGCCGCAGGCCGCCGAGCTGGACAAGCTCCTCGCCGACCTGGGCGGCGCGCTGGACCTGGTGCTGGAGTTGGTGGTCGACGACGACGAGGTGATCCGGCGGCTGTCCGGCCGGCGCACCTGCCGTGGTTGCGGCAAGATCTGGCACGTCGAGTTCGACGCGACCACCCGGGACGGCATCTGTGACCGCTGCGGCGCCGAGCTGTTCCAGCGCGACGACGACAAGCCGGAGACCATCGCCGCCCGACTCCGGGAATACTCGGAGAAGACCGCGCCGCTCGTCGACTACTACGGCGCGCAGGGCAAGCTGGTGGGCATCGACGCGACCGGGCCGGTGGAGGACGTCACCGTCCGCGCCATCGACGCGTTGCGTTCCTACGGCGGCTGACGTCCCGCCGCCGCCCGGCGGATAGAGTGGGAACAGCGGGGTACGCGCGACGTACCCCGCTGTTCGTGTAACGAAAGGTGATGCCGTCATGCGCCGTCCGCAGCTGGACATCCAGCTGAAGACCCCCGAGCAGATCGAGCTGATGCGGGCCGCCGGTCTGGTGGTCGCCCGCGCGCTGCATCGGATGCGGGAGGCGGTCGCGCCCGGCGTGACGACGGCCGACCTGGACGCGATCGCCGAGGCCACCATCCGGGAAGCCGGCGCCGTCCCCTCGTTCAAGGGCTACCACGGTTTCCCGGCGTCGATCTGCTCCTCGGTCAACGAGCAGGTGGTGCACGCCATCCCGTCGCCGAAGCAGGTGCTGCGCTCCGGTGACCTGATCTCGATCGACTGCGGCGCGGTGCTCAACGGGTGGCACGGTGACGCGGCGGTCACGGTGGCGGTGGGGGAGGTCGACCCGGCGCTGCTGCGGATGGCCGAGGTCGCCGAGGACGCGATGTGGGCCGGCATCGCCGCCGCGGCCCGGGGCGTCGCCTCCGGTCGGGGCCGGCTTACCGACATCTCGCACGCGGTGGAGACCGCGGTCCGCAAGGGCGGTCGGTACGGCATCGTGGACGGCTACGGCGGCCACGGCATCGGCACCGAGATGCACCAGGACCCGCACGTGCTCAACCACGGCCGCCCCGGCAAGGGGCCGCGCCTGGTGCCCGGCCTGGCGCTCGCCATCGAGCCGATGATCACGGCTGGCTCCCCGCGTACCGTCGAACTGGCCGACGGCTGGACGGTGGTGACGCGGGACCGCTCGATGGCGGTGCACGTCGAGCACTCGATGGCGTTGCTGGACGACGGCGTCTGGGTGCTGACCGCGGTCGACGGCGGCCGGGCCCGCCTGGGTGACCTGGTGACCTCCCGCCAGCCCGCGGACTCCCCAGCGCGCTGACCGTCCGGTAGCCGGCGGTCCCGAGGCGGACCGGGCGGGTTTCCCTCGGGTGGCGGATCGGTGGCATCCTTGCCGTCATGGACGGGCAGCGGGAGATGCGGGCGGCCGACCGTGATCGGGAGGCCACGGCCGAACGGCTCCGGGTGGCGCTGGAGGAGGGCCGGCTCGGCCTGCACGAGTACGACGAGCGGTTGGCCCGCGCGTACGGCGCCCGCACCTACGCCGAGTTGGACGAGGTGGTGGTGGACCTGCCAGGTCCGGCGACCGCCGAGCGGTCGGCCGTGGTGCCTGCCGCGCCGGCCCCGGTCGCCCCGCCGCCAGCCGCCGCGCCCCGCGACGCCGCCGAGGCCGGGGCAGCCGCGGGGGTCGGGGCGACCGCGGCACCGGGGTCGCCGGACGAGCCGGACACCCGTTCGCGGCTGCTCGGTCTCTGGACGCCGTGGCTGCGGGTCGCCGCGCTGCTGCTGCCGATCTGGCTGATCACCGTGATCACCACCGGGCACGCCGCCGGCGTCTGGCCGCTGTGGGTACTGGGGCCGTGGGGCGGGCTGGTGCTGATGCAGTCGGTGGGGCTGATCGGCGTGGATCACGGCCGGACGCGGCGCAACCGCCGGCGCTGAGCTGTGCCGCTGGTCACAGCGGGTGCGGAAATCCACCGTCCGGGGCGGCCGGTTTGGCGAGCGTGCGCGGGCGGGCGTACACTTTCAGATCGGCGCACAGCGTCCACTCCGCCATGCCCACCCTGCGCTTCGGTGGGAGTCGGAGCCGCAGCTGGCGCGAGCTTCCTGATCTTGGTCGGTTGGCTCGTGTAAGACGTTGTGGGCCGTCCGGAGCAACCGACGTCAGGACAGCGGAGTACATGCCGAAAAAAGACGGAGCCATCGAGATCGAGGGTCGGGTCATCGAGCCCCTGCCGAACGCCATGTTCCGGGTGGAGCTCGCGAACGGCCACAAGGTGCTCGCGCACATCAGCGGCAAGATGCGGCAGCACTACATCCGCATCCTGCCGGAGGACCGGGTCGTCGTCGAACTCTCGCCGTACGACCTGACCCGCGGGCGCATCGTCTACCGCTACAAGTAAGCCTGACGACGGCCGGGACGTCCCCGTGTCCGTCTTCGACGTCCGGGTCGCGCTTGCGCGCTCCGGGCCAGATGGGAAGTAAGGCAACCGTGAAGGTCAAGCCGAGCGTCAAGAGGATCTGCCAGAAGTGCCGGGTTATCCGCCGGCACGGCCGGGTCATGGTCATCTGCAGCGACCCGCGCCACAAGCAGCGCCAGGGCTGACGCCCCACATCACCAAGCTCGTCCCAGCCGCGGACGGGTGCGCTCACCGCGTACCCCTCGTGGTTGACCCCCGGTCGGAGGCCGGGGCCCGCTCGGGCAGCGGGGTGGGACGGGTCCACACCTCCGCCACAATCATTGAGGAGTACGCCCGCACATGGCACGTCTAGTCGGCGTGGATCTCCCCCGCGAGAAGCGGATGGAGATCGCGCTCACCTACATCTTCGGGGTCGGTCGCACCCGCGCCCTGGAGACGCTCGCCGCGACCGGCATCTCGCCGGACAAGCGCGTTCGGGACCTCACGGACGAGGAGCTGGTCGAGCTCCGGAACCACATCGAGGGCAACTACAAGGTTGAGGGTGACCTGCGCCGCGAGGTCGCCGCTGACATCCGCCGCAAGGTCGAGATCGGCTGCTACGCCGGCATCCGGCACCGCCGCGGTCTGCCCGTGCGTGGTCAGCGCACCAAGACCAACGCGCGGACCCGGAAGGGCCCGAAGCGGACCGTGGCCGGCAAGAAGAAGCCCGGCAAGAAGTAATTCTCTAACCGGAATTCTGGTCGTTCTCCGCCGAGGTAGGCCGGGCCCCAACCGGAACCGGTGTCTACGAAATCAACAAGGCGAGAAGCCAGAACCCATTCAGGAGCGCACAGACTTATGCCACCGAAGGCTCGTGCCGGAGCCGCCGTCAAGAAGGTCCGGCGCAAGGAACGCAAGAACGTCGCCCACGGGCAGGCGCACATCAAGAGCACCTTCAACAACACCATCGTGTCCATCACGGACCCGACCGGTGCGGTCATCTCCTGGGCCTCCTCCGGCCAGGTGGGCTTCAAGGGCTCCCGCAAGTCGACCCCGTTCGCCGCGCAGCTGGCCGCCGAGGCCGCCGCGCGTCGGGCCATGGAACACGGCATGCGCAAGGTCGACGTGTTCGTCAAGGGCCCCGGCTCCGGCCGGGAGACCGCCATCCGTTCGCTGCAGGCCGCCGGCCTCGAGGTCGGGCAGATCTCCGACGTCACGCCGCAGCCGCACAACGGGTGCCGTCCGCCGAAGCGTCGCCGGGTCTGAGAGGTTAGAGAGAGATGGCTCGTTACACCGGTGCTGACTGCCGCCGTTGCCGGCGGGAGAAGATGAAGCTGTTCCTCAAGGGCAGCAAGTGCGATGGCCCGAAGTGCCCGTTCGAGTCCCGGCCGTTCCCGCCCGGGCAGCACGGCCGCGGCCGCACCAAGGAGACGGAGTACCTGCTCCAGCTCCGGGAGAAGCAGAAGGCCCGTCGTGTCTACGGCGTGCTGGAGAAGCAGTTCCGTGGCTACTACGAAGAGGCCGTGGGCAAGAAGGCCAAGACCGGTGAGGTTCTGCTGCAGATCCTCGAGTCGCGGCTGGACAACGTGGTCTACCGGGCCGGCTACGCCAAGTCCCGAGACATGGCCCGTCAGCTGGTCAAGCACGGTCACTTCACGGTGAACGGCAAGAAGGTCGACATCCCGTCGTACCGCGTCAAGGAGCACGACATCGTCGAGGTCCGGGGCAAGAGCAAGGAGCTCACCCCGTTCATCGTCGCGCAGGCCGAGGCCGGCTCCAAGACCGTTCCGGCGTGGCTCGAGGCCATCCCCAGCCAGATGAAGGTTCTCGTGCACTCGCTCCCGGCCCGCCAGGTGATCGACACCCAGGTCCAGGAGCAGTTGATCGTCGAGCTCTACTCCAAGTAGGGGCTCGTTGCGGTGGCCCGCCCCGCGGGGCGGGCCACCGGAACAGTTGTGTCGTGGGCGTCAAATAGCGGGCGCCCCGGAAGAGAAGAGAAAAGATGCTCATCAGCCAGCGACCGTCTCTCTCCGAAGAGTCGGTCAACGAGACCCGGTCGAAGTTCACCATCGAGCCGCTGGAGCCCGGCTTCGGCTACACGCTCGGCAACTCGTTGCGGCGTACGCTGCTGTCGTCCATCCCCGGTGCGGCGGTCACCTCGATCAAGATCGACGGTGTCCTGCACGAGTTCACCACGATCCCCGGGGTCAAGGAGGACGTGGTCGAGCTCGTCATGAACATCAAGGAGCTGTGCGTCAGCTCCGAGCACGACGAGCCGGTCAGCATGTACCTGCGCAAGCAGGGCCCGGGCGACGTGACCGCCGGTGACATCCAGCCCCCGGCCGGTGTCTCGGTGCACAACCCGGACCTGAAGCTCGCCACCCTCAACGGCAAGGGCCGGCTCGACATGGAGCTGACCGTCGAGCGGGGCCGGGGCTACGTCACGGCGGCGCAGAACAAGCAGGCGGGTGCCGAGATCGGCCGGATCCCGGTCGACTCGATCTACTCGCCGGTGCTCAAGGTGACGTACCGCGTCGAGGCGACCCGGGTCGAGCAGCGGACCGACTTCGACCGGCTGATCATCGACGTCGAGACCAAGCCGTCGATGGGCCCGCGCACCGCGCTGGCCTCCGCCGGCTCGACGCTGGTGGAGCTGTTCGGTCTCGCCCGTGAGCTGGACGAGACCGCCGAGGGCATCGACATCGGGCCGTCCCCGCAGGACGCCCAGCTGGCGGCCGACCTGGCGCTGCCGATCGAGGAGCTGGACCTGACCGTCCGCTCCTACAACTGCCTCAAGCGCGAGGGCATCAACTCCGTTGGTGAGCTGATCGGGCGTACCGAGGCCGACCTTCTCGACATTCGCAACTTCGGTCAGAAGTCGATCGACGAGGTCAAGATGAAGCTCGCCGGGATGGGCCTGGGGCTGAAGGACTCGGCTCCGAACTTCGACCCGGCGCACGTCGTGGACGCCTTCGGCGAGGCCGACTACGACACCGACGACTACCGCGAGACCGAGCAGCTCTAGTCCGCGCTGCCGCCACACCTGAGGAGCACCAAGCATGCCCACGCCCACCAAGGGCCCCCGCCTCGGCGGCAGCCCCGCGCACGAGCGGCTGATGCTGGCCAACCTGGCCACCGCGCTGTTCCAGCACGGCAAGATCCAGACCACCGAGACGAAGGCCCGGCGGCTCCGTCCGCTGGCCGAGCAGCTCATCACCAAGGCCAAGCGGGGCGACCTCGCCTCGCGCCGGCGGGTGCTGGGCGTCGTCAAGGACAAGGACGTGGTCTACTCCCTGTTCGACCAGATCGCGCCCCGGTACGCCAACCGCAACGGTGGCTACACCCGGATCGTGAAGACCGGTCCGCGCAAGGGTGACGCCGCTCCGATGGCGATCATCGAGCTGGTGGAGGAGCTTGCCGTCGCCGAGCCGAAGGCGAACCGGAAGACCGCCGCCCGCAAGGCCGCCCAGCAGGACAAGGTCGAGGCGCTGGCCCCGGCCGAGGAGGCCCCGAAGGCGACCGCCGGTGACCAGGACGCGGAGGCTCCGGTCTCCGCCTCCGGCGACACCGCCGCCGCCCGTGAGGACAGCGACGAGGCCACCGAGAACGACAAGGCCTGATCACACAGGCAGCATCGTCGGGCCCGGCATCCCCTCGCGGGGTGCCGGGCCCGACGCCGTCGACGGGAGGTACGAGGTGGACGACGAGCGGACCCGGCTACGGCTGGACGTCTCGTACGACGGCACCGACTTCTCCGGATGGGCCCCCCAGCCCACCCGGCGCACGGTGGCCGGGGTGCTCATGCAGGCTCTGGACCTGGTCCTCGGTGCGGGCACGGTCACCGGCCTGACCGTGGCCGGTCGTACCGACGCCGGGGTGCACGCCACCGGGCAGGTCTGCCACCTCGACCTGCCGACCGCTGTGTGGCGCGGGCACGAGGGGCGGCTGCTGCGTCGGCTGGCCCGGCTGCTGCCGGCGGACGCCCGGATACGCGCGATGACCGAGGTCCCGGCCGACTTCGACGCCCGGTTCTCGGCCACGTTCCGCCGCTACGAGTACCGGGTCACCGACGCGCCCTGGGGCGCCGAGCCGCTGCGCCGGCGGGACACCCTGGCCTGGCCGAAGCCGCTGGATCTGGCGGCGTTGAACGAGGCCGCGGCGGGTCTGGTCGGCGAGCACGACTTCGCCGCGTACTGCCGGCGCAAGGAGAACGCCACCACGCTGCGCGAGGTGACCCGGCTGGACTGGCGGCGCGACGCGGACGGGATCCTGGTCGCCACCGTGCAGGCCGACGCGTTCTGCCAGAACATGGTGCGCAGCCTGGTCGGCGCGATGCTGGTGGCCGGCGACGGTCGACGGCCGGTGGGCTGGCCGGCCGGGTTGCTGACCCGGCGGGAGCGGTCCAGTGAGGTGACCGTCGCACCCGCGCACGGACTCGCCCTGGTCGAGGTCGGCTACCCGGCCGACCCGGCCGGTTACGCCCGCCGCGCCGAGTTGACCCGCCGGCTGCGGGTGCCGGTCGCCGAGGGCTGAGCGGGCGCGCGCCGGTCGTGGCTCTGGCGCCTGCGCGGTTCCCGGCCCGTGACGTGGAACGGCCCGCCCTCCGGCGTCGTCGGGGGCGGGCCGTCGTCGCGCGGCTCAGTCGTCGGTGCCCTGCTGGCCGGCGCTGTCGTCGGTCGGGCCGTCGGTGGGTTGTCCGGCCGTCCCGCCGGCGGCCCGGTGGTCCAGCACCCCCCGGTTCAGGTGCAGCTCGACCAGGTCGTACATGATCTCGCGGGCGCGTGCGTCGTCGGTCGGGATGCGTTCCCCGTCCGCCCGGGTGACCAGGCAGAAGGCGAGGTAGTGCCCGCGTACCTGCCAGCCCACCCGGGCGGCGGCTTTCTCCACCGTCTCGGTGTCGTCGCCCGCGGGCATGCCCCGGAACCGCCCCTGCCGGTCGTCCAGTAGCGGTCGGATCCGGTCGCGTACCCGTTGGACGCTCGCCACGTCGGTCAGGTTGAACAGGCCGGCGGTGAGCAGGTGGTCGCCGTCGGGGGAGCGGAGCGTGCCCCGGACGACCTGGTTGCAGCCGAGCCGGACCAGCAGGTCGGCGATCTCCCCGGTGGCCGCGACGGCGCAGTTGGCACTCGCCTGGGTCTTCAGCACCCGGTAGGCGGGTTTTCCGTCGGTGATCACCAGTTGCTTGCCGGGGAAGACTTCCTTGACGGTGAGGGGTGCCTGGTCGGTGTCCCGGGAGTCCAGGTCGGAGCGGCCCGGCGGGTCCGCCTGCGGCGCGGTCGCCTGTGCTGTCGGTTCGCTGGCAGGGGGATTGGCGGCCCGCTCGTCGAGCAGCGCCGCGACCGCGAGGCCGGTGAGGGACAGCAGGAGCAGCACGGCGGCACCCCCGATCAGCGTCTGCCAGACCCGGCCGCCGCCGCGACGGTCGCCGTGCCGGGCGCGGGGCAGCTCGGACACGTCGGTGGCGCGGAAGGTCGGGCTGGCCGGGATCGGCACGGTGGGCCGGGTCGTCGCGTCGGGCGGCGGCGTGGGCGTCGCGGCGGGCACCGGCTGTGGTACCGGCGGCAGCGGCTGTGGCACGGGGTTGGGCTCCCCGGGCGGTGCGGGTCGACCCGGCGTCGGTGCGGGGGCGGGCGGCGCGGGGGCCGGTGCGCGGGCGTCGTCGAGGGCCGGCCGGGTGACCCGGGCCGGCGGCAGCGACGGCGTGGGGAAGCGGGAGGGCGACGGACCTGCCGGAGGCGGCGTCGCGGCCGGCCCGGGCTCCGGGTACTCCAGGAAGGCGTCCTCATCGGACTCGTACCGGTACACCATGTGGGATAGAGTAAGACCGATTGTCCCTTTCGGGGGCAATATCGGGAAATTCCGGCGGAGTGGCGTCCGCCGTCGGCCGCCGTACCGTCGCCCGGCCCGCCAAGCGCCGGTGCGAGAATGCCGGCGTGACCGGCGACCACTACTTCACCGCTGAACCCGCGACCCCGGCCCGTCCGCGCGAGGTCGAGTTCACCGTCGCCGGGCGCGACTACGCCCTCGCCTCCGCGAGCGGCGTGTTCTCCGCCGACCGGCTCGACCCCGGCACCGCGGTGCTGCTGCGCAAGGCCGACCTGCCGGGCGCCGACGTCGCCGGTCCGCTGCTCGACATCGGCTGCGGCTTCGGCCCGATCACCTGCGTGCTGGCCACCGTCGCGCCCGCCGCCACCGTCTGGGCGGTCGACGTCAACGAACGGGCCCGCGCCCTCACCACCGCCAACGCCGCCCGGATCGGCGCCGCCGACCGGGTCCGGGCCGTCGCACCGGACGACCTGCCGGCGGGCGTCACGTTCGCCCAGATCTGGTCGAACCCGCCGATCCACATCGGCAAGGCCGAGCTGCACGAGCTGCTGCTGCGCTGGCTGCCCCGGCTCACCCCGGACGGCGTGGCCTGGCTCGTCGTCGCCCGCCACCTCGGCGGCGACTCGCTGCACCGCTGGCTCGTCGAGCAGGGTTGGCAGGTCGAGCGACACGCCAGCCAGAAGGGCTACCGGGTGCTGCGGGTCACCCGGTAAACCGGTGTCGTCCGCGCCACCCGCTCGGGCAGGATGCCGGCGTGGGATACGTGGACGTGGCAGGGCTCGGGCACATCCTCCCGGACGGGCGGGAACTGTTCGGCGAGGTGTCGTTCCGGGTCGGTGAGGGCGCCAAGGTCGCGCTCGTCGGCCCCAACGGCGCCGGCAAGACGACAGTGCTCCGGATGGTCGCCGGCGACCTGCCGGTGCGCACCGGCGCGATCGCCCGCTCCGGCGGCCTGGGCGTGATGCGGCAGTTCATCGGCATGATCGGCGACGAGTCGACGCTCGCCGACCTGGCGCTGTCGCTCGCCCCGCCGGCGTTGCGCGCCGCCGGGCGTCGGCTCGTCGAAACCGAGGCGGCGATGCGGACCGCCGAGATCCGCGGCAAGTACAGCTCCGCCGCCGGCAAGGCCCAGCTCGCGTACGCGGACGCGCTGGCCGCCTGGGGCGAGAGCGGCGGGTACGACGCCGAGGTGCTCTTCGACACCGTCGCCACCATCGTGCTGGACCTGCCGTGGGACACCGCCCGGGACCGGCCGGTGCGCACCCTCTCCGGCGGCCAGCAGAAGCGCTTCGCGTTGGAACTGCTGCTCCGCGGCCCGGACGAGGTGCTGCTGCTCGACGAGCCGGACAACTTCCTCGACGTGCCCGGCAAGCGCTGGCTGGAGGCGCGGCTGCGCGAGTCCGGCAAGTCGGTGCTCTACGTCTCGCACGACCGGGAGCTGCTGGCCCAGACCGCCGACCGGGTGGTGGCCGTGGAAGGCGGCAGCGCGTGGGTGCACCCGGGCGGCTTCGCGAGCTGGCACGAGGCGCGGGTGGCCCGGCACGCCCGCCTCGACGAGCTGCGCCGGCGCTGGGACGAGGAACACCAGAAGCTGCGCGAGCTGATGCTGATGTACAAGCAGAAGGCCGCGTACAACGACGGGCTGGCCTCCCGCTACCAGGCCGCGCAGACCCGGCTGCGCAAGTTCGAGGAGGCCGGGCCGCCGCCCGTACCCCCGAAGGACCAGGACATCCGGATGCGCCTGACCGGCGGGCGGACCGGCAAGCGCGCGGTGATCGCCGAGCAGCTCGAGCTGGACGGCCTGACCTACCCCTTCGACCTGGAGATCTGGTACGGCGACCGGGTCGCGGTGCTCGGCGCGAACGGCACCGGCAAATCCCACTTCCTGCGCCTGCTGGCGCGCGGCGGCACCGACCCGGAACCGGGCAACACCCCGGTCGACGGCGTCGCCGCGCTCACCCCGGTCGCGCACGCCGGTGTGGTCCGGCTCGGCGCCCGGGTCCGGCCCGGGCACTTCTCGCAGACCCACGACCGGCCGGAGCTGACGGAGCGGACGCTCGTCGAGATCCTGTGGCGGGGCGACGAGCACCGGGCCGGCATGGACCGGCACGCGGCCATGGGGGTGCTGTCCCGCTACGAGCTGGCCGGCCAGGGCGACCAGCGGTTCGGCACGCTCTCCGGCGGCCAGCAGGCGCGCTTCCTGGTGCTGCTGCTGGAGCTGTCCGGGGCCACGCTGCTGCTGCTCGACGAACCGACCGACAACCTCGACCTGGCCTCCGCCGAGGCGCTTGAAGCCGGCCTGGGGGCGTTCGACGGCACGGTGATCGCGGTCACCCACGACCGGTGGTTCACCCGCACCTTCGACCGGTTCGTTCTGTTCCGGAGTGACGGGGAGGTGGTGGAGACGCCGCAGCCGGTGTGGGACGTCGGGTGATCGACGAGGAGGTGGCCACATGGGGCTCTGCGCGTCGGCGGGGTAATGGTGGACTGGATCCACCGGGACGTGGACCGGGTGCACCGGGTCTGGGCGGAGTGCCGGGCCGGCCGCTACACCGTGACGGTGCAGGCCGGGCACCCGCTCGGGTGCTACTTGCACGCGTACGCCGGGGAGGAGGCGCTCGGCTGAGCCGCCGGTGGTGGTTGCCCGGCGCTCGCCCGGTGGCGGCACGGCGGCGGGCATAGGGTGGATCTCGTGAGTGAGATGACCTATCGCCGGCTGGGCGACTCCGGGCTCGTGGTGTCCGTGGTCGGCATCGGCTGCAACAACTTCGGCCGCAAACTCGACAGCGACGGCACCCGCGCGGTGGTGGACGCCGCGCTGGACGCCGGGATCAACTTCTTCGACACCGCCGACATCTACGGCGAACCCCAGGGCGGCTCCGAGGAACTGCTCGGTCAGGCGCTCAAGGGCCGCCGCGAGGACGTGGTGGTCGCCACGAAGTTCGGCATGGACATGAACGGCGCGAACGGGCCGGACCACGGTGCCCGGGGCGCCCGGCGCTACATCGCCCGCGCCGTCGAGGCGTCGCTGCGCCGGCTCGACACCGACCACATCGACCTCTACCAGATGCACGAGCCCGACCCCGGCACCCCGATCGACGAGACGCTCGCCGCGCTCGACGACCTGGTGACCGCCGGCAAGGTGCGCTACCTCGGCAACTCCAACTTCGCCGGCTGGCAGATCGCCGACGCCGACTGGACAGCGTCGTCGCAGGGCCGCACCCGGTTCATCTCCGCGCAGAACCACTACTCGCTGCTGGAACGCGGCGTGGAGGACGAGGTGATCCCCGCCTGCGAGCGGTTCGGCCTCGGCATGCTGCCGTTCTTCCCGCTCGCCAACGGGCTGCTCACCGGCAAGTACAAGCGCGGGCAGCAGCCACCGGCGGGCAGCCGGCTCGCCGGCGGCGGCCGGTACGCCGAGCGGCTGGCCGCGGCGCGCTGGGACACCATCGAAGCGATCGAGGCGTACGCGGCCGAGCGCGGGGTGACCCTGCTCCAGGTGGCCATCGGCGGACTCGCCGCCCGGCCCGCGGTGACCTCGGTGATCGCCGGGGCGACCACGCCCGAGCAGGTACGCGCCAACGCCGAGGCCGGCACCTGGCAGCCCACCGACGAGGACCAGGACGCCCTCGACGCCATCCTCTAGCCGCCCCCGCCGCCCGCCTACGCCCTCTGCCGGTTGCCCGGCCGCGCGTTGCCGCGCGCGGTGCGCTGCTACGCGCTCAGGTGGGCGTGGACGTTGGTTGCGTCACTCGCGTGCCGCGCGTTGGCGGGTGCTGTGCGTCGCCGTGTGCCGCGCTGCTCGCCTTCGTCGTGCCGTGCCTCGCGCTGCTCGCCGTGGTGCTGCTCGCCCTCGCCCTCGCCTGACCGCCCTCAGGCCCATCCGCACCCGAGACACCCATACCGTTCCACCCGCAGACAGCACTCGCGACGAGTGGAACGCTGTGGGTGTCAAAAGGGCGGTGAGACACCCACAGCGTTCCACTCCACGTCGATGGCGTCGATGAGTGGAACGGTATGGGTGTCTGCGGGCGGGTTTGACACCCGTGGCGTTCCAGGGGGCACCTGGGCGCGGCGGCACGCCCGGTCCGTCGCATCCGGGGCGTGCAGCGCGCGCCTGAGCGGTGTGCCGGCCTGAGCGGCGTGCCGGCCTGAGCGGTGTGCCGGCCTGAGCGGCGTGCCCGCCTCAGCGCGGAGTGCCAGCCTGAGCGGCGTGCGCGCCTCAGCGCGGCGTGCCGGCCTGAGCGGTGTGCCGGCCTGAGCGGTGTGCCCGGCTCAGCGCGGCGGGTGCGCGTGAGCGGCACGCGCGTCAGCGGGGCGGAGCAGGACGAGGCGTGCGTCAGCGTGACCGGTATGCGTCAGCGCGTCGGGGTGGCGGCGTGGCGTTCCGCGAGGGCCTGGCGGACCAACGCGACCGTCGCCTCCGGATGGCGCAGCACGTCGGCGGCGGTGAACCGGAGGACGATCCAGCCGGCCGAGCGGAGCGCGTTGAGCCGGGCCACGTCCCGCCGGAAGTGTGCCCGCTCCCGATGGTGGTCTCCGTCGTACTCGACCGCGATGCGCAGCGCCGGCCAGGCCAGGTCGACCCGGGCCACGAAGCGCCCGCCGTGGCGCACCTCGTGCTGGGCGGTCAGCGGGCCGAGACCGGCGTCGAGGAGGAGCAGTCGGAGCCTCGTCTCCATCGGGGACTCGCTCAGTGGCTCGGCGAGCGCCAGCACCTCGCGTATCAGGGGCGAGCCCGGCCAGCGGGCGCGTGCCGCGGCGTAGTCGCGCAGGGCGGGCAGCTCCACCACCCGGCGGCGCAGCAGCGCGTCCACGGCGACCAGGGCCTCGACGCGGGAGCCGTGCCGACCCAGGTCGAACGCGGTACGCAGCGCGGTGGTGACCGGCAGCCCGGCGAAGCGGGTGCGATCCTCCTCGGGCAGCGGTGACCGCACGAGCGACATCCGGGGATGCGGGCGCAGACGGGAGGTGGTGGGCAGGAGCGCGGTCACCGGGTCGCCCGGGGTGAGCAGGTCGACACCGAACAGCCAGGCCGCGCTGCGGCCGGCCAGCGTCGCGTCCGGCGGCAACCGCAACGCGACCGCTTCGCACCATGTCCGGTGGTCGTCGGCGCGGTGCGCGTCCCGGTGCACGTACACGTCAGGTAGCAGCCGCAGCCACGTGGGACCGCGCAGCATCGTGCGGGTCAGGAGCCCGGCGGCGACCGCGCGGCTGCCCCGGAACGGCAGGTGGGAAAGGCGCTGCGGGACACGAGCGGAGATGGCCACCCGGACAGCGTGTCGTGATGCGACGCCCACCCGCCGCCCCGATCCGCCGGGTGGCGTGGTCCTGGGAAAAACGTCACCTGGTCTTCCGTACGGCCGGGGGCGCGTCGTACGGTAGGCCGCAAGTGACCCACGGGAGCCCGGTGCGGACCGGGCTGAGAGGGGGGCTGACAGCCCCCGACCGTCGAACCTGATCCGGGTAATGCCGGCGCAGGGAGGAGCGTTGCCGTGCCGTCCCTGGGACGACTGCATCTCATCACCGACACCCGGCCGGGGCGGGACCCGCTCGGCGTGCTGCGTGCCGCGCTGCCGGTGGCCCGCGCCGAACTCGTCGTGCAGGTGCGGGTGGCCGACGACGCCACCGACCGGCAGGCGTACGAGCTGGCCCGGCGGGTGGTCGAGGCGTGCCGGCCGTACGGGGCGCGCTGCCTGGTCAACGACCGGCTGCACGTGGCGCTCGCGGTGGGCGCGGCCGGTGGGCACGTCGGGGCGGACGACCTGCCGGTGGCCGCCGCGCGGCGGGTGCTCGGCGCCGCCGCGGTGCTCGGTGCGACCGCCCGGGAGCCGGGCACCGCTCGCGCGGCGGTCGCCGCCGGGGCGACCTACCTGGGCGTGGGCCCGTGCCACGCCACCACCACGAAGTCCGGCCTGCCCGCGCCGATCGGCCCGGCGGGGGTACGCGCCGTCGCCGGGGCGGTGAGCGTGCCGGTGATCGCCATCGGCGGGGTGACCGCCGGGTCGGTGCCGGCGCTGCGGGCCGCCGGGGCGTACGGGGTGGCGGTGGTCGGCGCGCTCAGCGGTGCGGCCGATCCCGCACACGCCACCGCCGAGCTGCTCGGTGCGCTGACGTGTTAACAGGGGGCCCCTCCTCTACCGGAGGCGTTAACAGGGGGCCCCTCCTTACCGAGGTGGGGGTGGTGGGGGCGGGGCCGGTGGGGCTGGCCATCGCGTGGCGGTGCGCGCAGCGCGGGCTGCGCGTGGCGGTGCACGACGACCGGCCCGGGTCGGGGGCGTCGCAGGTCGCCGCCGGCATGCTCGCCCCGGTCGCCGAGGCGTACTTCGGTGAGCGGGAACTGACCGCGCTGCTCGTCGACTCCGCCGCCCGCTGGCCCGGCTTCGCCGCCGAGCTGGCCGGGGCGAGCGGCGTCGACCTGGGCTATCGCACCGAGGGCACGCTCGTGGTCGGGCTCACCGCCGACGACCTGGCCGAGGCGGGGCGGCTGTGGTCGTACCAGCGGGGGTTGGGGCTGCCGATCACGCCGCTGCGCCCGTCGGCGCTGCGCGACCGCGAGCCGGCGCTGGCGACCCGGGTGCGCGGCGGCGCGGTCGCGCCCGGCGACCACCAGGTCGACCCGCGCCGGCTGGTCACCGCGCTGCGCGTCGCGGCCGAGCGGGCCGGCGTGGTGTTCCGGCCGGCGCGGGTCGGCGCGCTGTCCGAGGTGGACGCCCGGGTCATGGTGGTCGCGGCCGGCTGCGGCGCGGCGGCGCTGACCGGGCTGCCGGTGCGGCCGGTGAAGGGGCAGGTGCTCCGGCTCCGCGCGCCCGGTGGCGGCCCGCCGGGCTTCCGGCACGTGATCCGGGGGTACGCCGACGGCGAGCCGGTCTACCTGGTGCCCCGGGACAGCGGCGAGGTGGTCGTCGGGGCGACCGTCGAGGAACGCGCGGACACCGAGGTCACCGCCGACGGCGTGCTGCGGCTGCTCCGCGCCGCCGTGGAGCTGGTGCCGGAGCTGACCGAGTACGAACTCGTCGAGGCGGCGGCCGGGCTGCGCCCGGGCACCCCCGACAACGCGCCGGTCCTCGGGGCGCTGCCCGGCCGGCCCGGCGTGCTCGCCGCCACCGGGCACCACCGGCACGGCATCGTGCTGACCCCGGTCACCGCCGACCTGCTCACCGATCTGATCGTCACCGGCGAGCCGGACCCGGCGCTCGCCCCCTTCACCCCGGACCGGTTTCCGAAGGAGCCCCTGTGGAACTGATCGTCAACGGCACGGGACGGACGCTGCCCGACGGCGCCACGGTGGCCGACGTGGTCCGCGCGGTCACCGGGCAGCGGCGCGGCCTCGCGGTCGCGGTCAACGGCGAGGTGGTGCCGCGCGGCGGCTGGTCGGCAGGCGTGCTGCGCGACGGCGACCGCGTCGAGGTGCTCAGCGCGGCGCAGGGCGGGTGAGCGGGATGACCTTGGAGATCGGCGGGGTCGCGTTCGGCTCCCGGCTCGTCCTCGGCACCGGCGGCGCGGCCAACCTGCACGTGCTGGAGGCGGCGATCCGTGCCTCCGGCACCGAGCTGGTGACCCTGGCGCTGCGCCGGGTGGACACCGCCCCGGGCGGCACGGGTGGGCTGCTCGACCTGCTGGAGCGCTGCGGGGTGCGGCTGTTGCCGAACACGGCCGGCTGCCGGACCGCGGTGGAGGCGGTGAAGACGGCGCACCTGGCCCGGGAGGCGTTCGACACCGACTGGGTGAAGCTGGAGGTGATCGGCGACGAGCGCACGCTGCTGCCCGACGGGGTGGAGCTGCTGCGCGCCGCCGAGGACCTGGTCGCCGACGGGTTCACCGTGCTGCCGTACACCTCGGACGATCCGGTGCTGGCCCGGCGACTGGCCGACGTGGGCTGCGCGGCGGTGATGCCGGCCGGTTCGCCGATCGGCTCCGGCCTGGGCATCGGCAACCCGCACCACATCCGGCTGATCCGGCAGGCGGTGGACGTGCCGGTGATCCTCGACGCCGGCGTCGGCACCGCCTCCGACGCCGCGCTCGCGATGGAGCTGGGCTGCGACGCGGTGCTGCTGGCCAGCGCCGTGACCCGGGCCGCCGACCCGGTGGCGATGGCCACCGCCATGCGGCACGCGGTCGAGGCCGGCCGCCTTGCCCACGGCGCGGGCCGCATCCCCCGCCGTGACCACGCCCTCCCGTCCACCCCCGACGAAGGCCGACCGGCCCTGTGACCGCCGCCGGTGTCACCGCTCCCGGCGATCGTGGTACGGGGGCGCCCTCCGAGCAGCGGCCACGTACCAAGGTCTACGCCGGCCCGACCGGGGTCGTGGTGCTCACCGACCGACGCGCTGTCCAGGGGGCGCTCGTCGAGGTGGTGGCGGGTGCCGTCGGTGGGGGAGTGCGGTGGGTGGTGCTGCGGGAGAAGGACCTGCCCCGCGCCGAGCGCCTCGCGCTCGCCGTCGAGTTGCGCGCGATCCTCGCCGACGTGGACGGCACGCTCGTCGTGGCCGGGCCCGATCCGCTCGACGGGGACGCGGTGCACCTGCCCGCCGCCGGACCGTACCCGCCACCCGCCGCCGGACTGGTCGGTCGCTCCTGCCACGACACCGCCGAGCTGGCCCGGCTCACGACCGAGCACTACGTGACGCTGTCGCCGGTCTACGAGACCCGCACAAAGCCCGGCTACGGCCCGGCGCTACGGCCGGCCGGACTCGCCGCCCTGGCGAAGGCCAGCCCCGTGCCGGTGCTCGCCCTCGGCGGCATCGCGACCCCGGCCCACATCAGCGCATGCGTGAGGGCGGGCGCCAGCGGAGTAGCAGTGCTGGGCGCGATCATGCGTGCCGGCGACCCGAAGGAAGCCGCCGCCACGCTGGGCAGCGCCTTTCAGGAGGCGGCCACCGCAACCAGGAGAGAAGAGCAGTGACGCCGACGACAGTCCTCACCATCGCCGGCTCCGACTCGGGGGCGGGCGCCGGCATCCAGGCCGACCTCAAGACGTTCGCCGCGCTCGGGGCGTACGGGACCAGCGTGCTCACGGCCGTCACCGCACAGAACACCCGGGGGGTGGACGCGGTCCTGCCGTTACCCCCGCAGACCGTCCGCGACCAGCTCGACAGCGTGCTCGGCGACTTCGACGTCCGAGCCGTGAAGACCGGGATGCTGGGCACCCCGGCGGTCGCCGACGCGGTGGCCGAGGCGGCCCGCGGCGGCCGGCTGCCCCACCTGGTCGTCGACCCGGTGCTGGTCGCCACCAGCGGGCACCGGCTCGGCGTGGTCGACGCGGTCGAGCGGCTGCTGCCGTACGCCGAGGTGGCGACGCCGAACTGCGCGGAGGCCGCGGCCCTCACCGGACGCCGGGTGGGCACCGTCGAGGAGATGGTCGCCGCGGCCGAGGCGCTGGCCGCGCGCGGCCCGGCGTTCGTGGTGGTGACCGGCGGCGACGTGGACGCGGCCGGCGAGTCGGTGGACGTGCTGACCGGCGGCGGGACGACGCGGCTGCTGCGCGCGCCCCGGGTCGCGACGCGACACCACCACGGCACCGGCTGTTCGTTCGCGGCGGCCGTCGCGGTCCGGCTGGCCGCCGGTGACGCCGCGCCGGTCGCGGTGGCCGCCGCCAAGGAGTACGTGACCCGCGCGCTCACCGGCGCGCGGAGTTGGGCGTTGGGCGCGGGACACGGCCCGCTGGACCACTTCGGCTGGTCCGCTTGACCGACAGGGAGGCTGTCATGCAGGCACGTCGCAAGGTGTACGTGGAAGGGGCCCGGCCGGACGTCCGGGTGCCGTTCGCCGAGGTGACGCTGACCGGGGACAACCCGCCGGTGCGGCTCTACGACACCTCCGGTCCCGGCTCCGACCCGCAGGTGGGGCTGCCCGCGCTGCGCGGGCCGTGGATCGCCGAGCGGGGTGACGTCGCGCCGGTCCGGGGCGCCGGCACGCCGCTGGCCGGGGCGGACGGCAAGCGGCCGACCCAGCTCGCGTACGCGCGGGCCGGGACCGTCACGCCGGAGATGGAGTTCGTGGCGATCCGGGAGGGGGTGACGCCGGAGTTCGTCCGGGACGAGATCGCGGCCGGGCGGGCGGTGCTGCCGCTCAACGTCAACCATCCGGAGTGCGAACCGGCGATCATCGGCAAGGCGTTCCTGGTCAAGGTCAACGCCAACATCGGCACCTCGGCGGTGACGTCGTCGGTGGCCGACGAGGTGGAGAAGCTGACCTGGGCCACCCGGTGGGGCGCGGACACCGTGATGGACCTGTCCACCGGGAAGCGGATCCACGAGACCCGCGAGGCGATCGTGCGCAACGCGCCGGTGCCGATCGGCACCGTGCCGATCTACCAGGCGTTGGAGTCCGTCGGCGGCGACCCGGTGAAGTTGAGCTGGGAGGTGTTCCGCGAGACGGTGATCGAGCAGGCGGAGCAGGGCGTCGACTACATGACGGTGCACGCCGGCGTGCTGCTGCCGTACGTGCCGCTGGCGGTGGACCGGGTGACCGGCATCGTCTCCCGGGGCGGTTCGATCATGGCGGCCTGGTGCCTGGCGCACCACGAGGAGAACTTCCTCTACACCCACTTCGCCGAGCTGTGTTCGCTGCTCGCGAAGTACGACGTGACGTTCTCCCTCGGTGACGGGCTGCGCCCCGGCTCGATCGCGGACGCCAACGACGAGGCGCAGTTCGCCGAGCTGCGCACGCTCGGCGAGCTGACCAGGATCGCCTGGGAGTACGACGTGCAGGTGATGATCGAGGGTCCGGGGCACGTGCCGATGCACAAGATCAAGGAGAACGTCGACCGCCAGCAGGAGTGGTGCCACGAGGCGCCGTTCTACACCCTCGGGCCGCTGACCACCGACATCGCGCCCGCCTACGACCACATCACCTCCGCGATCGGGGCCGCCATGATCGGCATGTTCGGCACCGCGATGCTCTGCTACGTCACCCCGAAGGAGCACCTCGGGCTGCCCAACCGGGACGACGTCAAGGCCGGCGTGATCGCCTACAAGATCGCCGCGCACGCCGCCGACCTGGCCAAGGGCCACCCGGGCGCGCAGGCGTGGGACGACGCGCTGTCCAAGGCCCGGTTCGAGTTCCGCTGGGAAGACCAGTTCAACCTGGCGCTGGACCCGGAGACGGCGCGGGCGTACCACGACGCGACGCTGCCGGCCGAGCCGGCGAAGACCGCGCACTTCTGCTCGATGTGCGGGCCGAAGTTCTGCTCCATGAAGATCACCCAGGAGCTGAAGGACTATGCGGCGCGGGGCATGCGCGGCAAGTCCGAGGAGTTCGTCGCCGCCGGCTCCCGGGTCTACCTGCCGCTGGCCTGAGCTGCCCCGGGGCCGGGCCGTCGACCGGCTCGACCCCGGGCCGGTCAGTCGCGGTGATGCCGGCCGGTGCGCAGCGACCGGGCGTCGTCGGCGTTGTCGTCCGCGGCGAGACCGGCGACCCAGTCGACGTACTCGTCGTCGCCGGTGGCGGTCGGCCCGGCCGTCTCCTCGGCCGGTGCCGGCTCGTCCTTGGCCCGGTTGCGCCGGAACAGGCCACGCCGGGCCTTCGACTTCCCGGCGGCTGGCTCGGCGTCGTCCGCTCCGGCGTGCCGCCCCCGGGCCGTCTCCGGGTCGATTCCCGCAGCGCCCGGTGCGGCCTGGGCCGGTGCGCCCGCGCCCGGCCCGGCGTCGGTGGCCCGGTCCGGCCCGGGCACCCGGGATGCCGCCAGCCCGGCGGGGCGGGCGTTGGTGGCGAGCGCGTCCCACCCGGCGCTCCGGCCGGGTTCGGGCAGGCCCTGGTGCCGGGGGCGGGGCGTCGGTTCGGCCCGGGCGGACGGGTCGTCGCCGCCCCGACCGGTGGCCGGCTGGCCCGGCGCGGCGGCGTCACGCGGTCGCGTCGGCAGGCCCGGCGCCGGCGTGATCGGCCAGGCCGGTCGCACGTCGCCCGGCCGTTCGGTGACGTCGTCGAAGATGGGGAATCGCGGCCGGGGCGACGTGGCGGGCCGGTCGGCCGGCTCCGGGTCGAAGAAGAAGCTCCGCCGGCCACCGGCGGGCCGCCCGGTCCGTGGCCCGGCCGGATCGTCGGTGCCGTCCGGATCGTCGGTGCCGTCCGGGTCGGAGGCGGAGGCGCCGCCCGGGGCGGACGCGCCGGAATCGGTGGCCTCGGCGGGCGCCGGGGCGGTGTCGCGCCGGGGCGCGGGCGTCGGGTCGGCGTCGGTCCGGGCGGGGCGCGGGGCGACGGTGCGCCCGGAGCGGCCGGTTCCGGTCGGCTCGCCGGCCGCGGCGTCCGTCGCCGCCGCCGCGTGAGGCGGCGAGTCGCCGGTGACGTGGTCTCCCGCGTGCGGCAGCCGCCCGGTGTCGTCGAGTTCCCTGCCCGGCCCGGTGGTGGCACCCACCGGCCCGGCGGCATCGGTGGCCGGTGCGACGGCGTCGCCGGTCGACCCTGCGGTGCCCGGCGCCGCCTCGACGGCGTCGCCCGTCGACCCTGCGGTGCTGGTCGCCGCCATGACGGCGTCGGTCGCCGGCGGGGCGGCGTCGACCGGCGGTTCGGCGCCGGCTGCCGCCGGCCCGGCGGCGATCCCCGGGCCGGGCGTGTCGTGGCCGGGTGGAACCGCGCCGGCCCTTGGCCGCGGGTCCGGGCGACCGGCGGCGAGGACGTCGATGGCGGAGGTCCGCCGGCCCGGCGGCAGCAGACCGGGCATCGGTGAGCCGTGCGCCGGAGCCTCGCCGTCCCACGCCACCGCCGGACGCGCGGGCGGGTCGGCCGGTCCCGGGCCGACGTGCGGGGCGCCGGCGGACCCCCCGGCCTCCGGCCAGTCCCAGTGCGCGGGGGCCGGAGCGCCGGCCGTCGCCGGCGTCGTCGTGGCCGGGGCGGGCGTGCCGGCCGGCGGCGGCGCGCTGGCCGGCAGCGGCACGTCGGTCGGCAGCGGCGCGAGGATGTCGGTGGGGTCGACGGCCTCGGCTGCGGTGGCGGGCCGGGGGAGCACCGTGGTGGCGGTCGAGCCGAGCGCCCCGGCGACGATCGCGATCAAAGCGCCGTAGTAGGGCGCCAACTGGTAGCGGTCGCTCGACGTGCCCGGACCCGCGGTCAGGTAGGCGAAGGCCACCAGCACCGGCCCGGCCGCGCCGGTCGCGCCGCCGACCAGCGGCGGGTGCCCGGCCCGGCGGGCCAGCACGCCGAGCGCGCCACCCGCGAGCAGCGCCAGCGTGGGCAGCAGCAGCATGGCCAGGCGTTGCGCCGCCCCGGCGTCGAGCCAGGACGGTTCGAGGACGCCGAGCCGCACGGTGGCCAGCGGTCGGTTGGCGACGATCCCGGGGGCGACGGAGAGCAGCGCCAACAGCCAGACGATCGCGGCGGTGAGCGCGACGCCCCAGCCGAACGGTGGCTTGAGCAGCACGGCGATCGCCGCGCCCGCCCCCACCACCGCGCCCAGCACGGCGCAGATGCCGGCCGCCCACACCGGGTCGGCGGAGCCACCCAGCTCGGCGGCGCGGGCCGGTTGCATGCAGAGCGGGGCGACCACGACCGCGCCCAGCGCGCTGACGCCGGCGATGGAGAGCAGCTCCGTGGTGCCGCCGGGACGGTCGTCGCGGCGGGCGAAGCGTTCGGTGAGGACGGCCCCGGCGACGGTGGCGACCGCGGCGAACCAGGCGACCCAGCCGAGCTGGGCGGGCCACCGGTTGACCGAACCGTCGACGAACGCGCCGTCGAGGCGGACGACGCCGAAGCCGTACGCGATGCCCAACTGGCCGGCACCGGCCAGCACACTCACCCCGAGCGCCGTGAGCAGCAGCCTGCCCCACGTCCGAAAGGCCATGTCGGGCACGTTACGGCCCGGTGGGGTGGTTCGCCACCTTGCCACCGCGCGGCGCGGCGAACCGCGCCGGCGTGGCTACTTCAACTCGACCAGACGGGCGAGGTATGTGGTGTCGCCGACGTTGGTCAGCATGTGCACCGCGCCCGGGTCGCGGTAGACCACCCCGCCGGTGGGCTCGTCGGCGTCGATCGTGGTGCCGTCGATCGTCTGCACCACGTTCTTCGCGCCCTGGACCGCCACCACCAGATACGGGTGGTCGTGCCGGTGCAGCGGCTGCCGTTCACCCGGCTCCAGCCGGATGTGCCAGACCCGGACCCGGTCGTTCTCGTAGACGATCTCCTGGCCCACCGGGCCGAGTTCGAGTTCGGTGGAGAGTTCGCTCATCGCGTTCCGTCCAGTTGGGGGAGCACCTCGGCGGCGATCAGCTCCACGTGGTCGAGGTCGTCGAAGTCGATCAGCCGCAGGTGCACCCGGGTCGTCCCGACCGCGGCGAACTCACCGAGCCGGTCGACGAGCTGGGCGGGGGAACCGACCACCGGGTCCTCCGGCGGGAGCGCGCTGGTGACGTGCAACGGGGCGGCCCGCCGGTGCGCCTCGGCGTCGGTGCGGCCGATCGCCACCACGATCCCGGCGGAGAGGGTCAGCGGCGCGCGCCCGGAGGCGTCCCGCCCGGTGCGGTCACACGCCTCGCGGACCCGCTCGTACGCGGCGGCCGTCTCGGCGACGCTCTTGAACGGCATGTTGAACTCGTCGGCGTACCGGGCGGCCAGTTCGGGGGTGCGCTTCGGGCCCCGTCCGCCGACGATCACCGGCGGGCCGGGCTGCTGCACCGGCTTGGGCAACGCGGGCGCGTCGACCAGCCGGTAGTGCTCTCCGCTGTAGCTGTACGTCTCCCCGTCCGGGGTGCGCCAGAGCCCGGTGGCGATCTCCAACTGCTCGGCCAGCCGGTCGAACCGCTCGCTGACCGGCGGGAACGGGATGCCGTACGCGGTGTGCTCGCGTTCGAACCAGCCGGCGCCGATGCCCAGCTCCACCCGGCCGCCGCTCATCCGGTCGACCTGGGCGACCATGACGGCCAGCGGCCCGGGGAGCCGGAACGTGGCGGAGGTGACGAGCGTGCCGAGCCGGATCCGGGACGTCTCCCGGGCCAGCGCGGCGAGCGTCAACCAGGCGTCGGTCGGCCCGGGCAGCGCCGGCTCGTCCCCCATCGCCCGGTAGTGGTCGGCGCGGAAGAAGCCCTCGAAGCCGGTCTCCTCGACCAGCCGGGCGAACCGGAGCTGGTCGTCGTAGTCCGCGCCGCGGTGGGGTTCGGTGAAGACCGAGACCCGCATGCTCACCGTCCTCCCGCCGCCGCGGCCCGCGGCGTCGTCTCGTCCGGCGCGGGCACGCCCGGGGCGCCCCGCTCCATCAGCAGTTCGTGCAGCTCGGCGCTGATCCGGGCGACGTCGGCCAGGTGCGCGTGCCGGCCCAGGGTGCGGGGCCGGGGCACGGCCACCTCGACCACCTCACGGATCCGGCCGGGGCGGGGGCTGAGCACGACCACCCGGTCGGCCAGCAGCACCGCCTCGTCGATCGAGTGGGTGACGAAGACGATCGTGGCCTTCGTGTCCATGTGCACCCGCTGCAACTCGCCGGAGAGTTCCTCGCGGGTGAGCGCGTCGAGCGCGGAGAACGGCTCGTCCATGAGCATCACCCGGGGCGAGCCGATCAGTGAGCGGCACAGCGAGACCCGCTGCTGCATGCCGCCGGACAGCTCGTGCGGGAGGCGCTTCTCGAAGCCGCCGAGCCCGGTCATCTCCAACAGTTCGCGGGCGCGGTCGCGGTGCTTCGCCCGGCGCCAGCCGAAGATCTCCACCGGGAGCAGGACGTTGTCGAGGACCGAACGCCAGGGCAGCAGCGCCGGGCGCTGGAACAGCATCGCGACGTCCTGGCGCGGCCTGGTGATCGGCGTGCCGGCGACGGTGATCTCGCCGGCGGTGGCCGGCAGCAGGCCGGCGATCATGCGCAGCAGGGTGGACTTGCCGCAGCCGGATCGGCCGAGGACGGCGACGAACTCGCCCTCGGCGACGTCGAGGTCGATGCCGCGCAGCGCCTCCACCCGCCCCGAGCGGCCGTCGAAGGTGCGGGACACCCCGGACAGTCGGATCATCTCCCCGCCGGCTCCCTTCCCACGTCGCCTCGAATGCGAGCCGGGCTAGCGTAGCGGGGATGCTGCTTATAGCACCGTCCGGGGTGGACGTCAGTCCGCTACCCGTCACCCCACTTCGTTTCCGTTCCGCAACCCGTACGGTTGCGGCGCGTCATCAGCCTTCTCGTACTCTGTTGCGCGCGAAGAGTCCCCTCACGACGGTCCAGTCGGCCGACCCTCCTGCCGACCCCGTCGGACCCCACGACCCGACCGGCGAAGATCTCCTGGTCGGAAAGGACATGGTGCACTGATGAGAAGGTTGACCCGCACGGTCGCCGCCGCGGCGCTGGCGACCGCCCTCGCCCTCGTGGGCGGCTGCAGCAGCGACTCGGACAAGTCCGAGAGCGGCAGTGGCGGCAGCGGAGCGGCGCTGGAGAAGGTGACCTACCTCACCTCGTTCGGCAACTTCGGCCGCGACTCCTACGCCTGGGTGGCGAAGGACAAGGGCTTCTTCAAGGAGGCCGGCTTCGACGTCGACATCAAGCCCGGCCAGGGCACCGGCTCCGTGATCCAGACCGTCACCGGAGGCCAGGCCGACTTCGGCCCGATCGACCTGACCGGCGGCATCCTGCAGCTCGGCAACGGCCAGGCAAAGGACTTCGTCGCGGTGGCCGCGATCCAGCAGCGCACCATGGCCGCCATCGTCTCGGTCGAGGGCAAGAACATCGCCACCCCGAAGGACCTTGAGGGCAAGAAGCTCGCGGACACCCCGACCTCCGTCGTGCGCAACCTCTTCCCCACGTACGCCCGGCTGGCCGGCATCGACGAGAAGAAGGTGACCTGGGTCAACGGTGAGGCACAGGGCCTGATGGGCATGCTCGGCTCGGGTTCGGTGGACGGCATCGGCCAGTTCGTGGTCGGTCAGCCCACGGTCGAGGTGGTGACCAAGAAGAAGCCTGTCGTGTTGCCCTACAGCAACGTGATGCAGGACCTCTACGGCAACGCGCTGATCACCTCCAGCAAGATCGCCAAGGAGAAGCCGGAGATGGTGAAGAAGTTCACCGCCGCGCTGCTCAAGGGCCTGGAGTATGCGCTGGAGCACCCGGACGAGGCCGGCGAGATCCTGAAGAAGAACGTGCCGGCCGCCAACCCGGCCGCGTCCGCCGCCGAGCTGCAGCTCATGGCCGCGTACGTCCGTTCGAGCAACTCGGGCACCGCGATCGGCACGCTGGACAGCGGCCGGGTGGCCAAGAGCATCGCGCTGCTGCAGGGCGCGGGCGCGCTCAAGCAGAACCTCACCCCGGACCAGATCATCGACTTCGACCTGGCGCCGAAGGCCTGACGGTCGGCTCGGGCCACGGGGGGTGCGACCCGCCGGACATCCGGTGGGTCGCACCCCTGCGCGTGACGGTCGTGACGACCGGCCGGAGAAGGAGGACACTTGACGCAGTTGACCGAGGTCCGGCCGGGGGCGCCGGAGGAGCCGACCCGGGCGGCATCCGCCCGGCGCGACCGGGCCGTACGCCCCGCCGTGGTCGGGCTGCCGGCGCTCGGCCTGGTCCTCGCGGTGGCCGCCTGGTGGCTGGTCACGTCGGGGCTGCACCTGGTGCACCCGGTCGCGATGCCGCCGCCGCAGGCGGTGGCCCGCGCGATGGCCGCCACCACCGACGTGCTGCTGCCCGCGCTGGGGATCACCACCTGGATGACCCTCTCCGGCTTCCTGGTCTCGGCGGCCGTCGGCGTGCTGATCGGGATGGCGCTGGCCGCCTCCGCCCGGGTGGAGCGGATGTTCGCGCCGCTGCTGGTGGCGGTGAACGCGGTTCCGAAGATCGCTTTCGGTCCGCTGCTCGTGGTGGCCGTGGGCTTCGGCCAGAAGCCCATCCTGACCATGGTGTTCCTGCTCTGCTTCTTTCCGATCGTGCTGTCCACCGCCACCGGGCTGACCACCACCCCGGCCGACCTGGCGGAGCTGGGCCGCTCGCTCAACGCCTCCTGGTGGCAGTCGTTCCGCAAGGTGCGCCTGCCGGCCGCGCTGCCGCAGATCTTCGTCGGCCTCAAGGTGGCCATGCCGCTGGCCGCGATCGGCGCGGTGATCGGGGAGTTCTATTCGGACCGGCCCGGCCTGGGTTACCAGATTCTGCAGTACAATGGCGTCGGCGACACGGCGACCGCCTGGGCGGCGATCGTGTTGGTGGCGCTGATGAGCATCGTGCTCTACGCGGCGCTCAGCGCGATCGAGCGGGTCGCCCTGCCCTGGGTCCGAGCCACCACCTCCGCCCGCTGACCCGGCCCCGAGAACCCGTCCCCGACCGAGACAGGCCAACCCGCCCCGACGACCGGGAACCCCATGTCGACCGAGGCAGCTCGACCCACCCCGTCGACCGAGAGCATCAGGTCGACCGGGTCGCATCCAAGATCAAAGCAGTGACGGCCGGATGACGGCCGACCACGACGGTGTGGGCCCCGGCGCAACCGGCGGAGGGATCAAGCCTGACCGCCCGGAGCCGGTTGTGCCGGGGCCCACACTCCCACGGTGATTACCCAGCGAGACGCCAGCGCCCACCCCGCGCGACGAGCGTCGTCAAAGCCTGCGGCATCAACCCCGAGTGGTTGTCCGGTGTCATCCGGATCGGCCCGGAGAGGCCGTCGAGCTGCGACGTCTCCAGGACCTCGCGCAGGGCGTCCCGGTCGATCTCGCCCGGCTTGCCGCCGGTGCGCTGCTCGGCGTCGGCGATGAGCTGGACCGCGTCCGCCGCGAACGAGGAGAAGCCGTTGTAGCCGCCCCACCGGGCCGTGTAGTCCTGGAACCACTGCCGCCGGGCGGCCTTGGCCGGGGTGGTGGCGATCACGTCGTCGATCACCATGGTCTGGGTGAAGATCAGCGTGGCCTCCTCGGTGGAGCGGGCCGACGGGCCGAGGAACAGGTCACCGGCCGCCGAGGCGTCGAAGAAGAACGACCCGCCGAACTTGCTCTGCCGGGCGGTGGTGGCGGCCAGCGTCGCCTGCTCCGGGGGGGTCCACAGGATCAGTGCCTGCGGCTTCTTGCCGATCAGGTTGCCGATCTGCGCGCTCACCTCGGTGTCCGTGGTGCGCACCGATTCGTCGGCGACCAGCCGCAGCGAGGTCTTGTCGAATTCCCGGCGCAGCGCGGCGAGCCCTTCCTGGCCGTACCCGTCGGCGCTGTGCAGCACCGCCACCTTGCGGATGCCGCGTCGGGTGAGTTCGGTGGTGAGTGCCGCCGCGTTGTCGGCCGCATTCGGGGCGACCTTGAAGACGTATCGACGCTGGTCAACCGGCTCGGTGACCGCGCCGGCGGAAGCGAGCGCGATGGTCGGAATGCGCTTGTCGTTGATCGTGCGGGCCGCGCCGACGGCGCATTCGTTGCAGCTGCCCATGATGACGGCGCCCACCTGCGAGTCGGCGCTGAAATCGTTGATGTTGCGCAAGGACTCGGCGGCGTCGGAGCGGTTGTCCTTGATCCTCAGCTCGATCCTCCGGCCGCCCAGCGCGCCGGAGGCGTTCATCTGGTCGACCTTCAGTTCCAGGGCCCGTTGGTAGACCTTGCCGATGGGTGCGGAGGCGCCGGACAGTTCGAGGTCGGCGGCGATCACGATCGGGCTGGTGTCCTGCGGTTCCCCGCCGATCCCGCAGCCGGTGAGCGTGGTGGCCAGCACGGCCGTTGCGAGCGCCGCGATGCGCGCGGAGCGGATGGGGCTCAACTCAGTCCTCCATGGTGCGGCGTGGGCCGGCGCCCGGCCACCGCCGCTCGTCCGTCCTCAGTGGAGGATCGGGATAGGTGTGCCGTACGGTGTGCGCGAAGCCTGCAAAACCTTGCCAATGCCGGGCCCTGCGGTCAAGCGCGGCGGCGGGATGCCGTTTCGGGACGCTCATCCCACATGTTGGGGACACGAAACGTTAACTGACAATTACTGCCCAGATGCGCGCGACCACTCTGGAGTGACATCCCCAGTTCAGGGCGCTGGAGAAAAGAAGGTATTAGGTGACCGGATCGCGGCTTGCGTCGACACCGACCGTTTCCTGCCTCACCGCGGCTTCCCAAAAAGGATCACGTCTGATGAAATCGCGGCCGTGCCGCGCGTGGCGCTGGCCGCTGCACCAGGCACGGGTCAGCGGGTCGCGCGTGGAAGAAACGACGGAGGCGATGTCGTGAGCACCGGACCTACGACCCTGCCCGGGAGCCCCAACGCCGATCAGCGGAACCGGCGACGGCGCCTGCCCCGGCTGCGCGACGCGCGGATCCGTTCCAAGCTGGCCCTCATCCTGGTCGTTCCGGTGGCCGCTGTCATTGCACTGGCAACTATCCGACTCATTTCGGTGGGTCAGGGCGCGTACCAGGCGGACCAGGTCCGCGCCCTCACCGCGATCTCGGTCGACGTCTCGGCGCTCCGCCAGGACCTGCACAAGGAGCGGATGGCGGCGGCCGTCTTCCTGTCCGACCCGGCGCAGGAGCCGGACGCCTACAACCTGCGGGTGCGCCGGACCGACGAGCGGATCGCCGCGTACAAGCAGGAGCGCGACGCGCTCGGCGACGCGCCGGCGGCGGTCCGGGACCGGCTCCAGGTGATCGACGACCACCTGGAGACGCTGAACGGCACCCGCCAGGAGGTGCTCGACCGCACGCAGATGCCGGTGTCCGAGGCGAGCCTGCGCTACGGCATCGTCCTCGGCGACCTGGTCGCCTACGGCGACGCGCTGGCCCAGCAGCCCGGCGCGGAGAGCCTCGCCGACGCCCGCCGCGCGGTGGCCGCGTTCGCTCACGCCAAGGCCGAGGTGGCGGAGGAGGAGGCGGTCGCCTTCACCGCGCTCGCCGGCGGCGGTCGCATCGACGAGGAGCAGTTCTCCTCCTTCGTGGCCACGCTGACCGGCCAGCAGGAGGCGCTGCTGTCCTTCTCCCGGGCCGCCACCCCGCAGCAGCGCGCCCTGGTGGACCGCACCGTCTCCGGTGACGCCGTCCAGCTCGCCGACCGGGTCGCCAACGACCTGTCCCGGTCGGTCGGCAAGCCCGCGCTGGTGACCGCCAAGCAGACCTCCGACGCCGTCGGCGCCGTCGACGACCTGATGCGGTGGGCGGAGGTCCAGCTCCTGGACGAGCTGCTCGCCGACGCCGACGCGGTGCGCAGCGACGTGATCCGGCAGGCCATCGTGGAGAGCCTGCTCGTGCTGCTCACCCTGGCCGTCGCCGTGACGCTCGCCGTGGTGCTCGCCCGCTCGCTCAACGACTCGCTGCGGCGGCTGCGCGAGGGCGCGCTCTCGGTGGCCAACCACGACCTGCCGGACGCGGTGAGCCGGCTGCAGAACGTGAACGCCATCGGCGACGGCGGCGTGGACGAGATCGTCCAGCAGGTGCGCGACCCGATCAAGCTGACCAACCGCGACGAGGTCGGCCAGGTGGCGGTGGCGTTCAACGTGGTCCACCGGGAGGCGGTCCGGGTCGCGGCCGAGCAGGCCGCGCTGCGGACCAGCGTCTCGGCGATGTTCCTCAACCTGGCCCGCCGATCGCAGAACCTGGTCGATCGCATGATCGGCGAGCTGGACGCGATCGAGCGCGGCGAGGAGGACCCGAAGCGCCTCGCGCAGCTCTTCGAGCTGGACCACCTGGCCACCCGGATGCGCCGTAACGACGAGAACCTGCTGGTCCTGGCCGGCGCCGACTCGGCCGTGCCGCGCCGCGACGACGCGCTCCTCGTCGACGTGCTGCGCGCCGCCCAGTCCGAGGTCGAGCTCTACAACCGGATCGAGTTCGGCACCGTGGACACCGACATCTCGGTCGCCGCGCACGCCGTCAACGACGTGGTCCGGCTGGTCGCGGAGCTGCTCGACAACGCCACCCGGTTCTCGCCGCCGAACACCGTGGTGGTGGCCGACGGCCGGCGGATCCGGGACTACGTGCTGATCCAGGTCGAGGACCGCGGCCTCGGCCTCACCGACGACCAGCTCGACTCGCTCAACCGGCGTCTGGCCGCGCCGCCGACCGTCGACGTGGCCGCGTTCCGGCTGATGGGTCTGGCCGTGGTCAGCCGGCTCGCCTCCCGCTACGGGATCCGGGTCGAGCTGCGCCGCAACGTCGAGGGCGGCACTGTCGCCCAGGTCACCCTGCCGAACTCCACGGTGGTGCTGCCGGCCAACCGGGGCCAGGCGCCGCTGGCCCGGCCGCGCCAGCCGCTGGCCGTGGAGCCCTCGCCGCTCAGCCAGGTCGGCGCGGCCGACGCGCTGGCCGGCGCCGGCCGGGGCGGCACCGCAACCCTGGCCGAGCAGTGGCGCAACACGACCACGCCACCGCCCGCGCGCTGGCAGGCGCCCGCCGAGGTGCGGGACAACACCCCGGCCGTGCAGCTCGGCGGGGCGCCCGCGGCTCCGTTCGCCGCCCCGGTCGCCGCCGCCCCGGCGCCGGCCGCCGCCCCGGCGCCGGCCGCCGTCCCGGCCTCGGGGGCGGGCTGGTCGGCCGGGGGGCCGACGGTCGCGTACCCCGCTCTCGACCCGCTGCCCAAGCGGACGCCGGGCGGTGAGAACGAACCGGCCGCCCCGCCGGCCTACCAGTCGCTCGCCGCCGCGCCGACGGTCGAGGCCACCCCGGTCGCGCCGGTGGTGGCCCGACCGGACCGCCCGGCCGAGGCGCCGATATTCCGGGAGATGGAGGCGGTCTGGTTCCGCTCGCACGGAGAGGACGAGACCACCATCTTCACCCGGCCCCGGTTCGACGAGCCGCCACCCGCCCCGGCGCAACCCGCCGCGGCCGTGCGGCCACCGCTGCCGACCCGCACCCCGGGTGCCCAGGCGTCCGGGCTGACCACCCCGCCCGCGTACAGCCCACCGGCGGTCCCGGCCACCCCGCCCGCCGCGGCGGCGCCGGTGACCCCGGCGCCGTCCGCACCCGCGCCGGAGCCCGCCCCGGCCCCGGCGATCGACCCGGACGCCTGGCGGACCGCGGCCGACGACGGGTGGAGCCGGGCCAGCCAGGCCGCCGAGCCCACCACCGGCGGCACCACCCGCTCCGGCCTGCCCAAGCGGGTGCCGCAGGCGCAGCTCGTGCCCGGCGGGATCGAACCGAAGAGCGGTCGGGACCGCAGCCGGCGCACCCCCGACGAAGTACGGGGTCTGCTCTCCGCCTACCACCGTGGCGTCCAGCGGGGCCGTACGGCCGGCACCGACCTGAACAGCACCTCGAACAAGGAGACGAACCGATGAACAGGCCTGCGGCCATGCAGGACATGGGTTGGTTGCTCACCAACTTCGCCGACAGCGTGGCGGGTATCGCCCACGTGGTGGCGGTGTCCGCGGACGGGCTGCTGCTCGCCTCCTCCCGGGACCTGCCCGGCGACCGGGCCGACCAGCTCGCCGCGATCACCTCGGGCGTGGTCAGCCTCACCGAGGGCGCGGCGCGGATGTTCAGCGCCGGCGGGGTGTTGCAGACGGTGATCGAGATGGACAGCGGATACCTCTTCCTGATGTCCATCAGCGACGGGTCCTCGATGGCCGTGCTCGCGGCGCGTAGCTGCGACGTCGGCCAGGTCGGCTATGAGATGGCGCTGCTGGTGGAGCGCGTCGGCCAGGCGCTGGTGCCGCTGCCGAGGGATGCCGTCCGGTCCTGACCGGCTGATCGAACCGGTGATCCGGGGCCGGCCCGGCTCCGTACGAGGGGAGGTGATCGCGAGATGGAACCGCGACGTGATCCGCGTGGCGCGTTGGTGCGACCGTACGCGGTCACCCGCGGCCGCACCGAGCCGTTGCAGAACATCGCGCTCGAGGCGGTGCTGTCGAGCACGGCCACCCAGACCGCCGAGGCGCGCTTCGCCGGGCACGACAAGTACCGCATCTCCTCGGTCTGTGAAGGCCGGGCACAGTCGCTGGCGGAAATCGCCGCTTACACCCGGATGCCGCTGGGCGTCACCCGGGTGCTGGTCGCCGACATGGTGGCCGAGGGCCTGCTGACGCTACACAGTGCCGCTCCCGCGACGGGTTTCGCGGCGCGGATGAACCTGCTTGGAAGGGTGCTAAGTGGACTTCGCGAACTATGACCCCGACGGGGCGAACCGCGGCCGGGAGATCATCTCCGCGAAGATCGTGATCGCGGGTGGCTTCGGGGTGGGCAAGACCACCCTGGTCGGGGCGATCTCCGAGATCCAGCCGCTGACCACCGAGGCGTTGATGACCGCGGCCGGCGTGGGCATCGACGACCCGTCGAAGGTGCCGGGCAAGGAGACCACCACGGTCGCCATGGACTTCGGCCGGATCACCATGGCCGAGGACCTGATCCTCTATCTGTTCGGCACCCCGGGGCAGACCCGCTTCTGGTTCATGTGGGACGAGATCATCCGCGGTGCGGTGGGCGCGGCGGTGCTGGTGGACACGCGCCGGATCACCGACGCGTTCGCGCCGCTGGATTACTTCGAGAACCGCAAGCTGCCGTACGTGGTGGCGTTGAACCGGTTCGACGACGCGCCGCACTACGAGCTGGAGGAGGTCCGGGAGGCGCTCGCCATCTCGCCGGACGTGCCGCTGGTGATGTGCGACGCCCGGCGGCGGGACTCGGTCAAGCAGGTGCTGGTGACCGTGGTGGAGCACGCCATGCTCCGGCTCCAGGCCGAGCACGGCTACCCGGCCTCGGTGGGCTGAGCCGGCTCAGTCCACCCGCAGGCGGTAGCCGCGCTTCACCACGGTCTGCACCACCCGGGGCGCCTTCAGCCCCACCCGCAGCCGGGCCACCGCCATCTCCACGGCGTGCTCGTCCGCCCCGCGCGGCAGCGTCCGCAGCAGCGCGGTGCGGGAGAACACCTTCCCCGGCGACGTCGCCAGCGCCCGCAGCACGGCCATCGGAGCCGGCGCGAGCTGGCGCAGTTCCCCGTCCACCACCGCGGCGTGGCCCCGCAACGTGAGCAGGTGCCCGGCCGCCTTCACCGAGACCGTGCGGCGGGGCAGCTCCTCGACGATGGTGCGGACCAGCGCGCCGAGCCGGGCCCGGCTCGGCGCGCTCACCGGCACCCCGCGCCGCACCAGCGGCTCGGCGGTGACCGTGCCCACGCACCCGGCCAGCACGTCGCCACGCAGCGCCTGAAGCACCGTCTCGGTCCGGTCCCCGGCGGCCCGCAGCAGCGCCTCGGCGGCGGGGGCGGAGGTGAACGTGACCGCGTCGACCAGCCGCCCGGCGACCAGGTCGATGAGCCGGTGCAGCGGCGCCGGGTCGGCCGGTGGCGCCCAGCGGTAGACCGGCACCTCGATCACCGTGGCCCCGGCAGCGACCAGCGCCTCGGTGCACTCCGGCTGCCGGTCGCCGTGCAGCTGCAACGCCACCACCTGGCCGGCCACCCCGCGCCGGACCAGGTGCTCGACCACCTCGTCGCAGCTCTCCGAGGCGGGCGACCAGTGCTCGCGCAACCCGGCCGCGCGGATCGCCCCGGTCGCCTTCGGGCCGCGGGACACCACGTACGCGCGGGCAAGCGTGGCGTGCAGCGGTTCGGCCAGCCCCCAGCCCTCGGCCGCCTCCAGCCAGCCCCGCATCCCGATGCCGGTGTTGGCCATCAGCACGTCCGGCGGGTGCTCCAGGCAGGCTCGGGTGGCCTCACGCAGGTCACTGTCGTCGGCCAGCGGCACGATCCGCAGCGCCGGGGCGAGCACCACCCGGGCGCCGCGGCGCTGGAACAGCGCGGCCAGTTCGTCGCGCCGCCGGTCCGCGGTGACCCCGATGGTGAAGCCCGCCAGTTCGTCCCGCATTCACTCCTCCTGCCGCAGCCGCACCTCGACCAGGCCGTCCCGGCAGCGTGCCCGGTGCCGCCGCAGCGCCACCCCCGGCAGGTCCAGGCAACGTCCGGTGGTGAGGTCGTAGACCTGCTTGTGCAGGGGAGAGGCGAGCGTCGGCACCCCGCCGCGACTGCCCACCAGGCCCCGCGACATCACGTACGCGCCGCCGACCGGGTCGAGGTTGTCCACCGCGAACAGCCCGGCGGCGGTCCGGAAGAGGGCCACCTGCACGCCGTCGACCAGGGCGGCGACGCCGCGATCCGCGTCGAGGCGGTCCAGCGGGCACACCGGCGTCCAGTCGAGCGTCGTCGTGGCCGGGCTCATCGCCGTACCTCCGGCAGGCCCAGCACGACGGGCTGGCGGCGGCGGTCGGGGCCCGGCGGCGCGTCGTGGGCCGGCACCGGCTGGCCCCGCTGGACCGCGAAGGTGATGGACGGGTCGGGCACGTCCGGCGCGTTGACGAACGAGGTGAAGCGGCGCAGCCGCGCCGGGTCCTCCAGCACGTCCCGCCACTCGTCGGAGTAGGTGGCGACGTGCCGGGCCATGGCCGCGTCGAGGTCGGCGCAGAGCCCCAGCGTGTCGTCCACCAGCACCGACCGGAGGTGGTCGAGCCCGCCGTCCATGGCCTCGATCCAGGCGGCGGTGCGCTGCAACCGGTCGGCGGTGCGGATGTAGTACATCAAGAATCTGTCGATGAGCGTGATCAGCGCTTCGGTCGACAGGTCGGTGGCGAACAGGTCGGCGTGCCGGGGCCGGAAGCCGCCGTTGCCGCCGACGTACAGGTTCCACCCGGTCTCGGTGGCGATCACGCCGAAGTCCTTGCTCCGCGCCTCGGCGCACTCCCGGGCGCAGCCGGAGACCGCCGACTTCAGCTTGTGCGGCGCGCGCAGCCCCCGGTAGCGCAGCTCCAGCGCGATCGCCAGCCCGACCGAGTCCTGCACCCCGTACCGGCACCAGGTGTCACCGACGCAGGACTTCACCGTGCGCAGCGCCTTGCCGTACGCGTGGCCGGACTCGAAGCCGGCGTCGACCAGCCGCCGCCAGATCTGCGGGAGCTGGTCGACCCGCGCGCCGAACAGGTCGATCCGCTGCCCACCGGTGATCTTGGTGTAGAGCTGGAAGTCGCGGGCCACCTCGCCGATCGCGATCAGCTTCTCCGGGGTGATCTCCCCGCCGGGGATCCGGGGCACCACCGAGTAGCTGCCGTCGCGTTGCAGGTTGGCCAGGAAGTGGTCGTTGGTGTCCTGGAGGGAGGCCGCCTCCCCGTCGAGCACGTGGCCGGTGCCGAGCGATGCGAGGATCGAGGCCACCACCGGCTTGCAGATGTCGCAGCCGCTGCCCCGCCCGTGCTCGGCGACGAGCCGGGAGAACGTGCGGATGCCGCGCACCCGGATCAGGTCGAACAGCTCCTGCCGGCTCAGGTCGAAGTGCTCGCAGAGCGCGGTGGACTGCCGCACCCCGGCGGCGTCCAGGAGCTGCTTCAGCATCGGCACGCAGGAGCCGCAGCTCGTGCCGGCCCGGGTGCACGCCTTCAGGGCCGGCACGTCGGTCGCCCCGCCGGCGATCGCCACGTCCACCTCGGCCCGGGTCACCGCGTTGCAGGAGCAGACCTGCGCGGCGGCCGGCAACGCGCCGGCCCCGGCCCCCGGGCCGCCGGTCGGGGCGAGCAGCGCCAGCGGGGGAGCGGGCAGCGGCCCGCCGACGCTGGCCCGCAGCGTCGGGTAGGCGCTCGCGTCCCCGACCAGCACGCCGCCGAGCAGCGTCCGCGCGTCGTCGGAGAGGACCAGCTTCGCGTACGACCGGGTGGCCGGGTCGGTGTAGGTCACGTCGAGGCTGCCGGCGGTGCTCCCGTGCGCGTCGCCGAACGAGGCCACGTCGACGCCGAGCAGCTTGAGCTTGGTCGCGCTGTCCGCGCCGGGGAACGTGGCCGCCCCACCGAGCAGCCGGTCGGCGACCACCTCGGCGGTCGCGTACCCGGGCGCGACCAGCCCGTGGCAGACGCCGTCCACCGCCGCGCACTCGCCGACCGCCCAGATCCGCTCGTCGGCGCTCCGGCAGGCCGCGTCCACCAGCACCCCGCCGCGCGGACCCAACGGCAGCCCGGCCGCGCGGGCCAGCTCGTCCCGGGGCCGGATCCCGGCCGCCACCACGACCAGGTCCGCGTCCACCGTGCGGCCGTCGGCGAGGGCGAGCGCGGCCACCGTGCCGTCCGGCCCGGCCCGCAGTGCCGTGGTGGCCACCCCGAGGTACGCGGTGACACCCAACTCCTCCACGTACCGGCGGAGCATCGCCCCACCCGCCTCGTCCACCTGCACCGGCATCAGCCGGGGCGCGAACTCGACCACACTTGTCGCGAGCCCGAGCAGGCGCAGCGCGTTCGCCGCCTCCAGGCCGAGCAGCCCGCCGCCGATCACCGCGCCGGTGCGCCGGCCCCGGGCGCGTTCCCGGATCGCGGTCAGGTCGTCGAGCGTCCGGTAGACGAAGACCCCCGGCAGGTCGGTGCCCTCGACCGGCGGCACGAACGCGGACGAGCCGGTGGCCAGCACCAGCGCGTCGTACGGGTGCTCGCCGGTCGCCGTGGTGACCACCCGCCGTGCCCGGTCGATGCCGGTGACCGGCTCGCCCAGCCGCAGCTCCACCCCGCCGTCGGGGGCGTGCAGGCTCAACTCGTCCGCGTCGACCCCGTCGAACACTGCGGACAGCCGCACCCGGTCGTACGCCGGGCGCCGCTCCTCGGCGAGCACGGTGACCCGCCAGCGCCCCTCGCCGTCGCGGGCCCGCAGCGCCTCCACGAAGCGTTGCCCGACCATCCCGTTGCCGACCACCACCAGCCGGCCGCCCCGCTCGCTCATCGCGTCACCTCCGCCATCGCGCGGTCCGCGCCCGCGCCTCGTTCCGCCCCGCCTCGTTCCGCCCCGCCCCGGTCCGTGCCGACTGGGGAGGTCCCGTTCCGGTCCTGCGGGTCGGTGGGTGGGTCGACCCCGGCGAGCCAGCCGGCGATGCCGGCCACCGCGTCCCGGCAGCCACCGCAGCCGGTGCCGGCCCGGGTCGCCGCCGACAACGCCGCGACCGTCCGCGCGCCGGTCCGCCAGCACGCCACCAGCGCGCCCTTGGTCACGTCGTTGCACCGGCAGACGGTGGCGGCGTCCGGCATCAGCGCCGGTGTGACGGCCGGCTCGGGTGGCGCGACGCCGAACGCCCGGCCGAGCAGCAGCGAACGCCGGTCCGCCGGCACCGGGGCGCCCCGATCGAACAGCTGCACCACGGCGCCGACCGCCGGGTTGTCGCCGAGCAGGATCGCCCCGGTCAACCGCTCGTCGCGGATCCGCAGCCGGGCGTAGGTGCCCCGGGCCGGGTCGGCGAACGTCAACTCCTCCACAGCGACCGGCGTGCCGGTCACGTCACCCGCGCCGGTCACGTCGCCCATCGCGGCCAGGTCGATGCCGGCCGCCTTGAGCCGGGTCACCACCGGCCGTGGCCGGTAACGGACCAGCGGGTCGGCTCCGGTGAGCACGTCCGCCACCACCCGGGCCTGCGCCCAGGCCGGCGCGACCAGGCCGGTCAACGTGCCGTCGTGCTGGGCGCAGTCGCCGATCGCCGAGATCCGTGGGTCGCTGGTGCGCATCCGGTCGTCCACCACCACGCCCCGGTCGACGGTGAGCCCGGCGGCGGCGGCCAGCGCGGTGTCGGGGCGTACGCCGCAGCAGAGGACCAGCAGGTCGGCCGCGAGCGGCTCGCCGTCGGCCAGGCGCAGCCGGACGCCGCAGGCGTCGACGGTCACCCCGGTCGCCGGCACGCCGAGCCGCACCCGCACGCCCAGTCCGGCGAGCGTGCCGGCGAGGACCGTGCCGGCGACCGGGTCGAGCTGCCGGTCCATCAGGTGCCCGAGCGGGTGCACCACCGTCACGTCGAGGCCCCGGGTGGCGAGGCCGCGGGCCGCCTCCAGCCCGAGCAGCCCGCCGCCGAGCACCAGGGCCCGGCGCGCCCCCCGGGCGGCGGCGAGGATCCGCCGGCAGTCGGCAAGCGTGCGGAACGGGACCACCCGGTCGGGCAGCGGGTCGAGCCCGGGCAGCGGCGGCACCACGGCCCGGCTGCCGGTGGCCAGCACCAGATGGTCGTACCCGTGCGTGCCGCCGTCGCCGGTGCGTACCTCCCGGGCGGCCCGGTCGATCGCGACGACCGGCGTGCCGGTCCGGACGTCCACGCCCGGCCCGACGGCCTCGACCAGCTCCACGTCCGCCTCGTCGACCTTCCCGGCCAGCAGCGTGGCGAGCATAATCCGGTTGTACGCCCGGTGCGGCTCGGCCCCGAGCACGGTGATCCGCCGGTCGCCGCCGCGCGCGTGCAGCTCGGCGACGAGCCGCGCTCCGGCCATGCCGTACCCGACGACGACGACGCGCCCGGTCATGCCGCCTCCACCCGGACCGCGCAGACCTTGAACTCCGGCATCCCGGAGACCGGGTCGAGCGCGTCGTTGGTGACCGAGTTGGCCCGGGCCGCGCCGGGCCAGTGGAACGGCGCGAACACGGTGTCCGGCCGGATCGCCGGGCTGAGCCGGGCCGGCGCGCGCAGCTCACCCCGGCGGGAGACCACCCGCACCGGCGTCCCCTCGGTCACGCCGAGCCGGGCGGCCAGGTCGGGGTGCAGCTCGACGAACCCGCCGGGCGCGGCCCGGCGCAGCGCCGCCACCCGCCGGGTCTGGGCGCCCGACTGGTAGTGCGCGAGCACCCGGCCGGTGGTGAAGTGCAGCGGGTACTCGGCGCAGACCGGTTCGGCGGCCGGACGGTGGGTGACCGGGTGGAACCGGGCCCGGCCGTCCGGGGTGGGGAACCGGTCGGCGAAGAGACGGGGGCGGTCCGGCCCGTCCGGGTCCGGGCACGGCCAGAAGACGCCGGTGTCGGCGTCGATCCGGTCCCAGGTGACGCCGGCGTAGTCGGCCGGTCCGCCGGCCGAGGCCCGCCGCAGTTCCTCGAACACCGCGCGCGGGTCGGTCGGCAACGGTTCGCCACCGGTGAGGCGGGCGGCGAGCGCGGCGAGGACCTCCAGATCGGTACGGACGCCGGCGGGCGGTTCGCGCAGCGCGCGCCGGCGCAGCACCCGGCCCTCCAGGTTGGTCATCGTGCCGTCCTCCTCGGCCCACTGCGCCACCGGCAGCACCACGTCGGCCAGTTCGGCGGTCTCCGAGCGGAGGAAGTCGGCGACGACGAGCAGGTCCAGGTCGCGCAGCCGGGACTCGACCCGGGCCGCGCGGGGCGCGGAGACCACCGGGTTCGAGCCGAACACCAGCAGCGCCCGCGCCCCGGACGGGGTGCCGAGCGCGTCGAGCAGTTGGTAGGCCGGCACCCCGGGCCCGGGCAGCGTCGCCGGGTCGACCCCCCACACCCGGGCCACGTGCTCCCGGGCCGCCGGGTCGTCGATCCGCCGGTACCCGGGGAGCTGGTCGGCCTTCTGCCCGTGTTCCCGGCCGCCCTGCCCGTTGCCCTGGCCGGTCAGGCAGCCGTAGCCGGAGCCGGGACGACCGGGCAGACCCAGGGCGAGCGCCAGGTTGACGAAGGCGGTGACCGTGTCGACGCCCTTGGCGTGCTGCTCGGCGCCCCGCGCGGTGAGGATGATCGCCCGGTCCGCGCCGGCCAGGGCCCGGGCGGCGGCCTCCAGGTCGGCCACCGGCACCCCGGAGAGGCGTTCCACATCCGCCGGCCAGTAGCCGGCCACCGTCCGCCGGACCTCGTCGAAGCCGGTGGTCCGCGCCGCCACGTACGCGCGGTCGACGAGGCCCTCGGTGAGCGCGACGTGCAGCAGCGCGTTGGCCACCGCCAGGTCGGTGCCGGGCAGCGGTTGCAGGTGGAGGTCGGCCTGACGGGCGGTGGCGGTGGCCCGGGGGTCGACCACGATCAGCCGGCCGCCGTGTGCGCGCTGGTCGGTGACGTGGCGCATGAGCGGCGGCATGGTCTCGGCCGGGTTCGCGCCGACCAGCATCAGCGTGTCCGCCCGGCCCAGGTCGGTGAGCGGGAACGGGAGCCCGCGGTCGACGCCGAACGCGCGGTTCCCGGCCGCCGCGGCCGACGACATGCACCAGCGTCCGTTGTAGTCGATGTGTCGGGTGCGCAGCGTCACCCGGGCGAACCGGCCCAGCGCGTACGCCTTCTCGTTGGTCAGCCCGCCGCCGCCGAAGACCGCGACCGCGTCCGGGCCGTGCCGGTCGGCGACCGTGCGGAGCCCGGCGGCGACCCGGTCGAGCGCCTCGACCCAGCCGGCCGGGCGCAACTCTCCGCCGGGCCGGTCGCGCAGCAGCGGCGCGGTCAGCCGCTCTGGGTGGTCGAGCAGTTCGGCGGCGGTCCAACCCTTCTGGCACAGCCCGCCCCGGTTGGTCGGGAAGTCCCGGGGCGCGACCTCGACGCCGGCGGAGGAGTCGCGCAGCACCATGCCGCACTGGAGCGCGCAGTAGGGGCAGTGCGTCGCCGCCTCCCGGGGGCGCGCCCCCGGTTGTGTCGCCACGCGTGCACCGTCTGTCATGTCGGAAAAGCGTGCCGCCGGGCGGTTTCCGGTCCGGGTCCCTTCTGTTTCGGTCCTGTCAAGAGCGCCTCACACCGCACGGGCGTGACGAGACGGGCGGTGGGGTCTAGAATATGAGAAGGCTGTCTCATTATTCGGGAGGCAAGTATGAGCGTGACGGATGCCTTCGACGCCGTGGCTGGCCGCTACGACGAGGCCCGGCGGCGGCTGGTGCCCTGCTTCGACGCCTTCTACGGCACCGCGATCGAGGTGGCCGCGCCGCCGTTGCGGGCGGCGCTCGCCGCCGGGCGTACCCCCGAGGTGCTGGACCTGGGTGCGGGCACCGGCCTGCTCTCCCTGCTGCTGTCCGCGGCCGTCCCGGGCGTGCGGCTGACGCTCGTCGACGGCGCGCCCGGCATGCTCGCGGTGGCCGCCGGCCACCTGGCCGCCCGGGGGGTGCCGCACCGCACGGTCCACGCCGACCTGACCGATCCGCTGCCCGCCGGCCGCTACCACGCGGTGGTCTCCGCGCTGGCCGTCCACCACCTGGACGACGACGGCAAGCGGGCGCTCTACCGGCGGGCGGCGGACGCGCTGACGCCCGGTGGGGTGTTCGTCAACGCCGAGCAGGTGGCCGGGCCGACCCCGGCGTTGGACC
Source organism: Micromonospora sp. NPDC050980 (assembly GCF_040653835.1). Taxonomy (NCBI): domain Bacteria; kingdom Bacillati; phylum Actinomycetota; class Actinomycetes; order Micromonosporales; family Micromonosporaceae; genus Micromonospora; species Micromonospora sp. NPDC050980. The sequence continues at coordinate 302,782 of NZ_JBFAGS010000001.1, read as the reverse complement.
GGCGCTACGACGAGGTGTGGACGGCCCGCATCGCCGAACTCGGCTCCGACACCGACGAGGTCGCCGCCGCCCGCGAGCGGATGCGGTACGACCGGCCGGCCACGGTGGCCGACCAGTGCCGCTGGCTCGTCGAGGCCGGGTTGGCCGACGTGGACTGCTTCTTCAAGGACTGGCGCTTCGCCGTCTTCGGCGGTCGCCGTCCCCGGTGACCGGCGGTCCGGTTGCCCGACCGGCGCGAACCGGGATGACTGGTGGTCATACCATTGGGTAGTCTGCTCGGCATGACCGCCAAGGTGACACTGTCGTTCTCCGACGAGACGATCGAGGAAGCCCGCCGGTTCGCCAAACGGGAGGGTCTCTCGCTCTCCGCCTGGATGAACCAGGCCGCCCGGGAGAAGGCGCTGCGCGAGGTGTTCACCGCGCACGCCGCCGCGGTCGGCCGCGCCGGCCTGGACCTGGAGTCCGCCGCGCTGGCCGACGCCCGGGAGGCCGGCATGGTCGACGACGCCCTGTTCGGCGGGCGTCCGCGTGCCGCGTAGGGGAGAGATCTGGCGCATCTCCGGCGCCCGGGAACGGTACGGCCTGGTCATCAGCTCCGACGTCTACAACTTCACCGCGGTGCCGATCCTGATCGTGGCCGAGGTGGTCGAGGAGTCGCTGTTGCGCGACTCGCCGCTTGCGGTGCGCATGGGCGGCTACGTGGTGATGCCCGACCGGCTCTCCTCGCCGATGAAAAAGTGGTTCACCGAGTGCGTGGACGTGGCGGACACCGAGACCATGCAGCGGGTCGGCCGCGCGCTGCGGATCCTCCAGGAACTGTGACCGCCTCACCGCCGCCGCGCGGCGGACGTGCGATCTCCGTATCCGCGCCGACGCGCGCGGGGCACCGCTCGGAAACCGCGCCCTCCTAGCGTCCTCCTCGTCATCGACGAGGAGGAGACGCCGTGAGCACGCTCGCACCAGCCATCACCCCGGCACCGGCCGCCATCGCCCGGCCGGGAAGGATCACCGAATGGCGTCCGGAGGACCCGGCGTTCTGGGCCGCCGGCGGCGCCCGCATCGCCCGGCGCAACCTGTGGGTGTCGATCTTCGTCGAGCACGTCGGCTTCTCGGTGTGGAGCCTCTGGTCGGTGACCGTGCTCTTCCTCGGCCCGGAGTACGGCATCGACCCGGCCGGGAAGTTCCTGCTCACCGCCGTGCCGGCCGCGTTGGGCGCGGTGCTGCGGCTGCCGTACACGCTGGCCGTGGCCCGGTTCGGCGGCCGGAACTGGACCATCGTCAGCGCGTTGCTGCTGCTGGTGCCGGCGGTGCCGATGGCGCTGCTGATCTCCCCCGGCGTGTCGTACGCCACCCTGATGCTGTTGGCCTGCCTGTCCGGTGTGGGCGGCGGCAACTTCGCCTCCTCGATGGCGAACATCAACCTGTTCTTCCCGGACCGGCTCAAGGGCCGGGCGCTGGGGCTCAACGCCGGCGGCGGTAACCTCGGCGTGCCGGCGGTGCAGCTCGTCGGCCTGGCGGTGCTGGCCACCGCCGGGGCCGCGTACCCCCGGCTGGTGCCGGCCGTCTACCTGCCGCTGATCGTGCTCGCCGCGCTGGCCGCGGCGCGCGGGTTAAACAACGTGCCGGGGGCGCGCAACGAGCCGGGCGCGTTGCGCGCGGCGGCCCGCGACCCGCACACCTGGGTGATGTCGCTGCTCTACGTCGGCACGTTCGGCTCGTTCATCGGCTTCGGTTTCGCCTTCGGCCAGGTGCTCCAGCTCCAGTTCCACGACCGGTTCCCGACCCCCGTCGACGCGGCCTGGCTGACCTTCCTCGGGCCGCTGGTCGGCTCGCTGGTCCGGCCGCTCGGCGGTCAGCTCGCCGACCGGCTCGGCGGGGCCCGGGTCACGTTCTGGAACTTCGTGGCGATGGCCGCCGGGGCCGCGCTGGTGCTGTCCGCCGCCCGGGACCGGTCCTTCCCGCTCTACCTGGCCGGGTTCCTGGCGCTGTTCGTCTTCTCCGGGATCGGCAACGGCTCCACCTACAAGATGATCCCGGCGATCTTCCGGGCGCGGGCCCTCGCCGAGGCGGAGCTGACCGGCGACGCGGAGGCGGCGCAGCGTCGGGCCCGGCGGCTGTCCGGCGCGCTGATCGGCATCGCCGGTGCGGTCGGCGCGTCCGGCGGGGTGCTGGTGAACGTGGCGTTCCGGCAGTCGTTCCTGACCTCGGGCACCGCCGACGCCGCCTATCTGGCCTTCATCGGGTGGTATGCGCTGTGCTTCCTGGTGACCTGGGCGGTCTATCTGCGGCCGGGGCCGGGTAGGCTGGCCGGCGTGTGACAGACGCCATGCGAAGGCGCAGGTCGCGCGCGGGGTGACCCCGTTTTGACCTGCCGCCGGGCGGCCGGGTATCGTTGCCTGCTGTTGTACGACATTCTTAGGCGTGCCGCATCAGGTACGCTTGGTCGTTCGTGCGCGCTGGTTCGACTGGAAGCCCCGGTTACCTCGGCGCGCGACCCCAGACCGACGACGAGACAAGGTAGACCTGTGCGTACGTACAGCCCGAAGCCGGGTGAGATCGAGCGTCAGTGGCACGTCATCGACGCCTCTGACGTCGTGCTGGGCCGCCTCGCGACCCACGCCGCCACGCTGCTGCGTGGCAAGCACAAGCCGACTTTCGCGCCGCACGTCGACACGGGCGACTTCGTCGTCATCGTGAACGCGGGCAAGGTCGCGCTGACCGGCAACAAGCGGCAGACCAAGGTCGCTTACCGCCACTCCGGCTACCCGGGTGGCCTGAAGCGGGTCGGCTACGACGAGCTGCTCACCAAGCGGCCCGAGCGGGCCGTCGAGCTGGCCGTGAAGGGCATGCTCCCGCACAACAAGCTGGGCCGTCAGATTCTCAAGAAGCTGAAGGTCTACGCCGGTGCCGAGCACCCGCACGGCGCGCAGCAGCCGGCGCCGTTCGAGATCAAGCAGATCGCGCAGTGAGCGCGGGCGAAGGAAGCAGCATGACCGACATCACCGAGACCGAGGTCGCCCCCGAGGCCACCGAGGCGCCGGCGCCCGTCGCGCGCGCGCCCCGCGGTGACCGCCCGATCCAGACCGTGGGCCGTCGCAAGGAGGCCATCGTCCGGGTCCGGATCATCCCCGGCAGCGGCAAGATCACCTGCAACGGCCGCGACCTCGAGGCCTACTTCCCGAGCAAGGTGCACCAGCAGCTCATCAAGGACCCACTGGTCACCGCCGAGAAGCCCGAGTCCTTCGACGTGATCGCCAACCTGCGCGGCGGCGGCACCACCGGCCAGGCCGGCGCGCTGCGCCTCGCCATCGCCCGGGCGCTGATCGTCAACGAGCCCGACGACCGCCCGGCCCTGAAGAAGGCCGGCTTCCTGACCCGCGACGCCCGGGTCAAGGAGAGCAAGAAGTACGGCCTCAAGAAGGCCCGTAAGGCTCCCCAGTACTCGAAGCGCTGATCACCGACAGCGTCTTGTACTTCTGACGGACGGCCGGGTCCGCCTCCCTTCTGCGGGGGCGGCCCGGCCGTTCCGCGTTTCTCTCCTCAACGGCAGTTCCACGGAGGTTGGCGGGTATGGGCCGGTTGTTCGGCACGGACGGCGTACGCGGGCGGGCGAACGCGGATCTCACCCCGGAGTTGGCGCTCGCGGTCGCGGTCGCCGCGGCCCACACCCTGGCCGAGACGGACCGGAGCCATCCGCCGCTCGCCGTGGTCGGCCGGGACACCCGGGCCAGCGGCGAGATGCTGGAGGCGGCCGTCGTGGCCGGCCTGACCAGCGCGGGCGCCAACGTGGTCCGGGTCGGCGTGCTGCCCACCCCGGCGGTGGCGTTCCTCACCGCCGAGATCAAGGCCGACCTCGGCGTCATGCTCTCCGCCTCGCACAACCCGATGCCGGACAACGGCATCAAGCTCTTCGCCGCCGGCGGGCACAAGCTGCCCGACGAGATCGAGACGCGGATCGAGGCGGCCGTCGAGGCGAACGCCACCACCGCCTGGAAGCGGCCGACCGGCGCCGGCGTGGGCCGGGTCAACGACCTGCTCGACGGCGCCGACCACTACGTCCAGCACCTGGTCGGCACCGTGCCGCACCGCCTCGACGGGATAAAGGTCGTGGTCGACTGCGCCAACGGCGCCGCCGCCGACGTCGCCCCGGTGGCCTACCGGGAGGCCGGCGCCGAGGTGATCGCCATCCACGCCGAGCCGGACGGGCTCAACATCAACGACGAGTGCGGCTCCAACCACATCGAGGCGCTGCGCGCCGCGGTGGTCGAGCACGGCGCCCACCTCGGCCTCGCCCACGACGGCGACGCCGACCGGTGCGTCGCGGTCACCGCCGACGGCGAGGAGGTCGACGGCGACCAGGTCATGGCGATCCTCGCCCTGGCCATGCGCGACGCCGGCGAACTCACCCAGGACACCCTGGTCGCCACCGTGATGAGCAACCTCGGCCTGCGGCTGGCCATGTCCGCGCAGGGCATCCGGCTGGTCGAGACGAAGGTCGGCGACCGGTACGTGCTGGAGGAACTGCGTGCCTCCGGGCTGGCCCTGGGCGGCGAGCAGAGCGGCCACATCGTGCTGCCCGCGTACGCCACCACCGGCGACGGCGTGCTCACCGGCCTGCACCTGATGGCCCGGATGGCCGCCACCGGCACGTCCCTGGCCGAGCTGGCCGCCGTGGTCACCAAGTTGCCCCAGGTGCTGATCAACGTGCCGGTCGGCGACCGCACCGTCGGGGCCGCCGCGCCAGCCGTCCGGGCCGAGGTCGAGCGGGCCGAGGCCGAGCTGGGCGAGACCGGCCGGGTGCTGCTCCGCCCGTCCGGCACCGAGCCGCTGGTGCGGGTCATGGTGGAGGCGGCCACCGAGGCCACCGCGCGCGAGGTCGCCGAGCGCATCGCCGGGCACGTCCGGACCGCCAGCCCGGTCGCCTGACCGGGCCGGCCGGCCGCGCGCGTGGTCAGAGCCGCAGTCGGGAGGCCCGGTCGAACGTGTCGGCCGGGTCCTCACCGTCGGTGAGGTCGACGTCCTCGACGATCCGGCCGTCGCCCAGCCGGATCAACCGGTCGCAGCGGGCGGCGATGGCCCGTTCGTGGGTGGCCAGCAGGATCGTCATGCCGTGCCGTTCGCGCAGCTCCAGCAGCAGGTCGAGGATCTGCGCCCCGGTGGTGGAGTCCAGGTTGCCGGTGGGTTCGTCGGCCAGCAGCAGCCGGGGCCGGCCCATCAGGGCTCGGGCGATGGCCACCCGCTGCTGCTGGCCGCCGGAGAGCTGAGCGGGCAGGGCCCGCTCGCGTCCGGCCAGGCCGACGGCGGCCAGCAGCTCGCGGGCCCGGGTCGGATGATCGGCGCGGCCGGGGCGCGGCAGCACCGGCGCGATCACGTTGTCCAGCACGGTCAGCGCCGGCAGCAGGTGGTAGCGCTGGAAGACGAAGCCGACCCGTTGCCGGTAACGGGCCAGCGCCGCCCGGCGCAGCGCGGTGACCTCCACGTCGTCCACGGTGAGGCCGCCCCGGTCGGCCCGTTCGATCGCGCCGATCAGGTGCAGCAGCGTCGACTTGCCCGAGCCGCTCGGCCCGGTCAGCGCCGTCACCGAACCGCCCGGGATCTCCAGCGACACCCCGTCGACGGCGGTGAGCCGTTCGGCGCCGGACCGGAACTCGCGGACCAGCCCTTCGGCGCGCACGGTGCTTCCAGTGGTCGGATCCATTTCACTCCTCGGCCAGTAGACGAGCGGTGGGGAGGCGGCGGAGCAGGCCGGCCGGCACGAGCGCCGCGAGGCAGGTGACCAGCACTCCGGCCACGGCGACCACGGTCGCCACGGCGACCAGGGCGGGCGGCACGTCACCGACCAGCCAGGCCGCGCCACCGAGGCCGAGCCCGGCGCCGGTGAGCGCGCCGAGCCCGCCGAGGCACAGGGCCTGGTAGCCGATCAGGCGGGCCAGCGCGCCATCGGTCCATCCGGTGGCGCGCAGCGTGGCCAGCTCGGTGGCCCGGTCGCGGACGTCGAGGTAGACGACGTCGGCGACGGCGGCGGCGCCGAGCAGCACGGTGGCCACGGCGGCGAGGGTGTCCGCGCCGCGCACGCTCAGCGACACGGTGTCGCCGAGCAGGCTGCCGACGACGGCGCCGCGGAAGGCGACGGTGACGGCGCCGACCACTGTGAGCGCGGCCACGCCGATGGCGAGCGCGGCGGCGCCGAGCAGCGTGCGCCCGGGGACGCGGACCAGGTTGACCACTGCCATCCCGGCGACGCTCCGCGTGCGGCGGGCCCGGAAGGCGCCGGCCACCGGCGGGCGCAGGGCGGCGGCCGGGTGGGCGCGCGCCGCCCGCAGCGCCGGCGCCAGGCCCGCGACCAGCGCCAGGACCAGGGCCACCGGGACGGCGAGCAGCGCCCGCCGCCAGTCGACGCCGATGCCGATGCCGTGGCCGAGCGGGACGGCCAGGCCGACGGCGAGCAGCCCGGCGACCAGGCCGAGCGTGGCGACCTCGCCGAGCACGAGCGCGCCGATGCGGCGGGCCGGCCAGCCGAGGCAGGCCAGGACGGCCAGCTCGGCGCGCCGGTCCCGGACGGCGGCGGTGACCGCGTTGCCGAGGAAGAGCGCACAGACCACAAGCACCAGCGCGAACAGCACGGCGCTCTTGCGGTCGACCGCCCGGGTGATGACCGAGGCCACGCCGAGGGCCGACCAGTTCTCGGTCAACCGCAGGTCGGGGCGGCCGAACGCGCCGGCCGGCAGCTCGACGGTCTGCGGGGCGGGCGAGGAGCCGAGCGTGATGTCCACGTCGAGGCCGGTGGTGGTGGCGATGCGTTCGGCGATCAGCCGGACCCGCTCGGCGGAGCGTTCGCTCCAGCCGTCCACGTCGGCGACCCGGACCCGGATCGCGCTGATCGGCGCGGCCCGCTGCGGGCTGCTGCCGCCCTTGAGGAGTTCGGGCACGGCGGCCAGCGTGGTCAGCAACAGTGGCGGGGCGGTGAGATAGCCGGCCGGATTGCCGCTGGGCTCCAGCGGCTCTCCGCCCAGTGCGGCAACGCTGGCGTCGTCGGCGCCCTCGGCGCGCGGTGGCTCGTACGTCTCCAGCGGCACCCTGCCCAGGTCACTGAACCCGGCCAGCTTCTCCGGGTCGAAGGAACCCACGGAGCGCCAGCCCCGCATGTCGGTGAGGGACCGTCCGGACGACGGCAACGCGAGCGCCGACAGTGGCCGGAACGGGGTGTCGGCGGTGAGCCAGGGGCGGGGGATGGCGATGGCGTGGTCGTTGCCGACGTACACCCGGGGGTTCGCCGCCGCCGGGCGGGCCCGCAGGCTGCCGTCCGGTTGCCGGTCGTAGCCGGTCTGGCCGGGCTGCACCACGCGGGAGAGCTGGCCCGCGCAGCAGTCCGCGTCGCCGGCGAGCTGTGCCTGGTACGCGGTCGCGATCTTCTGCTCGGCCCCGCCCACCGGCACCGTCGGCGCGCCCCGCAGCACCTGGTCGAGGTCCTCCGGCGAGACGTCGCCGAGGCTGCCCCGCGGGGTGATCCGGTGCCAGGTGGTGCGGACCGTGCCGTTCAGGTAGGGCCGCGCGCTGATCAGCACCGGAACGGTGTGTATGCGGGTGCCCGCGGTCCGCCTCGTCCGCACGGTGTCGGCCGCCTCCAGCGGCCGACCGGCCACGACCGCGCCGGCCAGGCCGACCAGTCGCTGTTCGGCGTCCGGGTCGACGGCCGCGAGTAGGAACGGCACGGTGACCTTCGGCCGGACGACGAGGCGATCCGACCGCTGGTACGGCGGTGCGCCGGGAGCGCGGCCCTCGAACCGTCCGTCGGGCAGCAGCCGGAACGCCTCGACCGACCAGACCTGCCGGTCGGTGAGGGTGTTCATCGACGGGGCGAGGTACCAGCGCGGATCGCACACGGGCGCGCTGCGCCCGGGTGACAGGACCTCCCGGGGCACGTCGCCGCAGAGTTGGGAGTCGTAGCTGCGCCCGTCGCTGTACGGGATCGCGTCGGCGCGGAAGCCGATGTCGGTGCGCGAGTAGAGCAGCGGGTGCGTGGTGACGTAGACGTAGAGCGGCTGCGCGACGGCGTGGCTCAACCCGCGTTCGGCGAGGAACGTGCGGTCGACCCGGATCACCTGGCGCTCCAGCGAGCGGTCCACCGCGTCGGTCAGGTCCAAGGGCAGCTCGACCTCGGTGGTGGAGTGGCCGAGCATGGCGATCGGGGCGGCGACGTCCACCCCGTCGACGGCTCTGACCTGGTCGTACTGCGCGGTGGTGATGCCGCCGTAGGTGCCGGAGAGGTAGTTGGGCCGGACCAGCCCGCGTTCGGCCTCCAGCGGGGTGCGCGTTCCCTTCGGCCGGACCAGGATGTCGTAGGCGGCGCGGGTGTTCCGCTCGACGGTGCCGGTGACCTGGAGCCGGGACGTGGTGGTGGCCCCGGTGAGGACGACGAAGCCGGTGGTGGCCACCAGCACCCCCAGCAGCAGCGCCACTGACCGCCCGGCGCGACCGCGAAGCTGACCCCAGATGAACCCGACCATGGCGCCTCCCCGTGTACTGAGCACACTGTGCGCGATACATTGTGACAATGCAAGGCCCCGCCCGGGTGCCTGCCCGGAAAGCGGATCGGAGAAGACGGTGGCGATCCAGCACGCGGTCCTGGCCCTGCTCGCCCGCGGGCCCAGCTACGGCTACGAGTTGAAGAGCGCGTTCGAGACGGCGGTCGGGCCGCAGTGGGGCCCGCTCAACATCGGCCATCTCTACCAGATCCTCGACCGCCTCTCCCGCGACGGCCTGGTCATCGCCGAGCGGCAGCCCCAACCGGTCAAGCCCGACCGGGTGGTCTACGAGATCACCGACGACGGCCGCGCCGAACTCGACCGCTGGCTGACCGCGCCCAGCCCGCGCAGCGGCGGCTTCCGGGACGACTTCTTCCTCAAGGTCACCGCCGCCGCCCGGTCCGGTGCGGCCGACACCGTCCGGACGGTGCTGGCCAACCAGCGCGGCCACCTCATGCGGGAGCTGCGCAACCTCGACGGGCTGCGCCGCGGCGCCGACGACCCGGTGGTCCGGCTGCTGCTCTCGGCCGCCGGCCGGCACGTCGAGGCCGACCTGGCCTTCGTCGACGACGCCGAGGCGGCGCTGCTCGCCGACGGCGGCGTCACGCTCGCCGGCCTCGCCGCCGGCCGGCCCTCGGTTGCCGGATCCGCCGACGACGCCGGCGAGGCGCGGGCCGCCGGCTGAGCCGCCGTCCCGCGCCGACGGTGGAGGCGCGGCGCGCTCGGGCGGTCGGCCGCCGTTCCGGTCAGGCGTCGGGCAGGCGGCGCAGGAAACGGGCGGCCAGCTCGCGGACGCCGTCGACGTCCAGCTCCAGCGCCGGCCCGGCGACCGTCACCTCCGCCAGCGCCAGCCCCGGCACCTCGCTGTCCCGCCAACCGCCGACGAACCAGGCCCGCTCCTCCTCGGCGAGCGCGAGGTTCGCCGCGTCGAGCACCGCCGCCGGGTACGGCAGCCAGAACCGGAACTGGTGGGTGTGCGGCGGCGTCGGGTGGACCAGGGCGCCGGGCAGGCCCGCCAGTGCCTCGGCCACCACCTTCGCGTGCCCCACGTAGCCGGCCAGCCGGGGCAGTTCCCGCTCCAGCCCGGCCAGCGCGGCGAGCGCCACCGGCCACTGCTGGAACAGCGTGCCGCCGTGCCGGTGCCGCCAGGCGCGGGCGTACCGGACCAGCTCCGCGTCGCCGGCCAGCACCGCGCCGGCGTGGCCGCCGAGAGACTTGTAGAGCGAGACGTACGTGCTGTCGGCCAACGCCGCGATCTCGGCCGTCGAGTAGCCGAGGTGGACCGTCGACTCCCAGAGCCGGGCTCCGTCGAGATGAACCCGGGCGCCCCGGGCCCGCGCCGCCGCGACGACCGCTACCAACTCGTCCCAGGTCGGCAGCACGAAGCCGGCGTCGCGCAGCGGCAGCTCCAGGCAGAGCGTGCCGATCGGCTCGTCGAGCGCGGCCACCTCGTCGGCCGTCGGGTTGCGCGGCGCGGTCGTGGTACGCACCGCCCGGACGCCGGCGAGCAGCGCGTACGCGTCGCGTTCGTGCAGCAGCGGGTGGCTGAGCGGGTGCAGCCCGACGCCCGGCCGGCCGGTCAGCTCCGCGCCGTAGCGCACGGCGACCTGCTGCGCCATGGTGCCGGACGGAAACAGCGCCGCCGCCTCCGCGCCGAGCAAACCGGCGACCCGCTCCTCCAGCTCCGTCACCGCGCCGCCCTCACCGTAGAAGTCGGGCAGGTCGTCGCCGGCCAGCGCGTCGAGCGCGGCCAACTGCTCCCGCGCCGTCGCCGGGCGGACGCCGGAGAGCATCGTGTCGCAGCCGCGCTGGGCGGCGAGCCGGCGCAGCCGCTCGGCGTACCCGTCGCTCATCCGTCCTCCCGCAGCCGGCCCAGCCGGGTCACCGCCTCGGCGAGCACCTCCGGCCGCTTGCAGAACGCGAACCGGACCAGCCGGCGGCCCGCCGCCACGTCGTCGTAGAAGACCTGCGTCGGCACCGCCACCACCCCGCACCGCTCCGGCAGGGCCCGGCAGAACTCCACCCCGTCCCGGCCGCCGAGCGGGGAGATGTCGGCGGTGACGAAGTAGGTCCCCTCCGGCGCGAGCACGCCGAACCCGGCGGCGGCGAGCCCGGCCACCAACTGGTCCCGCCGGCGTTGCAGGTCGTCGACGAAGCCGGCGAAGTAGGCGTCCGGCAACCCGAGCGCCACCGCCACCGCCGGTTGCAGCGGGCCAGCGTTGACGAACGTGAGGAACTGCTTCACCCGCAGCACCGCGGCGACCAGGGGCGCCGGGCCGCTCACCCAACCGACCTTCCAGCCGGTGCAGGAGAACGTCTTGCCGGCCGAGGAGACACGCAGGGTCCGCTCCCGCATCCCGGGCAGCGTGGCCAGCGGCACGTGCGGCGTGGCGGCGTCGCCGAAGACGAGGTGCTCGTAGACCTCGTCGGTGACCGCGTACGCGCCGTGCTCCTGACACAGCTCGGCGACCAGCGCCAACTCGCCGGCGGTGAACACCTTGCCGGTCGGGTTGTGCGGCGAGTTCAGCAGCACCAGCCGGGTCCGCGGCCCGAACGCCGCGCGCAGCTCGGCCGGGTCGAAGGCGTACCGGCCGTCGGCGCCCGGGCGCAGCGTCACCGGTCGCCGCACCGCGCCGGCCAACGCGATCGAGGCGGCGTACGAGTCGTAGTACGGCTCGAAGCAGACCACCTCGTCACCCGGCTCGCAGAGGGCGAGGATGCTCGCCGCGATCGCCTCGGTCGCGCCGGCCGTCACCACGATCTCGCCGTCCGGGTCGTACTCCAGCTCCCAGAACCGGCGTTGGTGGGCCGCCACGGCCGCGCGCAACGCGGGAATTCCCGGGCCCGGCGGGTACTGGTTGTGGCCGGTGCGCAGCGCCTCGGCGGCGGCGGCCAGCATCTCCGGCGGGCCGTCCGTGTCGGGGAAGCCCTGGCCCAGGTTGACCGCGCCGGTGCGCACGGCCAGCGCCGACATCTCGGCGAAGATGGTGGTGCCGAACGGCCGCATCCGGGCCACCAGCGGATCGGTCGTCGTCACGGCGGCCAGCCTACGGCCCATCTCCGGGCCCTCACCAGCCAAAGCAGGCCACGCCCCATCCCCCGGAGTTGCGCGACACCACCTTGCCGTTGATGGTGATCCGGCAGCTCGCCCCACCGTCGCTCTCGGTTGCGCCGACGACGATCTGCACCTTCTGCCGGTCGTTCGCGGTGAACCGCAGCCGCCAGGGCGCGGCCACGGCGTCGAGCTGGTGGAAGTCGCCGTCCGCGTCGTAGAACTGCACGGAAACGTCGTCGGTCCCGGTCACCTCGTAGACGACGGTGTACCGGCCGGGTCCGCCGGAGGGGGTGGTGGCCGGGGTGACCGGCGCCGCCGTGGTCGGCTCGTCCGGCTCGTCCGGTCCGTAGACGTAGGGCTCGTCGTAGGGCTCACCGGACGAGGTCATCCCGTCGACGAAGCCACCGAGCACGCCCAGGCCGACGCAGCCGCAGGCGGCCAGCACCACCGCGGCGACCAAGGTGATCACCAGCCCGATCACCCAGCGCCCGCTCGACGGGCGCGGCGGGGTGCCGGGATACACGTACGGCGGCGGATACGGCCCCGGCGGGTACGGCCCAGGTAAATACGAACCGGGTGGATACGGCCCAGGTGGATGCGGCCCGGCCGGATGCGGCCCGGGTGGGTACGGCGGTGGGTACGGTCCGGCCGGCGGCGCAGCCGCGCCCGGACCGGCGGACTCGCCGGACCGGCCAGCGGCTTCGGTCGGGCCCAGGGCGTCGGACGGGCTGGTATCGCCCGTCCGGTCGGCGCCACCGGGCCGGCCGGGAGAGGCGGTCCAGTCGGCCGTGCCTGCCGTCGCTGCCGGGCCCGGCATGCCGGCCGAGCCGGGCGCGGTGGAGCTGTCGGTCGGGCCGTCGCCGGGCGATGCCCAGGGGCTGGGTGCCGAGGACGACCAGGGCGCCGGCGGTGTCCAGGGCTGCGGCGCGGCCAGCGGGTCGGGCGGTGTCCAGGCAGCGGGCTCCCCGGCGGGCGGCGCCGCTGTCGGGTCCGTCGGGCCGGGCGGCGGCTCGGGGGAGGGGGTCGTCTCGGACATCGGTTCAGCTCACAGGGGGTACGGCGCGGACGACCGCGGAGCGGTGGAGCGGGGCCCTCAATGTAGGGGGTGGCGGCCATCCGCGCGGACCCGCCCGCTCCTCTGGGAGCGTGCGAGACCTCGGCTCGGTCGAGATCTTGGTGCGGGGCGGCCCCGGAAGGGGCGCATTCCTTCCAAGATCTACGGCGTTCTCGCCATGTGGATGGCTGATCCCGGTCAGCGGCACGGGTGGTTGAGGTCCCGGAGATGTGCGGTGGGCGGTGAGGGTGCGGGGAGCGTGCGCGTGGGCTGCGCGTTTTGTCCGGTGGGTGAGTCGCAGCGCCCGATTCGCTCATGGCCAGTGTTCGTAAACCGGCCTTCCGCGCACGCGCGGTGAGCGAAGCTGGGTTAGGCTGCGGACCATGTGTGGAATCGTGGGTTACGCCGGTGCGCGCCCGGCGCTCGGCATCGTTCTCGACGGACTTCGGCGGCTGGAATACCGCGGCTACGACTCAGCCGGCGTCGCCGTCGTCTGCGACGACGAGCTGCTGACCGAGAAGAAGGCCGGCAAGCTGGCGAACCTGGAGAAGGTGCTCTCCGAGCGGGCCGCCGCCAACCCCGCGGACTGCGCCGCCAGCCCGATCGGCATCGGCGACGGCACCACCGGCATCGGCCACACCCGGTGGGCCACGCACGGCGGGCCGACCGACCGCAACGCCCACCCGCACCTCTCCCCGGACGGCCGGGTCGCGGTGATCCACAACGGCATCATCGAGAACTTCGCGAAGCTGCGCACCGAGCTGGAGGACGAGGGCGTCGAGTTCGCCAGCGACACCGACACCGAGTGCGCCGCGCACCTGATCGCCCGCGCGCTGACCGACCTGCGCTCCGCCGGCGAGGTCGACGGCCCGCAGCTGCTGGCCTCGGCCATGCGGGTCGTCTGCGAGCGACTCGAAGGGGCGTTCACGCTGCTCGCCGTGGACGCCGCCATCCCCGGCGCGGTGGTCGGCGCCCGGCGCAACTCGCCGCTCGTGGTGGGCCGGGGCGACGGCGAGAACTACCTCGCCAGCGACGTGGCCGCGTTCATCGAGCACACCCGGGACGCGGTCGAGCTGGGGCAGGACCAGATCGTCCTGATCACCGGCGACAGCATCGAGATCACCGACTTCGCCGGCCGGCCCGCGACCGGCAAGGACTTCCACATCGACTGGGACTCGTCCGCCGCCGAGAAGGGCGGCTACGACTGGTTCATGCTCAAGGAGATCGAGGAGCAGCCGCAGGCCATCGCCGACACGCTGCTCGGCCGGCTCACCGAGAGCGGCGAGATCGCGCTCGACGAGGTCCGCCTCAGCGAGCAGGACCTGCGCGACGTCGACAAGATCTTCATCGTCGCCTGCGGCACCTCCTACCACGCCGGCCTGGTCGCCAAGTATGCCATCGAGCACTGGACCCGGATCCCCTGCGAGGTGGAGCTGGCCAGCGAGTTCCGCTACCGCGACCCGGTGCTCGACCGGTCCACGCTGATCGTGGTGATCTCGCAGTCCGGCGAGACCATGGACACGCTGATGGCGCTGCGCCACGCCAAGGAGCAGAAGGCCCGGGTGCTGGCCGTCTGCAACACCAACGGCTCGACCATCCCGCGCGAGTCCGACGCGGTGCTCTACACCCATGGCGGCCCGGAGATCGCGGTCGCCTCCACCAAGGCGTTCCTCACCCAGGTCGTCGCGTGCTATCTGATCGGGCTGCACCTGGCCCAGGTGCGCGGCATCAAGTTCGCCGACGAGGTGGGCGCGGTGGTGTCCCAGCTCCAGGAGATGCCGGCCAAGCTGCGCGAGCTGCTGGACCGGATCGAGCCGGTCCGCGAGCTGGGCCGCGAGCTGAAGTCCGAGCCGACGGTGCTGTTCATCGGCCGGCACGTGGGCTACCCGGTGGCTCTGGAGGGCGCGCTGAAGCTCAAGGAGCTGGCGTACATGCACGCCGAGGGCTTCGCCGCCGGCGAGCTGAAGCACGGCCCGATCTCGCTCATCGACGAGGGCACGCCGGTGATCTGCATCGTGCCGTCGCCGGTCGGCCGGGGCATGTTGCACGACAAGGTCGTCTCCAACATCCAGGAGGTGCGCGCACGGGGCGCCCGCACCATCGTGATCGCGGAGGAGGGCGACCAGGCGGTGGTCCGCTACGCCGACCACCTGATCTACGTGCCGCGTACGCCGACGCTGTTGGCGCCGCTGGTGACCACCGTGCCGCTCCAGGTGCTCGCCGCCGAGATCGCGGCGGCCCGCGGGCACGACGTCGACCAGCCGCGGAACCTCGCCAAGTCGGTCACGGTCGAATAGCTCGGATCGACCGCCCGGCCCTCTGCCCACGACGGAGGGGGCCGGGACCGGTTCCCGGCGGCTCACCGGCCCAGCACGATCCGGGCCATCCCGTCCAGCGCCGGGTTGTCGGCGTCCCAGTAGCCGGTGTGGCCGTGCGGCGCGCTCGGGAAGCGCCGGCCGCCGAAGCCCGGCGCGCTCGGGTCGGTGCCGAACCAGAGCCGCTCGGCGTGCGGGTCCAGCACGGCCAGGGCCGGGCCGAGCGGCGTACCGGCAAGCACGGCGCGGCGGGCCAGCTCGTTCGGCTCGCGGGCCAGCCGGATCACGTCGTCGGACGCGGTCGACGCCCAGACCTGCCCGGCCGGCATCCGCAGCTCGCCGGCGTGGTCGACACCGACTCCGGGCGAGCCGACGAAGACCAGCGCGTCGGCGCCCAGCCCGTGGTCGCGGGCGGTGGCGCCGACGACCAGCGAGCCGTAACTGTGCCCGAGCACCGTCTGCCGGGCCGGCGGCCCCTCGTGCGTGGCCCGTAGCCCCTCCTGGAACCGGTGCAGCGCCGGCCCGGCGTCCTCGGCCTGCCGCGCGCCGGCCGCTTCGGGGAGGAAGTCCGGCGCGTCGTAGTCGAGCCAGAGCACCGCCGCCGTCTCCTCGCCCGGCCCGAGCGCCGCGCACCGCTCCAGCACCCGGGCGGCCCGGCCCAGCTCGGCGGGCGCGTCGGCGAGATCGGCGGTCATACCGGGGACGTAGGTCAGCACCGCACCGGCCCGGTCCGGGTTGCCCAGCGCCACCACCGCCCGCCCGTCCCCGGCCGGGTCGAACCCCAGCAGGTACGCCCGTGGCGCCCCCGGCGTCGCCAACCGCTCGCTGAGCCCGTCCAGGCCGCGCAGCGCCGCCTGCACCCCGGCGAGCCGGGCGCGGCGGGTCACCTCCAGCGGACCGGCCGGCAGCGGACGCAGCAGCGCGAGGCGGCGGGCGAGCAGCTCCTCCCGCCGGTCGGTGAGCAGCAACCGGTTCGCCTGGTCGCGGGCACCCGCCGGCACCCCGTCGAGTCGGGCGATCCGGCTCGGCTCGCGGCCGACCAGCCACCGCCGCTCTGCCGGGCTCAGGCCGGCCCACCAGCGGCTCACCTCGGCCGGGCCGGCGCCGGGCCCCGGCCGCCGGGCGGGCGGGACACTGACCCAGCCGGTCACCGCCGCAGTGGTCAGCTCGCCCAGCCGGCCGGCTGCCTCGCGGTCCGCCGCGTCGGCCAGCGCCAGCGCGCCACGGAGCCCGGCCCGGGCCCCGACCACGGCCGGCCCGGCCCGGTCGAGGGGCCGCGCCGGGTCGGCCCGCACCGCGCCGCTGCGGTCCACCGCCAGGCCACCGCTCTCGGCCCGCGCCACCTCGGCGCCGAGCCGGGCCTTCGCCGCGCTCACCCGGGCGGCGAACTCGGCGAGTGCCTGATCGACCTCGAACAGGGCGGGCAGCACGTCGGTGAGCGTGGTGCGCAGCTCGCCGATCCGCCGCCGCGCCGCCGTCGAGGCGGTGCCGGACCAGGCCGGCCGCAGGGCGTCGGCGTGGGCGGCCAGCCCGGCGGCCCGCCGACGTACCGGGTCGGCGAGCCCGCGCCAGGCCGCGCCGGTGGCGAGCCAGGCGCCCGGATCGGCCCGCCAGAGCTGTGCGTAGCCGACCGGGCCCGGATCAACCCGCCGGGATCGTGCCGGGCCGGTCGGGTGTGGAGTGGTCGGCCCGACCGGTGCTCGGCCGCTCCCCGCCGGGCCGGGTGCCGCCGCACGCGGGCCGACCCGCATCCGGTCGCCGCTCACCGGACGGTCCCGGTGAGGCGCCGGGCGGCCCGGTCGTCCGCCGCCTCGTAGCCGTCCGCACCGCCGCGCAGCGCGTCGGCGGTGGCCGCCGTCCGGGCCGCGAGCGTGCCGGACCAGCGGCGCACCGCGGCCTCCAACTCGTCCAGCGCCGCACCGGTGCGCCACCCGTCCGGCGGCGGAGCCACCGGTGCCGCGGCCCCGCCCGGCCCGTGGGCCAGCCGGTACGCGTCGTCGGTCAGCCCTCGGGCCACCGCGCGCAGCAGCTCCGGATCGACGGTGAACGGCTCCTCGACCACGACGACCTCCCCACTCCACCGACCCCACCGGCCGGGCCCGGACAGCGGGGACGCTAGGGCCGGCGGCACCACCCGCGCCGGCCCTGTGGACATGTCGGCCGGTTTTCCACAGGCCCGCTTCGGCACCCGGCCCGGGTGCCGCAGCGCCGGTAGGGTGGGTCGTGATCGTGGCCGGTCCGGCCGGCGGGAACGAACGGGACGGGATGGCATGAGACCGGTGTGGCGGGTCGCGGACGTTCGCGCGGCGGAGGCGGGGCTGATGGCCACCCTGCCGGCCGGGGCGTTGATGCAACGCGCCGCGGCCGGGCTGGCCCGTCGCTGCGCGCTGCTGCTGGCCGACCGGGGCGGGGTCTACGGCGCCCGGGTGCTGGTGCTTGTCGGCTCCGGTGACAACGGCGGCGACGCCCTCTACGCGGCGGCTCGCCTGGCCGGCCGGGGCGCGGCGGTCGAGGCGCTGCTCCTCACCCCCGGGCGGGCGCACGCCGAGGGCCTGGCCGCGCTGCGCGCCGCCGGTGGGCGGGTGGTCGACCGGCCGGCCGGCGTGGTCGACCTGGTGCTCGACGGCATCGTGGGCATCGGCGGCACCGGCGGGCTGCGGGAGACCGCCGACCAGCTCGCCGCCAGCCTGACCGAACGCCTCGGCCGGGACGGCGCCCGGGCCACGGTGGTCGCGGTGGACGTGCCGAGCGGCGTCGCGGTGGACACCGGTCACGTCCCGCTGACCGCCGCCGGGCGGCCCGGCGCGGTCCGGGCCGACGTGACAGTCGCTTTCGGTGCGCTCAAGCCCGCCCTGGTGGTCGGTCCGGCCGCCGCGCTGGCCGGCCAGGTCGATCTGGTCGACATCGGGCTCGCGCCGTGGCTGCGCGGTGCGCCGGCGCTGCGGGTGACCGAGTGGTCCGATCTGGTCGACTGGTGGCCCACGCTGGGTGCGTCGGCGGAGAAATATTCCCGGGGCGTGGTCGGGGTGGCGACCGGTTCGGCCACCTACCCGGGTGCCGCGGTGCTCTCGGTCGGCGGCGCGCTGGCCGGCCCGACCGGCCTGGTCCGCTACGCCGGCGGCGCCCGGGCCGAGGTGGTGCACCAGCACCCGTCGGTGATCGCCACCGGCCGGGTCGCGGATGCCGGCCGGGTGCAGGCCTGGGTCTGCGGTTCGGGTCTCGGCACCGGCGAGGAGTCCGCCGCCGAGCTGCGCGCGGTGCTGGCCGCGCCGGTGCCGGTGGTGCTGGACGCGGACGCGCTGACGCTGCTCGTCGACGGCAAGCTCGCCGACCGGCTGCGCGGGCGGGACGCTCCGATCGTGGTGACACCGCACGACCGGGAGTTCGCCCGGCTCTGCGGCGAGATGCCGGGCGAGGACCGCGCTGCCGCGGCGCTGCGGCTGGCCGCCTGGATGAACGCGGTGGTGCTGCTCAAGGGCGACCGGACGATCATCGCCACGCCCGACGGCCGGGCGTACGTCAACCCGACCGGCACCCCGGCGTTGGCCACCGGTGGCACCGGAGACGTGCTGGCCGGGCTGCTCGGTTCGCTGCTCGCCGCCGGGCTGGCCGCCGAGCGGGCCGCCGCCGCGGCGGCCTACCTGCACGGGCTGGCCGGCCGGGAGGCGGCCCGGGGCGGCCCGGTGACCGCGCCCGACGTGGCCGCCGCGTTGCGTCCGGTGGTGGCCCGGCTGGGCTGATCCCGGACGGCGATCGTCGGTGGCGACGGGTGCCGGCCACCGGGCACGGCCAGGATGATCTCTGACGGAAGTAGGCTGGGGGTATGTGGCAGTCGGAGGTGCGCGTCGACCTGGACGCGATCCGGGAGAACGTGGCCCGGCTCAAGGCCGGGACCAGCGCCGAGCTGATGGCGGTGGTCAAGGCCGACGGTTACGGCCACGGGATGCTGCCGGCCGCCCGCGCGGCGCTCGACGCCGGCGCGGACCAGCTCGGTGTCTGCACCCTCGACGAGGCGCTGCGGCTGCGTCAGGAGGGGATCACCGCGCCGGTGCTGGCCTGGCTGCTCGACCCGGGCCTGCCGCTGCACGACGGCGTCGCGGTCGGAGTCGACCTCGGCTGCGCCAGCCTGACCCAGCTCGACGAGATGATCGAGGCGAGTCGCCGGGCGGGCCGCCCGGCCCGGCTGCACCTCAAGATCGACACCGGTCTGTCCCGGGGCGGCGCCACGGTCGCCGACTGGCCGGCCCTGCTGGAGGCCGCCGCCAAGGCGCAGGCCGACGGCCTGGTCGAGGTGGTCGGCGTGTGGAGCCACTTCGTCTACGCGGACTCACCCGGCCACCCCACCACGGACCGTCAGCTCGCGGTCTTCCACGAGGGGCTGGAGATGGCGACGCGGGCCGGCCTGCGGCCCCGCTACCGGCACCTGGCCAACTCGGCGGCCACGCTGACCCGGCCGGACACCCACTTCGACCTGGTCCGTCCCGGCATCGCCGTCTACGGTCTGTCGCCGATCGCGGGCGACCGGTTCGGGCTGCGCCCGGCGATGACGGCCCGGGCCCGGGTGATGCTGACCAAGCGGGTCCCGGCCGGCACCGGCATCTCCTACGGCCACACCTACCTCACCGACAACGACAGCAACCTAGCAGTGGTGCCGCTCGGCTACGCCGACGGGGTGCCCCGGCACGCCTCGAACACCGGGCCGGTGCTGCTCGGTGGTGAGCGGCGGACCATCTCCGGCCGGGTCTGCATGGACCAGTTCGTGGTCGACTGCGGCGACGACGAGGTGGCCGCCGGCGACGTGGTGACGCTGTTCGGCAGCGGCGCGGACGGCGAACCCACGGCCGACGACTGGGCCGAGGCGGTCGGCACCATCAACTACGAGATCGTCACAAGGTTCGGCGGGGTCCGGGTGCCCCGCGTCTACGACGGCGAGAAGCCGTGAGGGTGCCACGTCCGCGCGGCGCCGCCGGCAAGGTCGCCGGGCTGGTCGGCGCCGCCGTCGGGGTGGCCGCGGCCGGGCTCGCGGCGGGCGTGGTCAGCGAGCGGGTGCTGGTCCGCCGGCTTAAGAACGACCCCGCCGACCGGTACGCCCACGAGGTCTTCGGGCAGCAGCGCCACGACGAGGCGTACCGGCTGGAGATGCCGGACGGCACCGACATCCACGTGGAGGTGGTCGAACCGACCCGGCCGGTCGCCGGGCATCCGACGGTGGTGCTGGTGCACGGCTTCTGCCTGGACATGGGGACGTTCCACTTCCAGCGCAAGATGCTCGCCGAGCGGGGCGACTACCGCGTGGTCGCCTACGACCAGCCGGGGCACGGCCGGTCCGGGCGGCTGGAGAGCGGCGAGTACGACCTGACCGCGCTGGGCCGCACGTTGCGCCGGGTGCTCGACGAGGTCGCCCCGGAAGGGCCGCTGGTGCTGGTCGGGCACTCGATGGGCGGTATGACGATCATGGCGCTGGCCGAGCTCTACCCGGAGCTGTTCGGCGACCGGGTGGTCGGCACCGTGCTGATGGCCACCTCGGGCGGCCTGGCGGCGGAGACCAAGCTGGTCGCGCCCGCGCTGCTCGGCCGGGCCGGCGCGCCGGTGCTCTACATGATGAGCAACGCCACCCGGTACGGCGGCACGGTGATCGACCGGGCCCGCAGGTCGACCTCGAACGTGGCCTGGCTGCTCACCCGCAGGTACGGCTTCGGCACCCCGAGGCCCAGCCCGGCCCTGGTGTCGTACGTGGAGGCGATGAACTCCCGCACCTCGGCCGACACGGTCACCCGCTACCTGCGGACGCTTGCCACCCACTCGCGTTTCCCGGCGCTGGCCGCGCTGGCCGGCACGCCGGTGCTGGTGATCGTGGGGGACAAGGACATGATCACTCCGGTGACCCACTCGGAGGAGATCGTCCGGCGGCTCCCGGAGGCCGAGTTCGTGAAGATCCCCGACAGCGGGCACGTGCTGATGCTGGAGCACGCCGACGAGGTCAACGCGGCGCTGGAGCGGTTCCTGGAAGCGGTTTGCCGGTGACCGTGGTGGTGGAGCTGAGGACTGTCGACGACACCCACGGGTTCGGCCGGCGGCTGGCCGGGGTGCTGCGCGCCGGGGATCTGCTGTTGCTCAGCGGTCCGCTGGGGGCCGGCAAGACCGCGCTGACCCAGGGCCTCGGCGCCGGCCTGGGCGTACGCGGCGACGTCACCTCGCCGACCTTCGTCATCGCCCGGGTGCACCGGCCGGACCCGGCGCGCGGCGGCCGGGTGACGCTTGTGCACGCCGACGCGTACCGCCTGGGTGAGGCCGCCGACCCGCGGGCCGAGATCGACGACCTCGACCTGGACGCCTCGGTGGACGAGGCGGTCACCGTGGTGGAGTGGGGCGAGGGGATGGTCGAGCAGTTGGTCGACGCGCACCTGCGGGTACGCATCGCCCGACGTGACGACGACACCCGGGTGGTCACGTTGGAGCCGGTCGGCGGCGACTGGGCGGCCCGGTTGGCGACCCTCGACTGAGCGCTGTCACACCCGCTGCCTAGAGTCCCGGGGACGACTGCGAAAGGTTGCCGATGCCCGACGACGTCCCCGCCCTCGACCTGCTGGCGCTCCTGCCCGAGCCGTGGCGGGAGGCGCTCACCCCGCACCTCGACCCGGCCCGCACCGCGGCGTTGGCCGAGTTCGTCGCCGGGGAATACGCGACCGCTACGGTCTTTCCGCCGCTGGCGGACCTGTTCTCCGCCTACCGCCGGTGCGGCCCGACCGAGACCCGGGTGCTCATCCTCGGTCAGGATCCCTATCACCGTGCCGGGCAGGCGCACGGGTTGAGCTTCAGCGTGCGCGAGGGCGTGCCGGTGCCGCCGTCGCTGCGTAACGTCTTCAAGGAACTGGAGGCGGATCTGGGCGTGCCGAAGCCGCGCAGCGGCAACCTGGACGGCTGGGCCGCCCAGGGGGTGCTGCTGCTCAACTCGGTGCTGACGGTCCGGCAGGCCAGCCCCGGCTCGCACGCCAACCGGGGCTGGGAGGAGTTCACCGACGCCACCATCCGGGCGCTCGACGCGCTCGACCAGCGGGTGGTCTTCCTGCTCTGGGGCGGCTACGCGCGCAAGAAGGCGGCGCTGGTCACCAATCCGCGGCACGTGGTGCTGGAGGCCGGTCACCCCAGCCCGATGAACCCGAAGGGTTTCCTCGGCAGCCGGCCGTTCAGCACGGCCGACAAGGCGCTGGCCGACGCGGGTCTGCCCACTGTCGACTGGGCCCGCTCAGCCGGCTGACCCGCCCGCTCGGCCGGCTGTGTCGCCCGTCGCGCGTGTCGCCTCGTCGGTGCCGGCGGCCAGGCGTTGGCGGTGCCGGCGCAGCAGCTCGGCCGCGCGCCGGTCGGTCACCTCCACCTGCACCAGCGGCTCGACCGGGTAGGTCCGCCCGCCGTGTCGCACCTCGATCGGCTCGGGCAACTCGTCGACCATCCTGGCCCGCAGCTCGCCGTGTCGGGTCAGCCATCGGTGCTCGCCGCGCTCCTCGGGCTCGTGGCGCACGCCGCCCCACTCCTCCCAGCGGGCGTTCCACCGCTGCGCGTAGGTCCGCTCCAGGAACGCGGTGAACGTCGAAGAGTCCCGCCAGCGCACCGCGATTTCGACCGCCGCCACCGGTATCGGCGCGCCCTGAAGCAGTGCCGCGGTGCTGCCGGCGAGCACGTAGGGCAGGTCGCCCAGGGCGTCGACCAGGCGGTCCAGCTTGAAATTCGTGAGCCGTTCGTTCAGGTCGGCCGTGGCCGCCTCGTCGAGCGCCGCGTCCAGGTGGCTGTCCAGCGGCTCGACCTCGATCCGCAACTGCCGGCCGAGCGCGGTGAGCAGGCGTTCCGTGGTGGTCAGGCTGGGCAGCCGGTCGCCTCGTTCGATCCGGGCGATGGCGGCCTGGCTGAGCCCGGCCCGGTCGGCCAGCGCCTGCTGGGTCAGTCCGGCCCGTTCGCGTTCGTGCCGCAGGGCGTGGGCGATCTGCCGGACCAGGCGACTCTCCGTCATGCCCGCAGAATGGCAGTTCACTCGCAAGCGATATACCTCACGGTCATATTTATGACTGAGAGGTATACCGCTCAAAAGTGAGGTCATCGATCGGGGCGCTACGCAGGGTGACGGCATGGGGTGGGAGGGGCCCGTCGGGAGGCGGCTAGGCTGGTTCACCGTGCTCGTACTGGTGGTGGACTCCTCGACGCCCGCGGTGACCGCGGCGCTGGTCGAGGTCTCGGCGGAGGGCGTGGCGCTCCGCGCATCCCGGTGCACGGTCGACGCCCGGGCCCACGGCGAGCTGCTCGCGCCGCAGGTCGAGGCCGTGCTCGCCGATGCCGGCGCGCGCCCGGCCGACCTGGCCGCCATCGTCGCCGGGCTCGGCCCCGGGCCGTTCACCGGGCTGCGGGTCGGCCTGGTCACCGCCGCGACCATGGGCCAGGTGCTCGGCCTCCCGACGTACGGCGTCTGCTCGCTGGACGGCCTCGGCCAGCCAGCGTCGCCGGGCCAGCCAGCGTCGCCGGGCCAGCCAGCGTCGCCGGGCCAGTCGGCGGGCGCGGGTGAGACCGTGCTGGTGGCGAGCGACGC
This sequence comes from Micromonospora sp. NPDC050980, assembly GCF_040653835.1. NCBI lineage: Bacteria > Bacillati > Actinomycetota > Actinomycetes > Micromonosporales > Micromonosporaceae > Micromonospora > Micromonospora sp. NPDC050980. The sequence continues at coordinate 279,258 of NZ_JBFAGS010000001.1, read as the reverse complement.
GCGGCGCCGCGAGGTCTACTGGGCCGTGTACGACGGCGCCGGCCGGCGCGTCGCCGGGCCGGAGGTGGCCGCCCCGGCGGTCGTCGCCGAGCGGGCCCGCGAGCTGGCGGTCACCGTCGCGGTCGGCGACGGCGCGCACCGGTACGCCGACGTGCTCGGGCTGCCGGTGCGGGACGAGCCGCGCTATCCGGACCCGCTGGCGCTGGCCGGTCTCGCCGCGGCGCGGATCCGCGCGGGCGGACCCGGCGAGGCACTGACCCCGCTCTACCTGCGCCGCCCGGACGCGGTGGCGGCCACCGGCCACAAGCCGGTCCTGCGATGAGGTTGAGCCGGTTCCGCTGGTGGCACGTCGACGAGATGCTGCCCATCGAGGCGGACCTGTTCGGCGCCGAGCAGTGGACCCCGGGGATGTTCTGGAACGAACTCGCCAACGGGCACTTCTACCTGGTCGCCACCGACGACGACGGAAGCGTCGCCGGCTACGCCGGGCTGGCCGTCGCCCCGCCCGACGAGGCGTGGGTGCAGAACATCGCGGTCCGCCGGGACGCCCAGCGCCGGGGCGTCGGCCGGCTGCTGCTGGAGGCGCTGCTCGCCGAGGCGGCCCGGCGGGGGGTCCGCAGCACGCTGCTGGAGGTCGCCGCGGACAACGCCCCGGCGCAGCGGCTCTACGCCGGCTACGGCTTCGAGCCGATCGGCGTGCGGCGCGGCTACTACCAACCGAGCAACACCGACGCGCTGGTCATGCAGCGCAACGAGGACTGACGGGCATGGCTGACGAACCACTGATCCTCGGCATCGAGACCTCCTGCGACGAGACCGGCGTGGGCATCGTGCGCGGGCACACGCTGCTCGCCGACGCGCTGGCCTCCAGCGTCGAGGAACACGCCCGGTTCGGCGGGGTGGTGCCCGAGGTGGCCAGCCGGGCCCACCTGGAGGCGATCGTGCCGACCATGGACCGGGCGCTGCGGGAAGCCGGCGTCACCATCGCCGACGTCGACGCCATCGCGGTGACCTCCGGGCCCGGCCTGGCCGGCGCGCTGCTCGTCGGGGTCGCCGCCGCCAAGGGGTACGCGGTGGCCGCCGAGAAACCGGTGTACGGGGTGAACCACCTGGCCGCGCACGTGGCAGTGGACACACTGGAACACGGGCCACTGCCCGAGCCGGCGATCGCGCTGCTGGTCTCCGGCGGCCACTCCTCGCTGCTGCGCGTCGACGACCTGGCCCGGGGTGTCGTCCCGCTCGGCGCCACCATCGACGACGCGGCCGGCGAGGCGTTCGACAAGGTGGCCCGGCTGCTCGGGCTGCCGTTCCCCGGCGGGCCGTACATCGACCGGGAGGCCCGGGCCGGCGACCCGGCGTCGATCGCGTTCCCGCGCGGGCTGACCGCCGCGAAGGACCTGGCCGCGCACCGGTACGACTTCTCCTTCTCCGGCCTGAAGACGGCGGTGGCCCGCTGGGTGGAGGCGCGGCAGCGGGCCGGCGAGCCGGTGCCGGTGGCCGACGTGGCGGCGTCCTTCCAGGAGGCGGTCTGCGACGTGCTGGTCGGCAAGGCGCTGGACGCCTGCCGCACCAGCGGGATCGACACGCTGGTCATCGGCGGCGGGGTGGCGGCCAACTCCCGACTGCGGACGATGGCCGAGCAGCGGGCCGCCAGGCACGGCGTCCGGGTGCGTACGCCCCGGCCGAAGCTCTGCACGGACAACGGCGCGATGGTGGCGGCGCTCGGCTCGCACCTGGTCGCCGCGGGCGTCGCCCCGAGCCGGCTGGACCTGCCCGCCGACTCGGCGATGCCGCTGACCGTGGTCAGCGTCTGACCGGGGAGGAATTGACATGATCGTCCGGATGTGGGAGGCGAAGGCCGAGCCGTACGGCTTCGCCGACCTGATCACCTGGGTCTGCGAGACCGCGCTGCCCGAGTTCGAGCACGACCCGATGCACGTGGCCAGCGAGGTGTTCTCCTCCACCGACCACCGGCTGGTGGTCATCTCCAAGTGGCGGAACAACCCGCGCGACCTGCCCGAGCCGCCCCTGCGGCTGGTCGCCCGCCCGCCGCACAGCTGGGACTTCACCGAGGTCGACCGCTAGGCCGGAATTGGATGGCGTCCCGGCGGGGCCGCCGCCTAGCGTCGGTGGGTCATGCGCTTCTCACCGGCCGGCGATCCCGGCACCCCCGACGCGCGGTCCGCCACCCGCTACCTGGTGTGGCTCGCCGGGCGGCATCCCGTCTACTTCGGCGGCGGCCTCACCCTCGGCGTGATCTGGATGCTGGCCCAGGCGTTGGTGCCGGCCGCGATCGGCCGGGCGGTGCAGGCCGGGCTGGCCCAACGCGACCCGGACGCGCTGTTGCGCTGGGCCCTCGCCCTGCTCGGGTTGGGCCTGGTCCAGGCCGGCGCCGGCATCCTGCGGCACCGCTGCGCGGTGCACAACTGGCTCGGCGCCGCGTACCGCACGGTGCAGGTCACCGTCGACGCCACCAACCGGCTCGGCGCCGCGTTGCCCCGCCGGGTCGCCGCCGGCGAGGTGGTGAGCATCGGCACGTCCGACATCGAGCACATCGGCAGCGCGGTGGACATCACCGCCCGGGGTGCCGGGGCGGTGGTCGGCATCGTCGCGGTCGCGGTGATCCTGCTCGACGCCTCCGTGCCGCTCGGCCTGGTGGTGGTGCTCGGGGTGCCGCTGCTGATGGCGCTCGTCGCACTGCTGATCCGGCCGCTACACCGCCAACAGGCGGCCTACCGCGAGTCGACCGGCCGGCTCACCGCCCGGGCCGCCGACATCGTCTCCGGCCTGCGGGTGCTGCGCGGCGTGGGCGGGGAGCCGGTGCTGGCGGCCCGCTACCGGGAACGGTCGCAGGCGTTGCGCGCCGACGGCCTGCGGGTGGCCCGGGTGGAGTCGCTGCTCCAAGCCGCGCAGATCCTGCTGCCCGGCGTCTTCGTGGTGCTGGTGACCTGGCTCGGCGCCCGGTTCGCCCTACGCGGCGAGATCACCGCCGGTCAGCTCGTCTCCTTCTACGGCTACACCGCGTTCCTGGTCAGCCCGCTGCGCAACCTCACCGAGGCGGCCGACAAGCTGACTCGGGGGCACGTCGCGGCCCGCCGGGTCGTCCGGCTGCTGCGGCTCGCACCGGAGTTCACCGACCCGGCCCGCCCGGTGCCGGTGCCGGCCGGTCCGGGTGAGCTGGTGGACGTGCGTTCCGGGCTGGTGCTGCGGCCGGGCCGGCTCACCGCGCTGGCCGCCACCGCGCCGCAGGACGCCGCCGAGATCGCCGACCGGCTCGGGCGCTACGTCGACGGGGACGTGACGCTGCACGGCGTACCGCTGCGGGACGTGGCGCTGGCGACGGTGCGCGAGCGGATCCTGGTGGCCGACAACGACGCGCAGCTGTTCAGCGGGGTGCTCCGCGCGGAGCTGGACCCGCACGACCGGGCCGACCCGGCGGCGGTCCGGGCGGCGCTGGCCGCGGCGAGCGCGACGGACGTCGTCGAGGCGCTGCCCGGCGGTCTGGACGGCGCGGTCGCCGAGCGCGGCCGGGAGTTCTCCGGCGGGCAGCGGCAGCGGTTGCGGCTGGCCCGCGCGCTGGTCGCCGACCCGGAGACGCTGATCCTCATCGAGCCGACGAGCGCGGTTGACGCGCACACCGAGGCGCAGATCGCCGACCGGCTCGGCGCGGCCCGGCGCGGTCGCACCACGCTGGTCTGCACCACCAGCCCGCTGCTGCTCGGCCGGGCCGAGCACGTGGTCTTCGTGGAGGACGGCAAGGTCGTCGCCGAGGGCCGGCACGAGGAACTGCTCGCCGCCGAGCCCCGGTACGCGGCCACGGTGAGCCGGGAGGAGGACCGATGAGCAACGCGCTGCCCGTCGCCGACGGCGCGCGGGTCCGCCGGTACGTGCGGGAGCTGGTCCGCCGGCATCCGCGCGGCCTGGCCGCGGTGCTCGGCCTGCACGCGCTGGCCGCGGCGGCCGGGCTGGTCACCCCGCGACTCCTCGGCGACCTGGTCGAAGGCATCTCCCGGGGCGTCGGCGCGACGACCGTGGACCGGGTGGTCGCGGTGATCGCCGCGTTCGTGGTGGTGCAGTCGGTGCTGGTCCGTTTCGCGCACCTGGCCTCGGCCCGGCTCGGCGAGCGGGTCCTCGCCGAGCTGCGCGAGGAGTTCGTCGACCGGGTGCTCGCGCTGCCGCTGTCCACCGTGGAGCGGGCCGGCACCGGTGACCTGCTCACCCGCACCTCGCGGGACGTCTCCGCGCTGTCCCGGACGGTCCGCTTCGCCGGGCCGGAGACGCTGATCGCGGCGCTGACCGTGCTGCTGATCCTCGGCGCGCTGGTGCTGACCGGTCCGCTGCTGGTGCTGCCCAGCCTGCTCGCGGTGCCGGTGCTCTGGGCCGGCACCCGCTGGTACCTGCGCCGCGCGCCGGCGGGCTACCTGCGGGAGAACGCCGCCTACTCGGACATCACCGACGGGATCAGCGAGACGGTCGAGGGCGCGCGGACCACCGAGGCGCTGCGCCAGGCGGCCCGCCGCCGGGCCCGCGGCGACGCGGACATCGAGCGGTCGTACGCGGCCGAGCGTTACACGCTGCACCTGCGCACCGTGTTCTGGCCGGTGGCCGAGTTCGGCTACCTGGTGCCGATGGTGGCCACCCTGCTCATCGGCGGCTGGTTCCACCTGAAGGGCTGGGCCAGCCTCGGCCAGGTCACCGCCGCCACCCTCTATGCCCAGCAGCTCACCGACCCGATCGAGCGGCTGCTCGGCTGGCTGGACGAGTTCCAGGTGGGCGGCGCCTCGCTGGCCCGGCTGCTCGGCGTCGCCGTCGAGCCGGACGACAGTTCCCCGGCGCCGACCGGCGCGGGCCGCCGCGACGCCGACGGCCGGCTGGCCGCGCACGACGTCCGGTACGCCTACCGGCCCGGCCACGACGTGCTGCACGGCGTGACGCTGGTGCCCCGACCGGGGGAACGCCTGGCCATGGTGGGTCCGTCCGGGGCGGGCAAGTCCACGCTGGGCCGGCTGCTGGCCGGGGTGCACACCCCGACCGCCGGTGCGGTGACGGTTGACGGCCGGCCGCTCGACGGGCTGCCCCTGGACGAGTTGCGCACCCACGTCGCGCTGGTCAGTCAGGAACACCACGTGTTCATCGGCACGCTCGCCGACAACGTGGCGATGGTCCGGCCGGCCGCCGGGCCCGACGAGGTGCGCGCCGCGCTGGCCGCGGTCGACGCGCTGGACTGGGCGCGGGCGCTGCCGGCGGGCCTGGACACGGTCGTGGGCGCGGGCGGGCACCCGCTCACCCCGGCGCAGGCGCAGCAGCTCGCGCTGGCCCGGCTGGTGCTGGCCGACCCGCACACGCTGGTGCTGGACGAGGCCACCTCGCTGATCGACCCCCGGGCGGCCCGGGCGCTGGAGCGCTCACTGGCCGGGGTGCTGCACGGGCGGACCGTCATCGCCATCGCGCACCGGCTGTTCTCCGCGCACGACGCCGACCGGGTGGCGGTGGTGTCCGACGGCCGGATCACCGAGTTGGGGACGCACGACGAGTTGGTCGCCGCCAACGGCTCCTACGCCGCCCTCTGGCGTTCCTGGCACGGCTGAGAGGTAAGGAGGGGGCCCCGGTTAACGCCTGGCGTTGTACCGGGGCCCCTTCTTAACAGCCGTCACGCGCGGCGCATCAGCCGCCAGGTCGCGTAGCCGCCGGTGCCCAGCGCGATCAGGAACACCGCCCACACCACGCCGGTGCCGACCTGGAGCCCGCCGCCGGTGCCCACGTTGGCCTGGGCCGCGTCGACCAGCCGGTCGCTCGGCCCGGCCGGGAGCGCGGCCGGCGGCAACTGCTGCCAGCGGACCAGCCCGGTGCTCTCCAGCATGGTCATGTGATCGTTGACGAACCTGTTCGCGTCCTCGGCGAGCTTGCGCACGATCGGGTCCCGGGTGCTGGACCGCACCGCCCCGATCACCGGGAAGATCTTGCCGTGGGCGACCCGGAGCCGGGTGACGAAGATCTGGTCGAACTGGGCGCCGGTGGCGTTCTGCATCTCGGTCAGCCACCCCTTCTGCTGCGTCGTCGGGTCCGTCGGCAGGGTCGCGCCGAGCCGGTTGGCCGCCTCCACCACCAACTGGTCCAGCACCGCGTGCTGCCGGGCGATCTCCGCCCCGATCTCCCGTACCCGGGGGGACCGGCCCTTCTCGGCGGCCATCTGCCCGGCCGGCATCTCCCACAGCCCGGCCAGCCGGACGCCGTTGAGCAGCGTCATGTCGGCGGCGTTCATCTGCACGCCGGGGTTGGGTGCGGCCTGTGCCGCGCCGGGAAGGACGCCGATCCCCGCGCCGATCGCGACGAGCAGCAGGGTCACCCGGTGCGCCAGCCGGCGACGTGCGGATTCCAGCGATGCCATGGTTGGGTTGCCTCCTCGATCCGGACCGCTGTGCGGGGTCGTGGACGGCCGCGCCCGCCGGCCGTCCGCACACTGGTACGGATCGCCGGGCCGATCAGTTCAGCGGGTCGGCCAGGAGGCGCTCGAAGGCCAGCTCGGCCGCGCCGATCAGCGCCGCGTCGTCGCCGAGTTCCGGGGTACGCAGCCGCACGTGCTCCAGGCAGGCGGGCAGCCCGTTACGGTTGAGCCGACTGCGCACCTGGGCGGCGGCGGCCAGGTAGAGGTCACGCATGGTGCCGCCGAAGATGACCATCTCCGGGTTGAAGATGTTGACCAGGTTGGCCACGCCGAAGCCGAGCCAGTCGCCGGCCTGCCGGAGCGCGCTCTGCGCGCGGGCGTCCCCCCGGTCGGCGGCGTCGAAGACGCTGAGCAGGGCCTCCCGCCCGCGTGCCTCGGCGTGACCGGCGGCGCGCAGCAGCCCGTACTCGCCGATCTCGGTTTCCCAGCAGCCGCGCCGGCCGCAGTCGCAGCGCGCGCCGTCGCGGACCACCACCATGTGGCCGACCTCACCGCCGTAGCCGCCGTGTCCGGTCAGCCGCCGGCCGCCGGCGATGATGCCGGCGCCCACGCCGACGTCGCCGTACAGGTAGATGACGTTGTCGCAGCCGGTGGCCGCGCCGCGGGCGTGCTCGGCGTAGGCGGCCACGTCGGCGACGTTGCCCACCGTGATCGGCACGTCGATGCCCAGCTCGGCGGCGAGCGCCGCGCCGATCGGCTCGTCCACCCAGCCGGTGGTGGGGCTGAGCCGCACCAGCCCGTCGTCGCGGCGGACCATGCCGCAGACCGCGACCCCGGCGCCGACGCAGACCGACTCCGCCGGCACCGCCTGGTGCATCTCCTTGACCGCGGCGGCCAGCAGCGGGGCGGCCTCCCCGGCGACCAGATTGCGCGGCCGGTCCAGTTCGCGGCGGTCGAGCACCTCGCCGCCGAGCCCGACCCGCGCGGCCCGCAGCCGGTCCACCTCGACGCTGTACGCGTAGGCGTAGACCCGCCCCGACTCGGGCCGGACGACGAGTGACGGTCGTCCGGCCCGGCCGGTTTCCTTCGGCGTCCCCTCGCTGACCAGACCGGCGCCGGCCAGGTCCGCGGTCAGCGCGCCGATGGTGCTGCGGTTGAGCCCGAGCGCGGTGGTCAGCTCCGCGCGGGTGGTGGCGCCGTGCACGTGCACGTAGCGGAGCAATGCGCCCAGGTTCTGCCGGCGGATCTCGTCCTGACTGGGACCCGCGCGCATTGCCACTGCCATTGGGTGTCCGTGCCCGGGGTCAGCGCGTGCCGGTCGAGGCGGCTCGCCGCCTCGACAGCGCGTCGATGGTTGCCGCGGCGAGCAGGACCACGCCGGTCACCACGAACTTGACGCCCGAGCTGTATCCCATCAGTCCCATGCCGTTGTCGATCACCGCGACCACCGCGCCGCCGAGCACGGCGTCCAGGACCCGGCCCTTGCCGCCGAAGAGGCTGGTGCCGCCGATGACGGCCGCGCCGACGGCGTAGAGCAGCACGTTGCTGCCACCGGTGTTGGGGTCGACCGAGTTGGCCCGGCTGGCCGCCACGATGCCGCCGATGGCGGCCATCCCGGAGCAGATGACGAAGACCGAGATGCGGATCTTGTCCACGTTGATGCCGGCGCGGCGGGCCGCCTCGGCGTTGCCGCCGACCGCGTAGATGTGCCGGCCGTAGCTGGTGCGGTGCAGCACGAACGTCCAGATCACCAGCAGCAGCGCGATGATCGGCACCACGATCGGCACGCCCTTGAGCGAGACCACCAGGACGTTGCGGCTGCGCTCCAGGTTGAGCACGTAGACCGCGACGCCGAGGATCACGGCGAGGCCGCCGATCCGCGCGGCCACCACCGCGATCGGGTCGGTGAGCAGGCCGCGGGCGGACCGGTTGCGGTGCCGCAGGAGCTGCACGGCGGCGTACCCGGCGACGGCCGCCACGGCCAGCGTCCAGCCCAGCACGGGCGGGAGGTTGCGGTTGGCGATCGCCACCAGCACCTGGTCCCGGACGGCGATGTTGGCGCCCTCGTCCATCAGCGTCAGCACCACGCCCTGGAAGGCGAGGAAGCCGGCGAGGGTGACCACGAAGGACGGGATGCCGACCTTCGCCACCAGCAGGCCGAGCACGAGGCCGATCACCACGCCGGTGCTGACGGCGGCGAGCACCGCCACGTACCACGGGTAACCGAGCACGGTGACCACGTTGGCCAGGATCGCCGCGCAGACGCCGCTGGCGAAGCCGGCGGAGAGGTCGATCTCGCCGAGCAGCAGGACGAAGACCAGGCCCATCGCGATGAGCGTGACCGCGGCGCCCTGGGTGAACAAATTGGCGAGGTTGCCGGCGGTGAAGAACGACGGGCGGGCGATCGAGAAGCCCACGGCGAGCACCAGCAGCATGACCACCGCGGGCAGTGCGCCGATGTCGCCGCCGCGTACCCGGCGCCAGTAGTTGTACACGTGGTTGCCCACGGTCGGCGCCGGCGCCAGGCCGGCCGGGCGTTCCTTCTTCACGGCGGTGGCGGTCATCGGACGGCTCCTGGGGTGGTGTCGGCGGGCGCGGCGCCGGCGCCGTTGCTGCCCGGTTCGCCGGCGAGGCCGAGGTCGCCGGAGCGGCCGGCGGTGATCAGCTCGACCACCTGCGAGTGGGTGATGTCGGTGGTCTTCACCTGGGCGACCATCTGGCCGAGGTAGAGCGCGGCGATCCGGTCGGAGACGGCGAAGACGTCGTTCATGTTGTGCGAGATGAGCACCACGGCCAGGCCGTTGTCGGCCAGCCGGCGGACCAGCTCCAGCACCTGGGCGGTCTGCGCGACGCCGAGCGCGGCGGTCGGCTCGTCCAGGATGACCAGCTTGCTGTTCCAGAGCACCGCCTTGGCGATGGCCACCGTCTGCCGCTGCCCACCGGAGAGGCTGGACACGTGCTGGCGCAACGACTTCACGGTGCGGACGCTGAGGCCGTCCAGGGTCTCGGCGGCCATTTGTTCCATGGTCGGCTCGTCGAGCACGATGCCGCTGCGCTTCTCCCGGCCGAGGAACATGTTCTGCACGATGTCGAGGTTGTCGCAGAGCGCCAGGTCCTGGTAGACGACCTCGATCCCGAGCGCGGCGGCGTCCCGGGGGCTGCTGATGCTCACCTGCCGGCCGTCGAAGAGGAACTTGCCGGCGTCGGTGGGGTAGATGCCGCTGATGCACTTGACCAGGGTCGACTTGCCGGCGCCGTTGTCGCCGACAAGTGCGGTCACCTCGCCGGGGTGCGCGGCGAAGGTGACGTCACGCAGCACCTGGACGGGACCGAAGCTCTTGTCGATCCCGCGTAGCTCCAGCAGGGGGGTTGCGGACACGGGGGTCTCCTTTGGGCGGAGGGAGGTCTCGGAGCCCGTCCGGCGTGGGCGCCGCCCGGCACGGGAGTGGTCCCGTGCCGGGCGGCGCCGCCTGAGGCGGGAAGGGGTCAGCTCACGCCGGCGTCGGTGCAGAGCTTGGCGAACGCACCGGTGCAGAGCTCTTCCTTGGTGACGTAACCGTCGGCCACGACGTCGTTGACGTTCTCCTTGTAGATGGCCTTCGGCTCCAGCAGCACGGCCGGCACGTCCCGGTTGCCCTCCGGGTCCTTGACGGTCTGGCCGGTGTCCTTCTTCTCGCCCTTGGCGAGCGCGATGGCCAGCTCGGAGGCGGCGTCCGCCTCCTTCTTGACCGCCTTGTAGACGGTCATGCACTGGTCGCCGGCGAGGATGTTCTGCAGGCCCTCCTTTGTGGCGTCCTGACCGGTCACCGGGACCTTGCCGTTGAGCTTGTTCTTCTTCAGCACCGAGATGGCCGCGTTGCCGAGACCGTCGTTGGCGGCGAGCACACCGTCGATCTTGCCACGGGCCTTGGTGAGCTGCTGCTCGAAGATGGTGGCGGCCTGCGCGTTGTCCCACGCCGGCACCGAGTCGTCGGCCACCTTGGTGTATTCGTTCGCGTCGAACTTCGGCTTGAGCACCGAGTCGTAGCCGTTCTTGAACAGGGTGGCGTTGTTGTCGGTCGGCGAGCCGTTCAGGTAGGAGATCGCCGGGTTCTTGACGCCCTTGTCGGTCAGGCACTTGACCAGGCCCTCGCCCTGGAGCTTGCCGACCGCCTCGTTGTCGAAGCTGACGTAGTACTGGGCGGAGCCGCCCAGGGTCAGCCGGTCGTAGTCGATGGTGGCGACGCCCTGCGACTTGGCCTTGTCAAGCACGGCCTTGCCGGTGCCGGAGTCCAGGTTGACGATCATCAGCACGTTGACGCCGCTGGTGATCATCTGGTCGGCGATGGTCTGGAACGCGGTCTTGTCGTTCTGCGCGTTCTGGATGTCGGACTCGACCCCGGCGGCGTCGAACGCCGCCTTGAGGTACTTGCGGTCCGCCCCCTCCCAGCGGGCGGAGGACTTGCTGTCCGGCAGGATCACGCCGATCTTCGGCTTCTTGTCGTTCGAACCGCCGGCCTGGTCGGAACCGCCGTCGTCACCGCAGGCGGTCAGGCCGCCGGTCGCGAGGAGGCCGACGGCCGCGAAGGTGAGGAAGCCCTTGCGCATGTGCACGGGTCCTTTCGGGGGGTGGGGGAGTTGCGAATCGGTGTTTTGTTGTGCCCGGCAACGTATTCCGCCCTTCCCGCCCTTCGCAAGACTGCCGAGGTCAGAAGTTTGTTGGCGGCGGTAACAATTCAGCAACGCGGTTGTCACCCGACCGTCACCGGCTGCGGAAACGCTCCCACGGGTCCGGTTCAGCCCGCGGCGATCGGGGCGGACACGGCCCGGTCAGCGCCTTCAGGTCGTCGGCGAGCCGGAACGGGCACCGTCGGGGACGGCGGTCAGCGGGCGGTCGGCACCGGGCGGCAGATCAGCACGGTGGGCGCCCCGGCCACCCGGGTCAGCACCAGGCTGGCCGCCTCGTCGCCGGCCAACCGCAGGTCGCGGCGCAGCCGCTCCGGCTCCAGCGCCGACCCGCGCTTGAGGATCTCCACCCGGCCGACCCGGCGCTCCCGGAGCAGGGCGCGCAGCCGCTTCAGCGAGAACGGCAGCACGTCGGTGACCTCCAGGCAGCGGGCGAACGGGGTGGGCCGCGCCGCGTCCGCGTAGAGGTAGGCGATCGACGGGTCGGCGAGCGTGGCGTCGAGCTCGGCGGCCAGCTCGGCGACGAGGTGCGCGCGCACCACCGCCGGGTCCGGGTCGTACAGGAACCGCCGCACCGCATCCACCTCCGCCTCGTCCGCGCCGCTGCCGGTGAGGTGGTGAGAGGGGGCCCCTTCTCTACCGGAGGCGTTAACCGGGGGCCCCTCCTTGCACCGCAGGACTGTGGCGCGGCGGGGGACGTCTGCGAGGGGGCCGCACCAGAGGGCGGCCTCGACCAGGTCGCCGTCGACGCTCACCCACTCGGCCTCGGCGCCGGCCGGGATCAGCGCGTGGTCCAGGCCGGGCGCCACCTTGACCACGGTGCGCGGCACCCGCGCGGCCAGCCCGGTGACGAAGTCCCACGGCGGCGAGTAGGCGTTCGGGTCGAAGATGCGCCGTCCGGTGCCGGCCCGCCGCCGCGCCGGGTCGCAGAACGCGCCGTCGATCCGGCGCACGTCGAACGCGGTGGCGTCGCCGCACTCGATCGTGACCAGCGCGGCCAGCCCGGCCGCCTCGGCGTTCGCGGCGGCCATCGCGGCGGTCGTCGGGTCGGCCTCCACCCCGTACACCCGGATGCCGGCGCGGGCCGCGGCGAGCGCGTCGGCGCCCAGGCCGCAGCCGAGGTCGGCGAGGCTGGTCACGCCCGCGGCGCGCAGCCGGGCGGCCCGCCGGTCCGCGACCACCCGGCGGGTGGCCTGCTCCAGCCCGGCCCGGGTGAGGAACATCCCGGCCGCCGCCGGGCCGAACTTGCCGGCCGCCCGGCGGCGCAGCTCCGCCTGGGTCAGTGCCGCCGCCGCGAGCCCGCCGGGGATGCCGGCCGAGCGCAGCGCCGCCGCCGCGACCAGGGGGTCGCCGCCGGCCACCTCCGCCGCCGCGGCGAGCGCGGCCGACCCCGCGGGGGTACGCAGCGCGGTGAGCTGGTCGAGTTCCACCCGTCCATTCTCCCGACCCCTTCCCGGGGCGACACGTTGGGCGAGCCGCTGGCACTCTCCTTGACGGAGTGCTAGCCGAGGAATAACCTGCGATTAGCACTCTCACCCTGAGGGTGCCAACCTTCGGGCCCTGGTGTCCGGGGGTTGAACGCCAGGCGGACCGGCACCCGCGACGACGGCCCCGCCCGGTGGCATGTGGCAGATTGACGCTGGTCGGCATGCCGACCGGTAACGACACCAAGTACCCCAGGAGGGTATGCCCGTGACTACCGCGACCAAGGTTGCGATCAAGCCGCTCGAGGACCGCATCGTGGTGCAGGCGAACGAGGCCGAGACCACCACCGCCTCGGGCATCGTGATCCCCGACACCGCCAAGGAGAAGCCGCAGGAGGGCACCGTCCTCGCTGTCGGCCCGGGCCGGATCGACGACAAGGGCAACCGCGTGCCGGTCGACGTGAAGGTCGGCGACACCGTTCTCTACTCGAAGTACGGCGGCACCGAGGTCAAGTACGCCGGCGAGGAGTACCTGGTGCTCTCCGCCCGCGACGTCCTCGCGGTCATCGAGAAGTAAGCAACCGATCAGTGTCGTTGCCCCGGTCCGGCTCGCCGGGCCGGGGCAACGTCGCTTCGAAGGGATACTGATGGCAAAGATCCTGAGCTTCTCGGATGACGCCCGGCACCGGCTCGAGCACGGTGTCAACGCCCTCGCGGACGCGGTCAAGGTCACCCTCGGCCCCCGCGGGCGCAACGTCGTCCTGGACAAGAAGTTCGGTGTGCCCACGATCACCAACGACGGCGTGACCATCGCCAAGGAGATCGAGCTCACCAACCCCTACGAGAACCTCGGCGCGCAGCTGGTCAAGGAGGTGGCGACCAAGACCAACGACGTCGCCGGCGACGGGACCACCACCGCGACCGTGCTGGCCCAGGCCATGGTCCGCGAGGGCCTGCGCAACGTGGCCGCCGGCACCAACCCGACCGGCCTGAAGCGGGGCATCGACGCTGCCGCCGCGAAGGTTTCCGAGGCGCTGCTCGGCAAGGCCGTCGAGGTCGCCAGCAAGGAGTCGATCGCGCACGTGGCGACCGTCTCCGCGCAGGACGCCACGATCGGCGAGCTGATCGCCGAGGCGATGGAGCGGGTCGGCCGCGACGGTGTGATCACCGTCGAGGAGGGCTCCGCGCTCACCACCGAGCTGGAGGTGACCGAGGGGCTCCAGTTCGACAAGGGCTTCATCTCGCCCAACTTCGTCACCGACGCGGAGGGGCAGGAGTCGGTCCTGGAGGACCCGTACATCCTGATCACCACGCAGAAGATCTCGGCGATCGAGGAGCTGCTGCCGCTGCTGGAGAAGGTCCTCCAGAACAACAAGCCGCTGCTCATCATCGCCGAGGACGTCGAGGGCCAGGCCCTGTCCACGCTGGTCGTCAACGCCATCCGCAAGACCGTCAAGGTCTGCGCGGTGAAGGCCCCTGGCTTCGGCGACCGTCGCAAGGCGATGCTGCAGGACATGGCGATCCTGACCGGCGCCGAGTTGGTCGCCCCGGAACTGGGCTACAAGCTCGACCAGGTCGGCCTGGAGGTGCTCGGCACCGCCCGGCGCGTCGTGGTCGACAAGGAGAACACCACCGTCGTCGACGGTGGCGGCAAGTCCACCGAGGTCGCCGACCGGGTCGCCCAGATCCGCAAGGAGATCGAGGCGTCGGACTCCGAGTGGGACCGGGAGAAGCTGTCCGAGCGGCTGGCGAAGCTCTCCGGTGGCATCGCGGTGATCAAGGTCGGCGCGGCCACCGAGGTCGAGATGAAGGAGCGCAAGCACCGCATCGAGGACGCCATCGCCGCGACCAAGGCCGCGGTCGAGGAGGGTACGGTCCCGGGCGGCGGCGCCGCGCTGGCCCAGATCCTGCCGGTGCTCGACGACGACCTGGGCTTCACCGGTGAGGAGAAGGTCGGTGTCTCGATCGTGCGCAAGGCGCTGGTCGAGCCGCTGCGCTGGATCGCCCAGAACGCCGGCCACGACGGCTACGTGGTGGTGCAGAAGGTCGTCGACCAGCAGTGGGGCACCGGCCTCGACGCCGCCACCGGCGAATACGTCGACCTGGCCAAGGCCGGCATCATCGACCCGGTGAAGGTGACCCGCAACGCGGTCTCCAACGCCGCGTCGATCGCCGGCCTGCTGCTCACCACCGAGAGCCTCGTGGTGGAGAAGCCGGCCGAGCCGGAGCCGGCCGCCGGTGGGCACGGCCACTCGCACGGCCACGGCCACCAGCACGGCCACGGCCACCAGCACGGCCCGGGTTTCTGACCCGAGGAGCACGGCCCGACGTCAGGGCGCATCGCCGAGCCGGCGGTGTGCCCTGACGCGGATCCGATTACGGAACGCTGACAAGATTGGCGGCCGGCCCGACCGGTCGACCACACTGGGCCGGGTGAGCACGATCTCCCGCCGCCACGCGGCCCTGTCCGGTGTCGTCGCCGCCGTGGTGGCGCTCGGCGCCGCCGAGCCGGTGGCCGTCCTGACCGGCCCCCGGTCCGCCCCGCTGATCGCCGTCGGCGGCCTCGTGGTCGACTTGGTGCCGGAGCCGCTCAAGCAGTTCGCCATCGACGTGTTCGGCACGTCCGACAAGATCGCCCTGCTGGTCGGCACGGCACTGCTGCTGGCCGGCTTCGCGGCGCTGCTCGGCCTGGCCGCGGCCCGCCGGCTGGCGATCGGCCTGGCCGGCATCGCCGTGTTCGCCGCGCTCGGGGTGACCGCTGCGCTGACCCGGCCCTACGCGGACGGCTTCGACGCCCTGCCCTCGCTGATCGGCGCCGGCCTCGGCGGGTTGACGCTCTGGGCGTTCGTGGCCGGCCCGCTGCGCGCCGACCGCGACCCCGCCGCCCCGGCGACGTCCGGTCGCGCCGCCGCGACCGCCACCCGGCCCGAGCCCTCCTCGCCTCCGGCGGTGACCGGTCCGGCGTCGCGGCCCCGGCCCGCGCCGCCGCCGGTCGCCGCGTTCGCGCGGGAGGAGGAGAACCCGGGTGGTTGGGAGCCGTTGGAGGGCGGTGACCAGGAGTCACGACGCCGGTTCCTGCGCGGCGCCGGCCTGCTGACCGGCGCCGCGGCGGTGGCCGGTCTGGGTGGGCACTGGCTCGCCGGGCGGCGCGGCGTCACGGCGGCCCGGCAGGCGGTGACGTTGCCGGCGCCGGCGACGCCCGCACCGCCGGTGCCGGCCGGCGCGGACCTGTCCCTGCCCCGGCTCGCCCCCTACGTCACGCCGAACCGGGAGTTCTATCGGATCGACACCGCGCTCGTGGTGCCGCAGGTGGATCCGGTGACCTGGAAGCTGCGCATCCACGGGCGGGTCCGCAACCCGATCGAACTGAGCTTCGACGACCTGCTTTCCCGGCGCATGGTGGAGCGCTACGTGACGTTGGCCTGCGTCTCCAACGAGGTGGGCGGTGACCTGATCGGCAACGCCCGTTGGCTCGGCGTACCGATCAAGGAACTGCTCGACGAGGCCGACCCGGAGCCGGGCGCGGACCAGGTGGTCGGGCGCTCGGCCGACGGCTGGACCTGCGGCACTCCCACGTCGCTGCTGCGCGACGGGCGCGACGCGCTGCTCGCGGTGGGGATGAACGGCGAGCCGCTGCCGGTCGAGCACGGCTTCCCGGTGCGGATGGTGGTGCCCGGCCTCTACGGGTACGTCTCGGCGTGCAAGTGGCTGACCGAGCTGGAACTGACCAGCTTCGCCGACTTCGACGCGTACTGGGTGCCGCGCGGCTGGTCCGCCCAGGGCCCGGTCAAGACGCAGTCCCGGATCGACACGCCCCGCGCCCGCAGTCGCCCGACCGCCGGGCCGGTGACGGTCGCCGGCGTGGCGTGGGCGCAGCATCGCGGCGTCCGCCGCGTCGAGGTGCGCGTCGACGACGGCCCCTGGCGGGAGGCGACGCTCGCTGCGGCGGTGTCGACGGACACCTGGGTCCAGTGGTCGTGGCGCTGGGCCGCCACCTCCGGCGAGCACCGCCTCCAGGTGCGCGCCACCGACGCGGCCGGGGAGACGCAGCCGGAGCGGCGCAGCCCGGTCGCTCCGGACGGCGCGACCGGCTGGCACACCGTCACGGTGACCGTCGGCTGACCGCCTCTGATCAACGCGCGGTGCCGTGACGATCGGACAGGTACGGGCGCGTGGGCGGTGTGCGGGCACGGGTGGCGTGCGGCAGTGTCCGGGGCGAAGTGCCTTTCGAGCTGATGTCGGCAACGACTCAGCCGCCGCCGGCGGCAGGCCCCCGGCCGCCGGCACCGTCACCGGGCCGTTCCTGCTGCTGCTGGCCGGCGCGGGCCTGGCCTGGGCCAGGTGAGCATGTCGAGCGCTTCGGCCCGGCTGCGGGCTCTCCTCCCGGCGGCAGCCGGTCTCGGAGACGACGCCGCGCCCCCGGGGCCGGGAGCGCGGCGTCGGGACGTGCGACTGGTCAGGCGACCTTGCGCTGGTCGGGGACGGCGGTCTTGTGCGGCCGGCCGAGGCGCGCCTCCAGCCGGGCGACGTCCACCCGGGACTGGCGGCGGTCGGCCAGGTCCTCCCAGCCGAGGGCGAGCAGCCGCAGCCGCTCGGACTCGCTGAACCCGCCCCAGACGCCGTAGGGCTCGCGGACGGCGAGGGCGTGTGCGGCGCACTCGGCGCGTACCGGGCAGGTGCGGCAGACCGTCTTCGCGCCGGTCTCGCGGCGCAGCCGGGACGAGCCGCGCTCGCCGTCCGGGTGGAAGAACTGGGCGCTGTCGCGGCCCCGGCAAGCGCCGAGCCGCTGCCAGTCCCAGAGGTCGACGATGGGTCCAGGCAGCCTACGTACGTTCGACATCAGCACCCCTCCTCCCGCGCGGCACCGCGGAGAATGTTCGTGGCCAGCTACCGGGCGGCGGTCCGCGCGGGATGCCGGTTCCGGATGAACGACTCGGTACCCGAGCCATCCCCGGCTCACACATCTGTGATCGAAAACCTCGGACAGTCGACGGCATATGCCCCATCTGTCGGAAAAGTTCGGATGATTGCTCGGAACCCCCACCCGACCCCACCCGCGCGTGGTCTGCTCTGAGTCGGAGAGGAGACCACAGTGCGTAGCGTTCTGATATGCGTACGGACACCATTGGCGGCCCAGCATCTGACCTCCGCGGCGGCGCGGCTCGGGCTGTCCGGCGTCGTCCGGACGGCCGTCTCCGATCCCGAGGTGATGTTGCGGCTCGCCGAGCGTCCGGTCGACGTGGTGCTGGCCGACACCGCCCTCACCCGACCGGACAGCGCCGGTTTCGTGCGCCGGGTGCTCGCCCGGGCGCCGCAGGCCGCGGTGCTGCTGCTCGGCGCCGAGGAGTCGGAGTCGGCGGCGGCCACCATCAGCGCCGGGGCACGCGGTCTGATCCAGAACGCCGACCACGACCTGACCAGCGCGGTCGCGAAGGCGCTGCTGCTGCTCTCCGCCCCCGGGCGGGCCAACCGGCACCGGGTGGCCGACACCGCCCGGGACGCGGCGGCGGTCGGCGGGCCCACCCGGGCGGCGGCGCCCGGGCGTACCCCGGGCGGGCCGAACTGGCCGGCGGCGCCGGTGGACGCGGCGGGCCTGCCCACGGTGGTGCCGGTGCAGCGGGGCGAGGATGCCAACGACCCGGCGGCGGAGGGGGCGGAGCCGCCCCAGCCGGGCCAGCGCCCGGCGCGGACGCCGCGCAGCGCGATCGGGCTCACCGAGCGTGAGCTTCAGGTGCTGCTCGGCATGGCGGAGGGCAAGAGCAACGCGGAGATCGGGCGCGAGTTGTTCGTCTCCGAGGACACCGTCAAGACGCACGCCCGGCGGCTGTTCCGCAAGCTCGGCGCGCGCGACCGGGCGCACGCGGTGGCCGCCGGCTTCCGGGCCGGCCTGGTCGCCTGAGCGGCGGCGGCTCAGGTCTGCGCGGCGTCGTCGTCCGTGCCCTCGGTGAGCGTGTCGTGCACACCGTCCGCGTAGCCGCGGGCGTAGTCCCAGCTCACGTAGTGGTCGGGGTCGGGATCATAGGCCGGCTCGTGCACCCGGGGGCGCCCCGAGTTGAGCAGGTGGCGCAGGTTGCCCCGCAGCAGGTCCCAGTCGAAGTAGTGCGGCTCGCGGCAGTCCTCGCACTCGATCACCAGGCCACGCACCCCGATCGGCTGGAGCAGGGCCTGGTAGATCTCCAGGTCGGCGAGATCCTCCAGGACGTCCTGTCGCTCGACCTCGGTCAGCGGGTCGAGTGTCTCCTCCTCGCCGGAATCGTGCAGGCCGGCAGCCGGATCGGCCGGGTCGCCGTTGAACGGGTCGATGGGCTCGTCGTGCACCCCCTCACCGTAGACCCCGCGCCGCCGGAAAGCCCGCCCCCGGCCGCGCTGTGGCCCGGCCTACGCCGGGCCCGCCACTGCCCGGGACCGGTCGGGCCAGTGGGTACGATGAGGCGACGCGCCGTCACCTAGGGGAGCAATCGTGGAGAATTCGCCCAGCACCGAGATTCCGGCCGGCCCCGACGGCGGCGAGCTGGGTGGCCATCTGCCCGAGCTGCCGGCCGGTTCCGCCCGGGTGGTGCCGCTCGGGCTGACCTTCGACGACGTGCTCCTGCAGCCCGGCGAGTCGGACGTGGTGCCCAGCCGGGTGAACACCCGCACCCGGCTGACCCGCACCATCGAGCTGACCGTGCCGCTGCTGTCCAGCGCGATGGACACCGTCACCGAGGGGCGGATGGCGATCGCCATGGCCCGCCAGGGCGGCATCGGCGTGCTGCACCGCAATCTGTCCGTCGAGGATCAGGCGCTCCAGGTCGACCTGGTCAAGCGTTCCGAGTCCGGCATGATCACGAATCCGGTGACCGCCAGCCCGGACGACACGCTGCGCGACGTGGACGCGCTCTGCGGTCGCTACCGCATCTCCGGCGTGCCGGTGGTCGACGGGCAGGGCCAGTTGGTCGGCATCGTGACCAACCGCGACATGCGCTTCGTCTCCGACCCGGCCACGCCGGTGCGCGACATCATGACCCGGACCCCGCTGATCACCGCACCGGTCGGGGTGAGCAAGGACGACGCGCTCGACCTGCTGCGCCGCCACAAGGTCGAGAAGCTGCCGATCGTCGACGGATCCGGCAAACTGCGCGGCCTGATCACGGTCAAGGACTTCACCAAGAGCGAGCAGTACCCGGACGCCACCAAGGACGAGGCGGGCCGGCTCCGGGTCGCCGCCGCGATCGGCGTGGGCGAGGACTCCTACAAGCGGGCGCGCACGCTCGTCGACGCGGGCGTCGACGTGTTGATCGTGGACACCGCGCACGGCCACCAGCGGGCCGTGCTGGAGATGGTCGCCCGACTCAAGCGGGACGTGACCATCGACATCGTGGGCGGTAACGTCGCCACCTACGCGGGCGCGAAAGCGCTCGTCGAGGCCGGCGCCGACGGGGTCAAGGTGGGCGTCGGCCCGGGCGCCATCTGCACCACCCGGATCGTGGCCGGGGTGGGCGTGCCGCAGATCACCGCGATCATGGAGGCGGCCCGGGCCGCCCGCCCGGCCGGTGTGCCGGTGATCGGCGACGGCGGCATCCAATACTCCGGCGACATCGCGAAGGCCCTCGTCGCCGGCGCCGACACGGTGATGCTCGGCAGCCTGCTGGCCGGCTGCGAGGAGAGCCCCGGCGAGCTGATCTTCATCAACGGCAAGCAGTACAAGGCGTACCGGGGGATGGGCTCGCTCGGCGCGATGCAGTCGCGCGGCCAGGCCAAGTCGTACTCCAAGGACCGCTACTTCCAGCAGGACGTGACAAACGACGAGAAGCTGGTCCCCGAGGGTGTCGAGGGGCAGGTGCCCTACCGGGGCCCGCTCGCCCAGGTCGCGCACCAGCTCACCGGCGGTCTGCGGCTCGCCATGGGCTATGCGGGCGCGGAGAGCATCGCCGAGCTGCACCAGCGTGGCCAGCTCATCCGGATCACCGCGGCCGGGCTCAAGGAGAGCCACCCGCACGACATCCAGATGACCGTCGAGGCGCCCAACTACCACTCCCGCTGACCTCTCCCTCCACCCCCGAACACACCTGGAGTCCCCATGCGTGACGTGGTCGAGATCGGGCTGGGCAAGACCGCGCAGCGCGGTTACCACCTGGACGACATCGCCATCGTGCCGAGCCGCCGCACCCGGGACGTCGACGACGTCTCCACCGCGTGGCAGCTCGACGCCTACCCGTTCGGCATCCCCTGCGTCGCGCACCCCTCGGACGCCACCATGAGCCCCGCCTCCGCGGTGCGCCTCGGCGAGCTGGGCGGCCTCGGCGTGCTCAACGTCGAGGGTCTCTGGACCCGCTACGAGAACCCGACCAAGGTGCTGGAGGAGTTGGCCAGCCTCGGCGAGGACGCCCGGGCCACCAAGCGGCTCCAGGAGGTCTACGCCGAGCCGATCCGGCCCGACCTGATCGCCGAGCGGGTCCGCGAGCTGCGCGCCGGCGGCGGCACGGTGGCCGTCCGGGTCTCGCCGCAGCACACCCTGGCGCTGGCCCCGGTGATCCTGGACGCCGGCGTGGACATCCTGGTCATCCAGGGCACGCTCGTCTCCGCCGAGCACGTCTCCACCACCGACGAGCCGTTGAACCTCAAGGAGTTCATCGCCGACCTCGACCTGCCGGTCGTCGTCGGCGGCTGCACCGACTACAAGACCGCGCTGCACCTGATGCGCACCGGAGCGGCCGGCGTGATCGTGGGCATCGGCGGCGACGACTGGTCGACCACCGAGTCGGTGCTCGGCATCCGGGTGCCGATGGCCACCGCCATCGCCGACGCCGCCGCGGCCCGCCGCGACTACCTCGACGAGACCGGCGGCCGGTACGTGCACCTGATCGCCGACGGCGACATGCAGACCTCCGGCGACATCGCCAAGGCGCTCGGCTGCGGCGCGGACGCGGTGATGCTCGGCGAGCCGCTCTCGCTCTGCGAGGAGGCCCCGGCCGGCGGCGCCTGGTGGCACTCCGCCGCCAGCCACCCGTCGCTGCCCCGGGGCGCGTTCGAGGTGGCCGGCGAGCCGATCGGCTCGATGGAGCGGTTGCTGTTCGGCCCCGCCGACGAGCCGGACGGCCAGCTCAACCTGTTCGGCGGCCTGCGCCGCGCGATGGCCAAGTGCGGCTACCGCGACCTCAAGGAGTTCCAGAAGGTCGGCCTGGTCCTGGACCGCTGACCGGCCGGCCCGCACCGGGTCGACCACGCTGGTCGGAGCAACCGTTTCCACCGCAACCGGTGTGGTCGACGCCGTTCGACGCCTAGGGTCGATGGATGGCGCGCAGAGGGCTCTGGGCGGCGGGCGTGCTGGCGGTGGCGCTCGCGGCCGGCGGCTGCACCGGCGGGCACGGCGACGGTTTCCGGCCCGGGGCGGCGGACGCCGGTGATCCGTACGTGCCGGGCGCCGGCAACGGCGGCTACGACGTCGACCACTACGCGCTGGACGTCCGCTACGAGCCGGCAGACGACCGGCTCACCGGCACCGCCACGTTGACCGTCACCGCCACCCGGGCGCTGTCGGCGTTCCAGCTCGACCTGGCCGGGCTCGAAGTCGACCGGGTCCGGGTCGACGGCGAGCCGGCGAAGCACCGGCACGACGCCGCGGAGCTGATCGTCACGCCCGCGCGCGGGTTGCCGGCCGGGAAGCGGTTCACCGTCGAGGTGGCGTACGGCGGGGTGCCGAAGCCACTGCCCGTCCCCGAGCTGGGCGACGGCGGGTTCCACCACACGCCGGACGGGGCGATCGCGCTCGGCCAGCCCGAGTCGGCCAGCACCTGGTTCCCGGTCAACGACCACCCGTCGGACAAGGCCACCTACGACGTCGCGGTCACCGTGCCGGACGGGCTCGCCGCGCTCTCCAACGGCGTCCCGGCGGGCCGGACGAGCAGCGGCGGCCGGACCACCTGGCGCTGGTCGGAGCGCTCGCCGATGGCCAGCTACCTGACCACCCTGGTGATCGGCGACTACCGGGTGACCACCGGCACGCACGCCGGCAAGCCGCTGGTCACCGCCGTCGCCGCGGCGCTGCCCGCGGACGGGCCGGCCGCCGCGTCGGTGGCCCGCACCGGCGAGGTCGCCGACTTCCTGGCCGCCCGCTTCGGGCCGTACCCGTTCGACGCGTACGGCGGGGTGGCGGTCGCCGACGACCGGATCCGGTACGCGCTGGAGACCCAGACCCGCCCGGTCTACGGGCCGGGCTTCTTCGCCGGCGGCCGGCCGAACACCGAGGTGGTCGCGCACGAGCTGGCCCACCAGTGGTTCGGCGACAGCGTGTCGGTGGCCCGGTGGAGCGACATCTGGCTGAACGAGGGCTTCGCGACGTACGCCGAATGGCTCTGGGCCGAACACGACGGCGGCCGGACCGTGGCGCGGACCGTCGCCGACCGCTACGCCGCCACCGACTGGTCTAAGCCGACGGTGGACCCGGGCCGGGCGGGGATGTTCGGCGACGCGGTCTACCAGCGCGGCGCGCTCGCGGTGCACGCGCTGCGCCGGGCGCTCGGCGACGAGACGTTCTTCCGCGTCCTGCGCGGGTGGCTGGCGCGGCACCGCGACGGCAACGTCAGCACCGCGGACTTCGTCGGGTACGCGGAGCGGTCCGCCGGCCGGCCGGTGCGGGCGCTCCTGGACGCCTGGCTGACCGGCGCGACGCCGCCGGCCCTGCCGTGACGCGGGCGTGATCGGTGCTCGGTAGGCTGCCGCGGGCGGAACGGCCCGCGGGCAGGGGTCGCCGTTCGGGGGCCCGGGAGGGATCGAGGCGATGGCGCGGCGCGGCGGACGACGATGGCTCGGGCTGCTGGCCTGCGGGACGCTGCTGCTGGCCGGCTGCGGATCGGCCGAGCCGGACCGGAGCGCGGCGGCGCCCAGCGAACCCGGCCCGACCGCCACCCGCAGCTTCGCGCCCGGCGCGGCCGGCGTCGGTGACAGCTACTTCCCGACCTACGGCAACGGCGGCTACGACGTCGCCAACTACACCATCAAGGTGCGCTACGACCCGGACACCGACAAACTGACCGGCACCACCACGGTGCGGGCCACCGCCACCGCCGACCTGTCCGCGTTCAACCTGGACCTGGCCGGGCTGACGGTCCGCTCGGTCACCGTGGACGGCGTCGCCGCCCGGCACGCCCGCACCGACGACGAGCTGGTCGTCACGCCCGCCACCGGCCTCACCTCCGGCAACGGCTTCGTCACCGAGGTCCGGTACGACGGCCGGCCGGCGGCCCTGCGCACCGAGGCGCTCGGCGAGGGCGGCTGGCTGCACACCGCCGACGGGGCCGTCGCGCTCGGCCAGCCGGAGTCGGCGAGCACCTGGTTCCCGGTGAACGACCACCCGTCGGACAAGGCCACCTACGACGTCGAGATCACCGTGCCGAAGGGGCTCACGGCGGTCGGCAACGGCGTGCCGAAGGGCGAGACGACGGCCGGTGACTGGACCACCTGGCGCTGGTCGGAGGACTCGCCGATGGCCAGCTACCTGAGCATGGTGGCGATCGGGAAGTTCCGCGTCACCACCGACCGGCACCGGGGCCGACCGGTCTTCAACGCGGTGACCGCCCAGTTGCCCGAGGGCGCGCCGGACCGGTCGATCGCCCGCACCGTCGAGGTCGCGGACTACCTGGAGAGCATCTTCGGGCCGTACCCGTTCGCCGCGTACGGCGGCGTGGTGGTCGCCGACGACCGGATCCGGTACGCGCTGGAGACGCAGAGCCGGCCGGTCTACGGCGCCAGCTTCTTCCGCCGCGGCGACAACACCGGCGTGGTGGCGCACGAGCTGGCCCACCAGTGGTACGGCGACAGCGTCTCGATCCAGCGCTGGCAGGACATCTGGCTCAACGAAGGGCTGGCCACCTACGCGGAGTGGCTCTGGGCCGAGCACAGCGGATCCTCGACCGTCCAGCGCACCTTCGAGCAGACGTACGCGGCGGCCCCCGGCCCGGTGTGGCGGACGCCGCCGGGCAAGCCGGGGGTGGAGAACCTGTTCGGCCGGTCGGTCTACGAGCGCGGCGCGATGACCGTGCACGCGTTGCGGATGGCGGTGGGCGACACCGCGTTCTTCGCCATCCTGAAGACCTGGGCGGCGGAGCGGAAGAACGGCAACGCCACCACCGCGGACTTCGTGGCGCTGGCGGAGCGGGTGTCCGGCAGGAAGCTGGACAAGCTCTTCGACGCCTGGCTGTTCGGCACCGAACGTCCCGCCCTGCCGAAGGCGAGGTAAGGCCGGGCCCCTTGTTAACGCATTCTGCATAACAGGGGGCCCCTCCTAACACCTCAGCTTGTGACGCGCAGGGACGGATGCGCGGTGAGGAACGTCTCGGCGCGGCCGGCGCGCAGGGCGGTGAGGAAGTCGCGGCCCGGCTTCTGCAGCTGCTCGCCGCGGTAGGATCCGCCGCTGCCCACCCCGGTGCCGGGCAGCCCGACCAGGGTGATCCGGCCCGCCGGCAGGCCGCCCAGGGCGTACGAGAAGTCGATCAGTTTCCGCCCGCCGCCGACGTATACCAGGGTCCTGCCGAGCGCGGCGACCACCTGCTCGACCCGCTGCGGGTCGCGGGGGGTGCCCTGGGCGAGGAGCTTGCCGGCGAGCGCGCGGACGAGCTGCTGCTGGTGCCGCTGCCGGGTGTAGTCGCCGCCGGCGGTGTAGCGCTGCCGGGCGTAGTCGAGCGCCTGCCAGCCGACCAGGTGCCGGTCGCCTTCCTGGTAGACCATCTGCGGCCCGGTGTAGCCGCCGCGGCCCAGCGGGCGCATCTTCCCGTCCGGCCGGCGGTGCCGGGAGGCGACCCTCTGGTCGACGTGCAGGTCGACGCCGCCGAGCGTGTCCACCAGCCTGTCGAACCCGCCGAAGGTGATCACCGCGCCGGCGTCGATGCGCAGCCCGGTGTAGCGGGAGACCGTGGCGCGCAGCAGCTCGTAGCCCTGGGCGGTGCTGGGGTGGGCCTTGTCGCCCGGCACCCGGCTGCCGTAGCTCATCGCGTGGGTGAGCTTGGTCTTCCCGCCCGGGTAGCGGGCCTTCGGGTAGGCGGGGATGTCGACCACCAGGTCGCGGGGGAGGGAGAAGAGGTACGCCCGGTCCAGCCCGGCGGGCACGTGCAGCAGCAGGACGGCGTCGGCGTGCGGCTCCCACCCGGGGATGCTGACCCGGGTGTCGACGCCGACGAGCATCAGGTTGAGCGGGCCGGTCAGGTCGGCGCCGGGCGGCGGGGTCGGGCTGGCGGTGGTCGGCGCCGGCGTCGGCGAGACCGGTGACGAGGTGGCCGGCGTGGCGGCCCGGGTCGGCGTGGGGTGCCCGGCGAGCCGGGTGGTCACCACCGTGCCGCCGGCGACCAGCAGTGCCGCCACCAGGGCGGCCAGGCCGAGCAGGCGTCGTGTCGTCACGCGTTCTTTCCTCTCCCCGTGCCTTCGACGCGTCCGGGGACGCCGAAGGTTGCCCCGGCGGCCGGAGCGCTCTGCATGATCTGCGAAAAACTCGCGCTGGCGCCATAGCTACCCGTCGGTAATGATGCGTTCATGCGCTACGACGTGGTCGTCATCGGTTCGGGCTTCGGCGGCAGCGTCACCGCGCTGCGGCTGGCCGAGAAGGGCTACTCGGTGGGCGTCCTGGAGGCCGGCCGGCGCTTCGCCGACGAGGAGTTCCCGAAGACGTCCTGGCAGGCACGGCGCTTCCTGTGGGCGCCCCGGCTCGGCTGCTTCGGGCTGCAACGGATCACCCTGCTCCGCTCCGCCGACCGCCGGGCCGGCGGCGGCGTGCTGGTGCTCTCCGGCGCCGGGGTGGGCGGCGGGTCGCTGGTCTACGCGAACACGCTCTACGAGCCGCTGGACGCGTTCTACGCCGACCCGCAGTGGCGGGACGTCACCGACTGGCGCGACGAGTTGGCCCGCCACTACGACCAGGCCAAGCGGATGCTCGGCGTCACCACGTACCCGGTGGACACCGGCGCGGACCGGGCGATGCGGGCGGTGGCCGAGCGGATGGGGGTGGCGCACACCTTCCGTCCGACGCCGGTCGGCGTGCACATCGGACGGCCGGGGCAGCGGGTGCCGGACCCGTACTTCGGCGGCGTCGGGCCCGATCGCACCGGGTGCAGCCACTGCGGCTCGTGCATGACGGGCTGCCGGCACGGCGCGAAGAACACGCTTGTCAAGAACTACCTGTGGCTGGCCGAGCGGCTCGGCGCGCGGGTGCACCCGCTGACCACGGTGACCGCCGTACGCCCCGACGGGGCGGGCGGCTACGCGGTGCACACCGAGCGCACCGGGGCCTGGCTGCGCAAGCGGCGCGCGGTGATCCATGCCGATCAGGTGGTCTTCGCGGCCGGCGCGCTCGGCACCCAGCGGCTGCTGCACGAGATGAAGGCGACCGGCGCGCTGCCGGCGCTCTCGCCCCGGCTGGGCGAGCTGACCCGGACCAACTCGGAGGCGATCCTCGGCGCCTCGGTGGGGGCGGGCGCGGCACGGCGGCGCGGCCTGGACTTCTCCGCGGGGGTGGCGATCACCAGCTCGTTCCACCCCGACCCGCAGACCCACATCGAGCCGGTCCGCTACGGCAAGGGCTCCAACGCGATGGGTCTGCTCCAGTCGCTGCTTGTCGACGGCGGGCCGCACCGGCTCCGGCGCTGGCTGGGCAGCATCGTCCGGCAGCCGGGGCTGGCCGCGCGGATGCTGTCCGTCCGCGGGTGGTCCGAGCGCACCGTCATCGCCCTGGTCATGCAGTCGGTCGACAACTCGCTGACCACCCGCTGGCGGGGTCGCCGGCTGGTCTCCGGGCCCGGGCACGGCGCGTCCAACCCGACCTGGATCCCGGCCGGCAACGAGGCGGTCCGGATGCTCGCCGAGGAGATCGACGGCACGCCGGGCGGCGCGGTGACCGAGCCGTTCAACATCCCGGTGACCGCGCACATCCTCGGCGGCGCGGTGATCGGCGCCACCCCGGCCGACGGCGTCGTGGACCCCTGGCACCGGGTGTACGGACATCCGGGCCTGCACGTGGTGGACGGCGCGGCGGTCTCGGCGAACCTGGGTGTCAACCCGTCGCTGACGATCACCGCGCAGGCCGAGCGCGCCATGTCGTTCTGGCCGAACAAGGGCGAGGCGGATCCGCGCCCGGCGCCCGGCTCCGCGTACACCCGGGTGGCGCCCGTGCCGCCGCGCAACCCGGCGGTGCCCGCCCACGCCCCCGCGGCGCTGCGCTGAGCCGGTCAGCCGGCCGGCGGACCGCACCGGTCCAGCCAGGTGACCACGGCGACGTGCGGCACGGTCAGGGCGGCCAGGGCGGCGACGGTCACGGCTAGTGGCTCGAACGGGCGTCCCGGCCATCCCGCCAGCGTCACCGGCACGGCGGCGGCGACGAGGGTGGGCAGTAGGGCGGCTCGGGCGAAGCGGCCCAACGGCGCCGCCCACCGGCCGGCGGCCAGGTCGGACCGGTTGTCGGGGTGCGCGCGCAGCAACCGGGACACGTGCCGGGCGGCGTGCCAGGTGGCGAAGTACGCCCCGACGGCCAGCGCCGGCGGCACGGTGGCGAAGAGGGCGACGAGCAGGGCCGGTTCGGCGGCGTCGAGGTGACGCCCGTGGCGTAGGTCACGCACGGCGGTCCACGCGCCGGCGGCCACCAGGCATCCGAGGGCCAGCAGCCGCAGCCCGGGATCGAGCGCCGCGGGCGCGCCGGGGGCGACCGCCCCCAGCAACGGGTCCACCGTCGCGGGCCAGGCCAGCAGCGGGACGATTACCGGTGGGCCGCCTCGGGCGAGCACTCCGGCCGGACGGTAGCGGACCGGCCGCCCGTCCCGTTCGGCGTGGAACGCCTCGTCCGCGGCACCGAAGTGGATCACCGACAGGGCGAGGAAGGCCAGCAGCGCCGGTGTCGGCGCGGCCTGGAACGCGACGAGGACCACGGCGGCGACGGCCGCGTAGCCGAGCGCGACGGCCAGCCGGGCGGCCGGTGACCGGGCCCGCGCGGACGACCAACCGGGCACCAGGTGGTCCACCGCGCCGTGTGGCAGGCCGGCGAGCAGCCCGACCAGGAGATACCCGGGGGAGGTCCCGATCCCGGTGTGGCGGATGACCGGCGCCAGGGCGAGCAGGCCGGCGACGGTCACGACGGAGGCGAGTCCCGACCCGGTCGCCGTCCGGCCCGGCGCGACGGCTGGGTGCTGCCGCGCCGGGGGGCGCGGGGTGCCGGTGGGGGTGGTCACGGCCGTCCCGCGACCGCGAGTTCGCGGCGTCGGGCCAGGCTGCGCAGCCGGGCCAGGTCGAACGCGCCCCAGCCCACCTTCGACGCGACGGAGAGCAGCACGAACAGGGCGGTGTCCGCGGTCGGGCCGAGCAGCCCGACGCCGGAGGGTCCGGCGAGCCAGATCAGCGGGTACCCGATCCAGAGGACGGTGAGCAGTGCCGCCGCCTCCAGGTAGGCGTGGTGCAGCCCGCGGGGTTGGCGACGCGCGACGGACCGCAGCGGCCCCCAGATCACCGCGAAGATGCCCGACAGCGCCACGGCGCCGAGGGCGAAGTAGAGGTATCGGCCCCACGGGCCGGCGGCGAGGTCGGCGAGGAGGCCGGCGGCGATCATGGCGAGGTTCAGGCCGACGAGTGCGGTCAGCAGCTTGGGGTGCCGCTCGGGCAGGGCGTGGGTGGCGGTGAGCGCGAGCGCGACGAGCAGGAGCGAGGCGCTGACCGCCCAGTCCGCGTAGCGGGCCCAGGAGACGGACGGGCCGCCGGCGTCGGTCACCCGACCGTGGCCGAGGGCGAGGGCGGCGTACCAGAGACCGGACCAGACCGGAACCGCGACGGCGACCTGGTATTCGACCGCCGGGACGCCGCAGGGTCGGGCCCACCACGCGAGGAAGAGCAGCGTCCCGCCCGCCATCGCGGTGACGTAGAGCCACAGCCACCAGGTGGTCACGCCGCACTCCGGATCGAAGATCGGCCGATTCCCGTCGGCGCCGCGCTCACCGACCTACGGTAACGGGTGATAGCGGATTTATCTGCCAATCTGGACAGCGGAAGCGGGGCCTGCGGAGGAACTTCGAGAACACCTTCTCCTACAACGTGGACCAGTTCACCCTGATCTCCCACGTGCTCAGCCTGGGCTTCGCGGTGATGGCGGCCGGGCTGGTCTACTTCCTGGTGACCCGGAGTTCGGTCGCGCCGCGCTACCAGTTCTCGTCGGTGCTCTCGGCCGTGGTGATGGTGTCGGCCTTCTTCGAGCTGTTCCTGCTCTACCAGCGGTGGGTCGGCGCCTTCCGCTGGGACGGCACGGCCTTCGTCCAGTCCGGCATCCCCTTCTCCAACGGCTACCGCTATGTCAACTGGTCGATCGACGTCCCGGTGCTGTTGATCCAGTTGCTCGTGGTCATGGGGGTGACCGGCCGCCGGTTCCACCTGGCCTGGGTCGCGTTCGTCACCGGCGGGCTCGCCATGATCTACACCGGCTACGCGGGTCAGTTCCACGAGGTGCAGCGCTCGGCGCCGTTCTGGGTGTGGGGGCTGGTCAGCACCGTCTTCTTCCTGCTCCTGCTGGGTCTCGTCGCCCGGATCATCTTCGGCAACCTGGACCGGCTACCCCCGACCGCGCGACCGCTGGCCCGCGGCGTGTGGTGGCTGGTGCTGGTGTCCTGGCTGCTGTACCCCGGCGCGTACCTCATGCCGGCCCTCTGGGACTCGGCCGACGGCGTGGTGGCTCGGCAGATCACCTACACGATCGCGGACATCACCTCGAAGGTCGTCTACGGCGTCCTGCTCGGGATCATCGCCCGCCGGATCAGCGTGGCCGAGGGGTACTCGCCGGCCCTGGCCGACGAGGTCTCCCTGCCGCGCGGGGGGATGACCGGCGGGGCCGGTCCCGGTCGGTAGGATCGTCGACCATGAGCACGCCTCGCCCCGTCCTCGTGGTGGACTTCGGAGCCCAGTACGCCCAGCTCATCGCGCGCCGCGTCCGCGAGGCGAAGGTCTACTCGGAGATCGTCCCGCACTCCATGCCGGTGTCCGAGATGCTCGCGAAGAACCCGGCCGCGATCATCCTGTCCGGCGGCCCCGCCAGCGTCTACGCGCCGGACGCGCCGCGGATCGACGCCGGCGTGTTCGACGCCGACGTCCCGGTCTTGGGCATCTGCTACGGCTTCCAGGCGATGGCCCAGGCGCTCGGCGGCACGGTGACGCGCACCGGAAACCGGGAGTACGGCGGCACCCCGTTGCGCCCGCGCCTCACCGAGCCCGGGGTGCTGCTGCGTGACCTGCCGGCCGACCTGCCGGTCTGGATGAGCCACGGCGACTGCGTGACGGAGGCGCCGGCCGGCTTCACGGTGACCGCCGAGTCGGCGGGCGCGCCGGTCGCCGCGTTCGAGGACCTGGTCGGCCGGCGGGCCGGTGTGCAGTTCCACCCCGAGGTGGGGCACACCGCGCACGGGCAGGAGATGCTGACCCGTTTCCTCTACGACATCGCCGGCGTCGCGCCGACCTGGACGCCCGAGGGCATCATCGACGAGCAGGTCGCCCGCATCCGCGAGCAGGTCGGCGACAAGGAGGTCATCTGCGGCCTCTCCGGCGGCGTCGACTCGGCGGTCGCGGCGGCGCTCGTGCACCGGGCGGTGGGTGATCAGCTCACCTGCGTCTTCGTCGACCACGGGCTGTTGCGGGCCGGCGAGGCCGAGCAGGTGGAGAAGGACTACGTGGCGGCGACCGGCATCAAGCTCAAGGTGGTGGACGCCCGGGAGCGGTTCCTCGGCGCGCTCGCCGGGGTGACCGATCCGGAACAGAAGCGCAAGATCATCGGCCGCGAGTTCATCCGGGTCTTCGAGGCCGCCGCCCGGGAGGTCGCCGCACACGGCGACGTGGAGTTCCTGGTGCAGGGCACGCTCTACCCGGACGTGGTGGAGTCCGGTGGCGGCACCGGCACCGCCAACATCAAGAGCCACCACAACGTCGGGGGCCTGCCCGAGGATCTGAAGTTCGCCCTGGTCGAGCCGTTGCGCACGCTGTTCAAGGACGAGGTTCGCACGATCGGTCTGGAGCTGGGGCTGCCCGAGGCGATGGTGTGGCGGCACCCGTTCCCCGGCCCGGGCCTGGCCATCCGGATCATCGGCGCGGTCGACGAGGAGCGCCTCGCCGTGCTCCGCCGGGCCGACCTGATCGCCCGGCAGGAGCTGACCGCGGCCGGCCTGGACCGGGGGGTCTGGCAGTTCCCGGTGGTGCTGCTGGCCGACGTCCGCAGCGTCGGTGTGCAGGGCGACGGGCGCACCTACGGGCACCCCGTGGTGCTGCGCCCGGTCTCCAGCGAGGACGCGATGACCGCCGACTGGTCCCGGCTGCCCTACGAGGTGGTGGCCCGGATCTCCACCCGGATCACCAACGAGGTCGCCGAGGTCAACCGCGTGGTCCTGGACGTGACCAGCAAGCCGCCGGGCACCATCGAGTGGGAGTGACGCCGGCTCAGGCGGCCGGCGGCGGCCCGCTCTGCGGCCCCGGCGGCGGGACCGGCGGCCAGCCGGGCGCGGTGCCCGGCGGGTGCGGCCAGGCGGGCGCGCCGGCGGGCTCCTCGGGCATCAGGAACCACATGATCGGGTACGCGAGCGCGGCCACCCCGCCGGTGAGGACCGTGGCGGTGGCGAAGACCACCCGGACCAGCGTGGGGTCGAGGGCGAAGTAGCGGCCGAGTCCGCTCGCCACCCCGGCGACCATGCGGTCGCTGACCGGGCGGCGGAGCTGCTTGTACGGTGCCTGGGAGGGGTTCGTGGAGGTCATGTGTCCACGGTCCCGCGCCGGTCGGCGGGCGACCTCGGTGACCGCCCGGACGCCTACCCTGAGCTGTCCCTGAGGCGCCAGCGAAGAGTCAGGAATCTGACTCTTCTCGATGGAGGTAACCTGTCCCGGGGAGAATTTGCTCCCGTGACCACCTCGCTGGAGCCGCTGCGCAGGATCGCGGCATACGCAGTTTGTGCTGATTCAAACGGCCGAGTGTTGCTGGTCCGCGCATCGGAGCGCTCCGGCACCCCCGGCACCTGGTCCCTCCCCGGAGGGGCGGTCGACCACGGTGAGGACCCCAAGCACACAGTCGTCCGGGAGACCGCGACCGAGACCGGGCTCTCGGTCGCCGTCGCCGGCCTGCACGACGTGCTCGCCGACATGCGGGCGCTGCCCGAGCGGCGCATCACCATCCACACCGACCGCCTGCTCTACACCGTGTCGGTGCGCGGCGGGACGCTCACCGAGCGGGTCGACCGCCCTACCGACCTGGCTCGCTGGATCACCCTCGACGAGGCCCGGCGGCTGCCGCTGCGGTCGTTCACCGCGCGCGCCCTGGGCCTGCCCACCTCCACCGACGACGTCGTGCCGGCGGAGGTCCCCGAGTTCCCGTCGTTCTACGCCGTGCCCGGCCCGGACGGGCTGCACCGGGCGCAGCGCTTCGCCGCCTACGCGGTGGTGACCGACCCTGAGGAGCGGGTGCTGCTGACCCGGGTCTCCGACGGCTACCCGGGCGCCGGTTGCTGGCACCTGCCCGGCGGCGGCACCGACTACGGCGAGCAGCCCGCCGCGGCGCTGATCCGGGAGCTGGTCGAGGAGACCGGGCAGACCGGCCGCCTGGTCGAGCTGCTGGGGGTGGCCAGCCACCGTGACGCCGCCTCGCTCGGCCCGGAGGGCTACCCGATCGACTGGCACGGCGTACGCGCCTTCTACCGGGTGGTCGTCGACCAGCCCGCCCCGCCCACCGTGGCGGACGTGGGCGGCTCCACCTGCGAGGCCCGTTGGTTCCGTCGCGAGGAACTCGGCGCCCTCCCGACCGACCGTCTGACCGAGGTGACCGCCGAGGCCGTCCAGGCCGCCCACCTCCTCTGAACCCGGCCAGCCGCTGCTCCGGCGGTCATGAGGTCGGCGGGCGCTGCCGCTAACCTCATGATCGACGCAGGAGCGGACGGAAGGGCGCGGGGTGGAGCAGCGGCGGCGGGTGGGGGCGTACGGGGTTCTGCGGGACGCGCGGGGACGGGTGCTGCTGGCGCGCGGGAGCGTCAGGTGCCCGTGCCCGGGGGTGTGGCAGCTTCCGGGCGGCGGGGTCGAGCACGCCGAGCACCCGGCCGACGCCGTGGTCCGCGAGTTCGCCGAGGAGACCGGGCTGACCGTGGCGGTCGGCGCGGTCCGGGACGCGGTCGCCGACGTGGCGATCTTCCGCGCCGAGGGTGTCGCGATGCACACCGATCGGTTGATCTTCGAGGTCGAGGCCCGGGGTGGGCGGCTGCGACCCGAGCCGGCCGGTGGCACCGACGAGGTGGGCTGGTTCACCCCCGACGAGGCCGCCACCCGGCCGCTGATGCCGTTCACCGCCGAACTGCTCGGCCTGCCGGCGTCGCCCCTCCCGGCCGACCTGCCCCGGGCGCTGCCTGCCGCCCCGGCCGGCCCGGCCGCCGACCGCCGGCAGCGCTTCGCCGCGTACGGGCTGGTCACCGACCCGGACGACCGGGTGCTGCTCACGATGATCGCGCCGGGCTATCCGGGTGCCGGCAGGTGGCACCTGCCCGGCGGCGGCACCGACCACGGCGAGCAGCCGGCCGCCGGGCTGCTCCGCGAGCTGGTCGAGGAGGCCGGCCAACTGGGCCGGGTGGTCGGCCTGCTGGCCGTGGACAACCTGCACAACCCGGCCGCGCTCGGGCCGGAGGGGCGCCCGCTGGACTGGCACGGCGTCCGGGTGATCTACCGGGTCCGGGTGGATTCGCCGACCGACGCGGTGGTGACCGAACTGGCCGGCGGTTCCACCGCCCGGGCCGCCTGGTTCACCGCCGATCAGGTGGCAGACCTGTCGATGACCGACGTGGCGCTGGTGGCGACCCGGCGGCAAGTGAGCTGAACCGCTCACCGAGCCGCTCTGGGCCACCTCCGGTACAGTCGGGAGTTGGGACCGGAAGAGAAAATGGGGCGTTGAGGCCCGAGATGGGAATGATTGAGCGGTTCGCGCGGTTAAGCGAGTTATAAGTACCGCCGGCAGCTATACCCAAGCCCTTGTCCCCTGTGCAATGGTGTACTCCGCAAATGGGCTGCCGGGCCCGAAAGGTCCGGCACGAGACAGCCGGACACCCGCCCCGACGTGGGCGGCCAGTCGATCCGGTGATGGAGGAAACGTGCCGAGAGCCCCATGGCGCCGGCGTCGTACGACTGACAGTCCGCGCCCCGCAGGGCGTCGCTGGGCGGGCCGGTTGCGCCGCAGCAGCACGTTCGCCCGCCAGGTGCTGCTGGTCCGGGTGGGTCGTCGAGACGGCCCGGCCGGTGTCAGGACCGACCTGGTCACCCCCGACCACCGCTACGCCGACCGCCAGCGCATCCGCTACGGCCGGCTCGACGCCGATGTCGAGACGCTACGCCCGATCAGCCCGGCGCTCCCGGTGACCGCCCCGGTCGACGAGTCCCCGGCGATGTCGATCCCGCTCCTGCCGGGCGAGCGCACCGCCAGCCGGCGCGCCAGGTTCGCGCTGGTCAACGCATGCACACTGAGCAGCCTCATGCTCGGCATGCTGGCCATCTTCCTGGCCATGCAGGGCGAGGTGCGGCTGGCCGCGGTCTGCCTGATCGCGTGCGTCGCGTTCGACGGCCTCGACGGCGCGCTGGCCCGCAAGCTCGGCGTCGCCAGCCCGTTCGGCGCGCAGATGGACTCGCTGGCCGACATGTGCTCGTTCGGCCTCGCCGCGCCGGTGGTGGTCTACGCCTCACTGGCCGGCTCGGTGCCGCCGGCGGCCGCCGCGGTCGCCTGCGCCCTGGTCGCGGCGTGCGCGGCCATCCGGCTCGCCCGGTTCAACGTCTCGCCGAAGGACGGCCGCTTCTTCTGCGGCGTGCCGACCACCATGGCGGCTGCGGTGCTCGCCCTGACCGTGGCGATCGGCGTGCCGGTCCCCGGCCTGGTCATGGTCGCCGGCGTGGCGCTGCTCGCCTTCGCCATGGTGTCGAGCTTCCCCTACGCCAAGCTCGCCCGGCTGCTGAAGCTGCCGCCGTGGGTCTGGTTCGTCCCGGTGGTCGGCGCGCTCGTCGACATCCGGCTCACCTTCGCCCTCGTGGTGATGGGCTACCTGGTCAGCGGCCCGCTGCTCTGGCTGCACCAGCGCCGCGCCGCCTGACACCACGGCACGGACCACGAGGGGGCGCCGCGCGGTAGCGCGGCGCCCCCTCGCACGTTCTCCAATCAGCGCCAGCGGGCGATGACCGTGGCCCCGCCGACCACCTTGTCGCCGGGGCCGACCAGCGGATCCGCGGCGTCGGCCGGCAGGTAGACGTCGGTGCGCGAGCCGAACCGGATCAGGCCGAACCGCTCGCCCCGAGCCAGCAGCGAGCCGACCGGCGCCCGCTGCACGATCCGGCGGGCGATCAGCCCGGTGCGCTGGGCCACGACCACGGTGCCGCGGTCGGTGTCCAACACCGTGTACGCCGCCACGTTGTGCTCGGCGTCCGGCTTCATGGCGTTGACGAACCCGCCGTCGGCGACGAAGTAGTCGACCACCTTGCCGGCCACCGGCGCGCGGTTGACGTGCACGTCCAGCACGGACAGGAAGACCGCGATCCGCAGCCACTCGCCGTCGCCGAAACGCTCGTCCGACAACCGCTGGACGGACAGCACCTGGCCGTCCGCCGAGGCGACCACCGCCGACGGATCCTCCGGCACGTCCCGCTCCGGGTCCCGGAAGAACGCGGCCACCGGGCCGGCCGCCAGCGCCGGCAGCAGCCACAGCTTGGACTTCGGCCGGGCGACCCGGGCCAACGCGGCCAGACCGAGCGTGATGCCGGCGGCGGCAACCCCGTTGGAGTCGATGTGCATCTGCCGGCTGAGCGGCACGCTCGACGGCCGGTACGCGGGCGACAGCGAGGCGGCGAGCGCGGCCGGCGCCGGGGTGAAACGCAGGTGGTGCACCCGCACCGGTGGAGAGTTACGCAGCACCACGTCGGTGCGCACACCGTGCAGCACGCCCTGCCGGTCCAACTCGGCGCCGGCGCCCTCGGTGCGGAACACCGGCGCGGCGACGCTCAGCACCGCGCCCTCGGCGAGGTACTTGGACAGCCCGTCCACCGCGGCGCGGGCCTCGTCGGCGGTGCCGGTGAACGGCTCGGCCACGATCACCGCGGCGGCGGCGTCCGCCTCGGCGAGCGTGTCGAGCACGCGGACCCGGTCGTCCACCCAGCGCCCCTGGGCGCCCACGTGCTCACGCAGTGCCGCCGCCGAGGCGCCCTCCGCCGGCACGACGACCAGCCGGTCGCCCGGGAGCAGCGCCTCGATCGCCGCGGCCAGCACCGCGGACTCCGGGGCCGCGCCGACCAGCAGGCCGGCCTTCGAGTCGTTACGCCGGGCGAACTCGGCGACGAGCGTCCGGGCGGCGCGCTCGCCGAGGCGGACCGCACCGGACGGACCGGTGACGCGCACGGCGGGGGACTGGGTCATGTCGGATGAACTCCTGACGAGGTAGAGACGGACGGGGACCGCTGGCGGTGTCGCGACCGACCGGCCGGATCGGACGGACCCCGTCGCGCCCGGGTTGGTCGGGACGGCACGGACCGGACGGCAGCGGCGAGATCTCCCACGACCAGCATAGGCCGCGCCGCCGAACCGGCGCACCGGCGTGGTCAGGCCGGCGGCTCCCCGGCGGTACGCCGCCCGGTGGGCGGTTCGCCGGCTTCCGGGTCCAGCGGTGGCAGTTCGCGGGTGACCTGGGCGGAGAAGTCCCCGGGTTCGCGGACGGACGGGTCGCCGGCCGGCGACCAGCGCGGCTCCCCGTCGGCGGGCGGGTCCTCCCGGGCCGGGACCGGCACGTCCTCCACCGCGGCGACGGGCCACTCGTCGGCCCCGGTGGGAGCCGCGACGGCACCCCGCGGGCTGCCGTCGCGCCAGGGCGCCGCCACGGTCGCCTCCGGCTGGCCCGGCTGGCCCGCCTGGCCCTGACGGCGGACCGAGCTCAGCGCGCCGACCAGCCCGAGCAGGCCGATCACGACCAGCCCGCCGGCCAGGAACCAGCCGACCGGGGGCACGGCCAACCCGAGGATACGGGCCAGCAGCCACCAGAGCGCGAGCCCCAGGAAGACGAGACCGAACGCGAACGACACGATGTCGGTGCGGTGGGCCCTCACCGGGTCACCTCCAGGTTTCCGGCGTTCAGGTGGACGTAGAGGCGCAGGGTGCCGCCGCCGGGACCGTCCGCACCGGCGTCGGTGGTCTCCCATCGGCGTCCGCCGAGCCCGCCGGTGCGCCGGCCGAACACGGTCGCCTCACCGGCGTTCACGTCGGCCACCGTGGTCACGTCCAGGTTCGGCGGCACGACAACTGTCGCGTTGCCGAGGTTCACGTCGACGGTCACCTGGACGTCCTGCTCGTCGAAGTCGACCCCGCGCAGGTCGAGCACCGCGTCACCGAAGTTGTTCTCGTACCGGTCGGCCAGGTCGCGGAGGTCGGTCGGGGCCCAGGTGACGTCGCCGTCGATGCCCCGGACCCGGTCGTAGGACTCGGCGACCGTGGCCACACCGAGCGCCGCCGCGGTCACCAGACCGAGAGCGATCAGCCAGCGCGCCCGGCCGAACCAGGTGCCCGCGAGCAGCCCGAGGCCGATGGTGGCCAGCGCGGCGGCGAAGTAGCCGCCGACGCCCACGGTGAACACGTCCAGCAGGTCGAGCATCGCCACCAGGCCCAGCGCCAGGAAGATCAGCGAGAACGTGATCGCGCCGAGTGAGGAGCGCTCCTTCGGCCGCTTCGGCGGTCGGGGCGGCCGGGCCGGCACGGGGGCCGGCGGCGACCCGGCGTACGGCCCGTGCGGGGCGAACGGCGGGCGGTAACCGCCCGGCGGCAGCGGGGCGCCGACCGGCGCGGACGGCGGCCCGGCACCGGGCTCGCCGACCGGGGTGCCGGTGGTCGGCGCGGCGGGCCAGGCCGGGGCCGTGCCCGAGGTCGGCCATCCCGCCGGGTCACCGGCCGGTGCGGCCATCCCGGGCATCGCGAGGGTCGTCGGCTCGGACCGGACCGGCCGGGTGGCCGCTGCGGCGGGCCACCCGGGGGCGGGCAGCGGCGAGGCCGGGTAGCCGGGCTCGGACCCAGCGGCGGGTGTGGCCGGGTGGCCCGGTTCGAACCCGCCGGGCGGTGTGGCCGGGTAGCCGGGCTCGGACGGCACCGCGGCCGTGGGTGGGTGACCGGACTCAGGAGACTCAGGACGCACGGGTGACGTGGGCTCTCCCGGCGCGGGCCGGGGACCGGACGGTGAACCGCCGGCGGACCACTCCGGCGGCGTGACCCCGACCGGTACGCCGGGGCGGGGGGAGGCGGCGGCCCCGGCCGGTGCCGGCTGTCCGGCCGGCCCGCCGGACCAGGGCGTCCCGGGCGTGACCGGCCCGCCCCAGGGCGCGCCCGGCGGCACCGAGCCGGCGCGGGACGCGAGACCACGCTGCTCCCGGTTGAGCATCAACGCGCCGCCGATCAGGATCACCGCGCCCAGCAGGATGGCCCGGAAGCCGTCGGTGACGACGTA
This sequence comes from Micromonospora sp. NPDC050980, assembly GCF_040653835.1. Lineage (NCBI taxonomy): Bacteria > Bacillati > Actinomycetota > Actinomycetes > Micromonosporales > Micromonosporaceae > Micromonospora > Micromonospora sp. NPDC050980. The sequence goes on along the minus strand of NZ_JBFAGS010000001.1, from coordinate 240,322 downwards.
CGCGAAGCCGACCGCGACCACGATGCCGAGCACGATGACGGTGATCGGGGACATGCTGGATCGGCCCCGGCCGAGCATCGACTCCACCGGCGAGGCGGTGTCCCCCTCGCCCGGGATGATCAGCCACGCGGCCACGTAGACGAGCAGTCCGATGCCGCCGAAGAAACCGAGCACGGCCAGCAGGACGCGCCAGAGCACCGGGTCGGTGTTCGTGGCCCGGCCGATGGCGGCGCACACCCCGGCGAGGTAGCGGCCCTCTCGGGGACGGACCAGCCCGTAGCGGGTGGTGAAGCCGGCGGCGCCGGGCGGTGGAGCGTACCCACCGGGTGGCGGGCCGGCGAACGGCGCGCCACCGGGCGGCGGGAACGTGTCGTCGGCGGCGGGTGCCGGCCCCGGCGGGGGCGGCGGCGGGTCGTCAGGTGCTGCCGCCCAGGGGCGGGGCGGACGGGCAGCGTCGTCGGTCATGCCTCCGATACTGCTGCCCCGGCCGCCCGGACGACCTCAGGAACCGACCCTGACCCCACCCTGAGATCGGAGGTCGGCGAATGTCCGGGGCGTCCGGCGTGGTCCGGGGCGTTCCCGCGTGTGACGATCGGAGCGTCGGCCGTCGCCGGCACCTCCGCGCCGAACCGGGAGCCCCGACATCAGCAGCACCGTCACGCCGCACCCCCCGCGTCTCTACCGGGCCACCGAGCACCGGTTGGCCGCCGGGGTGGCCGCCGGCATCGCCGAGCACCTGGGCATCCCGGTGCTCCGGGTCCGGGTGGCGTTCATGGTGCTGCTCGGGCTGAGCGGGCTCGGCCTGCTGCTCTACGCCGCCTTCTGGGCGGTGGTCCCGCCCCGGCCCGGTGACACCGCCGCCCCACCCCGCCGCGACCTCGCCCAGCTTCTGCCGTTCGTGGCGATCGGGCTGGGTGTGCTGCTGCTCCAGGTGGTCGCGTTCGACTCGGTCGGCGCGGCCGGCACCGCCGGCTGGCTGGTTGCGATCATCGCGGTCGGCGCCGGCGTCATCTGGCACCAGTCCGGGCCGGAACGGCGCCGGCAGTGGGGCGACTCCGCGGTGCCCTGGCTGGGCGCGGTGGTGGAGGAGAGTGACCGGCGGGCGTTCGTGCTCCGCTTCATCGGCGGCGGGGTGCTGGTCGCGGTCGGCATCATCGGCGTGGCCGCCGTCTACTCGCCGGCGCAGAACTTTGACGCGGTGCTCAACGGCGTCATCTTCGCGCTGGTCGGGCTGGCCGGCGTGGGCGTGGTGACCGGGCCGGTGCTCTGGCGCACCTGGAACCAGCTCCGCTCCGAGCGGGAGGGGCGGATCCGTGAGCAGGAGCGCGCCGAACTGGCCGCCATGGTGCACGACCAGGTGCTGCACACGCTCGCCCTGATCCAGCGCAACGCCAGCGACGTCAAGACGGTGCAGCGGCTGGCCCGGGGGCAGGAGCGCTCGCTGCGCAACTGGCTCTACAAGCCGACCGCCTCGCCGTCCGAGCGCTTCGCGGCGGCCCTGGAACAGGCCGCCGCCGAGGTGGAGGACACGTTCGCGATCACCGTCGAGGCGGTGGTGGTGGGCGACCGGGAGACCGACGAACGGGTCGGCGCGCTCGTCGCCGCCGCCCGCGAGGCGCTCGTCAACGCGGCCCGGCACGCCGGGGTGCAGACCGTGTCGCTCTACGCGGAGGTGGAGCCGGAGCAGGTGAGCGTCTTCGTCCGGGACCGGGGCAAGGGATTCGACCCGGATACGGTGGAGAATCACCGGCACGGCGTCCGGGGCTCGATCGTCGGACGGATGAAACGGCACGGCGGCCGGGCGGAGATCCGGTCCGGGCCGGGAGAGGGGACCGAGGTCCGGCTGATCCTGCCGATCAGCGGCTCCGGCTCCACGGCGGAAAGGGACAGATGACCATGTCCGAGCAGGAACCGGTCGAGGGCGCGGCGCCGCGAGGGCCGCTGCGGGTGTTCCTCGTCGACGACCACGCCATGTTCCGGGCCGGCGTTCGCGCCGAGCTGGGCACCCGGGTCGAGGTGGTGGGTGAGGCCAGCTCGGTGGCCGAGGCGGTGACCCGGATCGCGGTCACCGAGCCGGACGTGGTGCTGCTCGACGTGCACATGCCGGACGGTGGTGGTCGCGCCGTGCTGGAGGCGATGCGGCGGACCCACCCGCAGGTGAAGTTCCTGGCGTTGAGCGTGTCCGACGCCGCCGAGGACGTGATCGGGCTGATCCGGGCGGGCGCCAGGGGTTACGTCACCAAGACCATCTCGCCGGAGGAGCTGACCGACGCGATCCGCCGGGTGGCCGACGGGGACGCCGTGTTCAGCCCGCGGCTGGCCGGTTTCGTGCTGGACGCGTTCGCGTCCCGGCCGGACGCGCCGGTCGCCGACCCGGAGCTGGACCAGCTCACCAACCGGGAGCGCGAGGTGCTCCGGCTGCTCGCCCGGGGGTACGCGTACAAGGAGATCGCCAAGGAGCTGTTCATTTCGATCAAGACGGTCGAGACGCACGTCTCCAACGTGCTGCGCAAGCTCCAGATGTCGAACCGCTACGAGTTGTCCCGCTGGGCCGCCGACCGCCGGCTGGTCTGAGCCCGCAGGCGCCGGCCCCTCGACCCCTCGTCCGCCCGGGCGGTGGCGGTGTCCGCACAGCCGAAGGTGCCATCGGCCGGACGGGTGGAACTGGGCCGCGTCGGTGGTCGAGGGCGAGGTGCCGCCGCCCGCCCGGGCGCGCTCACCGCGTGTCAGCGGTCGGGTGGTCTCGATCGGTGTGGGCACGTCTTACCTGTTCAGAGACGTGCGGCGAGGGCCGTTTGTGATCTTCTCTCAAGTATCGGCAACGTGGCGGGCAACTAACGGCTTGATAACGGCACCTTCACGGAAAGGGCCGGTTGGTGTCACAGTGGCAGCACCTCACCCCCCGGTGTGAGGCACCTTGTCGGGCCCGCCGACCACGTGACGCCGCTACCCGCGTCGCCCCGTGGCTGTCGACCCTGCGGGTGTCCTCGTCGAAGGGTGTGGCGCCCGGCGGATCGGTACCCCTGGGGTGTCCCGATTTCCTCTGCGGTAAACCGGCGCCCGGTGGTTCGGGCCGTCGGCGGTGTCACCCCCCACACGTGCGTGAAACCCACGACGGAACCAGGTTAAGAAAGAGGAGGCCCCTCGGAATGAGAGTCTCGAAGCGGGCGAGCGGCGCGCTCGCGGTGGGCGCGGCATTCGCGCTCATCGCGTCCGGCTGCTCCAGCGGCGACAACGACGGTGGCGAGACCGGCGCCAGCTCGGACGGCGCGATCGTCATCGACGGCACCCAGCCGGAGAACCCCCTGGTTCCGGCGAACACCACCGAGACCGGTGGCGGCAAGATCATTGACTGGATGTGGAGCGGTCTGATCGAGTACCCCAACAACGGTGGGGCGCCGCAGAACCTGCTCGCCGAGTCGATCGACACGAGCGACTCGAAGGTCTTCAAGATCAAGATCAAGCAGAACACCAAGTTCCACGACGGCACCACCGTCAAGGCCGAGAGCTTCGTGAAGGCCTGGAACTGGGCGGCGTACGGGCCGAACGGCGCGCAGAACGCCTCCTTCTTCTCCGACATCCAGGGCTTCAACGACGTCTACACCGAGGACCCGGACGGCCCGGACGGCCCGAAGAAGGCCCCGGAGCCGAAGGCCAAGGAGATGTCCGGCCTCAAGGTCGTCGACGACTGGAACTTCGAGGTCACGCTCGCCGCGCCGACCGCCGTGTTCCCGGTGAAGCTCGGCTACAGCGCCTTCATGCCGCTGCCGGACGCGTTCTTCTCCACCACCCCGGCGGAGTTCGGCAAGAAGCCGATCGGCAACGGCCCGGTCAAGCTCGTCTCCTGGCAGGACGACGTCGAGATCAAGCTCACCCGCTTCGACGACTACAGCCTGCGCGACAAGATGAAGATCAAGGACGTCACCGTCAAGATCTACCAGGACGACACGGCGGCCTACAACGACCTGGTCTCCGGCAACCTGGACTTCCAGCAGCAGGTCCCGGTGTCGTCGCTGGCCGGTGAGAAGTGGAAGACCGACCTGGGCGAGCGGGCTGTGGCGACGACCACCCCGTCGACCGGCATCATCGCCTTCCCGATCTACGACAAGCGCTTCACCAACCCGAAGCTGCGCAAGGCGATCTCGCTCTCCATCGACCGGCAGGCCATCACCGACAAGATCTTCTTCGGTAACCGCAAGCCGGCCGACAGCTGGGCCAACCCGCTGACCCCGGGTGCCGAGCCGGGCAACTGCACCGCCTGCAAGTTCGACGTGGCGCAGGCCAAGCAGCTCCTCCAGGAGGCCGGTGGCTTCCAGGGCAAGCTGACCCTGTCCTACAACGCGGACGCCAGCCACAAGGAGTGGATGGAGGCCGTCGCCCAGCAGATCAAGACCAACCTGGGCATCGACGCCGTCGCCGTCGGCGTGCCGACCTTCGCGGTCTTCCGGGCCAACATCAACAACTACAAGATGACCGGCGCGTACCGGGCCGGCTGGCAGCAGGACTACCCGGACGTGGAGAACTGGGTCAACCCGCTCTACGTGACCGGCGGTTCCTCGAACGACGGCAAGTACAGCAACCCGCAGGTGGACGCCCTCGCCAAGGAGGCCTCCGCGGCCCCCAGCCTCGAGGAGGCCCACCAGAAGTTCGGCGAGGCCGTCAAGCTGATCGACCAGGACGTGCCCACGATGCCGATCTACTTCGGTGGCCAGCAGTCCGGCTACTCGGAGAAGATCAAGAAGATGGAGCTGACCAACGTCGGCGAACTCGACATCACCTCGGTCGAGCTCTGATCCGAACGGTCTGACCCCGGGTCGGGCTCGCCTCACCGGTGAGCCCGACCCGGGGCCGTTCCGCGAGGGGGTGTACAACGAACCCCTCGCACGTTGTCGTCACCGCGTCGGGTGCCCGGCGCTCCCTGTCTGGAGGACCACCCCATGGGCCGTTATCTCGTGAGACGGCTGCTGCAACTCGTGCCGGTGTTCATCGGCACGACGTTCCTGATCTATTGGCTCGTCTGGTCGGTGCCCGGCGACCCCTTCGCCGGCAAGTGCGGCGACCGTGGCTGCCCGCCGAACTACCGGGCCATGATGACCGAGAAATACCATCTCGACGACTCGATCTGGGTGCAGTACGCCAGCTACATGAAGAACCTTTTCCAGGGTGACTTCGGTATCACGTTCGGCGGTCGCGAGATCAGCGACATCATCGCCACCTCCTATCCGAACACCCTGAAGCTGGCGGTGGTCGCCCTGGCCATCGAGGCCGTGATCGGTCTCGGCGCGGGCGTCCTGACCGGGCTGCGACGCAACGGCTTCCTGGACAACCTGGTCCTGATCTCCACCCTCTTCCTGATCGCCCTGCCGGTCTTCGTCATCGGCTTCGTGCTCCAGTGGGTGCTGGGCGTCAAGTGGGGCATCATCACCCCGACGGTCTCCAACGAGATGCGGTTCAGTGAGCTGATCGTGCCCGGCTTCGTGCTCGGCAGCGTCTCGATGGCCTACATCGCCCGGGTGGCGCGCACGAGCATCGCCGAGAACCGGCGGGCCGACTACGTGCGTACCGCGATCGCCAAGGGGCTGCCCATGCGCCGGGTGGTCGGCGTGCACCTGCTGCGCAACTCGCTCATCCCGGTGGTCACGCTGCTCGGCACCGACCTCGGCGCGTTGATGGGTGGCGCGATCGTGACCGAGGGCATCTTCGGCATCAACGGCATCGGCCGGCAGGTGCTCCGCTCGATCGTCACCAAGGAGAGCGCTACCGTTGTCGGCATCGTGGTGGTGCTGGTGCTCGTCTACCTCGTGATGAACCTGCTGGTCGACCTGCTCTACGCCGCCCTCGACCCGAGGATCCGCTATGAGTGACCGCCACAGCGTACGAATCTTCCCAGCAGGCTGCGCGGGCAACCACGCCCGCGCCGAGCGCAGCGAGGTGCGGGCATGAGTGAACCGAATACCGCGTCGATCGTGACGACGCCGCCTGCGACCATGCCCACCGAGGCCGGGTCCGGCGCGCCCACCGACGCCGGCCTGCCGAAGAACGCCAAACAGCAGAAGCCCCGCGGCCTGCTCGGCGACGCCTGGCTCGACCTGCGCCGCAAGCCGCTGTTCTGGATCTCCGCCACGTTCATCGTGATCTTCCTGGTGATGGCCGCGTTCCCGTCGCTGTTCACCAGCGGCGACGCGGTCAACGGCGCGCTGGAGCGCAGCCGGGTCGAGCCCTCGTCCGACGCCTGGTTCGGCTACGACGTGCAGGGCCGCGACGTCTACGCCCGGGTCATCTACGGCGCCCGCGCCTCGATCGTGGTGGCTGTCGTCTCCACCACCCTGACGCTGCTGTTCGGCGGCGCGATGGGCATCATCGCCGGCTACCGCGGCGGCTGGGTGGACGCGCTGCTGTCCCGCATCGCGGACATCTTCTTCGGTCTGCCGTTCGTGCTCGGCGCGATCGTCATCCTGACCACGTTCAACGGCTCCGGCACCGACAACGGCGAGTGGACGATCATGGGGCTGGTCATCCTGTCCCTGAGCGTGCTGAGCTGGCCGGTGGTGATGCGGCTGATGCGTTCCTCGGTGCTGGCCACCAAGGAGGCCGACTACATCGTCGCCGCCCGCGCCCTGGGCGCCGGCACCGGCCGGATCATCCTGAAGCACCTGCTGCCGAACTGCCTGGCGCCGCTGCTGGTCTACGGCACGATCATGGTCGGCTCGTTCATCGGCGCCGAGGCCACGCTGTCGTTCCTGGGCATCGGTCTGAAGAACCCGGTGGTCTCCTGGGGCATCATGATCAGCGAGGCGCAGAACTACATCCGGGTCTCGCCGTACCTGCTGTTCTTCCCCGCCGCGTTCCTCGTCACCGCCGTGCTGAGCTTCGTCATGCTCGGCGAGGCGGTCCGCGAGGCCCTCGACCCGAAGCTCCGATAGGGGAACTGAGTTGTCCGACATTCTCGTGTCCGAGCAGTCCGCGGCCGGCGCCGACGGATCCGGCCGCCCCTCGGGCCGCCTGCTCGAGGTCGACGACCTGTGGGTGGAGTTCCGCACCCGGGACGGCGTCGCCAAGGTCATCAACGGTGTCACATACCACGTCGACGCGGGGGAGACCCTCGCCGTGCTCGGCGAGTCCGGCTCCGGCAAGAGCGTCACCGCGCAGACCGTGATGGGCATCCTGGACACCCCGCCCGGGTTCGTCACCGGCGGCCAGGTGCGCTTCCACGGCAAGGACATGCTCACCATGTCCGCCGAGCAGCGGCGACGGATCCGTGGCGAGGGCATCGCCATGATCTTCCAGGACTCGCTCTCCGCCCTCAACCCGGTTTTCACCGTCGGCTTCCAGATCGCCGAGCAGTTCCGCATCCGGCGCGGCCTCAGCCGCGCGGACGCCAAGAAGCGCGCGATCGAGATGCTCGACCAGGTCAAGATCCCCAACGCCAAGGGGCGGTTCAGCAACTACCCGCACCAGTTCTCCGGTGGTATGCGGCAGCGGGCCATGATCGCTATGTCGCTGGCGCTGGACCCCGAGGTGCTGATCGCCGACGAGCCGACCACCGCGCTGGACGTGACCGTGCAGGCCCAGATCATGGACCTGCTCGGCGAGCTCCAGCGGGAGCGGCACATGGGCATGATCCTGATCACCCACGACCTCGGCGTGGTCGCCGACGTCGCGGACCGGATCGCGGTCATGTACGCCGGCCGGATCGTCGAGGAAGCCAGCGTCTACGAGCTGTACGCCAAGCCGGCGCACCCCTACACGCTCGGCCTGCTCAACTCGATCCCGCGGATGGACGAGAAGGGCCACGAGCTCCGGACCATCAAGGGGCTCCCGCCGAACCTGATGAACATCCCGCCGGGCTGCGCCTTCAACCCGCGCTGCCCGATGGCGCAGCCGGTGTGCCGGGAGAAGGTCCCGCCGTTGCTGCAGTTGGGCAACGGCCGGGCCAGCGCCTGCCACTTCGCCGAGGAGCTGGTGAACCGTGACTGAGAACATCATCGAGGTCCGCGACCTGGTCAAGCACTACCCGGTGACCCAGGGCATCGTGTTCAAGAAGACCATCGGCCAGGTCAAGGCGGTCGACGGCGTCTCCTTCGAACTCAGGGCCGGTGAGACGCTGGGCGTGGTCGGCGAGTCCGGCTGCGGCAAGTCGACGCTGGCCCGGGTCCTGATGAACCTGGAGAAGCCGACCGCGGGCCAGGTGCTCTACAAGGGTCAGGACATCTCCAAGCTCTCCGGTGGCGCGCTGCGGCGGCTGCGCCGGCAGATCCAGCTGGTGATGCAGGACCCCTACACCTCGCTCAACCCGCGGATGACGGTCGGCGACCTGGTCGGCGAGCCCTTCGAGATCCACTCCGAGGTGGCGCCGCGTGGCAGCCGGCGCGGCAAGGTCAAGGAACTGCTCGACCTGGTCGGCCTCAACCCGGAGCACATCAACCGCTATCCGCACCAGTTCTCCGGCGGCCAGCGGCAGCGCATCGGCATCGCCCGGGCGCTGGCGCTGCGGCCCGAGGTGATCGTCTGCGACGAGCCGGTGTCGGCCCTGGACGTGTCCATCCAGGCCCAGGTGATGAACCTGCTGGAGAAGCTCCAGGCCGAGCTGGGCCTGTCGTACGTCTTCATCGCCCACGACCTGTCGGTCGTGCGCCATCTGTCCGACCGGGTCGCGGTGATGTACCTGGGCAAGATGGTGGAGATCGGCACCGAGGACGAGATCTACGAGCGGCCGACCCACCCGTACACCCAGGCGCTGCTGTCGGCGGTGCCGGTGCCGGACCCGACCCTCCGGGAGAGCAAGTCGATCATCCGGCTCCAGGGTGACGTCCCCTCGCCGATCAGCCCGCCCTCGGGCTGCCGGTTCCGCACCCGGTGCTGGAAGGCGCAGGACGTCTGCGCCCAGGAGGTGCCGCTGCTGGAGATCCGGCCGGGCTCGGACCACCCGAGCGCCTGCCACTTCGCCGAGAAGCGGAGCATGGTCGCCACCCGCGAGGTGGCCTGACCCGACCGACCGGACCGCCTGCCGCCGTCACCTCGACGCCGGCAGGCGGTCCGTCGTCTGCGGCGGCCCGCAGGCCGTCCGTGTCTGGAGCGGGCGGGTCACAGCGGGCCGCGGCCGGCGCGCAGCAGCAGCAGCGCGAGCTGGGTGCCGTCGACACCCAGCTCCGCCCGGAACCGCTCCAGGATCTCGCGTTCCCGCGACAGCACCAGCCGGGTCCCGCCGGATGCCATCCGGGTCGCGCCGACCTCCTGGGACAGCGCGGCCCGTTCCTGCCAGAGCGTGATCAGGGTGCGGTCGATCTCGTCGATCCGCCGCCGGATCTCACCGATCCGCTCCGCCGCCGCCGAATCGTCGGTGCCGGTTCGCGCCGCCGCGGCGCCGGTCGGGTCGCCGCCGGCCGGCCGGTCGTGCCGCGCCAGGCTGCCGCTGGGCTCCACCACGTCAGTCATCATCGCCGTCCCCCTCAGGGCTCGGGCCCGGTACCCGGATCCCGGGACGAAGAAGCCCCGGGCTCACCGAGCCCGGGGCTTCTTCGTAGGTCTGACGATCAGGCGCGACCCACGGCTGCCGGACTCCCGGAGCCGTAGGAAAAGAAGCGCTGATCGAACACGCCGTCGAGTATGCCGATCTGCCGGGCGGGCGCGCAAGGAAACTGGCCAACAGGTGGGACGCGCCGCCGTCCGCGGGCCGGCGGCGCGGGCGGGGAAGTGTCCGGCCGGCGGCATAGACTCGGACCGCGATGCATCCTCTCTTCGACATTCCCGCGTCCCCGCCCGCGCCGGAGTCCCGGCCGACCCCGCCGCGCCGCTCCGGCGGCGCGCGGTCGGATCCGCAGGCCCTCCTCGCCGGCCTGAACGGCCCGCAACGCGACGCGGTGACCCACGCCGGCTCCCCGCTGCTGATCGTGGCCGGCGCCGGCTCGGGTAAGACCCGGGTGCTGACCAACCGGATCGCCTACCTGCTCGGCGCCCGGGACGTGCACCCCGGCGAGATCATCGCGATCACCTTCACCAACAAGGCCGCCGGCGAGATGAAGGAACGGGTCGCCGCGCTGGTCGGCCCACGCGCCCGGATGATGTGGGTGTCGACGTTCCACTCGGCCTGCGTGCGCATCCTGCGCGCCGAGCACGAGCATGCCGGCCTCAAGTCGACCTTCTCGATCTACGACGCCGACGACTCCCGCCGCCTGATGCAGTTGGTCGCCCGCGAGCTCGATCTGGACCCGAAGCGCTACCCGGCCCGGGGGCTCGCCGCCCAGGTCTCCAACCTGAAGAACGAGCTGACCGACCCGGAGGCCTTCGCCGCGGGCGCCAAGGGCCCCAACGAGCGGGCCCTGGCCGAGGCGTACGCGCTCTACCAGCGGCGGCTGCGCGAGGCGCACGCGCTCGACTTCGACGACCTGATCATGACAACGGTGCACCTGCTCCAGTCGCACCCGCACGTGGCGGAGAGCTACCGGCGCCGGTTCCGGCACGTCCTGGTGGACGAATACCAGGACACCAATCACGCCCAGTACGTTTTGATCAAGGAGCTGGTCTCCGGCACCGAGGGGATCCCGCCGGCCGAGCTGTGCGTGGTGGGCGACGCCGACCAGTCCATCTACGCCTTCCGCGGCGCGACCATCCGCAACATCCTGGAGTTCGAGCGGGACTTCACCGACGCCCGCACGATCCTGCTGGAGCAGAACTACCGCTCGACCCAGACCATCCTCAACGCGGCCAACGCGGTCATCGACCGCAACACCTCCCGCAAGCCCAAGCGGCTGTGGAGCGACGCCGGCGCGGGCGAGCAGATCGTCGGCTACGTGGCCGACACCGAGCACGCCGAGGCGGACTGGGTGGCTCGGGAGATCGACCGGCTGGTCGACGCCGGTGACACCCGGCCGGGCGACGTGGCCGTCTTCTACCGCACGAACGCCATGTCCCGGGTGTTCGAGGAGGTGTTCATCCGGGTCGGCCTGCCCTACAAGGTGGTCGGCGGGGTGCGCTTCTACGAGCGCAAGGAGGTTCGCGACGCGCTGGCCTACCTGCGTGCCGTGGTCAACGACGACGACACGGTCAGCCTGCGTCGCGTGCTCAACACGCCGCGCCGGGGCATCGGCGAGCGGGCCGAGGCCTGCGTCGAGGCGCTGTCCGCACGGGATCGTGTCTCGTTCGGTGCCGCGTTGCGCCGGGCCCGGGAGGCGCCGGGCATCTCCACCCGCGCGGCCAACGGCATCGCCGAGTTCGTCGCGCTGCTCGACTCGGCACGTGAGCTGGCCGCCACCGGCACCCCGGAGGAGGTGCTGGAGGCGGTGCTGACCCGCTCGGGCTACCTGGCCGAGCTGGAGGAGAGCCTCGACCCGCAGGACGCCGGCCGGGTGGACAACCTCCAGGAGCTGGTAAGCGTCGCGCGGGAATACACCGAGCGGATCGAGGCGCTGGGGGCCGACGACGAACGGGCCACCCTGGCCGGCTTCCTGGAGCAGGTGGCGTTGGTCGCCGACGCCGACCAGATCCCCTCCGACGATCCCGACCACCAGGGCGTGGTCACCCTCATGACGCTGCACACCGCCAAGGGGCTGGAGTTCCCGGTGGTCTTCCTCAGCGGGCTGGAGGACGGCGTCTTCCCGCACCTGCGCTCGCTCGGCGACACCCGTGAGCTGGAGGAGGAGCGCCGCCTCGCATACGTCGGCATCACCCGTGCCCGGCAGCGGCTCTATCTGTCCCGGGCGGTCACCCGGTCGGCCTGGGGGGCGCCGGCCTACAATCCGCCGTCGCGGTTCCTGGAGGAGCTGCCGCCGGAGCTGGTGCGGTGGGAGCGCACCGAGGGGTCGTACACCTCGTGGGGTGGCGGCGGGGGTGGCGTCGGCGGCCGGGCGGACCGGTTGTCGGGCGGCTTCACCGGCGGCACCCCCAAGGCGACGCAGCTCGCCAAGCGACTCGGCGTGGACGCCAGCCGGTTGTCCACCGCGAGTGAGCTGAAGCAGGCGCCCAAGGTCTCCGCAGGTGACCGGGTCAACCACCAACGCTACGGCCTGGGCCGGGTGCTGGCGGTCGAGGGCGCCGGCCCGGGCGCCCGGGCGCAGATCGACTTCGGCGACCAGACCATGTGGCTGGTGCTGCGGCACGCCCCGATCGAGAAGCTCTGAGCGCCGGGGCCCCCACCCGTCGGGGGCGGCGCGGGGCCGGCAACCGTGCTAGTTTTCCGGCAGGCCGTGCGAGAGACTGAGGAGGTGGTACCCGTGAACGTTTCGACATGGGTGCTCCCCCGCGGGGTCACGGTCGGGCGATAGGTCGTCCGGGAGCGCCGTTCGCGAGCACTCCCGAAAGGCACGACGATGCGCTTCACCGCCGAACGACGCCTCGATGGCGGCGTCCTCGAACGCGAATTCGCCCTCGGCGAGATCCCCGGCTTCCTGTGGACGCCGGCATCCGCCCCCGCACCGGTTCCGCTGATCCTGCTCGGCCACCCCCCGCTCGGACTGCCCAAGATGTATCCCCGGCTGGTGGCCCGGGCCCGGCATGCCGCCGCGGACGGCTTCGCCGCGGCCACCATCGAGCTTCCCGGTAGCGGCGACCGGCCCCGGTGGGCTGCCATCGAGCAGGCCCGCGTCGACCTGCGCCGGGCCGTGACGGCCGGCGAGCCGGTCAGCGACGAGATCGTCGACGCCCTCGTCCTGCCGCTCGTCGACCGGGCGGTCCCGGAGTGGCAGGCCGCCCTGGACGCCCTGCTGTCGCTGCCTGAGATCGGCGGCCCGGTCGGATACTCCGGGGGCGTGATCTCCGTCGGCATCCGGTTGGCGGTGGTCGAGCCGCGGATCGTGGCCGCCGGCCTCTTCGCCGGCAGTTTCGTGCCCCGCGCCATGTTCGAGGAGGCCCGGCGGGTGACGATTCCGCTGCACGTCCTGCTGCAGTGGGACGACGAGGGAAACGACCGGCAGGCGGCCCTGGACCTGTTCGACGCCTTCGGCTCGACGGAGAAGTCGCTGCACGCCAACATGGGCGGACACACGGGCGTCCCGCAGTTCGCCGGGGAGGGTGTGGCCGGGTTCTTCGCCCGGCATCTGCGCTAGCCGCGGGGACTCGCCGTCAGCAGGCGACGTCGACGCCCCGGGCGCGCAGGAACGGCGCCGGGTCGATCTGGTTCCACATGGCGCCCTCGTGCACCTCGAAGTGCAGGTGCGGGCCGGTGGCGTCGCCGGTGGCACCCTCGTACCCGATGACCTGACCGGCCTGCACCCGGTCGCCGACGTCGACGAGGAGCCGGCTCTGGTGGGCGTAGTGGGTCAGGTAGCCGTCGTGGTGGTCGACGAAGACGGAGTTGCCGTAGCCGTCGCCCACGTCGCCGGCCTTGACCACGGTGCCGGCCGCGGCGGCCCGGATCGGGGTGCCGGCGGGCATTGCGAAGTCGATACCGGCGTGCAGGGTGCCCCACCGCTGTCCGTAGCAGGAGGTGATGCCCGCGCCCTGCATCGGGATGACCCAGCTCGGCTTCGGCGCGGCCTTCGGCTTCGGCTTCGCCGTCTTCCTCGGCTTCGGGCTGGTCGCGCTCGGGCTCGGCTTCGGGCTGGCCGGCGCGGCGGACGGGGTGACGGGGCTGACCGGGCTGACCGGCTCGCGGGCCGAGCGGTCGGCCCGGTCGGCCGCCTCGGCACGCGCGCGGGCGTCGGTGTCGACCGTGGCGGCGACCGGGGCCGGTTCGTCGCCGGAGACGACCACGACGCCGCCGATGCCGAGGCCGAGCAGGGCGACCGCGCCGGTGACCAGGTATGCGGCGCGCCGACCGGTGCGGCGGTGTCGGGCGGGAGCGTGGTTCGGGGTGGGACTGCTGGGTGGCACGAGAACCTTCACCGGTCGAGGGGCACACGGACCTGGAAATACTGGTGTCGGTCCTCGGCGCGGCCGGTCGCGGGTACGCGCTGCGCGTGCCGGCCCCGCCCGTGGGGTGTCCGGCTTCGCATCAACTGGGGGTTTCCCGAGAAGCGTCGATCACGAGGCGGTGTGGACACGCTCACATTCAACGGTGTGACGCGCCACACTTGACCGCACGCGAAACCGCCCGGATCGCAGGATCCGGGCGGTTGTCGGGCGGTACGGAGGGTCAGGAGGCGGCTACGTCGCCATAAACTGCCTCGATTTCGAGCTTGATGTCCACTCCGCGGTCGAAGAGCCACGGCACCGGGTCCAGCGGCTGGCCGTTGACATGCACCTCAAGGTGCAGGTGGGAGCCGTAGGAGTGGCCGGTGTTGCCGACCAGACCGAGCTGGTCGCCGGCCTTCACCTCCTGGCCCTCCTTGACCGTGACCGCGGAGGAGTGGCCGTAGATGGCCTCGCTGCCGTCGGCGTGCTTGACGATCACCGCGTAGCCGTAGCCGCCGAACCACCCGGCCTTGGTGACCGTGCCGGCGTGGATGGCCTGGTAGGGGGTGCCCTCCGGGGCGACCAGGTCGACGCCGGTGTGCAACTTGCCGAAACGCACGCCGTAGGGCGACTTGAAGTCGTAGCCGTGCAGGGGGAGGAGCCAGGTGTCCTGCTGCGTGGCGTCCAAGCCGGTCGAACGCGCGTCGCGGTCGGCGCGGTCGAACGTCTCCGCCCGGTCGGCGGCGTCCTGGCTGGCGACCGACGCCTGCCGGAGCTCGTCGAGGACGGAGGGGCTGACGCTCTTGGCGTCGGGCAGGGCGTTCGCGCCGAGGGCGACGATGCCGGCGCCGACGAAGGCGGTGGTGACGACCGCCGCGTAGCGGCTCCGCGGGGGGGTGGGCACGCGGCGACGGCCGCGATATCTATCGGGCTCAGACGACAGGCGCTGGCGCACGCACACCCTCCGTTGTCGGGGATCCGATGCGACCTCGGACCGTTCGGTGAAGCTCGGTTGAACCTCCGGTGTCGCGTCGTCACCCGTCCGTGGACTCGATGACAACCGTGGACACGTTAGCCAACCGCCACTCCTGTCACAAGCTGAAGCGCCGAATCGGCGATTCGTTATGTCCGCTTCCGTCCGGCATTGTAGTAGCTCGTGCCCCCGGATGGATGGCCGGCCGACCGGCCATTCGTCGCGGACGGTGACCATTCGGCGGAGGTGTCCGGCTTCCGGCGCACGCGATCGGGCGGTAGGGGTCGGCCCGGCTACCGGCCCGCCGCCCGGTCGGGTTACCGTTCGTTCAGGTCAGGAGTGCCGGTGCCGGTGAAAGGTGTACGCGAATGAGCTCTCGTATCCGGGTCGTCGTCGCGAAGCCCGGCCTGGACGGCCACGACCGGGGCGCGAAGGTCGTCGCCCGGGCCCTGCGGGACGCCGGCATGGAGGTCATCTACACCGGCCTGCACCAGACCCCCGAGCAGATCGTCGAGACGGCGATCCAGGAGGACGCGGACGCCGTCGGCCTCTCGGTGCTCTCCGGCGCGCACATGACCCTCTTCAAGCGGGTCCTCGAACTGCTCGCCGAGCGCGAGGCGGCCGACATCGTGGTCTTCGGCGGCGGCATCATCCCCGAGGCCGACATCCCGGAGCTGGAACAGCTCGGCGTCGCGAAGATCTTCACCCCGGGCGCCACCACCGGCTCGATCGTCGACTGGGTGCGGGAGAACGTGGCCCAGCCGGTCGGCTGAGCGCCGCGACCGGATCGCGGGCAGGGGGAGGGGCCGGACGCACCCCTCACACGCCCGGCCCCTCTATGCACGATGCCCCGCCGCCACCCCTCGACCGACAGGGCATCGGCCGCTCCCGTCATCGCGCTTGACCAGCGCTCCGACATCACACCTAACGACGCCCCCGACCGGCGGTTACGCCCCGGTGCGGAGATCCCCCGGACGGCTGACGGGCCGACCCGCCGGGGCCCGGCCTCCGTCGACGGCTGTGCATTACCGCACACCACGCACCCGCTCGGTTGCCGCCGGTTCCCGTCTCGTTAGGCTGCGGCAAATGGCCTGTCTGTTCTGATGATAGGCGTCAAACTGATTTTCCAACGCTGGTGGCGGCGCGACGGCGCGCCGCGGAGACGGGACGGGACGCGCAATCGTGGACCTGTACGAGTACCAGGGGCGGGACCTGTTCGAGCGGCACGGCTTGCCCGTGCTCGCCGGCGGCGTCGCCACTACCCCGGAGGAGGCCCGCGCGATCGCCGAACGCCTCGGCGGCCGGGTGGTCGTCAAGGCGCAGGTGAAGGTCGGCGGCCGCGGTAAGGCGGGCGGCGTGAAGCTGGCCGAGGGCGCGGAGGAGACGGTGGCCCGGGCCACCGACATCCTCGGCATGGACATCAAGGGTCACACGGTCCACAAGGTCATGATCACGGTGACCGCGGACGTGGCCGAGGAGTACTACTTCTCCTACCTGCTCGACCGGGCGAACCGCACCTTCCTCTGCATCGCCAGCGTCGCCGGCGGCATGGACATCGAGGCGGTCGCCGCCGAGACCCCGGAGAAGGTCGTCAAGGCCCCGATCGACGCCAACACCGGCGTGGACGAGGCCAAGGCGCGCGAGATCGTCGGCGCGGCCGGCTTCCCGGCCGAGGTCGCCGACCAGGTCGTCGACGTCGCGGTCGGGCTGTGGCAGGCGTTCGTCGCCGAGGACGCCACCCTGGTCGAGGTGAACCCGCTGGCCACCACCAAGGACGGCAAGCTGCTGCTCCTGGACGCCAAGGTGACCCTGGACGAGAACGGCGGGTTCCGGCACCCGGACCACGAGGCCCTGGTCGACCAGGCGTCGGTGGACCCGCTGGAGCAGGCCGCCAAGTCCAAGGACCTCAACTACGTCAAGCTCGACGGCGAGGTCGGCATCATCGGCAACGGCGCGGGCCTGGTCATGTCCACGCTCGACGTGGTCGCGTACGCGGGCGAGCGGCACGGCGGCGTCAAGCCGGCCAACTTCCTCGACATCGGCGGCGGCGCGAGCGCCGAGGTGATGGCGAACGGCCTGGAGATCGTCCTGTCCGACCCGTCGGTGAAGAGCGTGTTCGTCAACGTCTTCGGCGGCATCACCGCCTGTGACGCGGTCGCCAACGGCATCGTGCAGGCGCTGGCACTGCTGGAGCAGCGCGGCGAGAAGGCCACCAAGCCGCTCGTGGTCCGCCTCGACGGCAACAACGCCGAGGCCGGTCGGGCCATCCTCGACGGCGCGGCCAACCCGCTCATCCAGCGGGTCGACACCATGGACGGCGCGGCCGAGCGAGCCGCCGAGCTGGCAGCTGCGGGGGTGTAGGCAATGGCTATCTGGTTGACCAAGGACTCCAAGGTCATCGTGCAGGGCATGACCGGCTCCGAGGGTTCGAAGCACACCCGGCGGATGCTCGCCGCCGGCACCAACGTCGTCGGTGGCGTGAACCCGCGCAAGGCCGGCACCACAGTCGACTTCGACGGCACCGAGTTGCCGGTCTTCGCCTCCGTGGCGGACGCGATGAAGGACACCGGCGCCGACGTCACGGTCATCTTCGTACCGCCGCAGTTCACCAAGGCCGCGGTGGTCGAGGCGATCGACGCCGGCATCGACCTCGCCGTGGTGATCACCGAGGGCGTGCCGGTGCACGACACCGCCGCGTTCTGGGCGTACAACGTGGCCAAGGGCGAGCGGACCCGGATCATCGGCCCGAACTGCCCGGGCATCGCCTTGCCGGGCGCGTCGAACGCCGGCATCATCCCGGCCGACATCACCGGCGCCGGCCGGATCGGCCTGGTCAGCAAGAGCGGCACGCTTACCTACCAGATGATGTACGAGCTGCGCGACATCGGCTTCTCCACCTGCGTCGGCATCGGCGGTGACCCGATCATCGGCACCACCCACATCGACGCGCTGGCCGCGTTCGAGGCGGATCCGGAGACCGAGGCCATCGTCATGATCGGTGAGATCGGCGGCGACGCCGAGGAGCGGGCGGCCGAGTTCATCAAGGCCAACGTCACCAAGCCGGTGGTCGGCTACATCGCCGGCTTCACCGCCCCGCCCGGCAAGACCATGGGGCACGCCGGCGCGATCATCTCCGGCTCGGCGGGCACCGCCGACGCGAAGAAGGCGGCGCTGGAGGCGGTCGGCGTCAAGGTCGGCAAGACCCCGACCGAGACCGCCGAACTGATGCGGGAGCTCATGTCCGGCCGCTGAGCGGTCACGGGACGTGCCGAGGGGGTCGACCGGAACCGGTCGACCCCCTCGTCGCTCAGCGGTACCAGTAGGGGTAGTAGTAGCTGCCCCGGGCCCGGACGATGGCGCTTGCCACGATGTTGACCACGCCGAACGCGACGGCCAGCCAGCCGAGCACCTGTGACCTGCCGTTGCGCCGCGCGTCCCGGATCGACAACCAGCCGAAGACGATCCCCAGGATGCCGCAGCAGAACAGGCCGAACACGATGCCGAGGACGCCCCACAGCGTGGTCCGGTCCCGGCCGACGGCCGGCGGCGGCGGGGGCGGCGGATACGGAGCGTTCACGGCTTCCTCCGAGCGGTCGATGCCGCGACAGGAACGGTCGCGCCTCAAGCCGAGGCTAGACCGGATCACCGGGGCCGATCATCAGGTTCGGCGAACTCGCCACCCGCGCGGCCCGGTATCGGACTGCCGTCCTCAGCGCGGCGTGCCAGAGTAGACGGCGATGTCACGTGTCCCCCCTGACCAGCCCCGCCACGCGCCGGCCGGCCCGACCGCCGGCGCCCGGCCGCGCGACCGTGCCCGCCCGGCCGCGCGCGTGCCCGCGCCCCGGCCGGGAGAGCAACCGCGCAGCCGGGCCCCGCTGCCCGTCGCCGCCGGGGTGGCCGCGCTCTGGGCCGCGGTGACCTCCTGGCTGCCGGTCACCGTGGTGCTCGGTCTCGCCCAGCTCACCGAGGACGCCGGCTCGCTCGCCGGCGCGCTGCGCGCCGGGCTCGTCGGCTGGCTGCTCGGGCACGGGGTGCCACTGGAGACCACCGCCGGGCCGCTCGGCCTGGCGCCGCTCGCGCTGAGCGCGCTCGTCGTCTGGCGGCTCACCCGCGCCGGGGTGCACGTCAGCCGGGCCGTGGGCGCCCGCGGCGGCGGCTCGCCCCGGCAGGCGCTCACCGTCGCGGTCGCGGTCGGCACCGGGTACGCGCTGCTCGGCGCGCTCGCCGCGCTGACCGTCGGCACCGGCGGGGTGCGGGTCTCCCCGGTCACCGCCGCGCTCACGTTCGCCGCGCTCGGTGCCCCGGCCGCGCTTGTCGGCGCGCTGAACACCACCGGGGTCTGGGCGCTGCTCGCGCGGCGCTGCCCCCCGCCGGTGCGCGACGGACTGCGCGCCGGGCTGGTCGCCGCGCTGCTGCTGTTCGGCGCGAGCGCCGGCGCGGCCGGGCTGGCGGTGGCCACCGGCGGCGGGGACGCGGCCGACATGATCGGCGCCTACCGCACCGGCGTGGCCGGTCAGGCGGGCATCACCCTGGTCAGCCTCGCCTACGCGCCGAACGCCACCGCCTGGTCCGCCAGCTATCTGCTCGGTCCCGGGTTCGCCATCGGCACGGACACCGCGGTGCGCACCAGCGAGGTGTCGGTCGGCGCGCTGCCGGCCGTACCCCTGTTGGCCGGCCTGCCGCCCGGCCCGGTGGACGGGCTCGGCGCCGGGCTGCTCGCGGTGCCGGTGCTGGTCGCGATGGCGGCCGGCTGGCTGCTGGCCCGGCGGTTGCTGCGCGCGGCGGCCGAGGAGCGCGCCGAGGTCGGCTGGCGGGCGCTCCTGGTCCCGGCCGTTCTCGCCGGGCCGGTCGCCGGTGCGCTGCTGGGACTGGTCGCGGCGGCCTCCGGCGGGCCGCTCGGCGGTGGCCGGCTGGCCGAGATCGGCCCCCCACCCTGGCCGGTGTTCGGGGTGGCCACGTCGGTGATCGCGGTCGGCGCGGTGCTCGGCGCCGCCGCCACCCGCACCCTCACCCGCCCCACCCCCAACCCCCCGAATTCCGCGCGCTGATTCACGGAAAGAGTGGCCATTCCGCGCGGAATGGCCACTCTTTCCGTGAACGAGGCCCCCGTTGCGGGGGAGGGGGTCAGGAACCGAGGTTGCCCACGTTGATCAACGCGCCGGCGATGGCGCTGACGATGCCGAGGACCACGCCGACCGCACCGCAGATCAGGGCGGCCTTGGCCTGGCCGGGGTTGCTGGCCTCGCCGGCCTGGACCTTCTTCTGGCCGAGCACGCCGAGCACCACGCCGGCGATGCCTGCCGGGACGCCCAGCAGCGGGCAGCAGAGGCCGAGCACGATCGACGCGATGCCGACGATCATGCCGATCAGGCCCAGCGTGTTGTTCTGGCCCTGACCCGCGCCCGGGCCGGCCGGGTAGCCCGCGGCCGGGTACTGCGGCGCGGCGCCGTACGGTTGCTGCTGCGCGTACGGGTCCTGGCCGTAGGGCTGGCCGGAGGTGGGCTGACCGTAGGGCTGGCCCGAGGTCGGCTCGCCGTAGGGCTGGCCGGAGGTCGGCTGCTGCCCGTACTGCGGGGGCTGCGGCTGCTGGCCGTACGGATCCTGCGGCTGGGCGGTCGGGTCCTGGTTCGGCTGCTGGCCGTACGGGTCCTGTCCGGGGTAACCGGGCTGCATGTCTGGGAACTCCTCAGGTTGGGTCGGCTGTCGGTCAGTTCGTGCCGGTGCTGCCGCCGACGAAACTCGCCAGGCCACCGAACAGGCAACACACCACAATGATGCCAATCCAGACCAAGCCGACGATCAGGGCCCACTTGGACCACTTCTTGGACTCGGCGGCGGCGGCCTGGGCGCCCG
Source organism: Micromonospora sp. NPDC050980 (assembly GCF_040653835.1). NCBI lineage: Bacteria > Bacillati > Actinomycetota > Actinomycetes > Micromonosporales > Micromonosporaceae > Micromonospora > Micromonospora sp. NPDC050980. The sequence continues at coordinate 219,669 of NZ_JBFAGS010000001.1, read as the reverse complement.
CGTAGTCGCCCTGCTGAATCAGCGGGTTGACCTTGGACGCGTTGATGATCGCCGGGATCGCGAGCGGCCAGAACAGGAAGATCGCGACGATGGACATCGTCATGTTGTTGTCGATCTGCTGCGGCGGCTGCTGCTGGGGGTGACCGGGCTGCATGGGGGTGACTCCTAGGTCCGGCGGCACGGCGACGTGCCGGGTTCTCTTCGGGAAGCGGGTCGGGCGTACGCCGGACACCGGGCGACCGGCAGCGTACCGCGACGAGGCCACCGGGGAGATCATCCGACAGGCCGCCGCCCGGCGACCGGACCGGCCGGCCAGCCCGATAGGGTTTGCCGCGTGACCGAGCCCGCGTCCGTCGCCCGCCTCGTCGTCCTCGTCTCCGGTTCCGGCAGCAACCTCCAGGCGCTGCTGGACGCCGCCGCCGACCCCGGCTACGGGGCGCGGGTGGTGGCCGTGGGCGCCGACCGGGACGGGATCGCCGGCCTGGACCGGGCCGCCGCCGCCGGCGTGCCGTCCTTCGTCGAACGGGTCGCCGACCACCCGACCCGCGCCGACTGGGACAAGGCGCTCACCGCCCGGGTCGCCGAGCACCGGCCCGACCTGGTGGTCAGCGCGGGGTTCCTCAAGCTGGTCGGGCCGGAGTTCCTGACCGCGTTCGGCGACCGCTACCTCAACACGCACAACACGCTGCTGCCGGCGTTCCCCGGCATCCACGGACCCCGCGACGCGCTGGCGTACGGCGTGAAGGTCACCGGGGCCACCCTGTTCTTCGTCGACGCCGGGATGGACACCGGCCCGATCGTCGCCCAGGTCGCCGTTCCGGTGCGTGACGACGACGACGTGGAGACGCTCACCGAGCGCATCAAGTCCGCCGAGCGGCGCCAGCTCGTCGAGCAGGTCGGCCGCCTGGTCCGTGAAGGTTGGACGATCACCGGCAGAAAGGTCACGGTTCCGTGAGCACCACTGAGGAAGGCCGCCGCCCGATCCGGCGCGCGCTGGTCAGCGTCTACGACAAGACCGGCCTGGCCGAGCTGGCCCGCGCCCTGCACGAGGCGGGCGTGGAGATCGTGTCGACCGGCAGCACCGCGTCGACAATCGCCGGGGCCGGCGTGCCGGTCACGCCGGTCGAGCAGGTCACCGGCTTTCCGGAGATCCTCGACGGCCGGGTGAAGACCCTGCACCCGAAGATCCATGGTGGTCTCCTGGCCGACCTGCGCAAGGACGCGCACGCCACCCAGCTCGACGAGCACGGCATCGCGGGGATCGATCTGCTGGTCTCCAACCTCTACCCGTTCCAGGCCACCGTCGCCTCCGGCGCGGACGCCGACGAGTGCGTCGAGCAGATCGACATCGGCGGGCCGGCGATGGTGCGGGCGGCGGCGAAGAACCACGCCTCGGTGGCGGTGGTGACCGACCCGGCCGCGTACCCGGCGGTGCTGGCCGCGCTCGCCGACGGCGGCTTCACCCTGGCCCGGCGGCGGGCGCTCGCGGCCCGGGCGTTCGCCGACATCGCCGACTACGACGTGGCGGTGGCCGACTGGTTCGCCGGCACGGTGTCTCCGGCCGAGGACGGCTTCGCGGAGTTCGCCGGGCTGGCGCTGCGCCGCCAGGCGGTGCTGCGCTACGGCGAGAACCCGCACCAGGCGGCGGCGCTCTACACCGACCCGGGCGCGCCGGCCGGGCTGGCCCAGGCCGAGCAGTTGCACGGCAAGGAGATGTCCTACAACAACTACGTCGACGCGGACGCCGCCTGGCGGGCCGCGCACGACTTCCCGGACCAGCCCGCGGTGGCGGTGATCAAGCACGCGAACCCGTGCGGCATCGCGGTCGGCGCGGACGTGGCCGAGGCGCACCGCAAGGCGCACGCCTGCGACCCGGTCTCCGCGTTCGGCGGCGTGATCGCGGTCAACCGTCCGGTCAGCGTGGAACTGGCCGGGCAGGTGGCGGAGATCTTCACCGAGGTGCTGGTGGCGCCCGGCTTCGACGACGGCGCGCTGGAGCTGCTGCGGGCCAAGAAGAACATCCGGCTGCTGCGGGCCCCCGCGTTCGCGCCGCGCCCGGCGGAGTGGCGCCAGGTCAGCGGCGGCGTGTTGGTGCAGGCGCGGGACGCGGTGGACGCCCCCGGCGACGACCCGTCGGGCTGGACGCTCGCCACCGGCGACCCGGCCGACGAGTCGATGCTGCGCGACCTAGCGTTCGCCTGGCGGGCGGTGCGCGCGGTGAAGAGCAACGCGATCCTGCTGGCCCGCGACGGCGCCACGGTCGGCGTCGGGATGGGCCAGGTCAACCGGGTCGACTCGGCGCGGCTCGCGGCCAGCCGGGCCGGCGACGAGCGGGCCCGCGGCTCGGTCTGCGCCTCGGACGCCTTCTTCCCGTTCGCCGACGGCCCGCAGATCCTCATCGACGCCGGCGTGCGGGCGATCGTGCAGCCCGGTGGCTCGATCCGCGACGAGGAGACCATCGCGGCCTGCAAGGAGGCCGGTGTGACCATGTACCTCACCGGCACCCGGCACTTCTTCCACTGACCGCGCCGGGCGGACGCCCGGACGTCCGGGCGCCCGCCCCTGCTTCCCGGGGGTGCCGTGCGTCGGGCAGGTCGTTGCCCGACGCCGGAGGCGGTTGCTAGCGTGTGCCCGGCAGCAGCCGATCGATCTGCTCCGTTGTCTGCGAACCCGGCCGACGCGGCTTTCCCCAGGCAGGTGTGCCGATGCGCTCACGCGACTGGCGGGCGCTGACCGTCGCGGTCGCGTCGGCCCTCCTCCTGGCCGGCCCGGCCGTGCCGCCCCACGGGTCACCGCCCGCGACCGGGTCCACGCCGGTCGCACCCCTCGCCGCCGGTCCGGCATCGGCCCCGGCCCCGGCCGGCTTGGCCCCGGCCAAGCTCGCGGCTGGGCCCGGCGGGGAGGGCGGGCCGGACGGGGTGGCCGGTTGCGCGTACCCCGGACAGGTGGCACCGGTCCCGGACGTCGCCGTCGGGCTGGCGGGCGAGCAGTGCGGCGGCCCCACCTACGGCGACGGGCCGGACGATCTCCTTCCGGTGGCCCCGTCGCGGGCCGGCCGGCGCACGCCGACGCCGGTCGTCGCCGGTCGCCGGCCGCTTGTCGCACCGTCGTCGATGCGCGGCGCGTTGGCCGCGCGGGCGCCACCGGCCGCCTGAACCGCGCCGGCGCCGCCGAGTCGACCCGGCGGTCCCGCCCGGTCCCCGGCCCCGAAGGGTGGCGCGCCCCACGCCGCCCGTCGTCGCGCCGGCCCCGAGCCGCGGACACCCATCGTGGGTCTCGCCCCTCTTCCTCCGGGGACGAGACCTCCCGTGCGGCCGGCTATCCGTCGGCCCGCACCTCGGCGAAGTGGCACGCGCTGGGGTGCGGGTCGGCCGCGCGGGGCACCGTCTGCGGGTCCTGGACGGCGCAGACCTCCTCCGCCTTCCAGCACCGGGTGCGGAACCGGCAGCCCGATGGCGGCTCGGCCGGGCTGGGCACGTCGCCGGTGAGCCGGATGACGGTCCGCCGGTCCCGGGCCTCCGGGTCGGGCACCGGCACCGCGGAGAGCAACGCCTGGGTGTACGGGTGGGTGGCGCGCTGGTAGATCTGCTCCTCGGTGCCGATCTCCACGATCCGGCCCAGGTACATCACCGCCACCCGGTCGCAGATGTGCCGAACCACCGACAGGTCGTGCGCGATGAAGATGTACGAGAGCCCGAACTCGTCCTGGAGCTGCTCCAACAGGTTGATCACCTGGGCCTGGATGGAGACGTCCAGGGCCGACACCGGCTCGTCGCAGACGATGATCTCGGGCCGCAGCGCGAGCGCCCGGGCGATGCCGATGCGCTGCCGCTGGCCGCCGGAGAACTGGTGCGGGTAGCGGTTGATGTGCTCCGGGTTGAGCCCGACCACGTCCAGCAGTTCCCGCACCCGCTGCCGCCGGCTGCCCTTCGGCGCGGCGTCCGGGTGGATCGCGAACGGCTCGCCGACGATGTCGCCCACCGTCATCCGCGGGTTCAGCGAGGTGTACGGGTCCTGCATCACCATCTGCATGTTCCGCCGCAGCCGGCGCAGTTCCGAACCCGTGGCCGCGAACAGGTCGCGCCCCTCCAGCGTGGCCCGCCCGGCGGTCGGCGTCTCCAGCCGCATGAGCAGCCGGGCCAGCGTGGACTTGCCGCAGCCGGACTCGCCGACCACGCCGAGCGTCTCGCCGCGGCGCAGCTCGAAGCTCACCCCGTCCACCGCCCGCACGGCGCCGATCTGCCGTTTGAACAGCACGCCCTGGGTGATCGGAAAGTGCTTGACCAGTTCGTCGACCGCGAGGACGGTCTCGCCCCGGACCTTGGCGGGGCTAGCGGGCGCGGTCATCGTGGACCTCCTGCGCGAAGTGGCACGCGCTGGTCCGACCGTCGCCGAGGACCAGGTCGTGCGGCACCTCGTCCACGCAGACCTGCCGCGCGTAGGGGCAACGGGGGTGGAACGGGCAGCCGGGTGGGATCCGCATCAGGTTCGGCGGCAGCCCTCGGATGGTCGACAGCGCCTGGCCGCGCACGTCGAGCCGGGGGATCGACTCCAGCAACCCCTTGGTGTACGGGTGGGCGGGCGCCCGGTAGAGCGGGCGCACGTCGGCGTGCTCGATGATCCGGCCGGCGTACATGACCGCGATCCGGTCTGCCACGCCGGCCACCACCCCGAGGTCGTGGGTGATCAGGATCAGTGCCATACCGAGGTCCCGGCGCAGGTCGGCCAGGAGGTCCATGATCTGGGCCTGCACGGTGACGTCGAGCGCCGTGGTGGGTTCGTCGGCGATCAGCACCTTCGGATCCAGCGCCAGCGCCATGGCGATCATGACGCGTTGCCGCATCCCGCCGGAGAACTGGTGCGGATAGTCACCGAGCCGCTTCGCCGCGGCCGGGATGCGGACCAGGTCCATCAGTTCGGTGGTGCGCCGGCGGGCGTCGGCCCGGGACAGTCCGGCCCGTCGCCGCAGCGACTCGCCGATCTGCCAGCCAACCGGGAACACCGGGTTCAACGCCGACAGCGCGTCCTGGAAGATCATCGCGATCTCCGCGCCGCGGATCCGCCGGCGCTCCTCCTCCGGCCGGGTGAGCAGGTCCCGCCCCTGGTAGAGAATCTCGCCGGAGCGGATGTACGCGGGCGGGGTGTCCAGGATGCCCATGATCGCCTGAGCGGTGACCGACTTGCCGGAGCCCGACTCGCCGAGCACGGCGAGGGTCTCGCCGGCGTCCAGGTGGTAGGTCACCCCGTTGATCACTCGGGCCACGCCCTCGGCGGTGCGGAACTCGACGTGCAGGTCCCGCACGTGGAGCAGGTGCCCGCCCGGCGGGGTGGGGGAGGCAGGTGTCGGCATGGGTCTCACCGCAGCTTCGGGTCGAAGGCGTCGCGGATCGCGTCGCCGAGCATGATGAAGGCGAGCACGGTCAGCGCGAGGAACGTCGACGGCACGATCAGCGGAGTGGCCGACTCGCGCATGTGCACCCGGCCGGCGTCGATGTCGATGCCCCAGGAGATGGTCGGCGCCTTCAGGCCGATGCCGAGGAAACTCAGGGTGGCCTCGGCCGCGATGAACGATCCGAGTGCGATGGTGAGCACCACGATGGCCGGGGCGAGCGCGTTCGGCAGGATGTGCCGCCACATGATCCGGCCGTTGCCGGCGCCGAGCATCCGGGCGGCGGCCACGTAGTCCTGCTCCCGGGCGGTGATGACCGACGAGCGCACCACCCGGGCGGCGGTGGTCCAGCCGAGCAGCGCCAGCACCAGGATGACCGCGAACAGGCGTACCGTCTCGCCGCTGGTGCTCACCCGCTTGAGCAGCACGATCGCGGCCAGCAGCAGCGGGATGCCGAGCACGATGTCGATCACCCGGGAGAGCACCGCGTCGGTCCAACCGCCGAAGTAGCCGGCGAGCATCCCGACCACCAGCGCGATCACACCGGTGAGCAGCGCCGAGAACGCGCCGACCAGCAGCGAGGCACGGGCGCCGTAGACCGAGCGGGCGAACGTGTCGCAGCCCTGGAAGTCGTACCCGAAGATCGCCCCGCCGGACGGTCCGGCGTGCTGCCGGGAGAGCACGCAGTCGCGCGGATCGTTGGCGGTGAACAGCCCGGGCGCCACGGCCATCGCGGCGACCAGCAGGACCAGCAGGAGGCTGAGCCAGAAGACCGGCTTGCGGCGCAGGTCCCGCCAGGCGTCGCCGGCGAGACTGCGCGGTCGGCGCGGTTCGCCGGCCCGGTCCGGGGTGCCGGGCTCGCCGGAGACGCCCCGCCGCGCCGACTGGTCCTCGGTCGCCGCCACCGTCTCGAAGTCACTCATGCCCGCGCCTCGTGCGCTCACTCATATCTGATCCTCGGGTCGAGTACGGCGTAGAGCACGTCCACCACCAGGTTCGACAGCAGGTAGACCACGACCAGCACGCTGACGATGCCCACCACCAGCGGGCCGTCCTCGGTGCGGATGCCGCGAAACAGGTTGAAGCCGACACCGGGGATGTTGAACACGCCCTCGGTGATGATCGCGCCGCTCATCAGGTTGCCGAGTTCGACGCCGAGGAAGGTGACCACCGGGATGAGCGAGTTGCGCAGCACGTGCACCCCGACGATGCGGCGTCGGGCCAGGCCCTTCGCGCGGGCGGTCCGCACGTAGTCGGCGCGCAGGTTCTCCGACACCGACGTCCGGGTCAGCCGCAGCGCGGTGGCCAGCGACAGTGAGCCGAGCACGATGCCGGGCAGCAGCAGCGCCCAGAGCGACGGCTGCGCGCCGGCGGTGGGCGGGAAGATCGGCCAGCGTACGCCGAGGAGGTACTGGGCCAGCGGGGCCAGCACGATGGTCGGGATGCCGAGCACCAGCAGGGTGAGCACGAGCGTCGCGTGGTCGAAGACGCCGGCGCGCCGGATGCCGGCGATCACCCCGGCGGTGACCCCGACCCCGATGGTGACGGCCATCGCGATCAGGGCCAGCTTGACGGTGACCGGCCAGGCGGCGGCGAGGATGTCGCCGATCTGCCGGCCGGTGAGCGACTCGCCGAGGTCACCCCGGAGCAGGCCGCCCAGATAGTTGAGGTAGCGGTAGAAGAATCCGCCGATCCCGGTCGCGTCCAGGTGGTACTTCTCGGTCAGGTAGGCGCGCTGGGCCGCGGTGACGGGTCGTTCCCCGGCGAGCGCCTGGATCGGGTCGCCCTGCCCGGCGAACATCAGCGCGTAGACGATCAGCGTGGTCCCGAAGAAGGCGAGGACCATCTGGAGCAGTCGCCGCAGGATGAAGCGGAGCATGCTGGCAAGTCTGCCGAAAGCAGACCAAATGCGGGCCAATGCCAGGGCCGGGCCACCCGGTGGGGGTGGCCCGGCCCGTGGTCGGTGCGGTCAGACGACTTCGATCTTCAGCAGGTCCACCCGGTCGAAGAGGTCCACGTGGACGTTCTTGACCTTGGTCGAGTGGCCGAAGTTGTTCTGCCCGTACCGCAGCGGGATCACCGGCAGGTCCTGCGCGAGCAGGTCCTCCGCCGCCTGGTACTTCTCGATCGCCTCGTCCTCGGTCGCCGCGCGGGCGCCCTCGGCGAGCAGCTTGTCGAATTCCGGGTTGGCGTAGCCGTAGTAGTTCGACGAACCGTTGGTGCTGTAGAGCGGGCCCAGGTAGTTCTCCATGGACGGGTAGTCCATCACCCAGCCCATCCGGAACAGGCCGACCGACTGCTTCTGCTTGAGCTTGGTCAGCAGGTCCGCGAACTTCGGCTCGGCGTTGCCGACGCACTCCACGCCCAGGTTGGCCTTGAGCTGGTTGCAGGTGGCGTCGATCCAGTCCTTGTGGCCGCCGTCGCCGTTGTAGGACAGTTCGATCTTCTTCGGGCCGCCCGCGGCCTCGTACATGGCCTTGGCCTTGACCGGGTCGAACGCGCCGGCGGTGCCGATGGTGTTCTCCCGGTAGCCCGCGACCACCGGCGAGACGAACGAGCGCGCCGGCTGCTGCGAGTCCTTGAAGATCGACCTGGTGATCTCGTCCCGGTCGATCGCCATCGAGATGGCCTTGCGCACCTCGGGCTTGCTGAACTCCTTCTGGAACGTCGGGAACGCCAGCACCTGGAGTGACGAGGCCGGGCTCTGCTGGAACCGGTCGCCGAGGTCGGTGGCGGCGGTGGACAGGTTCTCGGTCGGGATCGTCTTGATCACGTCGAGGTTGTCCGACAACACGTCCGCGTACGCGGCGGTCGGCTGCTGGTAGATCCGGAACTCGACGCCGCCGACCTTGGGCTGCTGGCCCGGGAACGCGTCGTACTTCTCCACCTCGACCTTGGCGTCGTGCTGCCAGTTGCCCTTCATCTTGAACGGGCCCTGGCCGATCGGCGCCTGCTCGTAGCCCTCGGCGAGCACGCCCGGGGCGGAGAAGGCCGCCTTGGGCAGCGGGTAGAACGCGGTGTAACCGAGCATGGTCTTGAAGTCCACGTACGGCTCGGTGAGCGTCACCGTGAACGTCAGGTCGTCGACCTTCGTCAGGCCGCTCAGCGTCTCGGCCTTCGGCTTCTCGCCCTGAAGGTCGTCGTAGCCGGCGATCTTCTCGAAGAAGTAGCTCGAGTTCTGGCCGTTCGGCGCGTACGCGCCGTAGTTCCAGGCGTCGAGGTAGTTGTCGGCGGTGACCTTCTCGCCGTTGTGGAACGTGTAGCCGGGCTTCAGCTTGATCGTCCAGACCTTGTTGTCGGACGAGGTCACCGACTCGGCGGCCACCTCGTGCGGCTTGTTCGCCTCGTCGTAGTCGACAAGCGGGCTGAACAGGGCCGACAGCACCTGCGAGCCACTCGTCTCGTTGGTGTTTGTCGGCACCAGGTGCTGCGGCTCGGCGATCTCGATCCGCACGGCCGCGTCGGGGTCGCTTGCGCCGCCGCTGCCGCCGCCCGTGCCGCAGGCCGCCAGGCCCAGGGTCACCGCGAGCGGGAGAGCGGTCCAGGCCGCGAGCCTACGAACACGCATGGACTCTCCTCATCTCCTCACGCTGCGCGGTCGGCCCGACGCTGGGTGACGCTGCGCAACGAGCCGTAACGGTAGGTCGCGGTGCGACGGATCGACAACGGATGGGTAACGAATCGGTGACTCCGTGTGCCCGAATGTGCCGTTTCGAACGCTCTCTGATGACTCTCGGTGACGAAGGCCACGTCTCGGCGCAACCTCGCCGGGCGTCGCGGGTCGAAGCCGCGGACATGAGACGATCACGGGGTGACGGCGACGATCCTGGACGGCAAGGCGACGGCGGCGGAGATCAAGGACGAGCTGCGGGCGCGGGTTAAGGCGCTCGCGGAACGCGGCATCACCCCAGGTCTCGGCACTGTCCTGGTCGGCGCGGACCCGGGCTCTGAGGCGTACGTCAACGGCAAGCACCGCGACTGCGCCGAGGTCGGCATCGCCTCGCTGCGGGTGACGCTGCCCGCCGACGCGAGCCAGGAGCAGCTCGACGCGGCGCTCGCCGAGCTGAACGCCGACCCGGCCTGCCACGGCTACATCGTCCAGCTTCCGCTCCCGGCCCACCTGGACACGCAGCGGGCGCTGGAGTCCATCGACCCGGACAAGGACGCCGACGGCCTGCATCCGGTCAACCTGGGCCGGCTCGTGCTCGGCTACGACGCCCCGCTGCCTTGCACCCCGCGCGGCGTGGTCGAGTTGTTGCGCCGGCACGACGTGCCGCTGCGCGGCGCGAACGTCGCGGTGGTCGGCCGCGGCAACACCGTCGGCCGGCCGCTCGGCCTGCTGCTCACCCGGCGCAGCGAGAACGCCACCGTCACGCTCTGCCACACCGGCACCCTCGACCTCGCCGCACACACCCGCGCCGCCGAGATCGTCGTCGTCGCCGCCGGGGTGCCGGGGCTGCTCACCGCCGACATGGTCGCCCCCGGCGCGACGGTGGTGGACGTCGGCATCACCCGCGTGATCGGCGACGACGGCAAGGGGCGCTACACCGGCGACGTCGACCCGGAGGTGTTCGAGGTGGCCGGCAAGGTGGTGCCGATGCCCGGCGGCGTCGGGCCGATGACCCGGGCCATGCTGCTGACCAACGTGGTGGAGCGGGCCGAGCGGGGCCACTGACCACCCAGACAGGTCATAACCGTCCGCCCCTGGCCCGTTCGGTGCCAGGATGGCTGATACGGTCCGGGAAACCGACTGGTATCAGGGAGTGGGACGACCATGGGTAAGAAGGTCACTGTCGTCGGAGCCGGCTTCTACGGCTCCACCACCGCACAGCGTCTGGCCGAGTACGACATCTTCGACACCGTCGTGATCACCGACATCGTGGAGGGCAAGCCGGCGGGCCTCGCGCTGGACCTCAACCAGTCGCGCGCGGTCGAGGGCTTCGAGACCACCGTCGTCGGCGTCACCACCGGCCCGAACGGCGAGGGCTACGAGGCCATCGAGGGCTCGGACGTCGTCGTCATCACCGCCGGTCTGCCCCGCAAGCCGGGCATGAGCCGGATGGACCTGCTGGAGACCAACGCCAAGATCGTCCGTCAGGTCGCCGAGAACGTCGCCAAGTACGCCCCGAACGCCGTCGTCATCGTGGTGTCGAACCCGCTCGACGAGATGACCGCGCTGGCCCAGCTCGCCACGCAGTTCCCGAAGAACCGGGTGCTCGGCCAGGCCGGCATGCTCGACACCGCCCGGTTCACCAACTTCGTCGCCGAGGCGCTGAGCGTACCGGTGAAGTCGGTGCGGACGCTGACCCTCGGCTCGCACGGCGACACCATGGTCCCGGTCCCGTCCCAGAGCACGGTGAACGGCAAGCCGCTGCGCGACGTCATGCCGGCCGAGCAGATCGAGGAGCTGGTCGTCAAGACCCGCAACGGTGGCGCCGAGGTGGTGGCGCTGCTGAAGACCGGTTCCGCATACTACGCCCCGTCCGCCGCCGCGGCCCGGATGGCGAAGGCTGTGGCCGAGGACTCCGGTGACGTCATGCCGGTGTGCGCGTGGGTCGACGGCGAGTACGGCATCTCCGGCGTCTACCTGGGCGTCGAGGCCGAGATCGGCGCCCAGGGCGTCAAGCGGGTCGTCGAGACCGACCTGGACGCCGACGAGCGAGCCGCCCTCAAGGAGGCCGCCGAAGCCGTCCGCGCCAAGCAGAACGACATCTCCTCCCTCTGAGCCGGCCCGCGCGTTGATCATGAAGTTGGCGGTGTTTTCGATCTCTGCAACTGCCGCTAACTTCATGATCAACAGGGTGGGGTGGGGTGGGGGTGGGTGCGGTCCGGTCGGTTTGCAGTACGCTCGTACTGCTTGAGCACGTGTCCCCCGAGAGGAGCGCCGGCCGATGGCGAAGATCAAGGTAAACAACCCGATCGTGGAGATCGACGGCGACGAGATGACCCGGATCATCTGGAAGCAGATCCGGGAGCAGCTGATCCTGCCCTACCTCGACGTCGACCTGCACTACTACGACCTGTCGATCCAATACCGCGACGAGACCGAAGACCAGGTCACCGTCGACGCCGCCAACGCCATCAAGGAGCACGGCGTCGGCGTCAAGTGCGCCACCATCACCCCGGACGAGGCCCGGGTGGAGGAGTTCGGCCTGAAGAAGATGTGGCGGTCGCCGAACGGCACCATCCGCAACATCCTCGGCGGCGTGGTCTTCCGCGAGCCGATCATCATGTCGAACGTGCCGCGGCTCGTCCCGGGCTGGACCAAGCCGATCATCATCGGCCGGCACGCGCACGGCGACCAGTACAAGGCCACCGACTTCGTCGTCCCCGGCCCGGGCAAGGTCACCATCACCTATGCCCCGGCCGACGGCTCCGCGCCGATGGAGATGGAGGTCGCCAACTTCCCCGGCGGCGGCATCGCCATGGGCATGTACAACTTCGACGAGTCGATCCGGGACTTCGCCCGCGCCTCGTTCCGCTACGGCCTGGACCGCAACTACCCGGTCTACATGTCGACCAAGAACACCATCCTCAAGGCGTACGACGGCCGCTTCAAGGACATCTTCGCCGAGGTGTTCGAGGCCGAGTTCAAGGCCGAGTTCGACGCCGCCGGCCTCACCTACGAGCACCGGCTGATCGACGACATGGTCGCCGCCGCGCTCAAGTGGGAGGGCGGTTACGTCTGGGCCTGCAAGAACTACGACGGTGACGTGCAGTCCGACACCGTCGCGCAGGGCTTCGGCTCGCTCGGTCTGATGACCTCGGTGCTGCTCTCCCCGGACGGCCGCACCGTCGAGGCCGAGGCGGCGCACGGCACGGTGACCCGGCACTACCGGCAGTACCAGAAGGGCGAGAAGACCTCGACCAACCCGATCGCGTCGATCTACGCCTGGACCCGGGGCCTGGCCCACCGGGGCAAGCTGGACGGCACCCCGGCGGTCACCGAGTTCGCCGACACGCTGGAGAAGGTCATCGTGGAGACCGTCGAGGGCGGCCAGATGACCAAGGACCTCGCGCTGCTCATCTCGCGGGACGCCCCGTGGCTGACCACCGACGAGTTCATGAACGCGCTCGACGAGAACCTGGCCCGCAGGCTCGCGGCCTGACGGGTAAGGAAGGGCCCCTTCTTAACGCCTGGCGTTGTAGAAGGGGCCCTTCTTAACACCTCAGGGCCGGCCCGGGCGAGACCCGACCGGCGTGACTTCGGCCGGTGCGCCCTCGTTGACGCTGGTGGACGAGATGCCAGTCGCGTCCAGAGGAAGGTTGGCCGCCGTCGCGCGCCGACCAGTCAACCTTCGTGGCTGCTGAGCGCAGCCAGCCGTCCCTTCCCTGCGGGGGGCCCTGTCCCGGGCCCCCCGCGCCCCATGCGCCCGGCACCGATGTTAATAAGGGCCCCCTCCGCTACCGCAGGCGTTAATAGGGGGCCCTGCTTTCACGCGGCGCGGAGGAGCTCGGCGGCGCGCTCCGGGGCGATGTCGTTGATGAACACGCCCATCCCGGACTCCGAACCGGCCAGGTACTTCAGCTTGTCCGTCGCGCGCCGGATGCTGAACAACTGCAGGTGCAGGTGGCCCAGCTCCCGGTCGACGTGCACCGGCGCCTGGTGCCAGGCCGCGATGTAGGGCATCGGCAGGTCGAACAGGCCGTCGAAGCGGCGCAGCAGGTCGAGGTAGAGCGGGCCGAAGGCGTCCCGCTCGGCGTCGTCGAGCGCCGGGATGTCCGGCACCGGGCGGTGCGGGGCCACGTGCACCTCGAACGGCCAGCGGGCCGCCGCCGGCACGTAGGCGGTCCAGTGCTCGTTGCTCGCCACCACCCGGTCACCGGTGGCCCGCTCGGCGGCCAGCACGTCGGCGTAGAGATTGCCCCCGGTGCGCTCGGCGTGCCGCCGGGCGGCGGCCAGCATGCCGCGGGTCCGCGGCGTCACGAACGGGTACGCGTAGAGCTGGCCGTGCGGGTGGTGCAGCGTCACCCCGATCTCCACCCCCCGGTTCTCGAAGGGGAACACCTGCTCCACTCCGGGTAGCTCACTCAGCGCGGCGGTGCGGTCGGCGAGCGCGTCCAGCACGGTCCGCACCCGCACCGGGGAGAGGCGCGCGAACGAGGCGTTGTGGTCGTCGGTGAAGCAGACCACCTCGCACCGGCCGCGCCCGGGGCGGACCGGGGTGAACGGCGTGATCTCGGCCGGTTCCTCGGCCACCCGCTGGCTCAGCGACGGGAAGCGGTTCTCGAAGACGACCACGTCGTAGTCCGGCGCCGGGATCTCGCTGTGCCGGTCGCCGCGCGACGGGCACAGCGGGCACTGGTCGGCCGGGGGCAGGAAGGTGCGGGTCTGCCGGTGCACGGCCACCGCCACCCACTCGTCGGTCAGTGGGTCGTGGCGCAGTTGGGAGGCGGGCGGCGGCGGGGGGAGGTCCCGCCGGTCCGGCTGGTCCCGCACCGCGTCGTCCCGCTCGTCGAAGTAGATCAGCTCGCGGCCGTCGGCCAGCTCGATCTGCGTACGTTTCACTCCGCCCCCCTCGTCGCCGGCACCGTCACCAGCTCACCCACCCTGTCGTCGAGTACCCGCCGCGCGTCGGGCGGCAACCGGTCGTCGGTGACCAGCACGTCCGCCGCGTCCAAGGCGACGATGGAGGAGATGCCGACGGTGCCCCACTTGGTGTGGTCGGCGAGCACCACGAGCGCGTCGGCGGCGGCCACCAGCGCCCGGTTGGTGTCCGCCTCCATCAGGTTCGGCGTGGTGAAACCGGCCCGCTCACTGATGCCGTGCACGCCGAGGAAGAGCAGGTCCAGGTGGAGCGCGGCGATCGCGGCCACGGCCAGCGGCCCGACCAGCGCGTCCGACGGGGTGCGGACCCCGCCGGTGAGCACCACGGTCTGGTCGGGTCGGCCGCCGACGTGCAGGATCTCGGCCACCGGCAGCGAGTTGGTGACCACTGTCAGGTCGGGCACCTCCACCAGCCGGCGGGCCAGCTCGGCCGTGGTGGTGCCGGCGGAGAGCGCGATCGCGGCGCCGGGGCGGACGAGCCGGGCGGCGTACGCGGCGATGGCCGACTTCTCGGTGGACTGGCGGACGGACTTGGCCCGGAAGCCGGGCTCGTCGGTCGAGCCGGGCCCGGCCAGCGTCGCCCCGCCGTGCACCTTGGCGAGCAGGCCCTGCTCGTGCAGCGTCTCCAGGTCCCGCCGGATGGTCATGTCGGACACGCCGAACTCGGCGGCCAGTTCGCTGACCCGGACCCCACCGGCGGCGCGGACCCGTTCCAGGATGGTCGTCTGTCGCTGTCGCGCCAGCATCCCGCCTCGCCTCCGGGAAGTCGGCGACCGCGCGAACGCAGTCGAACGTGTTCCAACAAAGACGAACAGTACCGTTCGGCGTGGGCGAACGCGACACCGCCGCCGCCCCACAGGGACGACGGCGGTGTCGGGGAATCCGTGCCGGTCAGGCCGGTTGCAGGCGGGGCTCCACCCAGCCGGTCTCGCCCAGGTGCTCCATCACCCGCTGCACCGCCTCGTCGACGGTCAGGTCCGAGGTGTCCACCACCAGGTCGGCGTCGGTGGGCTCCTCGTACGGGTCGTCGATGCCGGTCATCCCGGTGATCAGGCCAGCCCGGGCCCGGGCGTAGAGGCCCTTGCGGTCGCGCTGCTCGCAGACCGCGAGCGGGGTCGCCACGTGCACCAGCAGGAAGCCCGCCCCGGCCGCCCGGGCCATCTCCCGGGCGGTGGCCCGGGCGGCGGCGTACGGCGCGATCGGGCAGCAGATGCCGACGCCCCGGTGCCGGGCGATCTCGGCGGCCACCCAGCCGATCCGGCGCACGTTGAGGTCGCGGTCGGCCTTGCTGAAGCCCAACCCGGCCGACAGCTCCCGCCGCACCACGTCGCCGTCGAGCAGCGTGATGCTCCGGTCGCCCTGCTCCCGCAGCACGTCCGCGAGGCCCCGGGCGATCGTCGACTTGCCCGAGCCGGACAGGCCGGTCAGGAAGATCACCAGGCCGCGGTGCCGCCGGGGCGGGCGGGCCCGGGTCAGTTCCCGGGCCACCGCGGGCGGGGTGTGCCACTCGGGCAGCGGGAACCCGCGGTCGAGCAGGTCGTCGACCTCCTCCTGGCTGAGCGCCAGCCGGCGGTTGCGGGGCGGGATGTCCTCCCGCCAGCGCCACTGCCCGTCCCGGTTGTCGTACGCCAACTCCCGGGGCACCAGCACCCGCAGGCCGGCGCCGGAGAGCATGCCCTCGGTGGAGAGCAGGTGGGTCACGCCGTAGGCGGCGGCGACCCGCGCCCGCAGCAACGCGTCGCTGATCTCGTCGGGCCGGCGGGCCAGCGGCACCGCCACCAGCGTCGCCGGCGGCATCCGGTCGCGGCCGGCGAACACGGTGCGCACCAGCGCCTCGGCCGGCAGCCCGCCGGTCGACTCCTCGCCCACCGGGATCAGCACCAGCAGGTGCGCGCCGAGGGTGCGTGCCGCGTGCGCGATCTGGGCCAACTGCGGGCGGTGCAGCGGCCGGTCGGCGAAGACCCCGAGCACCCGGCCCGGCGGCAGCAGCCCCCGCACCTCGTCCGGGCTGCGCCGCAGGCGCTGGAACGGCCCGTGGCCGCCGTCGCCCAGCCGGCGTACCGCGCCGCCCACGCCCACCGTGCCCTCGCGGGCCGGCCACATGTCGGTCACGTCCATGGCCGCCACCGGGGCGCCCTCGCCGTCGGTGAGCACCAACGCCCGGCGGGCCGGGTCGGCCAGTTCCAGGCCGTCGGCGAGCGCGGCCGGCACCTGGAGCGTCACCGGCACCGGCCACGGCGTGCCGTCGGCGAGCCGGCCACGCCGGCCGAGCGAGGCCAGGTCCGCCCGGCTCATGAAGCCGGTCAGCGGCGCGTACGCCCCGGTGAGCAACAACTCGAGGTCGGCCAGCTCAGCGGGCCTTGGCGCGTACGACGGCGCATCCCGCAGCACATCCTCGGGCAGGATCCACCCGTTGCTCATCGAACCCCCAACTCGCCGGCCGGCACACAGTTTCGCAGCCCACCGGCGATCGGTCGAGAGCGCCACTCCACCTCCCGGCCACCCGGCGGTCCGCCGGGCGTCGATCGTCGCTCAGCCGGTGGCCGCCAGCGCCGCTGCGCCGAACGAGACGGCGAACCGTTCGCACCAGATCGAGACGCTGGTCAACCCGGTGAGATCGGTTCCGGCGGGAATCGCGTACGCCTGGTCGCCGCGGTTGCCCTTGAGCGGGCCGAGCGCCACGTGCCGTCCGTCGTCGAACACATGCCACCCGGACGGACCGGTCCGAACCGGCTGGTCGGTCAGCCAGACCTGAAGATCCGGACCGTTCGAGGTGTCCAGCCCGACCAGCTCCAGCCGGTGCCGTCCGTCGGCGGTGCGGACGATCCGGGCGACGCCGCGGGTCTCGTGCTCGTGGCTGACGAACTCGCCGCTGCCCAGCAGCACCGGGCCGGCGGGCGTCGCCGCGGGCGCGGCAGACGACGAGGAGGAGGCCGGCGCGGACGGCACCGCCACCAGTTCCTCGTGCACCTCGGTGTCGGTGACCAGCTTCCAGGGCTGGAACCAGTAGAGCGCGGTCGCCGCGCCGAGCGCGAGGACGGCGACGGCGACCCAGGTCAGCGGGGCGCGCAGGAGACGCTTCGGCATGTGTCGAGTCTCCCCGGCGGCGGTCCCGCCGGCACCGCTCCGGCCGCTTACGGAAGCCTTACCGGCGGCGTCCGGGCGGAATCAGGGACATCCCCGAGCGTTTCCCGGTGCACCGGCGGGCCCGCGCTTCCTAGGCTGGCAGCGTGACACTGCTCGCGACCGAGTCGCTGACCAAGACGTACGGAGGCCGGGTCACCGCGTTGGCCGACCTCACCGTGTCGGTCGAGCCGGGGATCATCGGGCTGGTCGGCGCCAACGGCGCCGGCAAGTCCACCCTGATCAAGATCCTGTTGGGTCTGCTCCCGCCGACCGCCGGCCGGGTGCAGGTGCTCGGCCTCGACCCCACCACCGATCCGGCCGCGGTCCGCGCCCGGGTCGGCTACATGCCGGAGCACGACGCCCTCCCGCCCGACCTGTCCGCCGCCGAGCTGGTCACCCACCTGGGCCGGATGAGCGGGCTGCCGCGCACCGTCGCCCGGGAGCGGGCCTCCGAGGCGCTGCGCCACGTCGGCCTGCACGAGGAGCGGCACCGGGCCGTCGGTGGCTACTCCACCGGCATGAAGCAGCGGGTGAAACTCGCCCAGGCGCTGGTGCACGACCCCGACCTGCTGCTGCTCGACGAGCCCACCAACGGCCTCGACCCGGCCGGCCGGGACGCCATGCTCGCCCTGGTCCACCGGATCGGCACCGAGTTCGGCATCTCCGTGGTGGTCTGCTCGCACCTGCTCGGCGAGGTGGAGCGGATCTGCGACACGCTCGTCGCGATCGACGGCGGCCGGCTGCTGCGCGCCGACCGGGTCGCCGCCATGACCACCGCCACCGACGTGCTCGCCGTCGAGGTGAGCGAGGGTACGGAGGAACTCGCCGCCCGCCTCGCCGCGCTCGACCTGCCGGTGTCCCGCGACGGGCGGCTGCTGCTCGTCCCGCTCGCCGATGACCACACCTACGACCTGATCCTCGGCGCGGTCGCCGAGCTGGACCTGCCGCTGCACCGGTTGGACCAGCGGCGGCACCGGGTGGCCGAACTCTTCGCCCCGAGGGAGCCCAGCCATGCCTGAAGCCACCGGCGTCATCCACGACATCGGCTACCAGCGCTACACCGGCCCGCGGCTGGGCCGCCGGCAGGTGTTCGGCGCGCTCTACGCCCACGGTGTGCGTACCGTCTTCGGGTTGGGCCGCAGCGCCAAGGCGAAGATCTTCCCCTGGTTGGTGGTCGCCGTGGTCACCGTGGTGGCCGCCGGGCTGACCGCGGTGCGCAGCCAGATCGGCCAGGTG
Organism: Micromonospora sp. NPDC050980; assembly: GCF_040653835.1. Lineage (NCBI taxonomy): Bacteria > Bacillati > Actinomycetota > Actinomycetes > Micromonosporales > Micromonosporaceae > Micromonospora > Micromonospora sp. NPDC050980. The sequence goes on along the minus strand of NZ_JBFAGS010000001.1, from coordinate 201,370 downwards.
GTGATGACGTACGCGCAGTTCGCCGACGCGATGAGCTGGCTGGTCATCTTCTTCGTCGCGGTGGCCGCCCCCGAGCTGGTCTCCCGCGACCTGCGCAGCGGCGTGCTGCCGCTCTACTTCTCCCGGCCGCTGCCGCGCGGCGACTACGCGCTGGCCAAGCTGCTGTCCCTGGGCACCGCGCTCTGGCTGCTGCTCGGCGGCCCGCAACTGGTGATGTTCCTCGGCGCCGCGTTCACCACCTCGCGGGGCCTGCGCGGGGTGTGGGACGAGCTGCTCGACCTGCTGCCCGGCCTGCTCTACGCCGGGCTGTGGGCGGTGGTCTTCGCCTCGATCGGCCTGCTGGTGGCGTCGCTCACCGGCAAGCGCGCGTTCGCCGCCGGCGGCATCGTGGCGGTCTTCCTGATGACCACGCCGGTGGTCGGCGTGCTCTCCATCATGCCCTCCCGGACGGTCAACGAGTTGGCCTTCCTCGCCTCCCCGTCGTCGCTCGTCAGTGGCGTGGGCACCTGGGCGCTCGGCGACCTGCTGACCCAGGGACAGGAGGGGGGCATCCCGATCGGCGACTTCGGGCCGGTCTACGCGGTGGTCGCCGTGCTGCTGGTCGCCGCCTGCGTCAGCCTGCTGCTCCTGCGATACCGGAAGGTGGCCGCCCGATGACGGCGATCAGCACCCAGCCGGCGGCCGACGTGCCCGCCGCCGTGACCAGCACCCTCGACCTGGCCGGCGTCTCCCGCTGGTACGGCAACGTGGTGGCGGTCAACGACGTGACCATGCGACTCGGCCCCGGGGTGACCGGCCTGCTCGGCCCGAACGGGGCCGGCAAGACCACGCTGCTGCACATGATGGCCGGGTTCCTCGCCCCGTCCCGGGGCACGGTGACGCTGGACGGGGAGCCGACCTGGCGCAACCCGGGCGTCTACCGGCGACTCGGCCTGGTCAGCGAGCGGGAGGCGGTGCACACGTTCCTCAGCGCGTACGAGTTCGTGCTGGCCAGCGCGAAGCTGCACCGGTTGCCCGACCCGGAGGCGGCGGCCCGGCGGGCGATCGAGCTGGTCGAGATGGAGAGCGCGCAGGGCCGGCGGATCGGCACCTACTCCAAGGGCATGCGGCAGCGCACCCGGGTGGCCGCCGCGCTGGTGCACGACCCGCAGGTGCTGCTGCTCGACGAGCCGTTCAACGGCATGGACCCGCGGCAGCGGCTGCACATGATGGCGCTGCTGCACCGCCTCGGCGACGCCGGCCGGACCATCCTGTTCAGCTCGCACATCCTGGAGGAGGTCGAGCAGGTCTCCGGCACCGTCCAGGTGATGGTCGCCGGCCGGCTGGCCGCGTCCGGCGACTACCGCACCATCCGCCGGTTGATGACCAACCGGCCGCACGTCTTCGCGGTGCGCTCCACCGACGACCGGGCCCTGGCGGTGGCGCTGATGGCGGAGACCTCGGTCACCGGCGTCGAGCTGGGCCGCGCCGGGCTGACCGTGCAGGCCGGTGACTACGGCGCGTTCACCCGGGCGCTGCCCCGCATCGCACTCCGCCACGGCATCCGGGTCCGGCAGTTGCTGCCGGAGGACGAGTCGCTGGAGAGCGTCTTCTCATATCTGGTGGAGGCCTGATGTCGACAGTCACCTGGATCACCGCGCGCGGCCTGTTCGGCCGGAGTCGGTTCCTCATGCTGCTGCCGTTGCCGCTGGTCCTGATCGGCCTGGCGGTGCTCTGCCGGTCGCTCGGCGTGGACCCGGGCCAGTGGGGCTCGCCGGTGCTCGTCGGCCTCGGCCTCGCCGTGGTGCTGCCGGTGGTCGCGCTGATCGTGGGCACCGGGGTGCTCGGCGCGGAGATCGACGACGGCACGGTGGTGCACATCCTCACCAAGCCGCTGCCCCGCTGGCAGATCGTGTTGCCGAAGCTCGCGGTGGCGGTCGGGGTGACCGCGGTGACCGTCGGCGTGCCGCTCTACGTGGCGGGCGTGTTGGCCGACTCGGTACGCCTCGGGCTGGCCCTGGTCGCCGCGTCGGCGGCGGGCGCGCTGGCCTACTCGGCGCTGTTCGTGGCGCTGAGCCTGGTGAGCCGGCGGCCGGTGCTGCTCGGCCTGGTCTACGTGCTGATCTGGGAGGGGCTGCTCGGCAACTTCGTCAAGGGCACGAAGGTGCTCTCGATCCAGCAGTGGGTGATCGCGCTGGCCGACCGGATGGCGCCCACCCCGCTGCTCGGCACCACCGTCTCGGTGCCGGTCGCGGCCGTGTTGACCGCGCTGGTGGCGGTCGGTTTCACGGTGCTGGCGATCGACCGCCTGCGGTCGTTCAGCGTGGCCGGCGAGACGAGCTGAGCCGGCGGGGCCCCGCTCCGGCGTCCGCCGGCGCCGGAAAGGGGCCCCGCCGCGACCGCCCCGTTCTGCTAGGTTGCGGCGTCGACGACACCAGACACGGGGAGAACACTGTGCGTTCCGCTCGACCCGCCCTGCTGGCTCCGGCCGCGGCGGCGCTGATCATCATGTCCGGCTGCACCTCCGGCGGCGACGACACCTCCGCCGCCGGGGCCGACAAATCGACGGCACCGACGCCGGCCCCGGCCACGCCGTCGGTGCCGTCGGTGTCACCCGCCCCGGTGGGCCTGGACGAGGCCACCAGGACCACCTGCACGGCCGCCGAGAAGGACATCACCACCGCGCTCAAGGAGGCGGCCGAGGCGGAGAAGATCGGCCCGCCGGCCGGGCACTCCGCGGTGAGCGCGCAATACTCCGCCGGTGCGGCGACGCTCTACACGCACGCGTTCACCAGCAGCGACGACGTCAACGCCGCGGTGAAGGCGGTGGCGGCCGAGATGGGTGATCTCGCCGACACCTGGGCCGGGGCGCCGAAGAAGGCGCCCAGCAAGGCGAAGCTCACCGCCGCCCGGGCGAAGCTCAGCACGGCCTGCGCGGCCGGCTGACGTCGAGAAAAGGGGCGGTCCGGAGTCGGCCCGCCCCTTCCGACCTCAGAACGCGCAGGCGACGACCAGTTCGGAGGTGCGGTCGGGGAGCAGGTCGAGCTTCGCGATCCGACCCGCCGCCCGCAGGTCGTCGGCCACGGTGGTGAGCTGGTCGAGCAGCGCCGCCGGCCCGAGCGCCTCGGCCAGCGGCACGTCTGCCCGCATCGACAGCTTCCGCTCCGACTTGGCCCGCCGGACCTGCCCCAGCGCGTCCGCGGCCAGCCGCAGCAACTCGGCGTCGCCGGGCGCGGCCATCGCGCGGGCCACCTCGTAGGTGGTCGGCCAGGTCGAGCGGTGCACCGAGCCGTACCGCCACCACGACCAGACCTCCTCGGTGACGAACGGCAGCACCGGGGCGAACAGCCGGAGCTGCACCGACAGCGCGGTGGCCAGCGCCGCCCGCGCCGAGTCGGCCGCCGGCCCGCAGCCGTAGGCGCGTTCCTTCACCAGCTCGATGTAGTCGTCGCAGAACCGCCAGAAGAACGACTCCGTGGCCATCAGGGCGGCGGTGTGGTCGTACCCGTCGAAGGCGGTGGTCGCGGTGGCGACCACGCCGGACAACTCGGCGAGCATCGCGGTGTCCAGCGGTGCCGTGGCGGTGGCCCGCAGCGCGTCGGCGGCGCCCAGGCCGAGGACGAACCGGGACGCGTTGAGCAGCTTGGTGGCCAGCCGGCGACCCACCTTGACCTGGGCCGGGTCGAAGGCCAGGTCCGTGCCCGGCTTGCCGTTGGCGGCCCAGTAGCGCACCGCGTCGGAGCCGTGCTGCTCCAGCAGGCCCATCGGCGTGACCACGTTGCCCTTGGACTTGGACATCTTCTTCCGGTCCGGGTCGAGGATCCAGCCGGAGAGCACCGCCGTCCGCCAGGGCAACACGCCGTGCTCCAGGTGGGATCGGACCACTGTGGCGAACAGCCAGGTGCGGATGATGTCGTGCCCCTGCGGGCGCAGGTCCATCGGGAACACCCGACCGAACAGGTCCGGGTCGGTCTCCCAGCCGCCCACGATCTGCGGGGTCAGCGACGAGGTGGCCCAGGTGTCCAGCACGTCCTCCTCCCCGGTGAAACCGCCCGGGACATCGCGCTGCGCCTCCGGGTAGCCGGGCGGCGGCTCACTGGTCGGATCGATCGGCAGCGCCGCCTCGTCCGGTGTGAGAGGGTGGGCGAAGTCCGGTTCGCCAGCGTCGTCGAGCCGGTACCACACCGGCACCGGCACGCCGAAGAACCGCTGCCGGCTGACCAGCCAGTCGCCGGTGAGACCACCCACCCAGTGCTCGTAGCGGTGCCGCATGTGCTCCGGCACCCAGCGCAGCTCACGCCCCCGGGCCAGCAGCCCGTCGCGCAGGTCGGCGTCCCGCCCGCCGTTGCGCAGATACCACTGCCGGGTCGACACGATCTCCAACGGCCGGTCGCCGCGCTCGTAGAACTTCACCGGATGGGTGATCGGGCGCGGCTCACCGACGAGGTCACCGGCGTCGCCCAGCAGCTCCACGAGCGTCCGCCGGGCGCCGTTGACCGTCTGCCCGGCCAGCGCCGCGTACGGCTCCGCCGGCACGCCGGCCGGCGGCTCCGGCAGCAGCCGGCCGTCCCGGCCGACCACCACCCGGGTGTCCAGCCGCAGCTCCCGCCACCAGGTCACGTCCGCCAGGTCGCCGAACGTGCAGACCATCGCGACGCCCGTGCCCTTGGCCGGGTCCGCCAGCGGGTGCGCGCGCACCGGCACCTGGACCCCGAAGACCGGGGTACGCGCCGACGCGCCGACCAGGTCGGCGTACCGCTCGTCGTCCGGGTGGCAGACCAGCGCCACGCAGGCCGGCAGCAACTCCGGCCGGGTGGTGTCGATCAGCACCTCGCGCCCGCCCGGACCGGTGAACCGCAGCCGGTGGTAGGCGCCCGGCCGGTCCCGGTCCTCCAGTTCCGCCTGCGCCACCGCGGTGCCGAACCCGACGTCCCAGAGCGTCGGGGCCTCCGCCTGGTAGGCCTCGCCCCGGGCCAGGTTGCGCAGGAACGCGCGCTGGCTGGCCGCGCGGGCCGCCCGCCCGATCGTGGTGTAGGCCAACGACCAGTCCACCGACAGGCCGAGCCGCCGCCACAGCGCCTCGAAGACCTTCTCGTCCTGCCCGGTCAGCGTCTCGCACAACTCGATGAAGTTGCGCCGGGAGATCGCGGTCGGGTTCTTCCGGGCGTCGTCGCCCACCGGGGCGGCCGGCGCTCGCCAGCCCGGGTCGTACGGCAGCGCCGGGTCGGGGCGCACCCCGTAGACGTTCTGCACCCGGCGCTCGGTGGGCAGCCCGTTGTCGTCCCAGCCCATCGGATAGAACACGGTCCGCCCGCGCATCCGCTGGAACCGGGCCACCGTGTCGGTGTGCGTGTAGGAGAAGACGTGCCCCATGTGCAGCTCGCCCGACACGGTCGGCGGCGGGGTGTCGATCGAGAAGACGTCCGCGCGTTCCTTCGAGCGGTCGAACGCGTACGTGCCGTCGGACTGCCAGCGACGGGCCCAGGTCTCCTCGAGGCCGTCCAGGCTCGGCCGCTCCGGGACGCCGGCGCGGGCCGTCCTCGTCGTGTCGGTCATCCGCCGATGGTAGGCACCCGCACCCGGCCACTCCACGGCTTTCGCAGGCCAGCCGATGAACCGGGCGAACAACGCCTGCGGTGACGGCTGCTCGTCCGGGTTGAGGTGGTGGAGATCGGTCACCGCTTCGCAGAGCTGCTCGCACAGGTAGACCGACGGGCCCACCCGATCGCCCGCGTACCCGGCGACCAGGGCCAGGCGGGCAACCCCGCACGGCCATGGTTGGGCGCACCGCCCGCAGAGCCAGATCGGGCGTACGGGTAGATGCCGGCAGTTGGCGCTGCCCATGCCGACCCCGACGCCCTCGCCCGGGACGGGCGCCGCCTGGCGGGTGCCTTCGGAGTGGGGGCGCAGTGCCGGTCGGTGATTTCTCGAATGACGCGGATGATGATCGGGCGAACGAACTGCACGCTCGCGGAGTGGGTCAGGCGCAGGACGTCGCGCTCACCCCGGCGGAGGTGGACGACCTGGTCGCCTCCCGTATCGAGCGGCAAGCCATCCTGCGCCGGGAGCGCCCACCCCTGTTCGTCGCCGTCATCTTCGAGGGAGTGTTGTACCAGTCGGCGTATGGCGACCGTGAGCTGATGCGCGAGCAGGTCGAGCACCTTGCCCGGTGTGCGGCCCTCCCCACAGTGCAGGTGCACACCGTGCCCAGGGACATAGGCATGTATCCGGGGCTCGGCGGCGGCTTCATCATCGCCGAACTGCCCGGCGGTGAGCACGTCGCGCATGTCGACAGTCAGGGGCCGGCGCAGATCGTGAATGAGGCTGCGCCCGTTGCTACGCTCAGTCGTAGGTGGGAGCGCATCAGGGGTGAAGCCCTCTCCCGCAACCAGTCCCTAGACCTGATCAGAGAAGCGGCAGGATCATGGACATGACCGGCGCGCAGTGGCGCAAGAGCACGAAGAGCGGCAACAACGGCGGCTCATGTGTCGAGGTCGCCGACAGCCTCCCGGGCATCGTCCTGGTCCGGGACACCAAGGACCGTGACGGCGGAACGCTGACCTTCGGGCCGGCATCCTGGCAGGGCTTCGTCAGCTTGGCCAAGGAGATCGGCCCCATGGGCTGACCGAGCCTTCGCTCGCTCAGCAACTCCGCCTCGGAGCGGCAAGGGCGGAACTTCTTATCCACCTCTTGAGATCCGCAGAGATCTTGGTGGGAAAGCGCCCCTATGGGGGCCATTTCGTACCAAGATCTACTCGCGCCTCGCGCCTCGCGCCTCGCGCCTCGCGCCTCGCGCCTCGCGCCTCGCGCCTCGCGCCTCGCGCCTCGCGCCTCGCGCCTCGCGCTCAGAGCAGGGAGTCGCGCCACTGGCGGTGCAGGGCGGCGTAGCGGCCGTCGGCGGCGGCCAGCTCGGCGGGGGAGCCGTCCTCGACGATGCCGCCGGCGTCCAGCACCAGCACCCGGTCAGCGATCTCCACGGTGGAGAGCCGGTGCGCGATCACCAGCGCGGTCCGGTCGCACAGCACGTTCCGCAACGCCCGCTGCACCAGCCGTTCGGTCGGCACGTCCAGTGAGGAGGTGGCCTCGTCGAGGATCAGCACCCGGGGGTCGGCCAGGAACGCCCGCGCGAACGCGACAAGTTGCCGCTGCCCGGCGGAGAGCCGGCCGCCGCGCCGGTGCACGTCGGTGGCGTACCCGTCGGGTAGCGCGGCGATGAACTCGTGCGCGCCGATGGCCCGGGCGGCGGCGACCACGGCGGCGTCGTCGGCGTCCGGGCGGCCGAACCGGATGTTCTCCGCGACGGTGCCGCTGAACAGGTGGGTCTCCTGGGTGACGAGCACCACCGCCCGGCGCAGCTCGGCGTCGGCGAGGTCGCGCAGGTCGATCCCGTCCAGGCGGACCGCCCCGGCGTCCGGGTCGTGGAAGCGGGCCAGCAGCTTGGCGACCGTGGACTTGCCGGCGCCGGTGGGCCCGATCATCGCGACGGTCTGCCCGGCCGGCACGGTCAGTTCCAGGCCGGACAGGATCGGCGTGTCCGGCCGGTAGCCGAAGGAGACCGAGCGGAAGTCGACCGCGCCGCGCGGCGGCCCGGCGGGCAGTGGCACCGGCCGCGTCGGTTCGGCCACCGCCGGGCGTTCGTCGAGCACCCCGGCCAGCTTCTCCAGCGCTGCGGTCGCCGACTGGAGCGAGTTGTAGAACTGGCTCAGTTCATCCATCGGCTCGAAGAAGCGGCGCAGGTAGAGCAGGAACGCGGCGAGCACGCCGACCTCGGTGTGGCCGCCCAGCACCCGCCAGCCCCCGTACGCGAGCACCGTCGCGGCGGTGAGGTTGCCGATCAGCCGGATGCCGGGGGAGTAGACCGCGATGAGCCGGAACGCACGCAGGCTGGCCCGCCGGTAGTCGTCGTTGACCGTGTCGAAGATGCGTTGGTTGCGGGACTCGCGGCGGAACGCCTGCACCGCCCGGATCCCGCGCAGCGACTCGACGAAGTGCACGATGACCAGCGCCACCGCCTCCCGGGTGCGCCGGTACGCCCCGGCGGAGGCCCGGGCGAACCAGCGGGACAGCCAGTACAGGAACGGGAAGGCGAGCAGGGTGACCGAGGCCAGCGGCAGGTCCAGCCAGAGCAGGATGCCCGCCACCGACAGCACCGACAGCACGGCCATGACCAGCCGGTCGATCCCCCCGTCGACCAGTTCGCCGATCGATTCCAGGTCACTGGTCAGCCGGGACACCATCCGGCCCGAGGTGTAACGCTCGTGGAATCCGACGTCGAGACGGAGGAAGTGTGCGTACACCCGGCGGCGCAGGTCGAGCAGGACGGCCTGGCCGATCCGGGCGGCGAGGGCGAGGAACGCCCGCCGGGCCGCGTACTCGGCGGTGGTGGCCACGACGAACGCGGCGGCCACCGCGATCAACGGGCCGGCGTCGCCGGTCCGCAGCGGCCCGATGCCCCGGTCGATGCCGAGCATGACCAGGTAGGGGCCGGCCATCGCGGCGGCGTTCTGGGCCAGCAGCAACGTCACGGCCACGCCCAGCCGGCGACGGTGCGGGCGGAGCAGTTGCCGCAGCAGGAGCCGACTGCGGGCGCGGAGCCGGGTGACCGCCGCCGGGGAGGAGTCCTCGGCGCGGCTGCGGTCGGCGTCCGGGTCGGTGGCCCGCCCCCGCCACCGGGACAGGTCGCCGTCCGGGCCGGCGGCGGAGCCGGGGCCGCCGGCGTCGCGGGCGGTGCCGGTGCCGGGCGTGGCGGCGGTGTCGCGTGTGGTGGCACCATGTCGGGCGGGCGAGCCGCGGGACGGTGGGACCCGCGCGGCACGCCAGGTCACGAGCGGACCAGACCGACGCCGCCGGTCCGGCGCGCCGGACCGGCGGAGAGCAGCGCCCGGTAGGCCGGCACCCCGGCCAGCATCTCGGAGTGGGTGCCCACGGCGACGATCCGGCCGCCTTCCATCAGCGCCACCCGGTCGGCCAGCGCCACCGTCGAGGGCCGGTGCACCACCAGCAGCGCGGTGGTGTTCCGCAGCACCCGCCGCAGTGCCGCCTCGACAAGCGCCTCGGTGTGCACGTCGAGCGCGGAGAGCGGGTCGTCGAGGACCAGTAGCGCGGGCCGGCCGAGCACCGCCCGGGCCAGCGCCAACCGCTGCCGCTGCCCGCCGGAGAGCGACAGCCCCTGCTCGCCGATCCGGGTGGCCAGCCCCCACGGCAGCTCGTAGGCGAAATCGCCCTGCGCCAGCGTCAGCGCGGCCCGGATCTGCTCGTCGTCGGCGTCCGGCCGCCCCAGGGTGAGATTCTCCCGGACCGACATGGAGAACAGGGTGGGCTCCTCGAAGGCCACCCCGACGAGCCCGCGCAGCGTGCCGAGCCGCAGGTCGCGAACGTCGTGCCCGTCGAGCGTGATCCGGCCGCCGGTCACCTCGTGCAGGCGGGGGACCAGCGAGAGCAGCGTGCTCTTGCCGCAGCCGGTGGCGCCGACCAGCGCGAGCGTCTCGCCGGGTTCGACGGTGAGATCCAGCTCGTGCAGCACCGGGTCGGGCACGCCCGGGTAGCGGAAGCTCACCCGCTCGAACCGGAGCCGGCCGCAGACCTCGGCGCGGCGCAACGACCTGGCGTGCGGAGCATCCACGATGGTCGGCGGGGTGTCGAGCACCTCCTGGATCCGGTCGGCGGCGGTGGCGGCCTCCTGGCCGTTCGCGATGATCCAGCCGAGCGACTGCACCGGCCAGATCAACATGAGCTGGAGGCTGACGAAGGCCACCAGCTGCCCGATGGTGAGCGCGCCGCCGGCCACGGCGGCGGCGCCGGCCACCAGGACCGCGCCGAGCGTCAGGTTGGGCACCAGGTCGAACAGCGCCGACGTGCGCGCCAGCAGTCGGGCCTTGCCGACCCCGGTGTCGTGCAGCCGGCGGGCGCCGGCGGCGAAGCGGGCGGCCAGCTCCGGGCCGCGCCCGTACGCCCGCATCGTGCGCAGCCCCTGCGCCGTCTCCTCGACCAGCGTGGCGACGTCGCCCTGCTGGTCCTGCATGCGGCGGGAGGCCGCGTGGTAGTGCCGGGCGAACCGGCGGCTGATCAGGAACAGCGGCACGGCGCTGGCCGCGACCAGCAACCCGAGCCACGGGTGCAGCCGGACCAGCAGCACCACCACGGCGGCGTAGGTGATCAGGTTGAGCACCAGGAAGAGCAGGCCGAAGGAGAGGAACCGGCGGATCACCGAGAGATCACTGGTGATCCGGGAGAGCAGTTGACCGGACTGCCAGCGGTCGTGGAAGCCGGCCGGGAGTCGTTGCAGGTGGGCGTAGATGTCGGCCCGAATGGCCGCCTCCATGCCCACGGAGGAGGACGACTGCGTCCACCGCCGGATGAAGATCAGCACCGCCTCGGCCGTGCCGAGCAGCAACGCGAGCGCGCCGAGGCGGAGCAAACCGGCCTCGTCGTGCCGGGCCACCGGCCCGTCCACCACCCGCTGCACCACCAGCGGGACGGCCAGGCTCGCCGCGGTCGCGGCCAACGCCGCGACCAGCAGCCAGGCGAACTCCGGCGCATACGGGCGCAGATAGGGGCGCAGCCGCCAGAGGTTGCGCAGCGGCTGGGACCGGGCCTCGGGATGCGCTGCGGGGTTGCCGTCGCTGGGCGCGGGCACCAGCCGACGGTAGCGGCCGGGTCCGACGGTGTGGGGTCAGCTAGCCGTCACCCGTCCCTCATGCCCGAGAAGCCACTTCTTCACGTCCAGCCCCCAGCGGTAGCCACCGAGCGCGCCGTTGGTGCGCAGGACGCGGTGGCAGGGCACGAAGAGCGCGGCGGCGTTGCGGGCGCAGGCCGCCGCGGCGGCGCGTACGGCGGCGGGCCGTCCGGCCAGCGCGGCGAAACCGGTGTAGGTCACCGGCTCGCCGGGCTTGACCTCACGCAGCACGTGCCAGGCGTGCGCCAGGAAGAGCCCGTCGGTGTGCTGTTCCACCTCGACCGCGTCGATCGCGGCCAGGTCGCCGTCGAGGTAGGCCCGGACCGCGGCGGACACCGGACCGAGGTCGGCCCGCTCCCGCAGGTCGCCGCGCAGGCTGGGGTGCGTCAACGGCGACAGCGTCGCCGGGTCGGCGGTGAAGCCCGCCGCGCGCACCGCCCCGCCGGGACCGGCGAGCACGCTCAGCGGGCCGGCGGGGGTGTCGATGACGGTGCAGTCCACAAGGGTCATGCCGCTCTCCAGAGTCGGATCGTCGCGTAGGACCGCCAGGGGCGCCAGCGGTCGGCGTGGGCGTGCAGGGTCTTCGGGTCCTCGGGCAGGCCGAGCGCGGCTGCGCCGCGGCGAACGCCCAGGTCGGTGGCGAGCATGACGTCGGGATCGCCGAGCACCCGCATGGCCAGGTAGCCGGCGGTCCACGGGCCGATGCCGGGCAGCGCGGCCAGGTGCCGTACCGCCTCCTCCCGGTCGCCGCCCGGCTCCAGGTCCAGCTCGCCGTCGGCGACCGACCGGGCCAACGCCCGGATCGTCTCCCGCCGGGCCCCCGGCATCCGGAACGCCGGGTCCGGCGCGGCGAGCACCTCGGCCGGGCTCGGGAACGCCAGCAGCCCGTCATCGCCGACCGGCGTGTCGGTGCGCCGGACGGCGTTGACCAGGTGGGTGAGCGTGGTCCGCGCCGAGCGGAGCGAGACCTGCTGGGTGGTGACGGCGCGGACGGCCGTCTCGAATCCGTCCACGGCGTGCGGGAGCCGGACCCCGGGCTCGGCGGCGACCGCCGGGGCCAGGGCCGGGTCGCCGGCCAGGGCGGCATCCACCGCCTCCGGATCCGCGTCGAGGTCGAGCAGGCGGCGGCACCGGGCCACCGCGGGGGCCAGGTCGCGCATGTCGGCCAGGCGCAGCGTGGCGGTCACGTGCCCGTCGGCCGGGGTCAGCGCCACCGCGCCGGGCCCGTGCGGCAGGCGCAGGCCCCGGTGGTACGCCCCGTCGCGTACCTCCTCGACGCCGGGCAGCGCGCGCAGCGCGAGGAAGTCCAGCAGTGCGCCCACGTGCAGCGGCGGCCGGTGGGCCAGGCGCAGCGTGACGGTGCCCGCCCCGCCGGCCGCCCGTCGGCTGCTCCGGCCGGCCCGCAGCTCGGACGGGGTGATGCCGTAGACCTCGCGGACCGTGTCGTTGAACTGCCGCACGCTGCCGAACCCGGCGGCGAAGGCCACCTCGGCGAGGCCGAGCCCGGTGGTCTCGACCAGGATCCGGGCGGTCTGCGCGCGTTGCGCCCGGGCCAGCGCGAGCGGACCGGCGCCCAGCTCGGCCCGGAGCATCCGGTGCAGGTGCCGCTCGGTGTAGCCGAGCCGGGTGGCCAGGCCGGGCACGCCGTCCCGGTCGACCACGCCGTCGGCGATCAGCCGCATCGCCCGGCCCACCAGATCGGCCCGGACGTCCCACTGGGGTGAGCCCGGCGCGGCGTCCGGCCGGCAGCGGCGGCAGGCGCGCAGCCCGGCGCCCTGCGCGGCGGCGGCGGAGGGGAAGAACCGGACATTCTGTCGCTTCGGCGTCATTGCCGGACAGGACGGCCGGCAGTAGATCCCGGTCGAGGTGACGCCGGTGTAGAACCAGCCGTCGAACCGCGGGTCGCGGCTGTCGACGGCCCGGTAGCACCGCTCGAAGTCCAGCTCCATGACACCGATCCTGCCTCGCAGGTCGGCCGCCCGGCTGGCGGGATTCGGACGTCACGTGCGCCAGTCACGCCAGTACGGAGAGGTGGTGGTTTCCCGGGCCCTCGGACACCACCACCCCGGCGAGGTGGCGTGGATCTTGCCGGCGGGCCGGTGAGACTGTCGTAAGTGGTCGGTATCGTCCCGCCACCAACTCAAGAGAAGGTGGGGGCGTCCGCTGATGCGATCGGGGCGAGCACGAATCGACGCCGCGGTGGTGTAGGGCTTCTACGACCGGATGCGGGCCGTGGCGCCGGCCGCCTACGGCGCGATCGAGCGGGACCGGGCCGGCGACCCGGGGCGGCCCTTCGTCGACACCGCCTGCGGTCGGCTGGTCGCTTCGCTCGACCCGGCCGGGCTGCGGGCGCTCGGCATGTGGGCGCACCACTGGTGCATGCGCTTCTACGACGACGACACCCGGGTCGGGGTGCGGCTGGTCCGGGAGATCGCCGCCCGGTCCGGCCTCGGCTGGACCGCCGACGAGGTGCGCTGGCTGCTCGACCGCTCCGACGAGGCCGGGCCCGCCGCCGCGCACCGGTTCACCCTGCCGCTCGCCGCGGCGGCCGAGCTGCCGCTCGGCGCGCTGCCCGACAACGTGTCCGACGACGCCCGGCCGGACGAGTGGCGCCGGCTGCGGGCCGGTTGAGCGAGCCGCGCGCGGACCGGTCGGGGTGAGCTTGGCGAGCCGTGCGCCGGCCGGCGTCGGGGTGAGCTGAGCGGGCGGCGCGCCGGCCGGGGGTGGGCTGAGCTGGGTGAGCCGCAGGTGGTCGAGGAGTCGGCGGAGGCCGGCCTGGAGGCGCAGCGCCAGATCCCCGGACGAGGCACAATGATCTCCATCGCCGCCGGCCGGAAGGAACGTCATGCCCGCCTCTGAACCGACGATCGTCGCCACCAGCATGGGCTACTTCAGCCGGCGCCGCGGCCCGTGGGACGCCCGGCCCAGCCAGCTCTTCGACCACATGTCCGAGCTGGCGCACGCCGGCGACGCGCCGAAGGTCTGCTATCTCGGCCAGGCCGTCGGCGACCAGCCCACCGGCCTCACCGTGTTCTACGGCGCGTTCGCGAACACCCGGTACCGCGCGTCGCACCTGGCGCTGTTCCCGATGCCGAACGTCGACGACGTCCGCGCCCACCTGCTCGCCCAGGACATCGTCTGGGTCGGCGGCGGCAGCGTGGCCAACCTCTGCGCGGTGTGGCGGGTGCACGGCCTGCCGGAGATCCTGCACGAGTGCTGGCAGGCGGGCGTGGTGCTGGGCGGGGTCTCCGCCGGCTCGATCTGCTGGCACACCGGCGGCGCGACCGACAGCTACGGCCCCGACCTGCGAGCCTTCACCGACGGGCTGGGCTGGCTCCCCTACGGCAACGGCGTGCACTACGACAGCGAGGAGCAGCGCCGGCCGCTGATGCACCGGCTGGTCGCCGACGGCGCGCTGCCGACCAGCCACTGCACCGACGACGGCGTCGGGCTGGTCTACCGGGGCACCCGGCTGGCCGAGGCGGTGGCCGACCGGCCGGACGTGGCCGCGTACGAGCTGGTGCGCGCCGAGGACGGCACGGTGCGGGAGACCCGGATCGAGCCCCGGCTGCTGCCCGCCGGGCCGGACGACCGGTAGACCGCGTAAGCTGGCTCGTCGTGAGTCTCACCATCGGCATCGTCGGCCTGCCCAACGTGGGCAAGAGCACCCTGTTCAACGCGCTGACCAAGAACGACGTGCTCGCCGCGAACTACCCGTTCGCCACCATCGAGCCGAACGTCGGCGTGGTCGGGCTCCCCGACGAGCGGCTGGGCACGCTGGCCGAGATCTTCTCCTCGCAGAAGGTGCTGCCCGCGCCGGTCTCGTTCGTCGACATCGCCGGCCTGGTCCGGGGCGCCTCCAAGGGGCAGGGTCGGGGCAACGCGTTCCTGGCGAACATCCGCGACGCCTCGGCGATCTGCCAGGTGGTGCGCGCCTTCTCCGACCCGAACGTGGTGCACGTCGACGGCAAGGTCTCCCCGGCCGACGACATCGAGACGATCAACACCGAGCTGATCCTGGCCGACCTCCAGACGCTGGAGAAGGCGTTGCCCCGGCTGGAGAAGGAGGCCAAGCTCCGCAAGGACCGGGCCGCCGCGGTCGAGGCCGCGAAGAAGGCCGCCGATCTTCTCGACCAGGGCATCACGCTGTACGCGGGCGCCGCCGCCGCCAAAATCGAGCTGGAACACCTGCGTGAGCTGCACCTGCTCACCACCAAGCCGTTCCTCTACGTCTTCAACGTCGACGAGGCCGAGCTGGGCAACGCCGAGTTCCTCGACGAGCTGCGCGCCCTGGTCGCGCCCGCCGAGGCGGTGTTCATGGACGCCAAGATCGAGTCGGAGTTGGTGGACCTGCCCGAGGACGAGGCGCGCGAGCTGCTGGAGTCGATCGGGCAGTCCGAGCCGGGGCTGGACCAGTTGGTCCGGGTGGGCTTCCGGACGCTCGGGCTCCAGACGTACCTCACCGCCGGGCCCAAGGAGGCGCGGGCCTGGACCGTCCCGGTCGGCGCGACCGCGCCGGAGGCCGCCGGGGTGATCCACAGCGACTTCCAGCGCGGCTTCATCAAGGCCGAGGTGGTCTCCTACGGCGACCTGGTCGCGGCCGGATCGATGGCGGCGGCGAAGGCCGCCGGCAAGGTCCGGATCGAGGGCAAGGAGTACGTCATGCAGGACGGCGACGTGGTCGAGTTCCGCTTCAACGTCTGACAGCCCGGCGGCCGTCAGCCGGCGGCCAGGTGCTGCTGGTGGTGCCAGGAGGTCCTCGGCGGATGATCGTCCGGAGCAGCGACCAACGGCGGCCGTACCTGCGACGCGTCATCGCGCGCCGCAACGCTCCTCTCGCCGCCACCCTGGCAGGATTCCCTCCGCGAGGTGGTGGGGAGGCGGGACCACCGGACTGACGGGCTCGCGGCCTTCCCTCCGGTGCTCGTTACTTCTGGTGTTCGGATCAGGTGAACCTCGGTGAGGAAACCCGGGCGTTTCCGGGCCGACGCCCGGCAGTACCCCCTGCCCGCCGCCTTTCGAGCTGATAGCAGCAACGACTCAGGCCGGTCGGCCGGGGCCCCGGGATCTCGATGGTTCCGGGAGGTCCGAGGTCCGTTGGCTGAGTCGTTGGTGATGTCAGCTCCAAAGGGGGCACGGACATGACACCCACTCCGGGTCTGCGGCCTGGCGACGGCCCCATGGCAGCACGGTGACGCCATCCTGAAGCACCTGTTGAACAGGGGTTATGCAGAAATGCGTTCAGGTGGGTGCCAAAGTGATGCCACGGAGGCTTGCGATGGTGCCATAGCGTGTGCCACAGTAGTGCCATGGACTTGACCTCGTATGTGAGCAACCTCGGGCGGGAGTTCGCCGCCCTCGCCGAAGCCGGCGGTGAAGAATCGCGTGCGCTGGTCGAGCGCCTGACCGGGCCGCTGGAATCAGCGATCCGGATGACGCTGCTGGACGCCCTGTCGGCCGCCGCCGACGAGATCACCCGGGAGTTGGCCCCCGGCTCGGTGGAGTTGCGCCTGCGCGGGCGCGACCCGGACTTCGTCGTGACGGTGCCGTCCGCCGAGCCGCCGCCCACCGCGCCCGAGGTGGGCGCGACGCCGGACACCGACCCGCCGGTCACCGAGGACGGCCCGGTCGCCCGGATCAACGTACGGATGCCCGAGCAGCTCAAGGCCGCGGTCGAGGAGGCCGCGGCCACCGAGGGGCGTTCGGTGAACGCCTGGCTGGTCCGGGCCGCCGCCGCCGGCCTGCGCGGCGGCGGCCGGGAGCCGCGTCCCGAGTCGCCCCACGTCGGCAAGCGGTCCCAACAGCGGTTCACCGGCTGGGTGCACTGACCGCACCGCACCGCGCCGCAGCACTTCTCCTCTCCCGTCCCCCTGACCTGCGGGGACGACCCACCCACCCGAGATGCGGGGACAACCATGCCTGTTTTCGACACGCCCGAATCGATCTCCGTCACGATGGATCTCGGCGTCGCCTCCGTGCGGATCGCCGCGAGCGACCGCGCCGACACCTCGGTCGAGGTACGCCCGAGCAACGGCGACGACGAGTCCGACGTGCAGGCCGTCGCGCAGGTGCGCGTCGACTACGCCAACGGCACGCTTCAGGTCACCGGCCCGAGGCGCGCCTTCGACTTCTCGAAGAAGAGCAGGTCGGTGGACGTCTGCATCGAACTGCCGAGCGACTCCCGGTTCTCCGCGCACCTGCTGATGGGCGACGTCGTCGCCGCCGGCCGGCTCGGCGAGACCCGCGTCAAGACCACCGGCCACGTCCGGCTGGAGCAGACCGGGCCACTGCGCCTGCACACCGGCGCCGGCCGGGTCAGCGTCGACGGCGTCACCGGCGACGCGGAGATCTCCACCGGCTCCGGCACCGTCCAGGTCGGCCGGGTCGAGGGCACCGTGGCGGTCAAGAACTCCAACGGCGACACCACGATCGACGCGGCCACCGGCGACGTGCGGGTGCGCAACGCCAACGGCGCCGTCGAGGTCACCCGCGCCGGCGCGGGCGTCGACGCGAAAACCTCCAACGGCGGTATCCGCGTCGGCGAGGTGGTGCGCGGTTCGGTGGTGCTCGGCACCGCCATGGGCGACCTGGACGTCGGCGTCGCGCCGGGCACCGCCGCGTGGCTCGAGGTGAACACCGGCTTCGGCCAGGTGCACAACCTGCTGGAGAGCACCGCCCGGCCGGGTGGCGCCGAGCAGACCGTCGAGGTGCGCGGCCGCACCTCCTACGGCGACATCACCATCCGCCGGTCCTGAAGGAGAACGACCATGACCACGAATCAGATCGCCGTCATCGGGCTCCGGAAGTCGTTCGGCGACCACGTCGTGCTCGACGGCATCGACCTGCGCGTACCCGAGGGAACGGTCTTCTCGCTGCTCGGCGCGAACGGCGCGGGGAAGACCACGACGGTGCGGATCCTGTCCACCCTGCTCGCCGCCGACGGCGGCGAGGCGCGGGTCGCCGGGCACGACGTGACCCGCGAGCCGGACCCGGTACGCGCCGCGATCGGCGTCACCGGGCAGTTCTCCGCGGTGGACAAGCTGCTCACCGGCGCGGAGAACCTGCGGCTGATGGCGGACCTGCACCACCTGCCCCGGGTGGAGGGCCGGCGGCGCGCGACCGCGCTGCTCGACCGGTTCGGCCTGACCGAGGCGGCCGGGAAGTTGGCATCGACCTACTCCGGCGGCATGACGCGGCGGCTCGACCTGGCGATGACGCTGGTCGGTGACCCGCGCGTGATCTTCCTGGACGAGCCGACCACCGGGCTGGACCCGCGCAGCCGCCGCGACATGTGGCAGATCGTCCGCGACCTGGTGGCCGGTGGCGTCACCATCTTCCTCACCACGCAATACCTGGAGGAGGCGGACGAACTGGCCGACCGGATCGCGGTCCTGGACCACGGCCGGGTGGTCGCCGAGGGCACGCCCGACGAGCTGAAGCGCCGCATCCCGGGCGGGCACGTCCGCCTGCGGTTCGCCGACCCGCAGGCCCTGGACGCCGCCGTACGGGTGCTCGACCGGGCCACGCGCGACGGCGACGCGCTCGCCCTGCGGGTGCCCGGCGACGGCAGCCTGCGCTCGCTGAAGGCGCTCATCGGCCGGCTCGACGACCGGGGCGTCGAGGTCGACGAACTGTCCGTGCACACCCCCGACCTCGACGACGTCTTCCTCGCCCTCACCGGCAACCCCACCGACGAGAAGGTGACCGCGCCATGAGCATCCCCATCCAGGCCGACCTGCGTTTCCACCCGCTGCGTGACTCGGTGACCATGCTGCGCCGCAACCTCCGGCGGATGCTGCGCTACCCGTCGATGACCGTGATGCTGGTCGGGATGCCAGTGGTGTTCCTGCTGCTCTTCGTCTACGTGCTCGGCGGCACGCTGGGCGCCGGGCTCGGCGGCGGTGGCGTGGCCGGCGCGGATTCGCGCGCCGCGTACGCCAACTACGTGGCACCGGCGATCATCCTGATGACGGTGGCGGCCACGGTGCAGGGCACCGCGATCTCGATCGCCATGGACATGACCGAGGGCATCATCGCCCGGTTCCGCACCATGCACATCGCCCGCGTCTCGGTGCTGACCGGGCACGTGCTCGGCAGCATGATCCAGGCGTCGATCAGCCTGGCCGTGGTGATCGGTGTGGCGCTGCTGGTCGGCTTCCGGCCCACCGCCGGCCCGGCCGGCTGGCTGGGCGCGGTCGGCCTGCTCGCGGCGGTCACGTTCGCGCTGGTCTGGCTGGCCGTCGCGCTGGGCCAGGTGAGCGAGAGTGTGGAGACCGCGAGCAACCTGCCGATGCCGCTGATCCTGTTGCCGTTCCTCGGCAGCGGGTTCGTGCCCACCGACTCGATGCCGGCCGGCCTGCGGTGGTTCGCCGAGTACCAGCCGTTCACGCCGATCATCGAGAGCCTGCGCGCCCTGCTGATGGCGGAGCCGCTCGGCAACGACGGCTGGGTCGCGCTCGGATGGTGCGCCGCCATCGCGCTCGGCGGGTATCTCTGGTCCCGGCGGCTGTTCCACCGCGAGGCGCGCTGAACCGGCGCGATGCCCTCGGTCCGCGTCAGCGGATCCGGGGGCTGCGCCGTTCGATGAGCGTGACGTCCCGCCAGACGCCGTGGTGCCGCCCGATCCGCTCCCTGGTGCCGACGATCCGGAACCCGCGGGCCGCGTGCAGGGCCAGGCTGGCGGTGTTCTCCGGGAACACGCCGGACTGGACGGTCCAGACGCCGGCCGCCTCGGTCGAGGCGATCAGCGCGTCCAGCAGGGCCCCGCCGACGCCGCGCCCGCGCGCCTCGGGGTGCACGTAGACGGAGTGCTCCACCACCCCGGCGTAGACGCAACGGTCGGAGACCGCCGAGCAGGCCACCCAGCCGCGCACCCGCCGCGCCGGGTCGAGCGCCACCCACCGGTGCCCGGGCAGGCGGCCGGCGGTGAACCGGCCCCAGTCGGGAGGCTCGGTCTCGAACGTGGCGTTCCCCTCGGCGATGCCGAGGCGATAGATCTCCAGCACGGCGTCGGCGTGCGAGTCGTCCATCGCGGCGACGGTGACGGTCATCGACCCCTCCCGCGACTCAGCCGGCCCGCAGGGCGTCGTCCACTCCGGTTTCCCGGCGGCCGAGGTGCACCGGGTCACGGCGGGACAGCACGTCCACCGCGGCCTTCACGCCGGCGCCGAGCACCAGCGCCACCGGCGCGTCCGGCACGTCGGTGGCGGTGAACACGTGCCCGGCGGCTTCGCCGCGGATCCACACCGCGCTCGCCACGGTCGCCACGGCCAGCAGCACCACGCCGGCCGCGGCGACCAGGACGAGCCGGCGGGCCAGGCGCACGGCCCGCCGGTGGGTGGCGCGCCAGGCGCGCCAGTGTGCGATCAGCCCCCGCATGGCGGCGATTGTGCCAGGCCGCTCAGGAGATGTGGTGCAGGATCACGTTGTGCACGTGGTGGGCCTTGTCCGCGCCCCGGAACTCCACCTCGTAGGAGTGCGTGCCCACGTGCACGGCGATCGCCCCGGTGGAGAAGAACGAGCCGCCCCAGGACTTGTTGCTCACCACGCTCACGCTGGTGACCTTCGAGTACGGGATGCTCGTGATGGCGAACTTCTTGCCGACGAACGAGCGGTCCTGGATGATCACCCGCCGGTCGGTCAGGCCGATGAAGCCGGTGCCGGCGCCGATCGCGTCGTAGACGGCGATGATCTGTTCACCGGGCAGCAGGCCGCTCTGGATCTGCTGGAACTGTTCCTTGCGGTCGTACGTCGGGCCAGACATGTCCTCGACGGTAGGGCAGCCGCGCCAGCGCTCAGTGCTCGGTGACCGCCCGGACCGCGTCTTCGATGCGTGCCGCGAGCAGCACCTCACCCTCGGTGAGCGGTTCGCCGTCGTCGTGGCCCAGCCGGATCTGGGTCCGGTCGGCCCGTCGGCTGATCTCGGGGCGCAGCCGAAGCGCGTCGGCCACCACGGCCACCCGCTCGGTGAGTGCGGCGTGTTGGGTGTCGTCGAGGACCAGCGTGCGGCGGAGCTGCTCACCCTCGCGCGTCCACCCGGACAGCAGAGCGAGCGCGTCACTGAGATAGTCGTGCTTCGCCCGGCTGCTGAACAGCACGCGCATCACCGCACCTCCCAGGCGTCGTTGCCGGCTTGTGGCCAAATCGTCGCCATCCCGTGTCCCAGTCGACGCTCTCTAGTCTGTCGTCGCACAGATGGTGTGTCCACGCCCACACTTCCGTGTTCTGCTGGCCTGATGGCCGACTCAGCTACCCAAACCGCCGATTGATCTGGCACGCTGGTGGCCCGTGCGGACCGAACGGTTTAGCGAGGGTGGGCAGGCCGACCGGCGGGAGCCGAGGGTGGTCGTCGGAGCGGCGATCATCGTGGCCGGCCGGGTCCTTGCCTGCGAACGCTCGGCGCCCCCGGAGGTGGCGGGGCGTTGGGAATTTCCCGGCGGCAAGGTCGAGCCGGGGGAGGCCGAGACCGACGCGCTGGCCCGGGAGTGCGCCGAGGAGTTGGGCGTCCGGGTGGCGGTCGGCGCGCGGGTCGGCCGGGACGTCCGCATGGCGCACGGCCGGTCCGTCCTGCGGGTCTACGCGGCCCGCCTGCTCCACGGCGACCAGCCGACCGCCCTGGAGCACGCGGACCTGCGCTGGCTCTCCGCCGCCGAGCTGGACAGCGTCGACTGGCTGCCGGCCGACGTGCCGATCGTGCCCGCCCTGCGCCCGCTGCTCGCCAGCCCCTGAGCCGCGCCGGTCGGGGCCGCCGGCCTTTGCGCCGGGCCGGGCCGAGCCGCCGAACCGGCCAGCCGGGCGGAGACGGGACGGGGGCCGGCGGCGTGTGCCGCTGGCCCCCGTCATCGTCGCGTCGCCGCTCAGTGCTTCGGCTCGTCCTGCTGCGGGTGGGCGAAGTTGAGGTGCTCGGCCGGCAGCGGGAACTCCACGTCGTCGCCGAACGGCGACGGCGCGGCGGCCCGGTCGAAGGTCAGCTCGGTAAGCGGCAGCTTGCCGCTGGAGTCGACCGCGGGCGCCGTCGGGTGCGGCACCTCGCGCTGCCAGTTGACGCCCTGCTGGGCCTGACGCTCGGCGCCGCTGTCGTGCGAGCCGCCGGCGTGCGAGTGCACCCCGCCGTGGGTCGCGCCGCTGGTCACCGCACCGCTGGAATGCCCGCTGGTCACGCTGGTCTGAGGCACCTGACCCCTCCGGAAGATCTTGTTACCGAGCCACACAAGGGGATCGTACCTGCGGTCGACGACCCGTTCCTTCATGGGGATGATCCCGTTGTCGGTGATCTTGATGTGCTCGGGGCAGACCTCGGTGCAGCACTTGGTGATGTTGCAGAAGCCGAGGCCCATCTCGGACTGCGCGTACTCCTTGCGGTCGGTGCGCGCGTCGAGCGGGTGCATGTCCAGCTCGGCGGCCCGGATGAAGAACCGGGGGCCGGAGAACGCCGGCTTGTTCTCGTCGTGGTCACGGATCACGTGACAGACGTTCTGGCACAGGAAGCACTCGATGCACTTGCGGAACTCCTGCGACCGCTCCACGTCGATCTGCTGCATCCGGTAGTCGCCGGGCGCCACGTCGGCCGGGGGCGCGAACGCCGGGGTCTCCCGCGCCTTCTCGTAGTTGAACGAGACGTCGGTGACCAGATCCCGGATCACCGGGAAGGTGCGCAGCGGGGTGACGGTGACGGTTTCCGTCTCCTCGAACGTCGACATCCGCGTCATGCAGCCCAGCCGCGGCTTGCCGTTGATCTCCATCGAGCAGGAGCCGCACTTGCCGGCCTTGCAGTTCCACCGGCACGCCAGATCCGGCGCCTCGGTGGCCTGAAGCCGGTGGATGACGTCGAGGACGACCTCGCCCTCGTTCACCTCGACCGCGTAGTCCTGCAGGTCACCACCGGTCTCGTCGCCCCGCCAGATGCGGAACTGCCGCTTACTTCCCATCAGTTGTTCGCCTCCTCGGAGCGGGCGTCGAACTCGGCGAGTTCCTCGTCGGTCAGGTACTTGGCCAGCTCGGCCCGGTCGAAGAGCCCGATCAGCTCCGGTCGCATCGTCGGCAGCGGCTTGTGGGTCAGCCGGACCGCGTCGCCGTCCAGCGAGCAGACCAGGTTGACCCGACGCCACGCCGGGTCCATCGCCGGGAAGTCCTCCCGGGTGTGCCCGCCGCGCGACTCCTGCCGCTCCAGCGCCGCCTTCGCGGTGCACTCCGAGACCACGAGCATGTTGCGCAGGTCGAGCGCCAGGTGCCAGCCCGGGTTGTAGCGGCGACCGCCGACCGCGCTCACCTTCGCCACCCGCTCCCGCAGCTCGGCCAGCCGGCCGAGCGCGTCGGCCAGTTCGCCCTCGCGCCGGATGATGCCGACCAGATCGCCCATCACCACCTGGAGGTCCTGCTGGAGCTGGTAGGGGCTCTCGCCGGTGTCGCGCTGCAACGGCGCCAGCGCCGTCTCCACCGCGGCCTCCACCGCCGCCACCGACACCGCCGGGCGGGCACCGAGCTGATCGGCGTACGTCGCGGCGTGTCCGCCCGCCCGCTTGCCGAAGACCAGCAGGTCGGACAGGGAGTTGCCGCCGAGCCGGTTGGAGCCGTGCATGCCGCCGGACACCTCACCGGCGGCGAAGAGCCCGCGTACCGTGCCCGCCGCCGCGCCGGAGTCGGGGTCCACCTCGACGCCGCCCATCACGTAGTGACAGGTCGGGCCGACCTCCATCGGCTCCTTGGTGATGTCGACGTCGGCCAGCTCCTTGAACTGGTGGTACATCGACGGCAACCGGCGGCGGATCTCCTCCGCCGACCGGCGGGACGCGATGTCCAGGTAGACGCCGCCGGCCGGCGTACCCCGACCGGCCTTGACCTCGCTGTTGATCGCGCGGGCGACCTCGTCGCGGGGCAGCAGCTCCGGCGGACGCCTGTTGTTGTCCGGGTCGGTGTACCAGCGGTCCGCCTCCTCCTCCGTCTCCGCGTACTGCTTGCGGAAGACGTCGGGGACGTAGTCGAACATGAATCGCTTGCCGTCGGAGTTCTTCAGCACACCGCCGTCGCCGCGCACCGACTCGGTGACCAGGATGCCCTTCACCGAGGGCGGCCAGACCATGCCGGTCGGGTGGAACTGGAGGAACTCCATGTTGATCAGCGTGGCCCCGGCGCGCAGCGCCAGCGCGTGACCGTCCCCGGTGTACTCCCAGGAGTTCGAGGTGACCTTGTAGGACCGGCCGACCCCGCCCGTGGCCAGCACCACGGCCGGCGCTTCGAACAGGATGAACTCGCCGGACTCGCGGTAGTAGCCGAACGCGCCGGCCACCCGGTCGCCGTCGAGCAGCAGCTCGGTGATCGTGGTCTCGGAGAAGACCCGGATTCGGGCGTCGTAGTTGCCGAACTCGCGCTTGTCCTCCTGCTGGAGCGAGACGATCTTCTGCTGGAGCGTGCGGATCAGCTCCAGGCCGGTCCGGTCGCCGACGTGCGCCAGACGCGGGTACTCGTGGCCGCCGAAGTTGCGCTGCGAGATCTTGCCCTCGGCGGTCCGGTCGAAGAGCGCGCCGTACGTCTCCAGCTCCCAGATCCGCTGCGGTGACTCCTTCGCGTGCAGCTCGGCCATCCGGAAGTTGTTCAGGAACTTGCCACCGCGCATGGTGTCCCGGAAGTGCACCTGCCAGTTGTCCCGCGAGTTCACGTTGCCCATCGCGGCCGCCGCGCCGCCCTCGGCCATCACGGTGTGCGCCTTGCCGAACAGCGACTTCGAGATGATCGCGGTCTTCTTGCCGGCCAGCCGGGCCTCGATCGCCGCGCGCAGGCCGGCGCCGCCGGCCCCGATCACGACGACGTCGTAGTGGTGTCGTTCGATTCGCGTCTCAGTCATGTCAGGGGCCCTCAGTTGATGAACCGCAGGTCGTTGAACCAGCCGGCGGCGATCGCCATCACGTAGAAGTCGGTCAGCGCCAGGGTGCCCAGGGTGATCCAGGCGAGTTGCATGTGCCGGACGTTGAGCCAGGACACCCCGGTCCACGCCTTGTAGCGCACCGGGTGCTTGGAGAAGTGCTTGAGCCGGCCGCCGATGATGTGCCGGCAGGAGTGGCAGGAGATCGTGTACGCCCAGAGCATCACCACGTTGACCAGCAGGACGATGTTGCCCAGGCCGAAGCCGAAGCCCTCCGGAGAGTGGAAGGCGTAGATCGCGTCCCAGGTGTTGATCAGCGAGATGATCGCGGCGGCGTAGAAGAAATAGCGGTGCAGGTTCTGCCCGAGCAGCGGGAACCGCGTCTCGCCGCTGTAGCTCTGGTGCCCGTCCGGCACCGCGCAGGCCGGCGGCGACAGCCAGAACGACCGGTAGTAGGCCTTGCGGTAGTAGTAGCAGGTGAGCCGGAACAGCAGCAGGAACGGCAGGGTCAGCGCCGCGTCCGGGATGATCCACCAGCCGGGCAGGAAGCTGCCGAAGTGCGAGGAGCCCTCGACGCACCGCTCGGTCACGCAGGGGGAGTAGAACGGCGTCAGGTAGTGATATTGATCGACCCAATACCACTTGTGCATGAAGATCCGGACGGTTGCGTAGATGACCCAGGCGCTGAGCCCGACCACCGTGACCAGCGGCGCGAGCCACCAGCGGTCGGTCCGCAACGTCTTCGCCGTGATGGCGGCACGCGCCCGCGCTCCCCGCGGCCTCGTCGCCGTAGATGTCATTGCTGTCTCCCTGACGTCACAACCCCGTCTTTTGCGCACGCATGATCCCGCCGCGAACCGGCGCGGCTAAGTGACACACGTTACGCCGATCTTCACGGCCCGGCCGCGCAACGCAGTGTCCCGTGTGTCCCGCTGGTTGGAAAGACCCGGCTCATGATCAATATGCGTGACCCGGCGAGCGGCGCGCCGACCGGTCGCCGCACCGCGCCGACCGGTCAGCCGGACGCGCCGCCGGTGAAGTTCCACGAGGACAGCCGCACCGCCGGCGCCTCCCACCAGGAACCGTCGACCCGGTCCGGCTGGCGGACCGGACGCCGGCCGAGGTCGAGCACCCGCCCCGGCCCCAGCGCCCGCGGGTAGGACTCGGTGAACCGGAAGTCACGCACCGCCCGGGTGGGCACGCCGTCCTCGACCAGCCAGACGCCGTTGCGGGTCAGCCCGGTGACCACCAACTGCTTCGGATCCAGCACCCGCGTGTACCAGAAGTCGCTGACCAGCAGCCCACGCCGCACCCCGGCCACCAGCGCCCCGGTGTCCGGGTCGCCCACCGCCCCGGTCACCCCCGCCCCCGTCGCGCCGGACGGAGCGACGCCGGTCGGGCCCGCCGGCAGCAGGCGAACGTTGCGCGGGATCGGGCCGAAGGTCGACCCGCCGGGCATGCCGTGTCCGGTGGACCCGGAGCCCACCTCCGCGCCGCTGCGCCGGTCGTGCGCCACCGCCCCGGTCGTGCCCGCCCGCACCAGGGGCAGCGCCCGCCGGACCGTGCCCTCCAGGTCGAACGGCAGCGCCGAGGCGTGCAACGGGTCGTCGACAAGCGTCACCGTCGGGTCGAACTGCGCCGCGCCCGGCTCGGCGAACGACTGGCGCTCGGCGTACCGCTTGCCGTTGAAGCCGTACCAGGCGAGGTTCTGCAGCAGATCGGCCACCGCGGCCGGCTCCAGCACCACCTCGTAACGCCCCGGCGGCAGCTCGACCGGATCGGCCGCCGCCCGCGCCTTGGCCGCCGCGCGGGCGCCGAGCGCCGCGCCGTCCAGGTCGCCGAGCCGGTCGGCGCAGTGCCGGGCCACGCCGTCCGCGCCGCCGGTGCGGGCGATGCCGTCCATCGCCGCCTCCGCGGCCCGCCCCACCGCCGAGTGCCCGGCCGAGTTGGCGAACGCCCCGGACCGGTAGGACGTGCGGCAGTAGCCGGCCGCCGCCAACCCTTCGACCGCGTCCACGAACGCGCGTACCCGGGACGCCCGCTCGTCGGGCGAGGCGAACGCGGTCGCCTCGTCCACGGCCGGACCGGACGGCACCGGGGTCGGCGCGGTCAGCCCCGGCCAGGCCGGATCCGGCGGGACGAGCCGGGCCGCCGCGCGGGTCCGCTCGACAAGCGCGGCCAGCCCCTCCGCGTCGACCCGGCTGCCGACGCCGGCGGCGGTCCGGCCGTCGACGTGCAGCCGGAGCTGCACGGTGGTGCCGGTCTCGGCCACGTTCTGGTGGATGAACGAGTTGGCGAACCGGGTCAGGGCCAGGTCGGCGCGGGTCACCAGCACCTCCGCCTCGGCGCCCGGCCCGGCCGCGCGCCGGACCAGCTCCACCACCCGGGCCGCGAGATCCCGCTCGTCGCCGGTGCCGGCACTGCGCGTCATGCGCGCACCCCCACCCGGACGCCGCGGAACCGGGCCGGCGCGGCCGGGTGACCGGTGTGCCCGATCTGGCCGGGCTGTCCCTTGCCGCAGTTGGGCGTGCCCCAGGCGACCGTCTCCCCGGAGAGCATGTCCATCGAGCGCCAGAAGACCGGCCCGATGCCGGTGTAGGTCGGGTTGCGCAGCATCCGCCCCCGGCGGCCGTTGCGCACCTCCCAACCGACCTCGCAGCCGAACTGGAAGTTGAGCCGCTTGTCGTCGATCGACCAGGAGCGGTTGATGTCCATCAGCACCCCCTCGTCGGTGGCCGCGACGATCTCGTCGAGCGTGTGCGGGCCCGGTTCCAGGCCCACGTTCGTCATCCGCACCATCGGCAGCCGGGCCCAGCCGTCGGCGCGTACGCTGCCGCCGTGTGCCAGGCCGGCGACGGCGGCCGAGTCCCGGCCGGCGAGCACGCCGACCCACCGCCCCTCGCGGACCGCGTCCCGGGCGACCGCCGGGGAGCCCTCGTCGTCGAAGCCGAAGCTGCCCAGCGCGCCGGGGATGGTCGGGTCGATGGTCACGTTCATCAGCTCGGAGCCGTAGCGCAGCGAGCCGAGGCGGCTCAGGTCGAGCCAGGAGGTGCCGGCGAAGGCCGCCTCCCAGCCGAGGATGCGGTCCAGCTCGATGGCGTGCCCGACCGACTCGTGGATCTGCAGCGCGAGTTGCTCGCCGCCGAGGATCAGGTCGGTCTCGCCGGCCGGGCACTCCGGCGCGGTGAGCAGCTCGCGGGACTCCTCGGCGACCCGGGCGGCGTGCGCGGCCAGGTCGAGCGAGGTGACCAGCTCCCAGCCGGTGGTGCCGTACTGCCCGCGGTAGCTCGGGTAGGACCGGCGCTGCGTCTCGCCGTCGCCGATCGAGGTGGCCGAGATGCCGCCGCCACACTCCCGGATGTGCTGGTCGATCCGGTGGCCCTCGCTGGAGACGAACCACTTCGTGGTGTCCCAGATCTGGTAGAGCCCCTCGGCCAGGTCGGCCCCGTGCTCGCGCATCGTGGCCGTGGCGCCGACCAGCAGGTCGCCCTTGTCGGACAGCGGCACCCCGAGCGGATCGACCGCGCAGTCGGAGGCCCAGCTCGCCACCGCCGCGTCGACCGGCACGAGGTCGATCGGCGGCCCCGGAACCCGCGCGCTCGCGGCGGCGACCGCCGCGGCGCGCCGACCGGCGTCGCGGGCCGCGGCGTCGGACAGCTCGGGTACGGCGTGGAAGCCCCACCCGGAGCCGACCAGGGCGCGCACGCCCAGCCCGATGCTCTCGTGCTGGGTCAGCTCCTCGACATCGCCGTTGCGCGCCGACATCGACTCGTAGCGACGGTGCATCACCCGGGCGTCCGCGTAGCGGGCCCCCGCGTCGAGGGCGGCCTGCACGGCGGCGCTCGCCGCATCGAATCCCATGCGCCCGACCCTAGGCGAGCGCACCGACATCCGTCAGGCGAGCAGGTCCGCCGGGCGGATCAGGACGTGGACGGGTCCGGTGCGTCGTCAGCGACTCCTGATCGACAGGCAGGTACCACTCGATCCCGGCAGCCGCGTGGTAATGCGTCTTGAGCACCTTGTCGGTGGCGGCGTTGCTCGGCGAAATGATCTCGCAGATGAGGCGGACGTCGGCGCACGCAGCTCCCCGGAGATGTTCCGGTGAAGCGGGGTGGGACCTGGGGTCCGGTGCGGCGACGCGGCGACCGCGTGCAGTTGCGATGGTGAATGTCCCAGGTGAGGGCTGTTCAGGTCGGAATCCCAGTCGTTACGCTCTGACCACTGACAGACCGGGCTCTGTAGCTTATTTTCGCCTCCAGAAGTTTCCTGTAGGTTCTCTTCGTCACCGAGGAGGAGGCGGCCATGGGCAGGTCGGAGGCGGTGCCGTCCGGGGAGCCGGACCGCGCCGAGGTGCCGGAACAGCGCGCCGGCGAAGCGCCCTACCTCCAGGTCAGAGACCTGCGGGTGCGGTTCGACACCGAGGACGGCGTGGTCCGGGCCGTGGACGGGGTCTCGTTCGCCGTCCAGCGGGGTCGCACGCTGGGCATCGTGGGTGAGTCGGGCTCCGGTAAGAGCGTCACGTCGCTGGCCGTCCTGGGTCTGCACAACACCAGGCGGGCCACCATCACCGGGGAGATCACGGTCGGTGGCCGCCAACTCGTCGGGCTGGCCGAGGAGGAGGTGCGGCGGCTGCGGGGTCGGGACATGGCGATGGTGTTCCAGGATCCGCTGTCGGCCCTGCACCCCTACTACAGCGTCGGCAGGCAGATCGCCGAGGCGTATCGGGTGCACCACCCGAAGGCCGGCCGGCGGGAGGCCCGTGCGCGGGCGGTGGACATGTTGGGCCGGGTGGGGATTCCGCAGCCGGGTCGGCGGTTCGATCAGTTCCCGCACGAGTTCTCCGGTGGGATGCGGCAGCGGGCGATGATCGCGATGGCGTTGGTGAACGATCCGGATCTGTTGATCGCCGACGAGCCGACCACGGCGTTGGACGTGACGGTGCAGGCGCAGATCCTGGACCTGCTCGCCGATCTGCAGCAGGAGTTCCGCTCGGCGATCGTGTTGATCACCCACGACCTGGGTGTGGTCAGTCAGGTGGCCGACGACGTGCTGGTCATGTACGGGGGCCGGGCCGTCGAGCAGGGCAGCGCGGAACGGGTGTTGCGGTCGCCGCAGCATCCGTACACCTGGGGGCTGCTCTCCAGCGTGCCGTCGTTGCACGGTGACGCGGACGCGGACCTGGTGCCGATCCCGGGCAACCCGCCGTCGCTGATCAACCTGCCGTCGGGGTGCGCGTTCCACCCGCGCTGCCGCTACGCCGACGTCAACGGCGACCGGTCCCGCACCGAGGTTCCCGAGCTGCGCGACGCCGGCCACCCCGGGCACCGGGTGGCCTGCCACCTGTCGGCCGAGGACCGCACGCGCATCTACCGGCAGGACGTCGCCCGGACGGGAGTGGCGCGATGAACCCCGAGCAGAGTGCGGGCGCGGCGGCCGTGACCGCGCCCGCCGCGGCGCCGGCGACGGCGGTCGAGCCGCTGCTGTCGGTACGCGGACTGACCAAGCACTTCCCGGTGCGCGACGGCCTGCGGGGCAGGGCCGCGGTGCGGGCGGTCGACGGACTCGACTTCGACGTCCGGCCGGGGGAGACGCTCGGCCTGGTGGGGGAGTCCGGGTGTGGCAAGACCACGACCGGGCGGATGCTGGTGCGGCTGCTGGAACCGACCGGCGGCACGATCACGTTCGCCGGGCGGGACATCACCCACGCCGGCCGGCGTGACCTGCGCGGGCTGCGTCAGGACCTGCAGATCATCTTCCAGGACCCGTACGCGTCGTTGAACCCCCGCCACACGGTCGGGCGGATCGTGGCCATGCCGTTGCAGGTCAACCGGATCAACCCGCCCGGCGGGGTGCGCAAGCGGGTCCAGGAGCTGCTGGAACTGGTCGGGCTCAACCCCGAGCACTACAACCGCTACCCGCACGAGTTCTCCGGCGGGCAGCGCCAACGCATCGGCATCGCCCGCGCCCTGGCGCTGAGACCGAAACTCATCGTCGCCGACGAACCCGTCTCCGCCCTCGACGTGTCCATCCAGGCGCAGGTCATCAACCTGCTGCGCGACCTGCAACGCGACCTCGACCTGGCATTCGTGTTCATCGCCCACGACCTCGCCGTGATCCGCCACTTCTGCCACCGCGTCGCCGTCATGTACCTCGGCAAGATCGTCGAGATCGGTGACCGGGACGACATCTACGAGCGCCCGCAACACCCCTACACCAGGGCGCTGCTGTCGGCCATCCCCGACGTCGCGGCGCTCGGCCCCGCCGGCCGCATCCGCCTGACCGGCGACGTGCCCACCCCGCTCAACCCGCCCTCGGGCTGCCGCTTCCGCACCCGCTGCTGGAAGGCCACCGACCACTGCGCCACCGAGGAGCCGGCGCTGGTCACCCGAGACGGCGGCGCCCAACACACCGCCTGCCACCACCCGGAGAGCGGGCCGGCGGCGGTCGGCGTCGCCGCAGACGTGCAGGAGGTGACGGAATGAGCCTGTCCCCGGTCGAGGGCGCGGCGCTCGCGGAGATCGAGTCGCCCGACGACGGCGATGTGCGCCGGGACGAGGAGTTCGTCGGCCGGTCACCCGGCCAACTCGCCCTGGCGCGGCTGCGGCGTGACCGCACCGCGGTGCTCAGCGGCGCGCTGCTCATCGTGTTCGTCCTGGTCGCGCTGGCCGTGCCGCTGATCGAGGCGCTGTACGGGGTGGGGCCGAAGGAGCAGTTCCAGAGCCGCCTCGACGGCTACGGCATGCCGCTGGGTTACGCCGGCGGCGTCACCGGCGAGCACTGGTTCGGGCTGGAGCCCGGACTGGGCCGGGACATCTTCATCCGCATGGTGCACGGGCTGCGCACGTCGCTGTTCATCGCGTTCGCCGCCGCCGTGCTGACCGCCGTCATCGGCGTGACGCTGGGTACGCTCGCCGGCTACCTCGGCGGCTGGCTGGACTCGGTGCTCAACTGGATCACGGACCTGACCCTGGCGATGCCGTTCCTGATCATTGCGCTGGCGCTGATGCCCACCGTCGCGCTGCGCTTCTACGGGCAGCGGGAGGCAGTTCCGGCGTACTTCCAGATCGGCGTGCTCATCGCGATCTTCGCGTTGTTCGGCTGGACCAGCACCGCCCGCCTGGTGCGGGGCCAGATCATCGCGCTGCGCGAGCGTGAGTTCGTGGAAGCGGCCCGGGCCAGCGGGGCCGGGCTCGGGCACATGCTGTTCCGCCAGTTGCTGCCGAACGTGTGGGCGCCGATCCTGGTCGCCTTCTCGCTGGCGGTGCCGCAATACATCACCAGCGAGGCGGCGCTGTCGTTCATCGGCGTCGGCCTCACCGACGAGACGCCGAGCTTCGGGCGGATGATCTACCGGAGTCTCGACTACCTGCAGACCGACCCGGCGTACGTCTTCTTCCCCGGCATCACGATCTTCGCGCTCGTGTTCGCCTTCAACCTCTTCGGCGACGCGCTGCGCGACGCGCTCGACCCGAAGTCGTCCCGGTAGGAGGCCGACCCATGACGCGTTTCCTCGTCCGCCGGCTGCTCTCGGCCGCGCTCACGCTCTTCGCGGTCAGTGTGCTCAGCTTCCTGATGTTCTTCGCCCTGCCGCGCGACCCGGTCACCGGCATGTGCCCGAAGAACTGCAACCCCGAGCGGCTGGAGCGGGTGCGCCAGGAGCTGGGCCTGCGCGACCCGCTGATCAGCCAGTACGCCGGCTACATGAAGGGCATCGTCACCGGGCGGGACCTGGGCAGCGCCCAGGGCGGTCGCTGCGACGCGCCGTGCCTCGGCTGGTCGTACGTCTCCAACGAGGCGGTCTCGGACACCATCGCCCGGGTGCTGCCGGTGACGCTGAGCATCGTCATCCCGGCGGCGGTCCTGTGGCTGCTGCTCGGGGTCGGTCTGGGCATGCTCTCGGCGCTGCGCCGGGGGAGCTGGTTGGACCGGGCGGCGATCGGCTTCTCGCTGACCGGCGCGTCGTTGCAGCTCTACTTCGTCGGCGCGGTGCTGCTCATCGTCTTCGTCTACAACCTGCGCCTGCTGCCGGTGCCGAGCTACACCTCGCTCTTCGACAACCCCCTGAAATGGAGCAGTGGGTTGGTGCTGGCCTGGTTGGCGCTGGCCTTCCTGTTCTCCGCCATCTACGCCCGGCTGTCCCGCGCGCAGATGCTGGAGACGCTGTCGGAGGACTTCGTCCGTACCGCCCGGGCGAAGGGCCTGGCCAAACGCACGGTCTACGGCCGGCACGCGCTGCGGGCCGCGATCACTCCGGTGGTCACCATCGCCGGCCTGGACGTGGGCGGGGCGCTGGGCGGGACGGTGATCACCGAGACGACGTTCGGCCTGAACGGGATGGGCCGGACCGCGGTGGACGCGGTCCGCTCCGGTGACCTGCCGACCATCATGGCGACCGTGCTGATCGCGGCGGTCTTCGTGGTGCTGGCGAACATGGTGGTGGACCTGCTCTACGCGGTCATCGATCCCCGGGTGCGGCTGGGCTGAGCCGGCCCGGGCTGACGAAATTTATCGAGAACTGTTACACAACTTGTAGCTTTTCTTCTTTACGATCCTCGGGACGTCGGCGGATGCGCCCGGCGTACGGGTGGAGGAGGTAGGACATGCGACCACGCGCAGCGGCCGCCGTCGGCGGCGCCATCGCACTGGTGGTGGGGTTGGGCGCCTGCTCGGAGAACACGGGCGAGGGCACCAAGGTGGACGGCAACCGGCAGCAGACCGGGGTCATCGCCAGCGACCCCAAGGACTCGCAGGGGCCGGCGGCCGAGGTGGAGGGCGCGGCCAAGGGCGGCACGTTCACCATCATCCGGGAGACCCCCATCTCCCACCTGGACCCGCAGCGGACGTACTCGTTCGCCGGGCTGATGGCCAGCCCGCTCTTCGCCCGCTACCTGACCACGTGGAAGGACGACGGCAAGGGCGGCCTCGTCCTGGTGGGCGACCTGGCCGAGACCCCGGGCAAGAACGTCGACAACGACTGCAAGGTCTGGGAATTCACCATCAAGGACGGGGTGAAGTTCGAGGACGGCAGCCCGATCACCGCCAAGGAGATCGCGTACGGCATCGCCCGCTCCTTCGACCCGGACCTCACCAGCGGCCCGACCTACATCCAGGAGTGGCTGGCCGACACCCCGCAGTACGACACCAAGTGGGACTTCAAGAAGAACAAGACGTCGCTGCCGCCGGGCCTGAGCACGCCGGACGACAAGACGCTCCGGTTCGAGTTCGCCAAGCCGCGATGCGATCTGCCGTTCGCGGTCTCGCTGCCCACCACCGCGCCGCTGAAGCCGGAGAAGGACACCGGGGTCAACCTCGACCAGCGGCCGTTCTCGTCCGGGCCCTACAAGATCGCCAAGAACCAGGTGGGCGTCCAGCTCACGCTGGACCGCAACCCGAACTGGGACGCGAAGACCGACCCGGTGCGCCACCAGTACCCGGACCAGTTCGTCTGGACCTTCGGCCCGACCGCCGACGCCGCCAACAACCGGGTGATCGCCGACAACGGCGCCGACCAGGGCGCGCTCGCCTTCAACTCGGTGCCGGCCTCGCTGGTCGCCAAGGTGGCCGGTGACCCGGCGCTGAAGTCCCGCACCCTGCTCTCCCCGACCCCGAGCGCCAACCAGCTCGTGATCAACACGCAGCGGGTCAAGGACCTGAAGATCCGCCAGGCGCTCAACTACGCGATCGACCGGGAGGGCCTGGTCAAGGCGCTCGGCGGGCAGACCGTCGCCCAGCCGATCACCACGCTGATGCCGCCGTCGACAATCGGCTACAAGGCGTACGACGCCTACCCGGCCGGTGCCAACGGCAACCCGGAGAAGACGAAGGAACTGCTCGGCGGCCAGACGCCGGAACTGGTCCTCGGCGTCGCCGACAACACCAACGAGCAGGTGCAGGCGGTCCAGCTCAAGGGCAACCTGGAGCGCGCCGGCTTCAAGATCACGGTGCGGAACATCCCGGACGACGCGAAGCTGGACGAGGTCAAGAAGAAGGACAACCCCTGGGACCTCTACATCGGCAACTGGGCCGCGGACTGGCCCAGCGGGGCCTCGATCCTGCCGGTGCTCTACGACGGCCGCACCATCAAGGCCGAGGGCAACAGCAACCAGTCCTACTTCAACGATGACGCGATCAACGCCGAGATGGACCGGATCCTGGCCATGCCCCCGGCCGACCAGGGTCCGGAGTGGGGCAAGCTCGACGAGCGGATCATGAAGGAGTTCGCGCCGGTGGTGCCGCTCTACGTCGACGTGGCCTACAACGTGCACGGCTCGAAGGCCGGTGGCGTCTTCATCTCGTCCGTGTTCGGCTACCCGAACTTCGTCAACGCCTACGTCAAGCAGTAACCCCGGTCCGCTCGTAAGGAGGGGCCCCCTCTCAACGCCTGGTGTTGAGAGGGGGCCCCTCCTTACATGTGGCGGCGGAGGAAGTCCAGTTCCAGGCGGAGCAGGCGCTCGGAGACGCCGCCGGCGGCGAGGTGGCTCGCGCCGGGCAGCGGCAGCACCGCGTGCGGGCGGCCGGTGGACAGCAGCGCGGCGGAGAGCCGCAACGTGTGCGCGGCCAGCACGTTGTCGTCGACCAGACCGTGCACCAGCAGCATCGGCCGGGCCTCGGCCGGGTCGCCGACCGGTTCGGCGGCCAGCTCGACGAGCGAGTGGTGGGCGTAGACGTCCATGCCGTCCTCCGGCAGCCCCAGGTAGCGCTCGCTGTAGGCGGTGTCGTACAGGGCCCAGTCGGTGACCGGCGCGCCCACGATCGCGCAGGCGAACAGCTCCGGGTGGCGCAGCACCGCCAGGCCGGCCAGCCAGCCGCCGAACGACCAGCCGCGCACCGCCACCCGGTCCAGGTCCAGGTCGGGGTGCTTGCCGGCGAGCGCGGTCAGCGCGTCCACCTGGTCGGCCAGGATCACGTCCGCGACCCGGCGGTGGATCGCCTTCTCGAACGAGGGCGCGATGCCCGGCGTGCCCCGGTTGTCCACGGTCACCACCGCGAAGCCCTGGTCGGCCCACCACTGCCGCTCCAGCCAGGCGCCGCGGGCCGCGATCACCTCCTGGTGGCCGGGGCCCCCGTAGACGTCCACCAGCACCGGCAGCCGGGTGCCCTTGACGTGCTCGGTGGGGTAGAGCACCGCGCTGGGCAGCCGCCGGTCGGTCACCCGCACCAGCGTCGGTCGCGGGGCGTACGAGCTGGTGGCGGCCAGCGAACGAAGCTCGCCCACCTCGCGGTCGCCGTGCCACACCCGCCAGCGGACCCCGGCGTGCTCCAGCGAGGCGACGCCCACCGCCAGCGTGGACCCGCCGATGGCGGCGGTGTGCCAGCCCGGGTCGCTGCCCATCCGGCGGGCGTCCATCCCGCCGCCGACGGCGGTCCGCACCCGATAGAGGTGGCGCTGGCTGGGTTCGCCCTCGCTCGCCTCGACCAGCAGGTCGGCCGCCGTGCCCGGGCCGGCCGGCAGCCGCCCGACCACCCGCCGCACGTACAGCGAGGGTGGGGTGAGCAGCGTGCCGTCGGCGAACAGGCAGCGCGCGTCGTACCCGTCGTGGGCCAACTCGCCGCCGACCAGCACCCGCCCGTCGGGCAGGTGCGCCGGGGTGCCCGGGATCGGTTCCACCCAGCGCGGGTCGGCCAGCTCGGCGTGCACCTGCGTCTCCCCGGTCCGCGGGTCCACCGCGAGCACCAGGCCGTGCTGCTGGGAGCGGCGCAGCACCGTGATCAGCGGGCCGCCGTCGGCCCACTCGACGGAGCTGAGGTAGGGGTAGGTCTCCCGGTCCCAGTGCACGTCGACCCAGCCGTCGTCGAGGTCGAGCAGGTGCAGGCTCACTTCCGCGTTCGGGCCGCCCGCCACCGGGTACGCCAGCGACGTCGGCGGGTCCGCCGGCTCGGCCGGGTCGTGCAGGTACCAGCGGGGCAGGCGGGACTCGTCCACCCGGGCGGCCAGCACCGACCGCCCGTCCGGGGCCCACCAGTAGCCCCGGTGGCGGTGGAACTCCTCCGCCGCGACGTGTTCGGCCAATCCCCAGGTCACGCCGCTGTCCTCGCCGGCGAGCAGGTGGTCCGTGCCGTCCGGCTCGACCACCCGGAGCTGACCCCGGCGGACGCCCTCCGCCGTGTCGGTGACGTAGGCCAGCCGCTCGCCGGTCGGGTCGGGGCGGGGGTCGATCACCGGCCCGACGGCGACCACCTCGATCACGTCGCCGTGCACCAGGTCGGCCCGGAACAGTCGCCCGGCCAGCGCGAACGCGGCCACCCGCCCGGCGGCGTCCAGCGCGTACGAGCCGATGCCGCCGGAGCTGAGCCGTAGCCGCTCGCGCAGCGCCCGCTCGCCCGGCGCGAGGCGGGCCGGCTCGGCGTCCGTGCCCAGCAGCACCGCCGGGTCGGCGACCAGCCGCTCCGCGCCGCTGTCGACGTCGAGCAGCCAGAGCGCGTCGGCCGGGTCCTCCGGCCCCGCGGAGCGCAGGAAGAGCACCCGGGAGCCGTCCCCGGCGACGGTCACGGCGCGCGGCGCCCCGTGGCTGAACCGACGGGTACGGGCGGCCAGCTCGGGAAAGTCCACGCCTGCAGATCGTAGGCGGGTGCCGGGCGTGATGTGGCCGACCTGGGCGGACGCATGGCCGCCGGAGGGCAGGACCGCCGGTTAGAGTGACGGGCGTGACGACGCTGCCCGACCGACGCCTCCTGCTGGTCCACGCGCATCCCGACGACGAGTCGATCGGCACCGGCGCGACGATGGCGCACTACGCCGCCGCCGGCGCCCACGTCACGTTGGTGACCTGCACGCTGGGCGAGGAGGGCGAGATCCACGTGCCGGCGCTGGCCGGTCTCGCCGCGGCCGAGGCGGACCAGCTCGGCGGCTACCGGATCGGGGAGCTGGCCGCCGCCTGCGCCGCGCTCGGGGTCACCGACCACCGGTTCCTCGGCGGCGCGGGCCGCTACCGCGACTCCGGGATGATGGGGCTGGCCACCAACGACCACCCGCGGGCGTTCTGGCGGGCCGACCTCGACTCCGCGGCCGGGCACCTGCTGGAGGTCATCCGCGAGGTGCGCCCGCAGGTCGTGGTCACGTACGACCCGAACGGCTTCTACGGCCACCCCGACCACATCCAGGCGCACCGGGTGGCGATGCGCGGGGTGGAGTTGGCCGCGGCCGAGGGGATCGCCCCGGCTAAGGTCTACTGGACGGCCATGCCGCGCAGCGTGCTGGACGCCGGCCTGGAGTCGTTCACCGGGTCGTCGGACAACCCCTTCGCCGGCATCGAGGACGTGGCGGACCTGCCGTTCGGCACGCCGGACGCGCAGATCGCGGCGCGGGTCGACGCCACCGACCGGCACGCGGCCAAGGAGGCGGCGATGCGCGCCCACGCCACCCAGATCCCGGCCGACTCCTGGCTCTACTCGATCGCCGGCAACTTCGGCGCCGAGTTCATGGGGGTGGAGTTCTTCACGCTCGCGGTCGGTGCGAAGGGGCCGGGCAGCGGCCCGTACGGCTGGGAGGACGACCTCTTCGCTGGGGTGGCCCCGGACGAGCCGGACCGCACTCCGGTCGCGGCGGCCGGTCTCCGGTGACGTCGCCCGCCGTCGGAGTGTCGGTCCTGCCCGAGTCGCCGCCGCCCGCCCCGCCGAGCCGGGCGGAGCGGGCGCTGGACCGCGTGTTGCGGGTGGTCGGCGGCCTGGTGGCGGTCTGGGCCGGGGTGCTGGCCGCGCTGCTCGATCTGATCTTCGCCAGCTGGGCCTGGGAGACGGCGCAGGGCCGCGCCGGCGGGGCGCAGGCGCTGGTCGGCATCGGCCTGGCGGTCGCCGGGGTCGCCGCGGTGGCGGCTTCGACGGTGCTGCTGGGCTGGTTCGCGCACTCCTCGACCGGCACCCGGTGGGCGGTGGCGCTGGCCGCGCTGCCGTGGTTCCTGGTGATCGTGGTGGGCGGGTTCCGCACCACCGAGGGCGATCTCGCGCTGGCCGGCGACAACGTGCTGGGTCTCGCGCTGATCGTGACCGGCGCGGTCACCTTCGCGGTGCTCGGCTTCCGGCACCTCGTGGCGCCGCCGCCCGCGCACCGGTGAGGTGCTGACGCCGCACGGGTGGCGGTGGTAGACATTCCTGCCAGAGGCCCGCCGCGGGGGCGGGCGGTACGGCGGGAGGCGTGTGATGGGTCAGCGGTGGCGTGCGGCGGGTGTTCTGGCGGCGGCGTTGTTCGCGGTCAACGTGGTGGCCCGGCTGGTCATCACATTCGCCTTTCCGGACGACGACACCGCCGCCAGCCGGGTTTCGCTGGTGATGTTCCTGGCCATCGGTCTGATCCTGGCCGGCACCGCGTTCCGTTGGGGCGCCGCCCGGCCGCTCGGGCACTGGGCCGGTGACCTGGCCCTGGCGGTGGTCGTGGCGCTGGCGCTCACCGTCTTCGTCGGCCCGCTGCTGGTCGGCGAGAATCCGTTCGGCGGCGGCGCCGGCCTCTTCTTCGCCCAGATCTGGCTCTACCTCGCGGCCACCGCGGCCGGTGTGCTGGTCGGCTACCTGACCCTCACCGCGCTCGGCCGCGACTTCCGCTCCCGCCAGCTCAAGCGGTACGCCGAGCTGAAGCGTTCCCGGCCGCGCCGGATCGTGCGCCGCTGAGGTCAGGGCGCCACCCGGGTGAGGTAGGTGTGGTGGGTGGTGAAGCCGAGCCGGCGGTAGAGCGCGACCGCGCCGACGTTGTGCTGTTCGACCTGGAGGAACGCGTGGGTGGCGCCCTCGGCCGCGCCCCAGCCGGCCAGGGCGCGCACGACCGCGCCGGCGTATCCGCGCCGCCGCGCCTCGGGCAGCACCTCCAGCAGGCTCACGCCGAGCCACCGCCCGTCGCCGGTGACCGTGCCGCGGCCCACCGCGAGCAGCCGGCCGTCGACCCGCAGTTCGGCGAAGCGGATCCGGTCCACCGCGGTGAGCACGTGCCGGGCGGCCGCCGGTAGCCCGCCCTTGCGGTCGGCGGCGACCGCCAGCCAGTCGTCGGCGGGCGCGCCGGGCAGCGCCACCGGCGGCCGGTCGGCGGCGGGTCGGTCCGGCGGGCCGGTCAGGGTGCCGAGCGGGACGGTCTGGACCAGCACCGGCGGGCGCGAGGTCCAGCCGCGTGCGTCCAGTTCCGCGCCGACCGGCGCGGCCAGCGGCAGCGGCGTGTTCACCAGGGCGGGCTGGCCGTGGTCGGCGTACCAGCGTTGCACCGCGTCCAGCGCCTCGGGCAGCGGGCGGTCCGGGTCGCCGATCGGCAGGGCGCTGTTCGCCCGGCCGGTCCAGCCGGCGGCGGCGCGTAGCCGCCAGTCGCCGAGCCGCCCGCGTACCGGGGCGGGCCACGCCTCGTCCGCGGCGGTCTCCAGGGCGATCACCGCGGCGGCGGTCGGCCGGCGCGCCGGCGGCACCCGCTTGGCCCGGTGCACCTCGCCGACCGGTACGCGCAGCGGACCGCCGTCGGTGGCCAGGGTGATGTGGGTCTCGCTCAGCTCGACCAGCTCGCCGAGCGCGTCGGAGAACAGCGGCCGGCCCTCGCGAACCCCCACAATCCGGCGAATCACGATCCGGTGTCCCACGTCCTGCTGTCGGAGCACGATCGACCCCCTCCCCGGCGAGATACTAGGCTCTTACCGTTGCGGATGATCGCGACGAGTCTTGCGGAGGAGAAGACCGGTGACCTACATCATCGCCGAGCCGTGCGTGGATGTGCTCGACAAGGCATGCATCGAGGAGTGCCCGGTCGACTGCATCTACGAGGGCAACCGGATGCTCTACATCCACCCCGACGAGTGCGTCGACTGTGGTGCCTGCGAGCCGGTCTGCCCGGTGGAAGCGATCTTCTATGAGGACGACGTGCCGGAGCAGTGGAAGGACTACACCGGCGCGAACTACGAGTTCTTCGAGGACCTGGGCTCGCCCGGGGGCGCCTCGAAGATCGGCAAGGTGGAGAAGGACGCCACCTTCGTCGCCGCGCAGCCCCCGCGCGGCGAGGGCCACTGAGCCGGCCCACGCCGGTCTCGGCGCGGCTGCCCGAGTTCACCTGGGACACCCTGGACGCCGCGGCCGTCACGGCCGCGGCGCACCCGGGCGGTCTCATCAACCTCTCCATGGGTACGCCGGTCGACCCGGTGCCGCCGCTGATCCGGCAGGCGCTCG
This sequence comes from Micromonospora sp. NPDC050980, assembly GCF_040653835.1. Lineage (NCBI taxonomy): Bacteria > Bacillati > Actinomycetota > Actinomycetes > Micromonosporales > Micromonosporaceae > Micromonospora > Micromonospora sp. NPDC050980. The sequence goes on along the minus strand of NZ_JBFAGS010000001.1, from coordinate 160,733 downwards.
CCGAGGCGTCGGACGCGCCGGGCTATCCGCTGACCGCGGGCACGCCCGCCCTGCGGGACGCCGTCGCGGCCTGGGTGGCCCGTGCCTGCGGCGCGGGCGTCGACGGGCTGGGTGTGCTGCCCACGATCGGCTCGAAGGAGCTGGTGGCCTGGCTGCCCACGTTGCTCGGGCTCGGTCCGGGTGACGTGGTGGTGGTGCCGTCGATCGCCTATCCGACGTACGAGGACGGGGCCCGGTTGGCCGGTGCCACAGTCGTGCGCGGCGACTCGCTGACCGCGCTCGGCCCCGACCCCCGGGTCCGACTGGTGTGGGTCAACTCGCCGGGCAACCCGACCGGTCGGGTGCTGCCCGCCGCGCATCTGCGCAAGGTGGTCGAGTGGGCCCGCGAGCGCGGCGCGGTGGTCGCCAGCGACGAGTGCTACCTGCCGCTGGGCTGGGACGCCGAACCCGTCTCGGTGCTCTCCCCGCAGGTGTGCGGCGGGTCCTACGCGGGCGTGCTGGCGGTGCACTCGCTCTCCAAGCGTTCCAACCTGGCCGGCTACCGGGCCGGCTTCGTGGCCGGCGACCCGGCGTTGACGGCGGAGCTGCTCAAGGTCCGCAAGCACGCCGGGATGATCGTGCCGGCGCCGGTGCAGGCCGCCATGGTGGCCGCGCTCGCCGACCAGGCGCACGCCGACGCCCAGCGGGAGCGCTACCGCGCCCGGCGGGAGACGCTGCGCGCCGCGTTCACCGGGGCCGGGTTCACCGTCGAGCACTCCGAGGCCGGGCTCTATCTCTGGCTGACCCGCGACGAGGACTGCTGGGACACCGTCGACTGGCTGGCCCGCCGGGGCATCCTGGTCGCCGCCGGCGTCTTCTACGGCCCGGCCGGCGCCCGGCACGTGCGGGTGGCGCTCACCGAGTCCGACGCGCACGTCGACGCGGTGGCCGGCCGGCTCGCCGACGGGTGAGGCGGGGCCCCTTCTTGACGCCAGGCGTCAAGAAGGGGCCCCGCCTTGCACCCGGTCCTCGGCGTCGCGTCGGGCGATATCCTCGGCGGGACTTCCCGCGGGGCCGCCCGGGCTTCGCCGACGACGTGGACGCCGAGGTGGACCGATGGTGGGCGAGGCCGGCGGACTGGCACGCGCGGCGGTGGTCGGCACCGGGCTGATCGGTGGTTCGGTGCTGCTCCGGCTCCGCGACGCCGGGCTCGACGTCGCCGGCTGGGATCCGGATCCGGCGGCCCGGCGGCGGGTGCGCGAGCGGAGCGTCGCGGCTCCCGGCGAGGTCGAGGAGGCGGTCGCCGGTCGGGACGTGGTGTTCGTCTGCGGTCCGCTGCCGACGCTGCCCGCCATGCTGGCCCGGGTGGCCGCCGCCACCGACGACAGGTGTGTGCTCACGGACGTGGGCAGCGTCAAGGCGGAGGTGAGCACCGCCGCGACGGTGCAGGGGCTCGGGCACCGGTTCGTGCCGGGCCATCCGATGGCCGGCGCGGACCGGGCGGGGCTGGACGCGGCCCGCCCGGAGCTGCTCGACGGCGCGGCGTGGGTGCTCTGCCCGGGGCCGGCCGGGGTGGGTGCGTTCCGTCGGCTCGCCGCGCTGCTGGTCGACGTCTTCCACGCGCGGGTGGTGCCGATGTCGGCCCCGGAGCACGACGCCGCCGCCGCACTCGCCTCGCACCTGCCGCACCTGCTGGCCGGCGCGCTGGCCGGCGCGGTGCAGCGCTCGGCGTTGCGGGACGCGGTGCTGGCGCTGGCCGCCGGGAGCTTCTCCGACGGCACCCGGGTCGCCGGGGGCCCGCCCGAGCGGACCGCGAACATGCTGCTCGGCAACCGGGACCGGGTGCTGGCCGCGCTGACCGAGGTGGCCGGCCTGCTGGACGAGTTGACCGGCGCGCTGCGCGCCGGTGACGCCGCGGCGCTGGCCGGCCGGCTGGCCGAGGCCCGGACGGCGCGGGCCGCGCTGCGGGGTCGGGTGTTCACCGCGCACCGGCGGGAGTTCCCGGCCGGCGCGGACCACGCGGTCGAGCTGGCCTACCTGCGCGAGCTGGGTGCGGCGGGCGGTCACCTGACCGGCTGCCGGGTGGCCGCCGGGGCGGTGGCGTACACGGCGCACCTGCCGGCCACCGCGCCGTTAGGCTGAGCGGCATGGCGGACGCACCGGTGGTGGCGGTACGCGGCGATGCCTACCGGGAGGTCGCTCCCGAGCTGGCGCGGTTCACGGTGACCGCGGTCGCCCGGGACCGGGATCGGGAGACCACACTCACCCGGCTGGCCGAACGGGCCGCCGCGGTGCGGGCGCTGCTGGACGCGGCCGAGCCGCCGGTGGACCGGCGGGAGGCCGGCCAGGTCAACGTCTGGCCGGTGACGAGGCGCGCGGGTGACCGCGTGGTGGCCTGGCAGGGCAGCGTCGGCACGACGGTCACGGTCACCGACTTCACCTCGCTCGGCGAGCTGATGCTCCGGCTGGCCGAGCACGAGCAGGTCGAGGTGGCCGGTCCGGTGTGGTCGCTGCGGCCGGACAGCCCCGCCTACCGGGAGGCGCGGCACGCTGCGATCGCCGACGCCCTGGCGCGGGCGCGGGAATACGCCGAGGCGCTCGGCGCGCGCGTCACCGCGCTGCGCGAGCTGGCCGACACCGGTCTGACCGCGGCCCCGCCGATGCTGGCCAAGGCGGCGTACGCCCGGTCCGGCGAGTCCGTGCCGGAGCTGGAGCTGGACCCGGCGCCGCAGCCGGTGCACGCGGCGGTCGAGGCGCGGTTCACCATCAGCGAGCCGGTGCTCGGCTGATGCCGCCGGCCCAGGTGCTCGCGGTCGACGAGTTGGTCGCCCGGGCGCGGGCGCTCGCCGAGGACGGCCCGCGGCAGCTGCTCGGCATCGCCGGCGCGCCCGGCGTGGGCAAGTCCACCCTGGCGGAGCGGGTCGTGGCGGAGGTCGGCCGGGCCGCCCGGCTGGTGCCGATGGACGGCTTCCACCTGGCCTCCTCGGCGCTGGTCCGGTTGGGTCGGGTGGCGCGCAAGGGCGCGCCGGACACGTTCGACGTGAACGGCTTCGTCGCCATGCTGCGTCGGCTGCGGCGGCTGGAGCCGACCTCGGTGTGGGTCCCGGAGTTCCGCCGCGACCTGGAGGAGCCGGTCGCCGGCGCGATCGAGGTGCCGCCCGAGGTGCGGCTGGTGGTCACCGAGGGCAACTACCTGCTGCTGCGCGACGATCCGTGGGAGGAGGTGCGCTCGTTGCTGCACCAGGCGTGGTTCCTCGACCTGGACGCGGAGCTGCGGCTGCGCCGCCTCATCGCCCGGCACGAGACCTACGGGAAGTCGCCGGAGCAGGCTCGCGCCTGGGCGCTCGGCAGCGACGAGGAGAACGCCCGGCTGGTGGCCGGCACGGCCGCGTACGCCGATCTGGTGGTCCGGCTCGCCGACCGGCCGCCGGGCTGACGCCGGCCGGGGTGGCAATCACCCGGCCCTCGGCCGCGGTGACGGCACGCTCCGGCGCAGCAGGCGGGCCACCACGGCCCGCTCCCGGGCGAACTCCACCGCGTCCGGATAGCCGCTGTGGCTGCGGATGGGCGGGTCGGCCACCTCCCCGCCGGACGGGTGCAGCGCCTCCGGGTCGGTCACCGGCACGTCTCGCTGCCCGGCGCTGACCTGCCAGCCGAGCGGGTCGGTGTCGCGCCAGAAGTTGGTCCACGCGACGTGCCCGCCGGGCCAGGTGACCGCCCGGGCCAGGGTCCGCAGCCGCTCCGGCCCGAAGTAGGACGGGAAGACCCGGCCGTAGAGGCGGGTGAGCTGGCAGCCGTAGGAGAAGAACCAGGTCCGCCGCCGCCACCGGCGGGGCAGTTGCAGCAGCACCGCCGCGCAGATGACGGCGCCCTGGCTGTGCCCGGAGAGGATCACCCCGTCCATCCGGTCGGGGTGCTGCGGCGGCAGCGCCAGCAGCCCGGCCACCCGGGTCTGGAGTTCCGGCACGGCGCGCTCGGCGTAGCTGGGCGGGGCGAGCGGGTGCGCGGAGCGCGGCCAGAACGTGCACACGTCCCAGATCACGCCGACCGAGCGGCGCACCGAGTCGGTGCGGTAGATGAGCAGTCCGAGCGCGCTCGTCACCACCGGCAGCCAGCCGAGCACGGCGTCACCGAGTTCGGCGGTCCAGTGGATCAGGGCCGGCCACCCGGCGGGGGAGAGCGGGTCGGGCCGGTGGCCGGAGAGCGCGGCGGCGCAGCAGAGGGTGATCAGGACCGCGGACCCGGCCGCGTAGCAGCCGATCAGCCGGACCGCGTGCTCGCCGACCAGCCGGTGCAGGGCGCGGTAGGTGCTGACGTCGCGGCAGCGGCGCCTGTCGTGCGCGGAGAGACCGCCGGCGGAGGTCAGCCGGGCATACTCCGCGCGGCGCAGGCCGTGCAGCAGGACCGCGACCCGAACCAGCAGCCCGAGCAGGGCGATCAGCCCGACCACGCAGGCCAGCCCGGCCCAGAAGACGGCGAGCGGTGGGACCGTGAGGCTCGGGTCGCGCGGCTCGCCCGGGCCGGCCAGCCGCTCGCTGACCCAGTAGAGCAGCCCGGCGCAGTAGGCGACGGCCATCATCCAGCCGAAACCGGCGATGACCGCCGGCGCGCAACCGTGCCAGGCCAGACCGGTGTACGCGCCGAGCGGCTGGGTCGGCACGGCGGGCCGGAGCCGGGGCAGCAGCAGTCCGGCGACGGCCACCGCGATGGCCGGGCCGACGAGCATCCAGGTGTGCAGTCCGGCTGGCGCGGCGGGCAGGCCGGGCAGGCCGCGTTCGACCCAGGCCACCGCGAGCGGCAGCAGCCCGGCGGCGGCGACCGGTCCGACCAGCGCCCGACGGCCGGAGCGGTTCGCCGCGCCGATGGCCACCAGCAGCAGTACCTGGTAGGTGACGAGCCAGGCGAGCGCGGTCTGGTAGCCGGGCAGTGGCCGGGCGGCGGCACAGCCGGTGAGGTCCGGGGTGCTCGCGCAGGCGACCGGTGGCCGGTAGGTGGTCAGCGGGGTGCCGGCGGGACCGTCGGGGAGCAGCAGGAGGACGAAGGTGCCGATCAGCCCGACGCCGGTGAGCGCCGCCACCGCGACGCTCCACCGGCCGAGCGGGGTGGCGCCCTGGCGGCGGCTGAGCCAGGGGCGGCCGACCGCGATCACGGCGATGGTGACCACGGTGGCGAACAGCAGCACGGTCGGCCAGGCGACCGCGGCGCGCAGGCCGCGCGGCGGGTCCATGATCAGCACTGACGCGACCGGCACGGCGGCGGCGGCCACCGCCGCCGTGCACAGGTGCAGCACCGCGGCCCGGCGCAGCTGGCCCTCCCCGTTCCAGAACGTCGGGTCCTGCAGCGGGTTCTCCAGCGGCTCGGCCGGCCCGTCGTCGTGGCCGGGCGGCCGGTGGCGCGGCTCGGCCGGCATCTCCGCCTCGTACTGGTAGGTGCGCCAGGCGAGCACCCCGATGGCGCTCAGCACGAGCAGCGGCAGCAGCAGCCCGAAGGCCAGCGCGCGGGTGTCCTGACGCCACCAGGGGTCGGCGAGGAACTCCCACGGCCCGGGGATGCGGCCGAGGCATTCGCGGCTCACGCACTGCCAGCCGACGAGGTCCACCCCGATGCCGGTCACGGTGACGATCAGGGTGCAGGTCAGGCTCAGGCAGAACAGCCGGATGAGCCAGGCGGTGATGCCGGAGCGGCTGGCCCAGCGCTCCCGGTCCGGGTCCGCCGGGATGTCGGCCCGGGCGTGCAGCGCGACGTTGGCCAGGGCGAACGGCAGCAGCAGCGTCCAGAGGGCGCGTTCGACGTCGCGGCGGGTCCGCGCGCCGGAGGTCAGCTTCCCCCAGCTGTACGCCTCGACGCCTATCGGGTCGTCCGCCACGGCGGCGGCGGAGCGGTAGAAGCCGGTCACCGGGCCGCCGGCCACCTGCTCCGGTGGTGCGCCGCCGGCCCCCGCCCGGGGGCCGAGACCGAGCAGCTGATCCGGTGGGGTGTTCGACACCCCGTGGACCCGTAGTTCCAGCACGCGCTCCATCGCGGTCCCCCCAGCGTGAGCAGCTCACTACCCAGAGTGCGTGCTGATGTCGGAATCCGCATCCCCCCGAAGGGGTGTTTCCGCAGCTCAGGCGGTCAATCGAGGGTTCGGGTCGGACGGGCGGGGTTGCCCACCGCCACGACGTTCGCCGGCAGGTCCCGGGTCACCACCGCGCCGGCGCCGACGACCGTGTTGTCGCCGATGCTCACCCCGGCGAGCACGATCACGCCGCCGCCGAGCCAGACGTTGTCGCCGATGGTGATCGGCTGGGCCGCCTCCCACTTGGCTCGGCGGGCCTCGGGCTCGACCGGGTGGGTGGCGGTGAGCAGTTGCACGTTCGGTCCGATCTGGACGTCCGCGCCGACGGTGATCCGTGCGACGTCGAGGAAGACCGCGTTGAAGTTGACGAAGCTGCGCGCTCCGATGTGGGTCTGGTAGCCGTGGTCGCAGTGGAACGGCGGCCGTATCCAGGCGTCCTCGCCGAGGGAGCCGAGCAGTTCGCGCAGGACGGCGACGCGGCCCTGCGGGTCCTCGGCGCAGCCGCGGTTGAAGCGTTCGGTGAGTCGGGCGGCGCGGTCCAGGTCGGCGACGATCGCGGGGTCGTCGGCGAGGTAGGGCTCGCCGGCCAGCATCCGGTCCTTCATGGAGGTCATCGGGGGATCATCCCGGGTCCGCCGGTCGGGCGGGACGGAATGAGTCGGAATGATGACTTCCAGTTACATACCCGGTATGCAAGTCTGAGAACTCGCGTCGATGTTTCCCCATCGACGATGACGTCTCACCGAGGAGGAAAGGTTGCCCCCGAACCGCAGAAAACTGGCCGCGCTCGGCCTCACCCTGGGCCTGGCGCTCGGCCTGCCGGTGCCCGCACACGCCGCCGCCCCGGCGGCCCCGACCGGCACGCCCACCCGCACCGGGTCGGCCGACCGTCCGGTCACCGTCACCCTGATCACCGGCGACCGGGTCACCGTCGCCGGCGGCGGCCACGCGGCGGTACGTCCCGGCGCCGGCCGCGCCAAGCTCCAGTTCCTGGTCCGCCGCGAGCGGACCGGCCTCAGCGTGGTGCCGCAGGATGCGCTGGCGCTGGTCCGCTCCGGCCGGCTGGACGCGCGCCTGTTCGACGTCACCGGGCTGATCGCGGCCGGCTACGACGACGCGCACCGCGACAGCACACCGCTGCTGGTGTCGTACCGTCCGGGGGTGGCCCGGCGGGCGGCGGCCCCGCTCGCCGGCACCCGGGTGACCCGCGACCTGCCGGCGATCGGCGGCGCGGCGCTCGCCGCGACCAAGGCCGACGCCGGCGCGCTCTGGCGTGCCGTCGCCGCGGACCGCTCCGGCGCCCGGCTCGACGCGGCGGGGGGTGTCGACCGGATCTGGCTGGACGGCCGACGGCGGCTGACGCTGGACCACAGCGTGCCGCAGATCGGCGCACCGGCGGCCTGGGCCGCCGGATGGACCGGCAAGGGGGTCAAGGTCGCGGTGCTCGACACCGGCGTCGACCTCACCCACCCGGACCTGGCCGGCCGGGTCGCCCAGTCGCGCAACTTCAGCGAGGAGGCGAACCCGGACGACATCGTCGGGCACGGCACCCACGTCGCCTCCATCATCGCCGGCAGCGGGGCCGCCTCCGGCGGGAAGTACTGGGGTGTGGCCCCGGACGCGACGCTGCTGTCGGAAAGGTCTGCGAGGAGTTCGGCTGCACCGAGTCGGCGATCCTCGCCGGCATGCAGTGGGCCGCCGCCGAGCAGCACGCCACAGTGGTCAACATGAGCCTCAGCGGCTGGGACACCCCCGAGGTCGACCCGCTGGAACAGGCCGTCGAGTCGCTGACCGCGCAGACCGGCACGCTCTTCGTGGCCGCCGCCGGCAACGACGGCCTCGACGGCTCGGTCGGCTCGCCGGCCAGCGCGGACGCCGCGCTGGCGGTCGGCGCGGTGGACCGGAACGACGAACTGGCCGACTTCTCCAGTCGCGGGCCCCGCACCGGCGACGGCGCCATCAAACCGGACATCACCGCGCCGGGCGTGGACATCGTGGCCGCCCGCGCCGCCAACGGCCAGATCGGCGACCCGGTGGGGGAGAAGTACGTCGCCCTCTCCGGCACCTCGATGGCGACCCCGCACGTGGTCGGCGCGGTGGCGCTGATCGCGCAGCAGCACCCCGGCTGGAACGCCGGCCACTACAAGGCGACCCTGATGGCCGCCGCCCGGCCGCACCCCGGGCAGACCGCCTTCCAGCAGGGCGCCGGCCGGGTCGACGTGGCCCACGCCATCACCGAGCGGGTGACGAGCGAACCGCCGTCGGTCTCCTTCGGCGTCGCGCTCTGGCCGCACGGCGACGACAAGCCGATCAGCCGGACCGTCACCTACCGCAACAGCGGCGCCGACGCGGTCACGCTCGACCTGGCCGCCGAGTTCACCGGCCCGGGCGGGCGGTCCGCGCCGGCCGGCATGATCACCGTCAGCGCGACCCGGCTCACCGTCCCGGCCGGCGGCGCCGCCCGGGTCACCGTCGTCGTGGACACCCGGCTCGGCGTCGACGGCACCTGGACCGGCCGGCTGACCGCCCGCTCCGGCGACACCGTCGCGGTGACCCCGCTGGCGGTCAACCGGGAGGTGGAAAGCTACGACCTGACCCTGACCCACCGCAACCGGGCCGGCGCCCTGACCGGCGACTTCTACACCACCCTGCTCGGGCTCGGCGACGGCGCTTTCCGGGACGTGTACGACGCCGACGGCCAGGCCACCGTCCGGGTGCCCAAGGGCCGCTACGGGGTGCAGAGCCTGCTCTTCGTCGACGGCGACCAGGGCTGGTCGGAGATCTCCATGCTGACCCAGCCGGAGCTGGTGGTGACCGGCGACCAGCGGCTCGACCTCGACGCGCGACGGGCCAGGCCGGTGCGGAGCACCGTGCCCCAGCGCGGCGCCGCCCCGCTGCTGATCGACTTCGGGGCCACCTGGTTCAGCGACGAGTTCCAGGCCGGCTTCGGGCTCTGGACGGACACCTTCGAGGGCCTCTACTCGGCCCAGCTCGGGCGCAACGTCTCCGACAAGGTCTTCGTCGGCTCGCTGGCCAGCCAGTGGGCCGACGCGAAGGCACCGGAACGCAGCCCGTACTTCTACGGCCTGAACGAGCTGTTCCCCGGCCGGTTCCCGACCGGACTCGTCCGGCACTACCGGCCGGCCGACCTGGCCCACGTGACGAACCGGTTCGCGAACGGCTACCCGGGCCTGGAGAACGAGCGGGTCGTCTACCCGGAGTCCGACTACAACCTGGGCGCCTCGGCGATCGTCCTGCCGGTCCAGGTGCCGGGTAAGCGGATCGAGCACCTCAGTACCGTCCGCACCCGCTGGAACACCGAGCTGGACTTCGGCAAGCGGGCCGAGGAGGGCTGGCTCGACGTGCAGGCGGTGCTGGAGTCCGTGCCCACCCGCTACCGGGCCGGCCGCACCTGCGCCGAGCACTGGAACGACGCGCCGTTCGGCCCGTCCTTCCCCCAGCCGCGCTGGCCCGAGCAGGGCATCACCCGCAGCGGGAACACGGTCGTGGTCTCGCTGCCGCTGCACAGCGACGCGGCCGGGCACCCGGGCGGTTCACGCAACGACACCGAGCGCACCGCGCTCTACCGCAACGGCAAGCTGGTCGGCGAGTCGCCGTACGCGGGCTACGGCGAGTTCGAGGTGCCGCCGGGCGTCGCGAACTACCGGGTCGACGCAATTGCCACGCGCGGCTTCACCGACCTGAGCACCGAGGTCTCGGCGAGCTGGACGTTCCGCTCGAAGCGGGTGCCGGGTGACGAGCCGGCGCGGCTGCCGGCGACGGCGGTCCGGTTCACCCCGGCGCTCTCGCCGGACGGCACCGCGCCGGCCGGCCGGCCGTTCACCGTCCCGGTGGCGGTGCAACGCCAGCCCGGCGCGCCGGCCGGCCGGGTGGCGGCGCTCACCGTCGACGTCTCCTACGACGGCGGGAAGACGTGGCGCAAGGCGACCCTGCGGAAGCGGGGCGCCGGCTGGACCGCCACCGTCCGGCACCCGGCCGGGCCCGGCTACGTGTCGCTGCGGGCCTGGGCCCGCGACGACGCCGGCAACACGGTGACCCAGCGGATCATCCAGGCGTACCGCCTGCGGTGAGACCGGCCCTCCGGGTCCGTGGCGGTTCCGTCACGGACCCGGAGCGGGGCCTCAGTCGTTGGCGTGCAGGGCGGCGTTCAGCTCGATGCCCCGGCCGGTGCGCGGCCTCGCCTCCAACGCGCCGGTCACCGAGTTGCGCCAGAACAGCAGCCCGTCCACGCCGGACAGCTCCCGGCCCTTGACCACCCGGCCGTCCGGCAGGGTGATCTTCGAGGCGGCGGTGACGTAGCAGCCCGCCTCCACCACGCAGTCGTCGCCGAGCGTGATGCCGACACCCGCGTTCGCGCCGACCAGGCTGCGCTCACCGATCCGCACCCGCTCCGTGCCGCCGCCGGAGAGCGTGCCCATGATCGAGGCGCCGCCACCGATGTCGGAGCCGTCGCCGACCACCACGCCCTGCACGATCCGGCCCTCCACCATCGACGTGCCCAGCGTGCCGGCGTTGTAGTTGACGAAGCCCTCGTGCATCACGGTGGTGCCGGCGGCCAGGTGCGCGCCGAGCCGGACCCGGTCCGCGTCGGCGATCCGCACCCCGGCCGGGACCACGTAGTCGGTCATCCGGGGGAACTTGTCCACCCCGTACACGGCCAGGTGGCGGCCGGCGGACCGTTCGATGACGCGCAGCTCGTCCACCCGCTCCGGCGGGCACGGGCCGGCCGAGGTCCAGGCCACGTTGGCGAGCTTGCCGAAGATGCCGTCGAGGTTCAGCTCGTTGGGCCGCACCAGGCGGTGGGAGAGCAGGTGCAACCGCAGGTACGCGTCGGCCGCGTCCTTGATCGGGTCGTCCAGCGAGCCGATCACCGTGGTCACCTCGACGGTGCGCAGGCCGGGCAGCGCCCGCTCGCCGATCGCGCCCGGCGGCAGGTCCAGCACGTCGGCCTGATCCTCCCCGGGCACCAGGGGCAGCTCGCCGAGACCCAGCTTGCCGGTCGGGTACCAGGTGTCCAGCACCTGGTCCTCGGCGGTCACGGTGGCCAGGCCGATGCCCCAGGCGGATGGTGCGGACGTCACGATGTCACCCCTCGTTTCCGGCGGCGGCGTCCGCCGCTGCTCGCGGGCCGCGGGCGCGCAACGCTCGCCGCGCACCCACCGGAGATGACGGTACCGTGCGAGGCATGCAGAACCCGTTGACCCCCGAGGTCCTGGCCGATCCGGTGGGGCTGACCCGTGCCCTGGTCGACATCGAGTCGGTGTCCCTCAACGAGAAGGCGATCACCGACTGTGTCGAGGAGGTGCTGCGCGGCGTACCGCACCTGCGCACCTACCGGCACTCCAACACCGTGATGGCCCGCACCGAGCTGGGTCGGGCGCAGCGGGTGGTGCTCGCCGGCCACCTCGACACCGTCCCGCTCAACGGCAACTTCCCGTCCACCATGCGCGGCGACCTGATGTACGGCTGCGGCACCTCGGACATGAAGTCCGGGGTGGCGTTCGCGCTGCACCTGGCGGTGACGCTGCCCGACCCGCGCTTCGACGTCACCTACTTCTTCTACGAGGCCGAGGAGATCGAGTCGCGCTACAACGGCCTCACCCTGGTCGGCCAGAGCCACCCCGAGTGGCTCCAGGCCGACTTCGCGGTGCTGCTGGAACCCACCTACGGCATCGTCGAGGCGGGCTGCCAGGGCACCATGCGGGCGGTCGTCACCACGCACGGCGAGCGGGCGCACGCGGCCCGGTCCTGGCACGGCGTCAACGCCATCCACGGCGCCGGGGAGGTGCTGCGCCGTCTCGGCGCGTACGAGGCGCGACGGGTGACCATCGAGGGTTGCGACTACCGGGAGGGCCTGAACGCGACCCGGATCACCGGCGGGGTCGCCGGCAACGTCGTCCCCGACCGCTGCGAGATCGAGATCAACTACCGGTACGCCCCGGACCGTGACCCGGCGGCGGCCGAGGCCCACCTGCGCGAGGTCTTCGCCGGCTTCGACCTGACGGTCACCGACGCGGCGGCCGGCGCGACCCCGGGGCTGGACAACCCGGCCGCGCAGGAGTTCCTCGCCGCGGTCGGCGCCGCGCCGATCGGCAAGCTCGGCTGGACGGACGTGGCCCGGTTCGCCGCCATGGGCATCCCGGCGCTGAACTTCGGACCCGGCGACCCGAACCTGGCCCACCACAAGGACGAGCACGTCGAGCTGACCAAGATCCGTGACGGTGCGGCCACCCTGCATCGCTGGCTCGCCCCGGCCTGACATGTCCCGGATCCGGGGCCCGCGCCCGGCGTCGCGGACCCCGCATCGTCAGACGCTCGTGGTCAGTGGCGTCTCCGCCTCGTCGGTCCCGGCGGCCGGCTCGGCGTGGCGGGCCTCCGCGATCCGGGCGCGGCGGCGCTCGGCCACCACGTCGTGGATCCGCCGCTGCATCTGCCGGCGGATCCGGATCATCTCGCTGTTGCTGATCAAAACGCTGGCTCCTCCCCCGAAGGCGCGTCGCCCGGGCATACCGGGTATGTGAATAGTAAGACGTGCGGGCGAGCGAATTAGTTGCCTTGATCGCAAAGATTTTCTTCGGCTCGCCCGCCTGCGCGCCGCGCCGCCGCCGCTCCACTACGGTGACCCCATGAGCGAGAGCAGCGGGAGGCCGGGTGAGCAGGGGCCGCGGCTGGAGCGGCACCGAGGAGCGGTCACCCTGCGCAACCGGGCGATCCCGAGCAGCACCGCGGACCAGCGGCTGCTCGACTCCCGGGGCCGCGGCGACTGGAAGACCAAGGACGCCTGGCGGGCCCTGCGGATCCTGTCCGAGTTCGTCGAGGGGTTCGACACGCTCGCCGACCTGCCGCCCGCGGTCAGCGTCTTCGGCTCGGCCCGTAGCAAGCCGGACAGCCCGGAGTGCCGGCTGGCCGAGGAGTTGGGCGGCGCGCTGGCCCGGGCCGGCTACGCGGTGATCACCGGTGGTGGGCCGGGCGTGATGGAGGCCGCGAACCGGGGCGCCGGCGAGGCCGGTGGCCTCTCCGTCGGGCTCGGCATCGAGCTGCCGTTCGAGCAGGGCCTCAACGACTGGGTCGACCTCGCCATCGACTTCCGCTACTTCTTCGCCCGCAAGACCATGTTCGTCAAGTACGCCCAGGCGTTCGTGGTGCTGCCCGGCGGGTTCGGCACCATGGACGAGCTCTTCGAGGCGCTCACCCTCGTGCAGACCGGCAAGGTGACCCGGTTCCCGGTCGTGCTGATGGGCGTCGACTACTGGCGCGGCCTGCTCGACTGGCTGGGCGACAGCATGGCCGCCGAGGGCAAGATCGGGCCGGGCGACCTCGACCTGATCTGCGTCACCGACGACGTCAACGAGGCGGTCCGGCACATCGTGGAGGCCGAGGCGGTGCTCTCCGCCGAGCAGGAGGCGGTCCGCGAGGAGGCGGTCGCCCGGGTCGCCGCCGACCAGCAGGCTGCCGCCGAGGCCGCCCCCGAGGGCCCGGCCGGGTCGCGCTGACATGGCAAACGTCTGCGTGTTCTGCGCGTCCTCCCGCACCCTCGACGCCCGCTGGCTGGCGCTGGCCACCGAGACCGGCACCGAGCTCGCCCGGCGCGGACACACCCTGGTCAGCGGCGGCGGCTGCGTCGGGATGATGGGCGCGGTGGCGGACGGCGCGCGGGCCGCCGGGGGTCGCACCATCGGTGTCATCCCACAGCCCCTGGTCGACCTGGAGGTGGCCGACCTGGCCGCCGACGAGCTGCTGGTCACCGACGGGATGGCCAGCCGCAAGACGCTGATGATCGACAAGTCGGACGCCTTCGTCACGCTGCCCGGCGGACTGGGCACGCTCGACGAGCTGTTCGAGGTCTGGACCACCGCCACCCTCACCCTGCACGCCAAGCCGATGGTGCTGGTCGACGCCGACGGGTTCTACCGGCCGCTGCTCGACTGGCTCGGCACCCTGGCCGGCCACCACTTCCTCAAGCCGGCCGGCCTCGACCTGCTGATGGTCGCCGACAACGTGCCCGCCGCCCTCGACCTCATCGACGCCCGCCTGACCTGATCCCCCCCCCTCGCGGCAGGGGCGGGGTGAGCTGCGGCGCGCGGAGCGTCGTCGGTTTCCGGGTGTCGTACCGGCATGGTGGGATGTCCGTGATGCAGGCGTACCGGTTGGTGCGCCGGCCCGGCGGCGCGGGGGCGGGGGTCACCCACGAGGCCGGGGCGGGGCAGGGGGTGGGCCGGTCCGACGGGCCGGCCGTGACGGAGCCGCGATCCGGGGGGTCGACGGGCGATGCCGCGCACCCATCGACCGACGACCGCACGTCGCTTGGGTCCCGCGCGTCGGGCGAGGGCCGCGCGTCGGGCGGAGCCCAGCCGGGGCCCGAAGCGCATCCCGACCAGCGGGGGCGCGGCGGCGCGCAGGAGCAGCGAGCCGCGTCCACCTCGGACGGGGGCGCTCCCGCCGCACCACGTCGGGTCGACCCGGTGCAGGCCGTGGTGATCGCGCACACCGACGGGCCGATGCTGGTCGTGGGCGGCCCCGGCACCGGGAAGACCGCCACCCTCATCGAGGCGGTCGCCGCGCGGGTGGCCGAGGGCGTCGACCCGGAGCGGGTCCTGGTGCTCACCTTCGGTCGGCGCGGCGCCGCCGAGCTACGCCGCCGAATCGAGGCCCGGATCGCCGGGAACGGGCACCGCGTGGTCCGCGAGCCGCTGGTCCGCACGTTCCCGGCGTACGCCTTCGGGCTGCTCCGCCGCGCCGCCGCCGAGCGGGGTGAGCCCTCGCCGCGACTGCTCACCGGTCCGGAGCAGGATCTGATCATCCGCGAGCTGCTCGACGTGGTCGGCGAGGAGCCCGGCGACGACCCGGTCGGCTGGCCGGAGGACCTGCTTCCCGCGCTGCGTACCCGGGCGTTCGCCCAACAACTTCGCGACCTGCTGATGCGCGCCGCCGAGCGGGGGGTCGGCCCGGTCGAGCTGGCCCGGCTGGGCGAGAAGCTGGGCCGCGCCGACTGGCCGGCCGCCGCCCGCTTCCTCCGGGAGTACGTGGCCGTGCTCGCGCTGCGCGACGTCAGCAACCGGGGCTCGGTCGCGTACGACCCGGCGGAGCTGGTGCGGGCCGCCACCGGCATGCTGCTCGACGACCCGGAGCTGCTCGCCGCCGAGCGCCGCCGCCTGACCCACGTCTACGTCGACGAGCTGGCCGACACGGACCCGGCGCAGGTGGACCTGCTCGCCGTGGTGGCCGGCGGCGGCAAGTCGCTGGTCGCGTTCGCCGACCCCGACTCCTCCACCTACGCCTTCCGGGGCGCCGACCGGGCCGTGGTCGGCACGTTCGGTCACCGGTTCCGAACCGCCTCCGGCGCGCCGGCCGCCCAGGTCGTGCTCACCACCTCCTACCGGGCCGGGCCGGAGCTGCTGGCGGCGACCGCCCGGCTGGCCCGCCGGCTCCGCGGCCCGGCGGCGCACCGGCGGCTGCGCCCGCTCCCGGACGCGCCGGCCGGCGCGGTGGAGGTCCGCACCTTCCGCTCGGCCACCAGTGAGTCGGCCTGGCTGGCGCATGCGCTGCGGGAGGCGCACCTGCTCGACCGGGTGCCCTGGTCCCGGATGGCGGTGCTGGTCCGGTCCACCGGGCGGCAGCTCCCGTCGCTGCGGCGCGCCCTGCACACCGCCGGCGTGCCGACCGTGGTGCACGGCGAGGACCTGCCGCTGCACCTGCAGCCGGCGGTGGCTCCGCTGCTGCTCCTGCTCCGCTGCGCGCTCGACCCCGACCGGCTGGACGAGGAGGCGGCGGTCGCGCTGCTGCACTCGCCGCTGGGCGGCGCCGATCCGCTGGCCGAGCGGCGGCTGCGGCAGGGGCTGCGGGCGCTCGCGTTGGCCGGCGGCGACCGCCGCCCCTCCGGCGAGTTGCTGGTGGAGGCGCTGCGCGACCCGGCCGAGCTGGCCACCATCGAGCGGCGGTGGGCGGCGCCCGCGCAGGCCGTGGCGCAGCTGCTGGCGACCGCCCGGCAGGCCGCCGGCACGCCCGGCGCCACCGCGGAGGACGTGCTCTGGGCGGTGTGGCGGGAGAGCGGGCTGGCCGAGCGCTGGGCCGGGGCGATCACCCGGGGGCGGGAGGCCACCGGCGAGCACGAGACGGCCCAGCGCTGGCGGGCCGAGGCCGCCGACCGCGACCTGGACGCCGTGCTGGTGCTGTTCGACGCGGCGGCCCGGTTCACCGACCGGCTGCCGGGGGCGCGCACCGAGGTCTTCCTCGACCACGTGCTCGGCCAGGAGTTGCCCGCCGACACGCTCGCCGCCGCCGCCGACCGGGGCGAGGCGGTACGTGTGCTCACCGCGCACGCCGGCAAGGGGCTGGAGTGGGACCTGGTGGCCGTCGCCGGGGTGCAGGAAGGCGTCTGGCCGGACCTGCGGCTGCGCGGCAGTCTGCTCGGCTCCGAGCGGCTGGTCGACGTGCTCGCCGGTCGGGCGGACGGGGCCGGGTTGCGGGCCAGCCTGGTCGGGCAGACGTCGGCGTTGCTGGACGAGGAACGTCGGCTGTTCCACGTTGCGGTCAGCCGGGCCCGACGTCGGCTGCTGGTCACCGCGGTCGCCTCCGCGGCGGTCGGCGGGGACGACCACGAGGAGCAGCCGAGCCGTTTCCTGCACGAACTCGCCGCGACCGACCCGGTGCCGCACGGCGACGACGATCCGCAGGACGGGCCGCCGGGTGTGCTCCCGGTGACCCTGCCGCCGCGCGGGCTCACCCTGTCCGCGCTGGTGGCGGAGCTGCGTACCGCGGTCACCGACCCGGCGGCGCCGATCAGCCGGCGGCACGCGGCGGCGGGCGAGCTGGCCCGGCTGGCCGCCGCCGGGGTGCCCGGCGCGCACCCGGACGACTGGTGGGGGTTGCGCGGCCTCTCCGACGACCGGCCGCTCGTCGACGACGGCACGGCGGTCCGGGTCACGCCGTCGGCGATGGAGAGCGCGTTGCGGTGCAGCCTGCGCTGGCTGCTGGAACGGCACGGCGGCAGCGGGCCGGCCAGCGCGGCGCAGGGCGTGGGCAACCTGGTGCACGCCGCCGCGATGCTGGCCGAGGACGCCAGCGTCGACCGGGAGGCGCTGCTGGAGTACGTGGCCGCCCGGTTCGACGCGATCGAGTTGGCCGCCCGCTGGATGGTCGGCCCGGAACGGCAGCGGGCCGAGGCGATGGTCGACAAGCTGCTGCGGTGGCTGGCCGGCAACCCGCGCCGGCTGCTCGCCATCGAGCACGAGTTCGCGGTCCGCCTGGACGACCCGACCCGGCCGATCGAGCTGACCGGCCGGGTCGACCGGCTGGAGGTCGACGCCGAGGGTCGACTCGTGGTGATCGACCTGAAGACCGGCAAGTCGACAGCGGTCACCGAACGCGAGGTCGCCGAGCATCCGCAGCTCGGCGCCTACCAGGCGGCGGTCGAGGCGGGCGGGTTCGCGGAGTTCGGCGCGGAGTCCGGCGGCGCGGCGCTGGTGCAACTCGGCACCGGCGCCAAGGACGCCCGGGAGCAGGCCCAGGCCGCGGCCGGCGAGGGCCCGGAAGCCGGCTGGGCCACCGCGCTGGTCCGCCGGACCGCCGAGACGATGGCGGCCTCCACCTTCGCCGCCGTGGCCAACTCGAAGTGCCGGGTCTGCCCGGTACGCACCAGCTGCCCGGTCTCCGGCCAGGGCCGCCAGGTGGTCGAACCGCCACCGGAGAGCCAGCCATGAGCGCCCGACGTCGCACGGGGGCCGGAGCATGACGACGCAGCCGGCGCTGTTCGGCGACGCCGGTGCGCCCGCGCCCCGGGCCGCCGACGCGGGACCCCGCTACACGCCGGTCGAGCTGGCCCGGCTGCTGCGGCTGCCGGCGCCCACCCGGGAGCAGGCCGCGATCATCGCGTCGCCGGTGGAACCGCTGTTGGTGGTCGCGGGCGCCGGCTCGGGCAAGACCGAGACCATGGCCGCCCGGGTGGTCTGGCTGGTGGCCAACGCGTACGTGCGCCCCGAGCACATCCTCGGGCTCACCTTCACCCGCAAGGCGGCCGGCGAGCTGGCGCACCGGGTGCGGACCCGCCTCGACCAGCTCGTCCGCCGGCTGGGCCGGCCCCGCCGGGACCCGCGCGACGACCCGTTCGCGGGGGAGCCGACGGTGTCCACCTACCACTCGTACGCCGGGCGGATCGTCACCGAGCAC
Organism: Micromonospora sp. NPDC050980; assembly: GCF_040653835.1. NCBI lineage: Bacteria > Bacillati > Actinomycetota > Actinomycetes > Micromonosporales > Micromonosporaceae > Micromonospora > Micromonospora sp. NPDC050980. The sequence continues at coordinate 142,510 of NZ_JBFAGS010000001.1, read as the reverse complement.
GGGCTGCGCGCCGGCTACGAGCCGACCACCCGGTTGCTCACCGAGGCGTCCCGCTGGCAGTTGGTCGACCTGCTGGTCCGCAACTATGACGGGGACATGTCGGAGGTGGACCGGATGCCGTCCACCGTCACCGACGCGGTGCTGGCCCTCGCCGGCGAGCTGGACGAGCACCTGGTCGACCCGGACGAACTGGCCGGCTGGACCGGCCGCTTCTTCGCCGAGGTGCAGTCGCGCCCCGGCCGGGTCTACGCCGACGTGCGCAGGGCGCTCCAGCTCCAGCGGACCCGGTTGAAGCTGCTGCCGCTGGTCCGGGCGTACGGCCGGCGCAAGGACGACTTCGAGGCGATGGACTTCGCCGACCAACTCGCCCGCGCGGCGCGGGTGGCCCGGGACCATCCGGGCGTCGGGGTGATCGAGCGGGACCGCTACCGGGTGGTGCTGCTCGACGAGTACCAGGACACCAGCCACGCCCAGGTGGTGTTGCTCAACGCGCTGTTCGGCGGCGGTCACCCGGTCACCGCGGTCGGCGACCCCTGCCAGTCGATCTACGGCTGGCGGGGGGCGAGCGCCGGCACGCTCGACCGCTTCCCGAGCGAGTTCGCCCGCACCGACGGCACCCCCGCCGAGGTGCTCGGTCTGACCACAAGCTGGCGCAACCGGCCGGAGATCCTCAGCGTCGCGAACGCGCTGTCGGTGCCGCTGCGGGCGGCCGGCGCCCGGGTGCCCGAGCTGCACGCCGCGCTCAGCGTCCGCGACCCGATCCCGCACCGCACGCCCGGCGGGCGGGCCGCCGGCACCGTGCACTGCGCGCTGCTGGCGACGTACGTCGACGAGGCCGACTGGATCGCGGACAGCGTGTTGGCGGCCTGGCGGGGCGCGGCCGGGCTGCCGGGCGCGTTGCCCGAGCACATCCCGGCCGACCGCCGCCCCACCACCGCGGTGCTGGTGCGGCTGCGCAGCCAGATCCCGGCGATCGAGGCGGCGCTGCGGGCCCGGGGGCTGCCGGTGGACGTGGTCGGGCTCGGCGGCCTGCTGGACACCCCGGAGGTCCGGGACGTGGTCTGCACCCTGCGGGTGCTGGCCGACCCGACCGACGGGGCGGCGCTGTTGCGGCTGCTGACCGGCGCGCGTTGGCGGATCGGCCCGCGTGACCTGGTCGCCCTGCACCGGCGGGCCCGGGCCATCGCCCGCAGCCGACGGGAGTTGGCCGGGGACGACGGCCCGGAGATCGTGGTGGACACGCTGGACGAGGCGTCCCTGGTGGAGGCGCTTGCCGATCTCGGGCCGGCGCAGTCCTACTCGGCGGAGGGGTTCGCCCGGCTGCGGTCGTACGGGATGGAGCTGGCGCTGCTGCGCTACCGGCTGGACCAGTCGCTGCCGGAGCTGATCGCGGACATCGAGCGGAGCATCGGGCTGGATGTGGAGGTGGCGGTCCGGGCCGGGCGGGACGGTGCCGGGGACGCCGGGCTGGCCCGCGCCCACCTGGACGCGCTCGGCGACGTCGCGGCCCGGTTCGGTGGCGAGACGCCCGGCGCGACGCTTGCCGGCTTCCTCGCCTACCTGGCCGCCGCCGAGGACGAGGAGCGCGGGCTGGCCCCGGGCGAGGTCGAGGTGGTGGCCGGCGCGGTGCAGGTGCTCACCGCGCACGCGGCGAAGGGCCTGGAGTGGGACGTGGTGGCGGTGGCCGGGCTGACCCGGGGCGTGTGGCCGGGGCCGGTGCGCAACTCCGACCACTGGCTGGGCGGGCTCGGCGTGTTGCCGTTCCCGCTGCGCGGCGACGCGGACGGGCTGCCCGAGCTGGCCGTGGCGGAGGCGGCGGACCAGCGTGGGGTGGCCCGCGCGCTGGCCGAGTTCACCGACGCCTGGCGGGCGCACGACGAGCGGGAGGAGCGCCGACTGGCGTACGTGGCGGTGACCCGGCCCCGCCGGCTGCTGCTCTGCTCCGGCTACTGGTGGGGGGAGGGGACGAAGCGGTTCCGCGGGCCGTCGGTGTTCCTGCGCGAGGTGCACGACGCCGGCCTGTCCGCCGGGGCCGGGCACGTGGTCGACGCCTGGGCGCCGGAGCCGGCGGGGGACGCGGTGAACCCGACCACCGAGACGGTGTTGCGCGCGGAGTGGCCGGCCGACCCGCTCGGCGGTCGCCGGTCGGCGTTGACCGAGGCGGCGGCGCTGGTGCGCCGGCACCTGGCCGACCCGGACGCGGCCCGCCGCGAGGCGGCCCTGCTGGACACCGTCGCCGGGGCGGCCGTCCCGGTGGCTGGCGCCGGTCCGACCGGGACCGGTGCGGTCGGGACCGGGGCCGGCGGGTCGGTGACCGGGATCGAGGCTCCGGTGGACCCGGAGGTGGCCCGGTGGCGGCGGGAGGCCGACCTGCTGCTCGCCGAGCGGGCGGAGCTGGCCCGGCGGGCCGAGGCGGTCGAGGTGGAACTGCCCGCGCAGCTTTCGGTGACCCAACTGGTGGCGTTGCGCCGCGACCCCGGGGCGCTGGCCCGTGCGCTGCGCCGCCCGATGCCGAACCGGCCCAGCCCGTACGCGCGGCGGGGCACCGCCTTCCACGCCTGGCTGGAGCAGCGCTTCGGCGCCGACCGGCTGCTGGACGTGGACGAGTTGCCCGGCGCGGCCGACGACGGCGCGGCGCCGGACGACGCGCTTACCGAGCTTCAGGAGCGTTTCCTGGCCAGCGAGTGGGCCGACCGGGTGCCGGTGGAGGTGGAGGTGCCGTTCGCCACGGTGCTCGCCGGTGTGGTGGTCCGGGGCCGGATGGACGCGGTCTTCACCCGCCCGGGTGGACGCTTCGACGTGGTCGACTGGAAGACCGGCCGGCAGCCCACCGGTCGGGAGGCCGAGGCGGCGGCGGTGCAACTGGCGGTCTACCGGTTGGCCTGGGCGGAGCTGGCGGGCGTGCCGGTGGACCGGGTCGGCGCGGCGTTCCACTACGTCCGGGACGGGGTGACGGTCCGCCCGGCCGACCTGCTCGACGCCGAGGGTCTCGCCGGGCTGGTGACCGCCGTGCCGGAATTTTCGACGTGACCTCCCAACAGGGTGAGATCCGTGGTACGTTGATCGCGTTGCAGTTTTGGTTTCCAGAGACTCTGTGTGCGCCTGGCGGATTGTGGCCCCAGGCGCTCTTTGTTGTGTCCGGAGTTCTCCGGGCGGGGCGACCAGCAGCGACAGGCACCTCGCGCAGCAAGCGCGTGGGGTGCTCCTCTCCGGCCCGCAACACGTGCGGGCCGACCGTTCCGTCAAGGAGACGAAACACATGGCAATTGGCACCGTCAAGTGGTTCAACGCTGACAAGGGCTTCGGCTTCATCACCCCGGACGACGGCGGCGCCGACGTCTTCGCCCACTTCTCGGCGATCCAGACCTCCGGCTACCGGAGCCTGGACGAGAACCAGCGGGTCGAGTTCGAGGTGACCCAGGGCCAGAAGGGCCCGCAGGCGGAGAACATCCGTCCGCTCTGATCTTCAGGATCAACCGGCACCACCATCACGCCCCGCCGGGCGTGGTGCACGGGCCGGCCCGCCGCGCCGCCCTCCCGCACGGGACGTGGCGCGCCGAGGCGGGCCGGCCCGTACCTTTCGGTTCGTGCTTGTGATCACCGGCCACGCCGGTGACGCGCCGCTGGTCGGCGCCCTTCCTCGACACGTGCCGCCTCGAGGAAGGCTTTCCGCATGACCACGACCCTGCCCACCTTCGCCGCTACCGGCCTGGCCCCGGCGCTCGTCGCCGAACTGGCCGCGCAGGGCATCACCGCGCCGTTCCCGATCCAGTCGGCCACCCTGCCCGACTCGCTGGCCGGCCGGGACGTGCTCGGTCGCGGCCGGACCGGCTCCGGCAAGACGCTCGCGTTCGGGCTGCCGCTGCTGCACCGCACGGCCGGCCGCCGGGCCCGCCCGGGCCGCCCGCTCGCCCTGGTGCTGGTGCCCACCCGTGAACTGGCCCAGCAGGTGACCGCCGCGCTCAACCCGTACGCCGCCGCGCTCGGGCTGCGCTGCGCCACAGTGGTCGGCGGGCTGTCGCTGGCCCGGCAGGCGGACGCGCTGCGGGCCGGCGCCGAGGTGCTGGTGGCCACGCCGGGCCGGTTGCACGACCTGATCGACAGGGGTTCCGCCCGGCTGGACCAGGTGACCATCACCGTGCTGGACGAGGCGGACCAGATGGCCGACATGGGCTTCCTGCCGCAGGTGACGAAGCTGCTGGAGCAGGTCGCCCCGGGCGGGCAGCGGATGCTCTTCTCGGCCACCCTGGACCGGGGCGTGGACCGGCTGGTCCGGCGGTTCCTGGCCGACCCGGTCACGCACTCGGTCGACCCGGGCACCGCGACGGTGACCGCGATGACCCACCATGTGCTGCATCTGGAGCCGGAGGACAAGCCGGGCGCGCTGGCCAACATCGCCGCCCGGGAGGGCCGCACCATCGTCTTCATCGCCACCAAGCACCGCGCCGACCGGGTGGCCCGCCAGTTGCTTGCCAAGGGCGTCCGTGCCGCCGCGCTGCACGGCGGCAAGTCGCAGCCGCAGCGCACCCGGATCCTGGAGCAGTTCCGCACCGGCCAGGTCACCGCGCTGGTGGCGACCGACGTGGCGGCCCGTGGCATCCACGTCGACGGGTTGGACCTGGTGGTCAACGCCGACCCGCCCACGGAGGCGAAGGACTACCTGCACCGTGGCGGCCGGACCGCGCGGGCGGGCGAGTCGGGCACCGTGGTCACCCTGGTCCTGCCGGAGCAGCGTCGCGACGTGGCCCGGCTGATGAGCACCGCGGGGATCACCCCGAAGACCACCCGGGTACGCCCCGGGGACGCGGAGCTGGGTCGGCTGACCGGGGCGCGTGAGCCGTCCGGCACGCCGGTGACCATCACGCCGCCGGCCGCCGCGCGCCCGGCCCCGGGAACGCGTCCGCGCCGGCGCCCGCGCCGCCGCTGACCGGTCGGTCCGGGCCGCTCGCTGAGTCTGAGATCAGCGGATGTTCAGTCGGGTGGCCGACTGTCGGCTGTCGTCGGGGCGACGATGCTGGGTCCGGGCGGTCCGCGGGGATCGGCCGGATGCGGAGGGTCGACCATGGCGGGTGGCGCCGGCCCGGGCGGGGCCCGGGAGGTCCTGCTGGTGCTCGCGGTGGCGGGCGCCGGTCTGGCGCTCGCCGTGGTGGCCGCCTTCGGCCCCTGGCATCCGGCGGTGGACGGTCCGCAGGACCGTGGCGCGGCCCGCACCTTCAACCCCGGCTGACCGGCCGGATCCACGGGGCCGGGTACGACAACCTCGTCGTGGCCGCCGGGTGCGTCGCCGGTGGAGCCGGCGTCGGCAACGGCGAGCATGGCCCGGGGCGCGTAGTCGGCCCGCGCGGAGACGTACCCGACGTCAGCTGCCGGCCTGGTCCAACACGCCCCAACGGCGGCGGATCGCCTTGTCGGCCGCGCCGAACGCGGAGTCCACCAACAGGCCGACCACCAGGATGACGATCATGATGGCCATCAGCCGGGGCGCCTCGCTCAGCTCCCGGGCGTAGGTGAGCTGCGCGCCGATCGACGTGCGGGTGGCGATGACCACCAGCAGCTCGCCGGCCATCAGGCTGCGCCAGGCGAACGCCCAGCCCTGTTTGAGCCCGGCCACGATGGCGGGCAGGGCGGCCGGCGCGATCACGTACCGGTAGAGGTCGAGCCCGCGGGCGCCGAGGTTGCGACCGGCCCGGACCAGCAGCGGCGGCACGTAGTCCACGCCGTGGATGACACCGTTGGCGACCGACGGCGCGGCGCCGAGCACCACCACGAAGAAGATCGCCTGCTCGCTGAGCTGGAACAGCAGGATGGCCAGCGGGAACCAGGCGATCGACGGCATGGTCTGCAACGCGGTGATCATCGAGCCGAGCGCGGCCCGCAGCACCCTGACCCGGGCCACCCCGAGGCCGAGCAGCAGGCCGACCGCGACCGCGGCGGAGAACCCGACCATCGCGCGGCGGGCGGTGGTGGCCAGCCCTTCCCAGAGCGCGGAGCTGACCAGATAGTGACCGAGGTCGGCGAAGATTACGCCGGGGCCGGGCAGCGCCCAGGGCTCCTTCCAGCCGCTGAGGACGACGGCCTGCCAGATGGCGATCGCCAGCGCCAGGGCGGCGAACTTGGGCCAGGTGGCCGACCAGAGCCGGCGTACCCGGGAGGGGCCCTTCTCCCGGCCGGCGATCTCCAGCGCGTCGAGCCCGGAGATCTCCGCGTCGCTCCGCGTCGGGTTCGCGAGGGTGTCACTGGCCATGCCGGCCCACCTCCTTGCGCAGCCGGTCGGTGACCTCGGCGGCGATGGCCGACACCTCCGGCGAGTCGATCCGCCGGGGCCGCGGCACGCCGACCCGGGTGGCGTAGATGATCCGGCCGGGCCGGCTGGAGAGCAGCACGATCCGGTCCGCGAGCCGGGCCGCCTCACGCACGTTGTGCGTGACGAACAGGACGGTGAGCTTGCGCTCGCCCCAGATCCGCTCCAGCTCGTCGTGCAGGATGTCCCGGGTCATCGCGTCCAGCGCGCCGAACGGCTCGTCCATCAGCAGCACCGGAGTGTCCAGCGCGAGCGTGCGGGCCAGCGCGACCCGCTGCCGCATGCCGCCGGAGAGCTGGTGCGGGCGCTTGCCACCGAACTCGGACAGGTGGACGGTGCGCAGCAGCTCGGCTACCCGCGCCCGGCGCTGGTCACGGGGGAGCCCGCGCAGCTTCAGCGGCACCTCGACGTTGCCCTCGACCGTCGACCAGGGGAACAGCGCCGGCTCCTGGAACATCAGCCCCGGGTCGACGCCATCACCCAGCTCGATCGTGCCGCCGCTGACCCGATCCAGGCCGGCGACGAGGTTGAGCAGCGTGCTCTTGCCGCAGCCGGACGCGCCGACCAGGCAGACGAACTCACCCGGCGCGACGTCCAGCGACAGCCCGTCCAGTGCCAGGACGGCGTGCTCGCCCTGGCCGTACACCTTTGTCACGCCGCGCAACGCGACCGAGCCGGCCGCGTTGCGCGGGGTCGTCGTGGTCGACGTCACGGCTGGGTTACCTCGGGCTTGCCCTCGGCCTTGAGCACCTCGTTGAGGTACGTCAGGTCGTAGAGGCCCGCCAGGTCGACCGGCCGGGTGAGCTCGACCGCGACGGCGTGGTCCAGGCCGGTCTTCAGCGAGGACGCGATCGGGTCGTTGGTGAACTGCAACGTCGGCCAGGCCTGCTTGATCAGCGTGACGTCGAGCGGCTTGCCGGTGATCTTGCCGATGTGGTCGGAGATGGCCTGCTGCGCCTCGTCCGGCTTGGTGTTGACGAACTCGTTCGCCGCCACCTGCCCCTCGACCAGCTTCTTCACCACGTCCGGGTGTGCCTTGAGGAACGTGGTGCTGACCAGCAGATTGGTGATGACGAACTTCCGGTCCGGCCAGAGGTCCCGCTCGTCGACGAGCACCTTGCCGCCGGCGTTGACCAGCCGGGAGACGAACGGCTCCGGCACCCAGGCGCCGTCGATGGCGCCGCTGCCGAAGGTCTCGATCGTCTGGGCGTTCTCCTGCGGCACGACCCTGACGTCGCCACCACCCTCCTTGGTGGTCGCCAGTCCCTTCTCCTTGAGCCAGTAGCGCAGCGCCACATCCTGGGTGTTGCCCAGCTGCGGGGTGGCGATCTTCTTGCCGCGCAACTGCTCCACCGAGGTGATGCCCGGTTTGACCACGAGCGCGACGCCGCCGGACGCGGCGCCGGAGACCACCCGGACCGCCTCGCCCTTCGACTTCGAGAAGGCGTTCACGGTCGGGTTCGGACCGATGTACGTGGCGTCCAGCGCGCCGGAGAAGACCGCCTCGACGGCCGCCGGGCCGGCGTTGAAGGTCTTCGTCTCCAGCGTGACGTCACTGCCCAGCTTCTCCTTGAAGATCCCCTTCTCGACGCCGACCACGGCCGGCGCGTGGGTGATGTTGGGGAAGTAGCCCAGGCGCAGCGTCACCGGGCCGGAGCCGCCCGCGTCGCTGTCGTCGCCGCAGGCGGCGGTGGTGCCGAGCGTGGCCGTGCCGACCGCGGCCAGGGTGGCCAGCGTGACCAGGCGGCGCAGGGGAAGCCGTCTCATCGGATTGTCCAATCCACAGTATTCCTACTTACTTGATAGGAAGACTGGGCCAAGTGTCGGGTCGGCGTCAAGACCCGTCCCGCATCTGTCCGCCGTTCGGCCACGGCACACCGCCGGTGCGGCCGGAACGGAGGCGCTAGTGTCGATCGCGTGCCGACCCGGAGAGCCAGGATTCCCGCGACCAAGTACCCCGTCGAGCGGTTCGCCCTCGACAACGGCCTGCGAGTGGTGCTCACGCCCGACCGCAGCGCCCCGGTGATCGGGGTGGCGGTGGTCTACGACGTCGGCATCCGATCCGAGCCGCAGGGGCGCAGTGGTTTCGCCCACCTCTTCGAGCACCTGATGTTCCAGGGCTCGGAGAACCTGGAGAAGCTGGCCCACTTCCGGCACGTGCAGGGTGCCGGCGGCACCTTCAACGGCTCCACCCACCTCGACTACACCGACTACTTCGAGACGCTGCCGAGCAACGCCCTGGAACGGGCGCTGTTCCTGGAGGCCGACCGGATGCGCGGGCCCCGGCTGACCGAGGAGAACCTGCGCAACCAGGTCGACGTGGTCAAGGAGGAGATCCGGGTCAACGTGCTCAACCGGCCGTACGGCGGATTCCCCTGGCTGACGCTGCCGCCGGTGATGTTCGACACCTTCCCCAACGCGCACGACGGCTACGGCTCCTTCGACGACCTGGAATCGGCGACGGTCGCCGACGCCGCCGACTTCTTCCGCCGCTACTACGCCAGCGGCAACGCGGTGCTCGCGGTCAGCGGCGACATCGACGTGGCCGGGGCGACCGCGCTTATCGAACGGCACTTCGGCGACGTGCCGGCCCGCCCCGCCCCGCAGCGGCCCGACTTCACCGAGCCGGACCTGACCGGCGAGCGGCGCAGCACCTACACCGACGCGCTGGCCCCGCTCCCGGCCGTCGCCGGCGCCTGGCGGGTGCCCGACCCGGTGACCGACTTCGCCGGTTACCTGCCCTACGTTGTCCTGGCCGAGGTGCTCACCGACGGCGACGCGTCCCGGCTGGTCGAGCGGCTGGTGCAGCGCGACCGTACGGTCACCAGCGTCGGCGGTTACCTCGGATTCATGGGCGACCCGTTCGACGTGCGCGATCCCACCGCGCTGCTGCTGCAGGCGCACCTGCCGCCCGGCGGCGACGTGGAGAAGGTGCTGCGCACCGTCGACGAGGAACTGGACCGGTTGGCCACCGACGGGCTGGTCGAGGGCGAGCTGGCGCGCACCCAGGCCCGGATGGCCACCCACCTGCTGCGCGACACCGACGCGGTGCTCGGCCGGGCGCTGCGGATGGCGGTGCTGGAACAGCAACGCGCCGAACCGGGGCTGCTCAACGAACTGCCCCGGCTGGTCGGCGCGGTCACCGAGGAGCAGGTCCGGGCCGCCGCCGCCACGCTGCGGCCCGAGCGCCGCGCGTCCGTCGAGGTCGTCGCCGGCGGAGGTGCCCGATGAGCGCTGCCACCACCGTCCGGCCGCTGCCGGCCCTCGGCCCCAACCGGCGGCTCACCGTGCCGAAGCAGGCCGAGCGCACGCTCGGCAACGGCCTCACCGTGATCGTGGTACGCCGCCCCGCCGTACCCCTGTTCGAACTGCGGCTCTGGATGCCGTTCGGGCGGGCCCACCTGGCCCGCGGCGCGATGCTGGCGCAGACCATGCTGGCCGGCACCGAGGCGCACACCGCCAACGAGATCGCCGCCGAGTTGCAGAAGGTCGGCGGCGGGCTCTCCGCCGGCCTCGACCCGGACCGGCTGATGCTCTCCGGCGCGGGCCTGGTGACCGGCCTGGACCGGATGTTGGCACTGCTCGCCGAGGTGCTCACCGGCGCCAGCTATCCGGCCGACTGGGTGGCGACCGAGCGGGACCGGCTGGTCGACCGGATCCAGGTCGCCCAGAGCCAGCCCGCCCACCTGGCCCGGACCGCGCTGCTCAAGCGGGTCTACGGCCGGCACCCGTACGCGGTGCAGACGCCCGAGCCCGACCAGGTCCGGGCGGTCCGGCCGGCCGCGCTGCGCCGCCTGCACGCCCAGCGGGTGCACCCGGCCGGCGCGGTGCTGGTGCTCGTCGGCGACGTGCGGCCGGAGCAGGCGCTGGACGCGGCCGAGGCGGCGCTCGCCGGCTGGCGGGGGGACGGTCACGTCGCCGAGCTGCCGCCCGCCCCGCCGCTGGAGCCGGGGCCGCTGCTGCTGATCGACCGGCCCGGCTCGGTGCAGTCCTCGCTGCGCCTGGCGCTACCCGCGGTGCCCCGTACCCACTCCGACCACGCGGCGCTGCAACTGGCGAACCTGATCTTCGGCGGCTATTTCTCCTCCCGCTGGGTGGAGAACATCCGCGAGGACAAGGGCTACACCTACGGGCCGCACTCGCTGGTCGAGCACTCGGTGGCCGGTTCGGTGCTGGTCGCCGGCGCCGAGGTGGCGACCGAGGTGACCGCGCCGGCACTGCTGGAGACCACCTACGAGCTGGGCCGGCTGGCCACCGTGCCGCCGAAGCCGGAGGAGCTGGAGCAGGCCCGCCGGTATGCGCTCGGCACGCTCCAGCTCGGCATGTCCACCCAGGCCGGCCTCGCGTCGCTGACCAGCGCGTACGCCGGCAACGGGCTGCGGCTGGACTTCCTGACCGAGCACGCCGCGCGGCTGGCCGCCGCGACCGTGGACGACGTCGCCGAGGTGGCCGCCCGCTACCTCGCCCCGGCGCAGGCGGTCACCGTGGTGCTCGGTGACGCGGCCCGGGTCGCCGACTCGCTCGCCGCGCTGGCGCCGGTCCGCACGGAGGCGGTTGGGTGAGCGCGAGGAGTGAGCCGGGTTTGCGAGCCCCGCAGTCGCGAGCGGGAGGCGGTGCCTCGTGAGTGGCGAGGTCGCGCCACCGCTGGCCCGCTCCACGCTGGACCGGGCCGCGCATCGGCGTACCGACCCGGCCTGGCTGGCCGAGGCGTGGGAGCAGGCACGGGTGCTGGTGCTGGACTCGGCCGACGAGGGCCGGGCCCTGGTCCGCGGCGACGGGGTGCCCCCCGAGCTGGTGTTGCTCGGCGCCGGTGAGCTGCCCGAGGTGCCCCGCTCGGTGCCGATGTTCCTCGGCGTGGAGCCGGACGGGGTGCCGGTGTTCGCCGTGGACGGGCCGCTGCCTACGGTGCCGGATGCCCGCCGGGCCCACCTGCGGGAGGTCGGTCACCTGATGACGGACCGGGACGCCGGCCTGTTCACGACCGCGTTGGCGCTGCTCAACTGGCACCTCCGGCACGGCTACTCGGCGGCCACCGGGCAGCCGACCCGGGTCGACGAGGCCGGCTGGTCCCGGAGCGATCCGGGCGGCCACCGGACCTGGCCGCGTACCGACCCGGCGATGATCGTGCTGGTGCACGACGGCGTGGACGGGCCGGCGGGTCGCTGCCTGCTGGGCAACAACGCCGCCTGGCCGAGCAGCCCGGGCGTGCGCCGCTACTCCTGCCTGGCCGGCTACGTCGAGCCCGGCGAGTCGGCCGAGGCCGCCGTGCTGCGCGAGGTCCGCGAGGAGGTCGGCGTGGCGGTCGACGACATCGCGTACGTGTCCAGCCAGGCCTGGCCCTTCCCGGGCTCGCTGATGCTCGGCTTCCTCGCGCGGGCCGACGCCGACGAGGAGATCCGGGTCGACCCGACCGAGATCGCGCACGCGCGGTGGTTCAGCCGGCGGGAGGTCGGCGCGGCGCTGGCCGGCGAGCCGGTGTCGGTGGACGGCGGGGACCGCCTGCTCCTGCCCCCGCCCTCGTCGATCGCGCTCTTCCTGGTGCACCGCTGGCTCGACGGTCACTGCTGACCCCGCCCGGTGTGGCCCGCCGACGTCACCCGTCGGTCCGTCGCCATGTCGCCAAAGTGGCGGGGGCCGGGCGGAGGTGATGTCGCCACTTCGCCGAACTGGCTCGGCCGACCGCTTCGCGCACCTCCAGCAGGGGTGATTCGCCCGACTTGCCGCTCGGTTGGCTGGGGCGCCTCCCTCATCCTGGCGGAACGCGGTCCCGGCCCGGAACCGTCGTTGCCGCGGCGGTCGCGGGCCGGGAACACGTGCCGTCGTGGCCGGGTGAGGCGTGGAGCACGGCGGGGGAGCCGGTCCCCGGCCACGACGGACGTTCAGCGGCCGGTCATCAGCCGTCCCAGCGGTAGGGGCGACCGGGTGCGGGCTCCTCGACGGGCAGCACCTTGACCCGGTGTCGGCCGGCGCGTACCGCGCCGACGGCGGAGAGCGCCCGGGCGAGCAGGAGGGCGGCGTCCCGGTCCTCGGCGTGCACGACCTGGCGGCGGGGTTCGGGGGCGCGGGTCTCGTCCCGCAGGCGCCCCCCGTCGGCCCAGGCGGCGGCGATGTCGGCGTCGGCGGCGCTACGGATCTCGGTGCGGACGATCAGGAACCGCATGGTGTCCCCCGGAGACGGACGGGTGAGCGGTGGAACTTCCACATCACTCCAGGCGTCATCGTACGCCCGCGTGTCGTCCCAGCAAGTGAAACGGGCCGGCTCGACCGTTCGGGGGACCCCAGGTCAGGACGGTTGTCGAGGGTGGACAGGCGAGGGGCCGCCGGCGTGACGCCGACGGCCCCCGGGCACTCGCCGGATCAGTTCAGGTCGAACTGGCCGTTCTTCGCTCCGGCGATGAAGCCGAGCCAGCCAGCCCGGTTGAACAGCAGCACCGGCCCGCTCGGGTCCTTGCTGTCGCGCAGCGCCATGGTGGCCGGACCGGTGCCGAGCGGCGCGACCTCGACGCAGTTCGAGGTCTGGCTGCGGCTGCTCTTGCGCCAGGCGGCGCCGGCGAGCTGCCGCGACCGGGCGGACGTGCTGTTGCGGATCTCGTTCATGGTGTCCTGCTCCTGATCAGGTGCTCCGATGGGAACGAGCGACGCCGGCGGCGGACGGTGTCCGCCGGGGATCACCGTTCCGTCGTGAGGCGCCCCGAGCCCCGGCGGCGCTGGGTCGGCGCCGTTGCCGGCCCGTGCGCCACGGTGGACTCGACTGCCGTGCCGGTCGGCCGTCCCGTCGCCTCGATCAACCAGGTGAGGGTGTCCGATGCGGAGAGTGCCGACGAGCATAACCACTCGAACACCACTTTATAGCGATTTAGGGTGTTTACCTCGGTTGACATGACGTCGGTGAACCCACTTTCGATCGCCAACGTCTCCGGATCGAGGGGATCGGCGAACCGATAGACCGAGAACGCGGTCGGCGGAAGGTACCAGTCGCCCACCCGCGTGTCCCGCAGCAGCAGCCGCAGCTCCACGTTCGGCAGCAGAGCCAGTTCACACAGGTGGACGAGCTGCTCGTGCAGCACCTCCGGCGGCCCGGTCCGGCGGCCGAGCGCGGCCTCCTCCAGCACCGCGGTGTACTTGGGCACGTGGGTCAACAGGGACTGCCGGGCCTGCCGCGCGGCCACCCCGGTCTTCGGGTCCTCCGGATCCGGGTCGCCGGCCTCCTCGGCCACCCGGGCCGAGGACAGGATCCGGTGCCGGGCGTACCCGGGCGTCTGCAGCAGCCCCGGGACCAGCACCGGGTTGTATTCGGAGATCTCCGCGCAGCCCGCCTCCAGCTCGGCGAAGGCGCGCTGCTGCTGGGTCATCACCGGAAAGTTGCGCAGCCAGCCCCGCATGTCGCCGGCCTCGTGGGTGATCCCGGTCAGCTCGGCGCGCAACTCCTCGTCGGCGCCGTAGAGCGTCAGCAGCACGTCGACGTCGTCCGGGTCGGGTCGGCTGCGGCCGTTCTCCAACCGGGACAGCTTGGATGCGGAAGCCCAACCGATCCGCTCGATGACCTGGTCACCGGTGAGACCGGCCTGTTCGCGCAGCCGGCGCAGCTCGGTGCCGAGGCGGCGACGGCGCAGAAACGGACCTGGTGCGGCAGGAGGCACGGCGTCCTCATTTCCCGTCGACCGTCGCAGGACGCGACGGTAACTGTATGGAATTCGCCCCCCACGGCCAGTATGGACGGCGCGACCGGTGTCGGTGGGTCCGGCGAGGGCGTGTCACGAGACAAAAAGAGGACTGTGGAGAGCGCCTTCATCCGGCGCCCGCCCCCGACGCGCCCGCGGGCGCACCCGCCGGAGGGAACCGATGCGCACCGTCCTGCGCCGCCCCGACTTCCGCCTGCTCTTCGCCGCGATGGTGGCGAGCATGGCGGCGGAGTCGATCCTGCTGCTCGCCCTGGCCGTCTGGGTCAAGGACCTGACCGGCTCGGACAGCATGGCCGGGGCGACCGTCTTCGCCGTCATCGCGCCGATGGCGTTCGCCCCGCTGATGGGCTGGGTGGTGGACCGCTACCGCCGCCGGCCCTTCTTCACCGCCGCCAACCTGGCCGCCGCCGCGCTGCTCGGCCCGCTGCTCACGGTGCGGGACCGATCCGACGTGTGGATCATCTACCTGGTGGCGGCGCTCTACGGCCTCTCCTCGATCACCGTGGCCGCCGTGCTCAACGGGCTGATCCGGCACCTCGTGCCGGCCGACCTGCTGGCCGACGCGAACGGGGCGCTGCAGACCGTCCGCCAGGGGTTACGGCTGGTCGGGCCGCTCGCCGGGGCCGGCATCTATGCCGCGGTCGGGGGTTGGCTGCTGGTGACCCTGGCCATGGGCGGGTTCCTGGCCGCCGCCGCGGTGGTGGGCCTGCTGCCGGCGGACGAGAGCACGCCGCCGGAACCCGGCCGCCGCTGGCCGGCCGGCGTGGGGGCCGGGCTGCGACACCTGGTCCGCGAGGCGGCGCTGCGCCGGGCGCTGGTCGGCTACGGGCTCGGCTCGCTGGTGATGGGCTTCACCGAGTCGCTGATCTTCGCGTACGTCGATCTGGGCCTGCACCGGGACGCCGCGTTCGTCGGCGTGCTGGTCATGGTGCAGGGGATCGGCGGCCTGATCGGCGGCGTGCTCTCCGCCGCCGTGGTCCGCCGGCTCGGTGAACTCGGCACACTGGCCGCCGGGGTGACGTTCTTCGGCCCGGCCGCGCTGGCACTGGCGTACCCCCGGCTCTGGCTCGGGGTGGTGGCGCTGCTGCTGGCCGGCGTCTCGCTGCCGCTGACCATGGTGGGGTTGCACACGCTGGTCCAGCGCTGGTCGCCGCCGGCGCTGCTGGGCCGGGTCACCGCCGCGTCGAAGGCGGTGATCAGCGGACCGCAGGCGGTGTCCATCGGCGCCGGGGCGCTGCTCGTCGGCGTCTTCGACTACCGGCTGCTGTTCGCGCTGGTCGGCGTGGTCACCACGGCCGCCGGCCTCTATCTCTGGCGGGGCCGTGGGCTCACCCCGCCGGGGGCCGGCCCGACCCGCGTCCCGCGCCCGCGCCGGCCGCTCGACGGCGAACGGCCGCACCCGGTGCGGGTGCGACCGCTCGACAGGTTCGGGCAGGTCAGCCGGGGAGCGCGGCGAGGTGCTGCTTGACCTGGTTGATCGAGGGGTTGGTCAGGGCGCTGCCGTCGGCGAAACGCAGCGTCGGGACGGTCTGGTTGCCGCCGTTGACACCCATCACGAACTCCGCAGCCGCGGTGTCCTGCTCGATGTCGACCACCTCGTACGCGATGCCCTCCCGGTCGAGCTGCGACTTCAGCCGGTGGCAGTAGCCGCACCACGGGGTGGAATACATCGTCAGCATGGTCTGGTCCTCCAACTGTGGCTCGCGCCCGGTCCGATCAGGCCAGGCTAACCGCTGCAACGTCGCACGGGGCTGGGATGATTCCCTGCTGTGGGGGTTCACTCAGCGGCGGAACGGGTGCTGGCCGGGCTGGATCCGGAGCAGCGCTCCGCGGTCACCGCCCCGGCCGGCCCGGTCTGCATCCTGGCCGGGGCCGGGACCGGCAAGACCCGGGCGGTCACCGCGCGGATCGCCTACCGGGCGCTGTCCGGCGACATCGCGGCCCGACACGTGCTGGCGGTCACGTTCACCGCCCGCGCCGCGGCCGAGATGCGCAGCCGGCTCACCGTGATCGGGGTGGGTGGGGTGCAGGCGCGGACGTTCCACGCGGCGGCGCTGCGCCAGGTCCGCTACTTCGCCCCCCGGCTGCTGGCCGGGCGGGCCATGCCGGAGCTGCTGGACAGCAAGGTGCGGGTGGTCACGCTGGCCGCCGCCAAGGTGGGCCTGCGCGCCGACCGGGCCGCCGCCCGCGACCTCGCCGCCGAGATCGAGTGGGCGAAGTCCTCCCTGGTCGAGCCGGACGAGTACGCGGTGGCCGCGGCCAAGGCGCTGCGCGAGACGCCGTACGAGCCGGCCCGGGTGGCCGAGGTGTTCAGCGCGTACGAGCGGCTCAAGCGCGGCAACGGGGTGATCGACTTCGAGGACATGCTGCGTGCCGCGGTGTGGGGGATCGAGGAGCACCCGGACGTGGCCGAGCAGGTGCGCAACCAGTACCGGCACTTCGTGGTCGACGAATATCAGGACGTCAACCCGCTCCAGCAGCGGCTGCTGGATGTCTGGCTCGGCGGGCGCGACGACCTCACCGTGGTCGGCGACGCCAGTCAGACCATCTACTCGTTCACCGGGGCGACCTCGTCCTACCTGGTCGACTTCCCGCGCCAGCACCGCGGCGCGACAGTGGTCCGGCTGGTCCGCGACTACCGCTCCACCCCGCAGGTGGTCGGCCTGGCCAACGCGGTCATCTCGGCGGCCCGGGGCGCGGAGGCGCGGCTGCGGCTGGAACTGCACGGCCAGCGGCGACCCGGCCCCGAACCGGAGCTGCGGATCTTCACCGACGAGCCGGCCGAGGCCAACGCCGTCGCCGCCCGGTGCCGGGTGCTGCTGGTCGCCGGCACGCCGGCGCGGGAGATCGCGGTGCTGTTCCGCACCAACGCGCAGTCCGAGGCGTACGAGAAGGCGCTGTCCGAGGCCGAGGTGCCGTACGTGCTCCAGGGCGCGGAGCGGTTCTTCGAGCGGCCCGAGGTGCGCCAGGCGATGATCGCGCTGCGCGCCGCCACCCGTTCCGTCCCCGACGGGACGCCGCTGAGGGCGGCCGTGGTGGAGGGGCTCACCGCGGTCGGCTGGGCGCCGGACGCGCCCCCGCCCGGCGGCGCCGCCCGGGAACGCTGGGAGGCGCTCGCCGCGCTGGTCCAGCTCGCCGAGGAGTACTCGGCGAACGCGAGCAGCGAGCTTGCCGGCCCCGCGGTCGCGGGCGAGAGCCAAGCCCTACCGGTGCCGATCGGGGCGGCGGCCGAGGTGGAGCACCCGGTGACGCTTGTCGGCTTCACCGAGGAGCTGGCCCGCCGGGCCGCCCAGCAGCACGTGCCCACCGTGGAGGGGGTGACGCTGGCCTCGCTGCACTCGGCGAAGGGCCTGGAGTGGGACGCGGTGTTCCTGGTCGGGCTGGCCGAGGGCACGCTGCCCACCACCTACGCGAAGACACCGGAGCAGGTCGAGGAGGAGCGGCGGCTGCTCTACGTGGGGATCACCCGGGCCCGGGAGTGGCTCTGGCTGTCGTACGCGACGGCGCGTTCGCCCGGCGGCCGGGCCCGGCGCC
This sequence comes from Micromonospora sp. NPDC050980, assembly GCF_040653835.1. Classification (NCBI taxonomy): domain Bacteria; kingdom Bacillati; phylum Actinomycetota; class Actinomycetes; order Micromonosporales; family Micromonosporaceae; genus Micromonospora; species Micromonospora sp. NPDC050980. The sequence goes on along the minus strand of NZ_JBFAGS010000001.1, from coordinate 124,993 downwards.
CGTCCCGCTTCCTGCCCCAGCTCGACCGCTCGGGCGGCGGCGAGCGGGCCGGCCCCGGGCCGGCCCGGCGGGCCGAACGGCGGCGGCCCCAGGTGGTCTCCTGCCGGATCTGCGGCGCCACGCTGCTCGCCGGCGCGGACCGGAAGCTGGGCCGCTGCCCCACCTGCCCGTCCGACCTGGACGAGGCGTTGTACGAGCGGTTGCGCGAGTGGCGGCAGCGGGTGGCCGGCGCGCAGAAGGTGCCGGCGTACGTGGTGTTCACCGACGCCACGCTCACCGCGCTGGCCGAGCGGAAGCCGGCCCGCACCGAGGACCTGGTCGCGATCGCCGGGATCGGGCCCCGAAAAGTGGGGCTTTACGGGGATACGGTGCTGGCCCTGGTGGCGGGCGCGGCGGTCGACGACGTCTGCCCGCAGAAAACTTTCGAAATCTAGCCGTAAATCGTTTGCCCTCGCCCGACGGCGAGGAATAGCCTCAGGACACACCTCGCGAGCAGCGCTGTTCTGGCTGCTCAGGGGGGATGAGTCCATGGTCGGCACGAGGAAGGTCAGGGAGGTGGCACCAATGGAGATCTACACCTATGAGCGTCCGGCGATGCCGGCTGCCGGCGTTCCGCTGTCGGCCGTGCGGGTGGCCCCTGCCGCCCGACCGTCGGCTCCGCAGGCGCACCAGGTCCGGGTTCAGGCCGAGCTGAACCTGACCGTCGCGCCGATCACCGGAGTCGAGGGGACCAGTGGCTTCACGGGCATGGGCATCGATGGCGGCAAGAAGCGCACGGATGTCCGCGGCGTTCCACCTCGAGGTAGACCGGTCTGATCCACAGACCACCGGCTCACCTCGAGGCCGCGGAACCCGCACACCGGGATCCGCGGCCTCAGTTTTTTGTTCCACCGAAGTACCGAATGCGATCCACGAGATCGAAGTGAGAGAGAGGTGACCGGAGGATGAGTCTGGCGTTGGCCCCACTCGACGTGAGCGTCGAGGTGGAGGCGAACCTGCCCTGCCGGAAGTTCGACCCCGACCTGTGGTTCTCCGACCAGCCCGCCGAACTCGAACTGGCCAAGGCGCTCTGCGGGGACTGCCCGCTGCGCGTCGAGTGCCTGGCCGGGGCGGTGGATCGGGCCGAGCCGTGGGGCGTCTGGGGCGGCGAGATCTTCGAGCGTGGCGCGGTCGTCCCGCGCAAGCGGCCCCGTGGCCGTCCGCGCAAGGAGGACCTGGCCCGCGACGCCCAGCTCCGGGTCGAGGCGGAGGCGCGACTGGCGGCCAGTGGGCTGTCCGAGTCGCGTAGCGCCGTCCGGCTGGCAGCCTGACACACCTGCGTTCCGACGACCGACCGATGCCGGTGTCCCTCCACCGGCCGAGACGAGAGAGAAACCGATGCTGCACCTGCCGAACGGAACCGAGATGCAACTACTCCACGAAGCGTTGTCGAGGGCTCGAATGCCCCGGCCTCAGGCCGGTCGCACCACCACGAGCACTGAGGCAACCCGTTCCGCCCGTACCGTCGCCATGCGGAGCCGCGGCCAGTCGGCCCGCGACCTGGGCGTTCTCTAGTATCACCACGATTACGCAAGGGGCGGTGACCCGGCTGGGTCGCCGCCCCTTCGGCGTGCGGTGCGCTCAGGCCACCGGGGCGAAGCCGGGCAGCCAGCGCTCCAGGATCGCCCGGTAGGACGCCTTCGCCTCCAACTGGCAGAGCACCCCGATCGAACCCAGCGTCACCCGGTGGATCATCAGGTAGGACGGTGGCAGGTTGAGTTGCCGGCTGAGCTGGTAGGCGGCGGAGCGGGGGCTGGCCAGCCGGGCCGCCTCGGCCCGCAGCCAGGCCCGGGTGAAGCGGAACTCGTCGGCCGCGATCGGCTCCAGCATCGGCCGGAGGAAGTCGAGGACCGCGGGAGCGTCGATCGGCTCGTTCCGCCCGACGAAGCCCTCGTCGCGCAGCCCGTCCACCACCCCGTCGGCGTCGCCGCGCAGCGCGAGCGCGGCGATCCGGCCGATCGGCTCCGGCGTGCCCTCCGGCATCCGGGCCACCGCGCCGAAGTCGATCACACCGAGCCGGCCGTCGGGCAGCAGCCGGAAGTTGCCCGGGTGCGGGTCGGCGTGCAGCAGCCCGGCCCGCTCCGGCGCGGAGAGGTGCAGCTCGGCCATCAGCCGGCCGGCCTTGTTCCGCTGCTCGTCGGTGCCCTCCCGAATGATCTCGGAGAGCGGAATCCCCTCGACCCACTCGGTGATCAGCACCCGGGGCGCGGCGTCGAGCACCTCCGGGATGAAGATGTCCGGGTCGCCGGCGTACGCGGCGTGGAACGCCCGCTGCGACTCGGCCTCCAGCTCGTAGTCCAGCTCCTCGGTGATCCGCTCGCGCAGCTCGGCCAGCAGCGGTTTGACGTCCAGCCCCGGTTGGATCGCCCGGAACATGCCGCCCAGGCGGGAGAGCTGCTTGAGGTCGGCGAGCAGGGCGTCACCGGCCCCCGGATACTGGATCTTCACGGCCACGTCCCGGTGCCGGGGGCCACCGTTCGGCCCGTACCCCGGGTCGCGCCACACCGCCCGGTGCACCTGGCCGATGCTCGCCGCGGCGGCCGGGACGTCGTCGAAGGTGACGAACCGGTCCCGCCAGCCCGGCCCGAGCTGCTCGGCGAGCACCTTGTGCACGGTCGCCACGGGCAGCGGCGGGGCGGCCTCCTGGAGCTTGGTGAGCGCCTGCCGGTAGGGCGCGGCGACCTCCTCGGGCAGCGCCGCCTCGAAGACCGACAGGGCCTGGCCGAACTTCATCGCCCCGCCCTTGAGCTGCCCGAGGACGCTGAACAACTGCTCGGCCGTGCGCTGCTGGATCTCGGCGGAGATGACGTCGGACGCGAGCCCGGTGACCCGCTTGCCCATGCCGAGGACGGTTCGACCGGCGAATCCGAGCGGCAGGGCGGCGAGTTTGGCGGTGCGGGACACGGCCCGTCGCGGGATGTCGGTCACCCGACCATTGTTACCGACGCGAGGGGGCCGCTGCTGCCGTGCGGCCTTCAGCGGGCGGGGCCGACCGGATCGGGCGACGCCCGCAGCAGTCGCACGTGGGGTGCGGGGACCAGCGGCGACGCCGGAGGCGACCGGCGGCGTGGACCTCCACCGCCGACCCGAGCGTCTCGGGGGTGCCGCCGTCGAGGTGGGCGAGCGCCTCGGCCGTCGCGAAGGCCACCGCGGCGAGCCGGGTGGTGGTCGTGCAGGCCGGCTCACCGCCATCGGCCGCGAGCTGGGCGGCGAGCGCCGGCCAGTCCGGATCCCGGTCGCCGCGGTGCAGGTCGAGGCAGCGCAGGCAGGGGCCGGTGGGCGGGCGCACCAGCGGCCCGACCACGGGCACGCCGCCGCGCAGGTCGAGCAGGAGGTGGGGCTGCCGGCGGCGGGCGTAGCCGGCGGCGAGCAGCTCGGCCGGACGGCCGACGCCGAGCTGCACCACCAGGTCGGGCCGGGCGGTCCGCAGTGGGCCGGTGGCGGTGCCCGGAGCGCAGCGGGCCAGCGCCGCGCGTACCGCCGGGGCCAGCGGCCGGCCCAGCTCGGTGCCGGGCAGGCCGGTCCCGACCAGATCGCCGGCGCGCACCGGGCCGGACAGTTCGGGTGCGACGTGCCCGATCCCGGCCTGGGCCAGCGCCACGGCGACCGCCGCGCCGAGCCGGCCCGCACCGGTCACCAGCACCCGGGCGCCCCGGCGGCGGCGTAGCAGCCGGGCCGGCGTGCCGGGCAGGTGCGGCGTGGCCAGGGCCAGGGCGTCGGCCTCCGCGACCAGTCGGGCCCGGGGCGGTCCGGCGAGGTCGCGGGGGAGCAGCGTCTGCGCCGGTACGACGAGGCCAGCGGCCCGGAGCGCGTCGAGCAGGGCGCGTGCCTCGGCCGGCGGGACCCGGGCGGCGGTGGCCGCGGCCAGCACCGCGCGCTCGCTGCGGGTGCCGTCGAGCAGGTCGAGCACCTGGGTGGTGCCCGGGGTGGAGACCTCCAGCAGCACCGCCGGACCGGGTTCCACCCCGAGTTGGAGGGTGTGCCGGTCACGCCAGAGGCGGGTCAGGCCGGGCAGCAGGGTGGGGCGGATGAGCGGCGTCGGCTGGGTCACACCACGAATGGTGACCGTGCCCGAGCGCTCCGTCGTTCGTTGTCCACAGGCGCGGCGCGTCATCACCAGCCTTGTCCACAGGACATCGCCGGTTTTCCACAACCGGCGGGTAACCGTGTCGGATCACCGACCGACGGGGGAGGGGCGGCCGGGTGGCCGCCCCTCCCCCGAACGAACCCGGACGGGTCAGACCTTGGCCTTGCCCAGGATGCGGTTCACTGTTGTGCCGCACACCGGGCACTTGCCCTTGGCCATGTTCATGCCGGTCTTCGAGACCTCCACGTGCCCCTCGAAGTCCCGCTTCTCCTTGCACTTGACGCAGTAACCGTTGTAGGTCTGGGCCTGGTCGGCCACGGTAGCCTCCTCGTCTCGTCCGCCGGAGGTGTCCCGGCGGGTCTCCCTGCGGCGGGCCACGCGTGACGCCGGCGCCGGGTGTTTCCGCGATCAGTCTCCTGACCGCTGGTTGGCGGACCCTACCCAGGTCTGGGCGGTTCCATGTCAGCTGCACGTCGACTCTGTGAGCAAGTCGACGACGAGAGTGTGCCTGCCGATTAACGTCGGATAAGTGAGTTTCGCGAGGACACGCCGGTTAAATGCGTTCAGATCCTCTTGACGCGGCCCCCGCGCCGACCACCCGCCGTAGATCATCTAACGTGGCGGTCGGCCGGCAAGTGATGGTCAACTACCGTCGCAAAGAAATTTTTCGGGACTCCTGACCACCAACCGTCATTTTCCGGGCGCGTGTCGTCGTGTTGACTCTTGCGGACTCCTGGTCAGTACGCATTAGCTTTCCTTCGTGACAGTCAACCGAGGCTGCGCGGGGCGGTAATGGCCGTGGCGCGGAAGCCCGTCGTCGAGGTGCGGCGCAGTCAGCGCCGGCGACGCACGGTGTCCGCGTACCGGGACGGCGAGCGCGTCGTCGTGCTCATCCCGGACCAGTTCTCCCGCGCCGAGGAGAGCGAGTGGGTGGACCGGATGCTGGCTCGCCTGGCCGCCCGGGAGGGCCGCTTCGCCCGCTCGGACGCCGAACTGCTCGCCCGGGCCGGCCGCCTCATCGCGCTCTACCTGCCGGAGCACGGCTCGGCCGCCGAGCCGGCGAGCGTGCGCTGGGTGACCAACCAGAACGGCCGCTGGGGCTCCTGCACCCCGGCCGACCGCACCATCCGGATCTCCCACCGGATCCAGGACATGCCCGACTGGGTGATCGACTACGTCCTCCTGCACGAGCTTGCGCACCTGATCGTTCCCAGTCACAACGCCACCTTCTGGTCCCTGGTCGCCCGCTACCCCAAGGCCGAGCGGGCCCGCGGCTACCTGGAGGGCGTGGCCGCCACCGCCGGCATCTGACCCCACCCACCCCGCGCGCTCTGTCGTCGATCATGAAGTTGGCCGCTTGGTTCGTCCCTTTCGTCACGGCCAACTTCATGATCGACGAGACGGGGTGGGTGGGGCGGTGGCGGGTTAGGGTCGGCGGATGGCCGGACGTGTGGTGGTGGCGTTGCTCAACCCGGTGACCTGGTCGCCGCCGGGGATCGGGACGGCGCGGTGGCGGGCCGCCCTCGCCGAGGACGTGGTGGACCTGCTGGCCACCCTGAACGAGGTGGAGACCGCGGTGGCGGTCACGCCGGTCGACCGCTGGCTGGCCGACGCGGTGGTCTGGCCGGGCACCGCCGTGTACGAGGTGCCCGAACCCACCCCGAACGCGGTCTTCGCCGTCCTCGCCGGCTGTGACCAGGCGGCCGTGGTCGCCGCCGACGCGCCCGACGTGCCCGGACTGACGCTCGGCAAGCTGCTCCGGCCGCTGTCCAGCCGGCCGGTGGCGGTCGCCCCGGCGGAGGGGAGCGAGCCCGGCCTGCTCGGGGTGGCCGCGCGGCTACCCGCACCGCAGTGGTTGCCGGCGCTGGATCTCGACACGTCCGCGCCGGCCGAGGTCCGGGCCGCGGCGCCCCGGCCCGGCGAGGTGGCGGTCACCGCGGGTTGGCGTCGCCTGCGCGGCCCGGCCGACCTCGGCACCCTCGACCCGGCCTTCGAGGGCTGGGACGCCACCCGGGCGCTGCTCTCCGGCCGCCCCGGCTGAGCGACCGCCCCGGCTGACCGACCGCCCCGGCTGACCGGCCGCCCCGGCTGACCGGCCGCCCCGGCTGGCCGGCCCGGACGCGGTGACGCGGCTCCGGTCGGGCCAGGCCGACGCCCGCCGCGGCGGCCAGCCCGGCCCCGGTAGGCGACGGGGCCCGCACGGAGATCCGTGCGGGCCCCGACGCGCGTCCGAGAGTCAGGACCTGTCGTCGTCCTCGCCCGGGGTCGGCTCCGCCGGCCCACCGGGCGCGGAGAAGTCGAAGTTCGCCAGCTCGTCGTCCAGGTCGCTGCCGGTCGCCGCGAACGCCTCGGGGGCGGCGAAGTCGTCGTCCGACGGGAGCAGGTCGGGGTGGCCCCACACCGCGTCCCGGCCGGCGATGCCGCGCTGCTCGGTGAGCGCCGCCCAGAGCACTGTCGCCTCGCGCAGGCGGCGCGGCCGTAGTTCCAGGCCGACGAGCGCGGCGAACGTCTGCTCGGCCGGGCCACCTGCGGCCCGGCGGCGGCGGAACGCCTCGCCGAGGCTCACCACGTTGGGCAGGCGGTCGCCGGCGGCGTTGTCCACCACGTGGCACACCCAACCCTCGACCAGGGCGAGGACGGTCTCCAGCCGGGCCAGCGACGCCTTCTGCGCCGGAGTGTCCTCGGGGGTGAAGATGCCCTCCAGCGCGATCGCCTGCATCGACTCCGGGTCGGTCGGGTCGACCCGGCCCATCGCCTCCTCGATCGCCTCCCGGTTGACCCGGATGCCGGCGGCGTAGTTCTCCACCGCCGTGAGCACGTGCCCGCGCAGCCACGGCACGTGTTGGAACAGCCGCTGGTGGGCGGCCTCGCGCAGGGCGACGTAGAGGCGAACCTCGTCCTCCGGCAGCTCCAGGCCCGCGCCGTACGCCTTGATGTTGGCGGGGATGAGCGCGGCGGCGCCGGCGGGGCCGAGCGGCAGGCCGATGTCGCCGGCGGAGAGCACCTCGGCGGCGAGCGAGCCGAGCGCCTGGCCGAGCTGGCCGCCGAAGAGCGCGCCGCCCAGCGTGGCGACCATCGACTGCATCGGGCCGAGCTGGGCCCGCGCCTCCGGCGGCACCAGGTCGCCCATCGCGCCGACCATCCGACTCGCCACCGGGTCGCAGAGCTTGCGCCACACGTCGAGCGTTTTGAAGATCCACTCGTTGCGGTTCCAGGCGACCGAGGACCGGATGCCGGTGGGCCACGAGGTCGCCGGCTCCAGCCAGAGGTCGGCGATCCGGAGCGCCTCCTCCACCGCGTTGCGTTCGAACGGCGAGACCGCCGGGTCGCCGGCGGCGGCGAGCTGGCTCGCGGCCACCTGGCGGGCGAGGTCCCAGTTGACCGGCCCGCTGCCCGGCGCGGACAGCAGATGCTGCAACTGCGACATGAACTGCTGCATCTGCGCGGGATCATTGGGGTCTGGTGGTTGACCACCCGGGAGCGCGAAGCCGAACGGAATATCAGGCACGACATCTACGGTACGCGGGCCCCGCCGCAGGTCGTGCCCGTCGGCGTTGCGCTGAGGGCGAAGTCGCCCGGTCACCGCGCCGGACGACGCGGCCCGGATCGGTACGCTCTGGCGCATGAGACGTCGCGGCCTGACCGTCATGCTCGGTGCCCTGCTCACCGCCCTGCTCAGCGTCGGGGTGCTGAGCGTGCCCCTGCCGTACGTGGTGCTCGGCCCCGGCCCGACGGTCAACACGCTCGGCAGCGAGGACGGCAAGGAGATCATCCAGGTCAGCGGTCGCGCGACGTCGACCTCCGCCGGCCAGCTCCGGCTCACCACGGTCGGCGTGCAGCCCACCGTGCGGCTCCGGTCGGCGCTGGCTGGTTGGTTCTCCTCGGACGAGGCGGTGGTGCCGCGTGAACTGGTCTACCCGCCGGGCGAGTCGCAGGAGGAGGTCGAGAAGCGCAACGCGGAGGACTTCCAGAACTCGCAGACCAGCGCCGAGACGGCGGCCCTGCGCGAGCTGGGCTATCCGATCAAGGTGCTGGTCAAGGCGGTCACCCCGGGCGGGCCGTCGGCCGGCGCGCTCCGCGCGGACGACGTGCTCACCTCGGTCGACGGCACGCCGGTGACGAGCGCGGCCAAGCTCACCGAGCTGATCCGGGCCAGGCCGGCCGGCACCGCGTTGCGGATCGGCTACACCCGGGCCGGCGTCCCGGGCACCGCCACGGTGACCAGCCGCGAGCAGGACGGCCGGCCGCGCATCGGTGTCGAGATCGACCAGCAGCAACCACATCCGTTCACCCTCAAGATCGACCTTGGGGACATCGGCGGGCCGAGCGCGGGCCTGATGTTCACCCTGGGCATCATCGACAAGCTGGAGCCGGCGGACCTGACCGGTGGGAAGATCGTCGCCGGCACCGGGACCATCGACGACGAGGGCCGGGTCGGCCCGATCGGCGGCATCGCGCAGAAGCTGGTCGGCGCCAAGGACGCCGGCGCGAAGGTCTTCCTGGTCCCCGCGGACAACTGCGCCGAGGCGGTCCGTAACTCGCAGCCGGATCTGCCGTTGCTCCGGGTGGCGACGCTCGACGACGCGCTCAAGGCGCTGGAGACGCTGCGTGCCGGGGGGCAGCCGACGCGCTGCTGAGCAGGACCGGTCAACGGCCCCCGGGCGATCGTGACGTGACCTTGACCCGACGTGTTCAGGAACACCCCGTACTCTGGGGTGCCTGGTCGGAGCCGATCACCTCAAACGTGCGGAGCCAATAGTGGTCATGCGTAGCAGTCCCCTGCCGAGGATGAGCCGACGCGGACGCGTCACCATCGGGGTCCTGGTCGGGGTGTTCGTGCTGTTCACCCTGCTCGGCTGGGGGGTCAACGCCTGGACCGACTGGCTCTGGTTCGACGAGGTCCGCTACACCCAGGTCTTCACCGGCGTGCTCGCCACCCGGCTGCTGCTGTTCCTGGTGGTCGGTGTCGGTCTGGGGCTGATCGTCGGCGGCAACCTCTGGCTGGCCTACCGGCTGCGACCCCGGATGCGTCCGCACTCGGCCGAGCAGGCCACGCTGGAGCGCTACCGGATGCTGCTGAGTCCCCGGCTCGGCACCTGGATCGCCCTGGTCTCCGCCGTGGTCGGCCTGTTCGCCGGGCTCTCCGCGCAGACCCGCTGGGCGCAGTGGCTGCTGTTCCGCAACGGCGGCAACTTCGGGGTCAAGGACCCCGAGTTCGGCGTCGATGTCGGCTTCTACGTCTTCCAGCTCCCGTTCTGGCGCTACGTGCTCGGCGTGGGCTTCACCGCGGTGGTGCTGGCCCTGCTCGGCGCGTTGGCCGTGCACTACATCTTCGGCGGGGTGCGCCTGCAGGGCGTCGGCGACCGGATGACCAACGCCGCCCGCGCCCACCTCAGCACGCTGGTGGCCGTCTTCGTCCTGCTCAAGGCCGTCGCGTACGTGCTCGACCGGCGCGCCATGCTGCTGGAGTACAACGAGGGCGCCAAGCTCTACGGCGCCGGCTACGCCGACGTGAACGCGCTGCTCCCGGCGAAGGAGATCCTGGCCTGGATCTCCGTCCTGGTGGCGCTGGCGATCATCGTGTTCTCCAACGCGGTGATGCGGAACCTGGTCTGGCCGGGCATCTCGCTGGCCCTGCTGGGCGTCTCCGCGGTGGCGATCGGCGGCATCTACCCGTGGGCCGTGCAGACGTTCGAGGTGAAGCCGAGCGCCCGGGACAAGGAGGCGCCATACATCGAACGCAGCATCGACGCCACCCGGTCCGCGTTCGGCCTCGACGGCACCAAGAGCACCGGGTACGCGGCGAGCAACCTCGTGCCACCGGCCAGCCTGGCCACCGACACCTCGGTGGTGTCCAACATCCGGCTGCTCGACCCGCAACTGGTCTCCGAGACCTACACGCAGCTCCAGCAGGTGCGTGGCTTCTACGACTTCGGCTCGAAGCTGGACATCGACAGATACTCGGTCAAGGACAAGACCTCCGACTACGTGGTCGGCGTCCGCGAGATCAACTACGGCGAGCTGACCGACCAGCAGAGCAACTGGATCAACCGGCACACCGTCTACACCCACGGCTACGGCCTGGTCGCCGCGCCGGCGAACCAGGTGGTCTGCGGCGGTCAGCCGTACTTCGTCTCCGGCTTCCTCGGTGAGAAGGCCCAGGAGGCGTGCTCCGCGCCGACCGAGGAGATCCCGGCCCAGCAGCCGCGGATCTACTACGGCGAGCGGATGGAGGCCGACGACTACGCGATCGTGGGGCAGACCGGCGACCGCAACGTCGAGTTCGACCGGCCCACCCAGACCGGCGGCGAGCAGTACTACACCTACAGCGGCGAGGGCGGCGTCAAGGTCGGCTCGTTCGCCCGCCGGCTGCTCTACGCGATCAAGGAGCAGGAGTCGAACTTCCTGCTCTCCGAGGCGGTCAACGAGAACTCGAAGCTGCTCTACGTGCGCAACCCGCGCGACCGGGTGGAGAAGGTCGCGCCGTTCCTCACCCTCGACGGCGACCCTTACCCGGCGGTGGTGAACGGCCGCGTCCTGTGGATCATCGACGGCTACACCACGGCCGCCACCTACCCGTACGCCGAGCGGGTCAACCTCCAGGCGGAGACCACCGACGAACTGACCGGCCGGGGCACGTTCCAGCTCGCCCGGGAGAACGTCAACTACATCCGCAACTCGGTGAAGGCGACCGTCGACGCGTACGACGGCACGGTCAAGCTCTACTCGTACGACGACACCGACCCGGTGCTCAAGGCGTGGAACAAGGCGTTCGGCGGCGACCTCGTGCTGCCCAAGGGCGACATCCCGGCCGAACTGGCCGAGCACTTCCGCTACCCGGTCGACCTGTTCAAAGTGCAGCGCAACCTGCTCACCAAGTTCCACGTCACCGACCCCGGCGACTTCTACTCCGGCCAGGACTTCTGGCAGGTGCCGAACGTGCCGGACGCGCCGGACAGCGGGCAGAAGCAGCCGCCCTACTACCTGTTCACCCAGTTCCCCGGGCAGAGCGGGCCACGGTTCCAGTTGACCTCCGCGGTCACCCCGAACGGGCGGCAGAACCTGGCCGCGCTCGTCTCCGGCTCGTACGTGGACGGGCAGCCGCGGCTGGAGGTGCTGGAGCTGCCGGATCAGACCCGGATCTCCGGGCCGACGCAGGTGCACCAGCAGATGACCAACAACGGCGACATCCGCCAGCAGCTCAACCTGCTCTCCTCCAACCAGGCCCAGGTGCAGTACGGCAACCTGCTGTCGCTGCCGTTCGCCGACGGGATGCTCTACGTCGAGCCGGTCTACGTGAAGAGCAGCAGCCAGGACGCTTACCCGCTGCTGCAGAAGGTGCTGCTCTCGTACGGTGACGGTGGTTCGTACGTGGTGCTCGCCAACAACCTCAACGACGGCATCAAGCAGTTGGTCGAGCAGGGCAAGCGGGCCGGGGCGGGCAGTCCACCGCCGTCGACCGACGACGGTGGCACCCCGCCGCCGTCGGGGGGCGACAACAACAACCCGCCGCCGCTCACCGGCGAGCTGGCCGACGCGGCCGGCAGGGTGCAGAGCGCCATCGCCGAGGTCAAGGCCGCGCAGGCGTCCGGCGACTTCGAGCGGTACGGGCGGGCGTTGAAGGCGCTGGACGAGGCGATGACCGCGTTCCAGCAGGCTCAGGCGGCGGCGGGTGGGTCCGCCACGCCCTCGGGCAGCGCGTCGCCCTCGGCGTCGCCCTCGCCGTCGGCGAGCGGCTGACCCGTTTTGCGCCTCGTCGGGTCGGTGCGCTACGGTTAACGAGCCGACGCGGGGTGGAGCAGCTCGGTAGCTCGCTGGGCTCATAACCCAGAGGTCGCAGGTTCAAATCCTGTCCCCGCTACTCGTGACGAAGGCCCCGGAGTCCGCTCCGGGGCCTTCGCCGTGCCCGGGCACGCCAGTTCGGGGATGTGGTGGTGTCCGGCGGGTGGGGATGCCGCCACCTCGGGGAATCGGCGTGGGTCCGGTCCCGGTGGGGCGAGGTGGCGGCCCCGGACCGGCGGGATCGGGGACCCGGCTGATCTCCGCGATCCGGGTGCGATAGGCTGTTGCTACCGACGCGGGGTGGAGCAGCTCGGTAGCTCGCTGGGCTCATAACCCAGAGGTCGCAGGTTCAAATCCTGTCCCCGCTACGTGATCGCGAAGGGCCCCGGAGGGAACTCCGGGGCCCTTCGCCGTATCCGGATTCATCCCTGCCGTCCGGCGTGCCCCGGTTGCGCGTCTCGGCGAGGATGAGGGCATGGCTGGATGGAACAGATGGTGGGGCCGCCTGGGCGCGGTCATCGGTACGGTCGTGCTCGCGGTCTTCGTGCCGGTCGCGGCCTGGGCGTCGACGGGCACCGGCGAGCTGGTGGTCGAGGCCGCGCGCCGGCGCTCCCGGGGCGGCTTCGGCGTCCTCGGCCTGCTCTGCTGCCTCGTGGTGGTCGGCGGGATCGTGCTGCTGGTGCTGTTGTTCACGCGGGGCCGGCGCAACCGCCCGCCGCGCTGACGCGGGGGTCGGCGGCGCGCCGCGACGGCGTCAAGCGGGGGCCCCTCCTCTACCGGATGCGTTAAGAAGGGGCCCCGCCTCATCCCTTGGCGAGGGCGGCGTTCGCCCGGGCCATGAAACGTGAGGTTGCGGTGCGGGGGCCGGCCCGCTTGCCGCGGATGCTCTCGGCCGCGTCGATCAGCAGGGTCCGCACCGCGGCATGGCCCCGCGGCGGCGGTGCGGGCGCCGGACCGGCCAGCTCGTCCAGCTCCGCGCCCAGGGCCGCCACCCGCCGCTCGGCGCGGTCGGTGAGGCCGTCGATGACGTACGTGCGGACCTGCGTGCTGGGGTTCAGCCCGCGTTCCAGGCCGAGGATCCGGCCGGCCGCAACGTTCGTGGTCAGGAAGTTGAGCACGTCCACCACCGCGCCGGGGTGGCGGGTGCCGCGGAAGCCGGCCCAGAACATCGACGCCCGCGGCCACTGGGCGGCCGGCGTGCCGGGAAACGCGACGGCGCCCAGCTCGTCGTCGGTCAGGCGTTGCAGCTCCGGCAACTGGTGTGACCAGGCGAAGGAGGCCGCGGTGTGCCCGGTGACCACGAGTTGGCGGGCCAGCTCGCCGGTGTCCGCCTGCTCCACCAGGGCGGCGCTCGGGGTGGCCCCGTCGAAGCGGGCGACCTCCCAGAACTCGAGCCAGGCGAGCAGCTCGGCGGAGCTGAAGCCGAGCTGCCGTCCCTGGTACAACTCCCGGCCCTGGCCGCGCAGCCAGAGCCAGAGCGCCCGGTAGTCGCCGGAGGGGTCCATGGTGCCGGCCACCCGGTAGCCGGAGGCCCGGGTGACGCGGCCGGCCCAGCGGGCGTACTCCTTCCAGGACCAGCCGGTGCGCGGCTCGGGTTGGCCCAGCCGGCGCAGCAGGTCCCGGTTGAAGACCAGCGCCGCGTTGGTCTGCGCGGCGGGCACCGCAACGGTCCGCTCGTCCACCCGGCCGTAGCGGGCCAGTTGCGGCGGCAGGTCGGCCAGGTCGAGCCGGTCGTCGGCGGTGTAGCGGGTGAGGTCGAGCAGGATCTCCCGGCGGTCGTACTCGGTCAGCAGGGTGTCGTCGATCTGGAACAGGTCCGGCACGTTGCCGCCGGTGGCCTGGGTGGCGAGGCGGTCGTAGTAGCCGGCCAGCCCCTGCCAGGTGATCCGGAAGCTGACCCGGGGGTTCTGCTGGGTGTAGAGACGCAGCGCCTGCTCGGTGGCCTGGGCGCGGCGGTTGCCGCCCCACCAGAACACCGACAGCTCGATCGGGCCGTCGTCCGCCCCGCCGTCGTCCGCCGCCGGGCGGCAACCGGCCAGCCCGCCGGCGAGCAGCGGCAGGCCGGTGAGCGCGCCGAGGAACCGTCGCCGGTCGAGGCCGGGACGGGGTACGGGCCGCTGAGCGCGCACGCTTCTCTCCGATGCTGGGCTGGACGGATCATTCCACCGGCCCCGGCCGGGGGTGTCAACGGCAGGTGGGACGGCCGGCGGGCGCACCGAATGGCGGATCCCGGTCATGGTGTACTTACCGCCGTGGAACTTCTGCACTCGGGCAAGGTCCGGGACGTCTACGCCGACGGCGCGGACCTGATCCTGGTCGCCTCCGACCGCGTCTCCATCTACGACGTGGTGCTGCCGACCCCGGTCCCGGACAAGGGCCGCCTGCTCACCGCGCTCTCGCTGTGGTGGTTCGAGCAGTTGTCGGACCTGGTGCCGAACCACGTCGTCTCCGCCACGGACGTGCCGGCGGAGTTCGCCGGCCGGGCGATCCGGTGCCGGCGGTTGGAGATGGTGCCGGTCGAGTGCGTGGCCCGGGGCTACCTGGCCGGCGGTGGCCTCGCGGAGTACGAGCGCACCGGCTCGGTCTCCGGCGTGCCGCTCCCCCGGGGGCTGGTGGAGGCGTCGATCCTGCCCGAGCCGATCTTCACCCCGTCGACCAAGGCGCCGAAGGGCGAGCACGACGAGCCGATCACCTACGACCAGGTGGTCGACAAGGTCGGCCCGGAGACGGCGGAGCGGCTGCGGGAGATCACCATCGACGTCTACCGGCGAGGCGCGGAGATCGCCGCCGACCGGGGCATCCTGATCGCCGACACCAAGCTGGAGCTGGGCTGGACGCCGGAGGGCACGCTGGTCCTCGGCGACGAGCTGCTCACCTCCGACTCGTCCCGGTTCTGGCCGGCCGAGTCCTACCAGCCCGGCCGCGCCCAGTTCTCCTTCGACAAGCAGTACGTGCGGGACTGGGCCGTGGAGAGCGGCTGGGACAAGCGTCCGCCGGCGCCGGAGGTGCCGGCAGAGGTGATCGAGGCGACTCGGGCGCGCTACGTCGAGGCGTACGAGAAGTTGACCGGCAACCGCTGGGACTGACCGCGACACCGCCATCCGGCCGTACCTGCTGTGAACACTGCCTCCACCCCCGGTGGCGCGTGTCGAGCCGGTCCGGCAACGGCGGCGACACCTGCGTCGAGGTGGCCGACAACCTGCCCGGCCGGGTGCTGGTGCGCGACTCCAAGGACCGCTCCGGCGGCACCCTCGGCTTCGCCCCGGCCGTCTGGCGGGCCTTCGTCGCGCAGGTCAAGGTCGTCTAGTCTCGTCGGCATGGCGACGAGGCTCGTGCAGATCAACATGAAGGCCCGCGACGATGCCGCGCTCGGCGACTTCTGGGCGAAGGTGCTGGGCTGGGGGATCTCCAGCGAGGGGCCGGGCGTGACCAACCTCGAACCCGAGGGCTTCGTCTATCCCAACCCGGTCGCCGTCTGCGTCGACCTCGTCGTCTCCACCGAACCCAAGGTGGGCAAGAACCGGGTGCACGTCGACCTGGCCACCACGTCGGCGGAGCATCAGGCGGAGCTGGTCGCGCGGCTGACCGAGTGGGGCGCGACGCCCGCCGACATCGGCCAGGGCGACGTCCCGTGGACGGTGCTGGCCGACCCGGAGGGCAACGAGTTCTGCGTGCTGGAGCCGCGCCCGATCTACCGGGACACCGGCGTGATGGCGGCGGTCGTCGTCGACTGCGCGGACCCGCGCGAGATGGCCCGCTTCTGGGGCGAGGCGACGGACTGGACCGTGCACGAGGTGACCGACCGGCACGCGAGGCTGCGGTCCGCCCAGGGCGTCGGCCCCTACCTGGAGTTCGTCCGCACCTCCGAGCCGAAGACCGGGTGGAACCGGGTCCACCTCGACGTCCGCCCCTACCCGGGCGGCGAGCTGGCGGCCGAGGCGGCCCGCCTGGAGACGCTCGGCGCCACCCGCGTCGATCTGGGTGGCAGCGCTGTGCCGTGGACGGTCATGGCCGATCCCGAGGGCAACGAGTTCTGCGTGCTCACCCCCGCCTGACCGTCCGGGGAGGGGATCAGTCCTCCCAGTTCAAGGTGCGCTGCACGGCCTTGTGCCACTGGCGCAGCTCGCGGCGGCGGTGGGCCGGGTCCATCGCCGGCTCCCACTGCGCGTCGGAGCGCCACTTGTCCCGCAGCGTGGACAGGTCGGGCCAGAAGCCGACCGCCAGGCCGGCCGCGTACGCGGCGCCGAGGCAGGTGGTCTCGGTGATCCGGGAGCGCACCACCGGCACGTCGAGCACGTCGGCGAGGAACTGCATCAGCAGCGCGTTGCCGGTCATCCCGCCGTCCACCCGCAGCCGGCGCAACGCCACGTCGGAGTCGGCGTTCATCGCGTCGACCACCTCGCGGGTCTGGAACGCGGACGCCTCCAGCACCGCCCGGGCCAGGTGCCCCTTGGTGATGTAGCCGGTCAGGCCGGCGATCACACCCCGGGCGTCGCTGCGCCAGTGCGGCGCGAACAGGCCGGAGAAGGCCGGCACCACGTAGCAGCCGCCGTTGTCGTCGACGGTGCGGGCCAGTTCTTCGACCTCCGGGGCGGTGGAGATCAGGCCGAGGTTGTCGCGCAGCCACTGCACCAGCGAGCCGGTGACCGCTATCGCGCCCTCCAGCGCGTACGTGGCCGGCTGCCCCTCGATCCGGTAGGCCACGGTGGTGAGCAGGCCGTGCCGCGACGGCACCGGGCTCGCGCCGGTGTTGAGCAGCAGGAAGCTGCCGGTGCCGTAGGTGCACTTGGCCTCGCCGGGCCGGAAGCAGGTCTGCCCGAACAGCGCGGCCTGCTGGTCGCCGAGCGCGCTGGCCACCGGCACCCCGGCGAGGACACCCCCGGCGGTGCCGTAGACCTCGGCCGAGCAGCGGATCTCGGGCAGCATCGCGGCCGGGACGCGCAGCGCGTCGAGCAGCTCCGGCGCCCAGTCGAGGGTTTCCAGGTCCATCAGCAGGGTGCGGCTGGCGTTCGTCACGTCGGTGACGTGCCGCCCGGTCAGCTTCCAGATGAGCCAACTGTCCATGGTGCCGAACAGCACCTCGCCCCGCTCGGCCCGCTCGCGCAGCCCGTCGACGTGGTCGAGCAGCCAGCGCAGCTTCGGCCCGGCGAAGTAGGTGGCCAGGGTCAGGCCGGTGCGGGCCCGCAGCCGGTCGGCGTCGTACGTCTCGGCCAGCTCCCGCAGCAGCGGGCCGGTGCGGGTGTCCTGCCAGACGATGGCGTTGGCCACCGGCCGGCCGGTGGCCCGGTCCCAGACCACAGTGGTCTCCCGCTGGTTGGTGATGCCCACCGCGGCGATCCGCTCCGGGCCGATGTCGGCGTTCGCCATCGCCTCGCGCACCACGTGCTCGACGTTCGTCCAGATCTCCTCCGCGTCGTGCTCGACCCAGCCGGGGCGCGGGAAGATCTGCCGGTGCTCGCGCTGGGCCACCGCGACGATCTCGCCGGCACGGTCGAAGACGAGGCACCGCGAGGAGGTGGTGCCCTGGTCGATGGCGGCGACGAACTCTCCGGTCACGCAGGCACCGTACCCGCCGGGCGCGTCCCCCGTCTCCCACCGGCCGGCCCGTACGATCAACAGACGTGCGTGACATTGCCGTGTTCAGCGGGACCGCCCACCCGGACCTCGCCGCCGAGATCTGCGCCCACCTCGCCGTTCCGCTGCACCCGGTGCGGGTGTCCCGGTTCGCCAACGACTGCCTTGAGGTGCAGTTGCAGGCGAACTGCCGGGAGCGGGACGTCTTCCTCATCCAGCCGCTGGTGCCGCCGGTGCAGGAGCACCTGGTCGAGCTGCTGCTCATGATCGACGCCGCCCGGGGCGCCTCGGCCGCCCGGATCACCGTGGTGCTGCCGCACTACGCGTACGCCCGGTCGGACAAGAAGGACGCGCCGCGGATCTCCATCGGCGGTCGACTCGTCGCCGACCTGCTCACCTCGGCCGGCGCGCACCGGGTGCTGGCGATGACGCTGCACTCCCCGCAGGTGCACGGCTTCTTCAGCGTCCCGGTCGACCACCTGCACGCGCTGCGCGAGCTGGCCGCCCACTTCAAGGGCTACGACCTGGGCAACACGGTGGTCGTCTCGCCGGACCTGGGCAACGCCAAGGAAGCCGCGGCGTTCGCCCGGATGCTCGGCACCCCGGTGGCGGCCGGCGCGAAACAGCGGTTCAGCGACGACCGGGTGCAGATCAGCACCATCATCGGGGACGTGGCGGACCGGGACGTGATCGTGCTGGACGACGAGATCGCCAAGGGCAGCACGGTGGTCGAGCTGATCTCGCACCTGCGCCAGCGGCAGGTCCGCTCGATCCGGCTGGCGTGCACGCACGGGCTCTTCTCCAGCGGCGCGCTGGAGCGGTTGAGCGCGCAGGACGGCGTGTTGGAGATCGTCTGCACCAACACGGTGCCGATCCCGGCGGCGAAGCGGGTGCCGAAGTTGCAAGTGCTCTCCGTGGCGCCGGCCCTGGCCGAGGCGATGCGCCGGATCCACAACGGCGAGTCGGTGAGCGCGCTGTTCGGCTGAGCGCCGGGCCGCGGGGCGTCAGCCGTCCAGCGGGCGGCCGGCGGGCCGCCGGGCGCTCAACGCCGCGGTGATCCGGACGACCGTGCCGGCGTCGCCGGTCTCGACCTCCATCGTGTCGCTCAGCTCCCGGGCCAGCCACAGGCCCCAGCCGCCAGCGGTCTCCGGGGCCGGCCGGCCGCGGTCGCGCAGCCGCCGTGCGCTGATCCCCGGCCCGTGGTCGGCGACCTCGCAGACCACGTCGCCGCCGCGCCGCCAGAGCCGCAGCCGACCCTGCCCGCCGCCGTGCCGGACCGCGTTGGTGATCAGCTCGTTGACCGCCAGCACGAAGTCGTCCAGCCGCTGGCCGGCCAGCCCCACCGCGTGCGCGCAGGAGGTGACCGAGTGCCGCAGCTCGGTCACCTGGGCCTGGTCGAAGGCCTCGGCGATCAGGAGGGAAGGTTCGATGGGCACAACCGTACGCGGTGCGGGGAGTTCTGCGTTGGTCATGGCCCCGTCCCGGCCTCGGCTCTCGACAACTTTCGCGGCTTTTCCACCGTACGTCAGGGTTTCCGGGACCGCACCCGGCGGCCCCGGCGTGACGGGCTGTGGCAGGGTGACGCCCATGCCGTCGACCTCCGGCCTGGAAGGCCCCTTCTGGCGGTCCATCGCGGTGTTCCGGTTCGCCTCGCTCGGGTACGTCGGGGTGCTCGTGCTGCGCGACGGCGGCGAGTACGCGCACCCGGTGGCGGCCGGCGGCGTCCTGCTGGGCATGCTGGCCTGGAGCGGGGTGACGGCGGCTGGTTACCGCCGTCCGGCCGGGCGGCGCTGGCCGCTGCTCCTGGCCGACCTCGGCGTGGTGCTGGCGATCATCCTGGTCACCCCGTGGGTGGTCGGCCGCCCGGCGCTCGCCGCCGGCGTGCCGGTCCTGACCTCGGCCTGGCTGGCCGGGCCGGTGCTGGCCTGGGCGGTCTCCGGCGGTCGGCGGCGCGGCACGGTCGCCGCGCTGGTGCTCGGCGGCGCCGACCTGGCCACCCGGGACCCGATCAACCCGTCCGCGTTCACCGGCGCGATCCTGCTGCTGCTCGCCGGCCTGGTGGTCGGGCACGTGGCCCGGCTGGCCGTCGAGGCGGAGGCCCGGTTGCAGCGGGCGGTGGAGCTGGAGGCCGCCACCCGGGAGCGGGAACGACTGGCCCGGGACATCCACGACTCGGTGCTCCAGGTGCTCGCGCTGGTCCGGCGGCGCGGCGCGGACCTGGACGGCGAGGCGGCCGAGCTGGCCCGCCTCGCCGGGGAGCAGGAGGCCGCGTTGCGGTCGCTGATCGGCCGGGTGGACGCCGAGCCGGAGCGGTCCGGCGCCGACCGGGACCTGCGCGACCTGCTCGACCGCTACGCCTCGACGGCGGTGCAGGTGGCCGCGCCGGCCACCCCGGTGCCGCTGCCCGCCCGGGCGGCCGGCGAGTTGGCCGCGGCGGTCGGCGCGGCGCTGGACAACGTGACCCGGCACGCCGGCGGGCGGGCCTGGGTGCTGATCGAGGACGAGGAGGAGACGGTGACCGTCTCGGTACGCGACGAGGGGCCGGGGATCCCGGACGGGCGGCTCGCGGAGGCCGCGGCGCAGGGCCGGCTCGGGGTGGCCCAGTCCATCCGGGGCCGGGTGGCGGACCTGGGCGGCGAGGTGCGGATCGTCTCCACCCCGGGCACCGGGACCGAGATCGAGCTGACCGTGCCGAGGAGCCGGCGGCGGTGAGCATCCGGGTGATGGTGGTCGACGACCACCCGATGTGGCGCGAGGGCGTGGCCCGGGACCTCACCGAGGCCGGCCTCGACGTGGTGGCGACCAGCGGCGAGGGCCGGCAGGCGGTCCGGGTGGCCGCGGCGGCCCGTCCCGACCTGGTCGTGCTCGACCTGCAACTGCCGGACGTCTCCGGCGTCGAGGTGGTCCGGGGGCTGCGCGCCGCGCTGCCCGAGGTGCGGGTGCTCATGCTCTCGGCCAGTGGCGAGCCGCAGAGCGTGCTGGACGCGGTCAAAGCCGGCGCCACCGGCTACCTGGTCAAGTCCGCCGCCCCGGCCGAGTTCCTCGACGCGGTCCGGCGCACCGCGGCCGGCGAGCCGGTGTTCACGCCGGGACTCGCCGGGCTGGTGCTGGGCGAATATCGCCGGCTGGCCGCCGCGCCGCCGGCCCCGCACGACGACGCGCCCCGGCTCACCGACCGGGAGACCGAGGTGCTGCGGTTGGTCGCCAAGGGGCTGTCCTACAAGCAGATCGCCGAGCGGCTCCGGCTGTCCCACCGGACCGTGCAGAACCACGTGCAGAACACCCTGGGCAAGCTGCAGTTGCACAACCGGGTCGAGCTGACCCGGTACGCCATCGAGCGGGGCCTGGACGAGTGAGTCAGCGCGCCTCGGGCGGCTGGGTCTCGTGCACCGCCAACTCCTCGGCGGCGGCTCCGCCCCCGGCGGCGCCCGCATCGTAGGCGACGTTGTCCGTCTCCTGGTCGGTGTGCGCGCCCTCGTCCGGTTCGACCAGCCGGCCCACCTCGTGGTCGGCGACGGTGCCGAGTTGGCCGTGGTCGTAGATCGAGACCGGGGAGTGCGGGTCGGACGTCGGCCCGGGGTCGATCACGTCCGCGTCGAGTTGGGCCTGCGCGGCGGCCTCCTCGCTGTCCGCCTCGGCCGCGATCGCCGGGTCGACGGTGCCGGCGAGCGGATCGTCCGCGGGGCGCTCGTACTGCTCGCGGTCGAGCTTGTAGTCGAGCGACTCGCCGTCGAGCTGCTCCTCGGCCGTGGTGCCGTACCCGTCGACGGCGACCGGCGTGCGGTCGCCGGGAATCTGGGCCGGCTCCGGGCCGTCCGCCTCGCGCCCGGTCAGCACGTCGTCGTTGGCGGTCGAGTCGTCGTCGGCGGTGTCGGGCAGACCCTCCGCCTCGGGGTCGGACACGGGGGTGGGGTACTCGTCGTCGCGCATGCCGATGAACTACCCACTGCCCTTGCCGCATTAACCGCGAGCGGCAGGATAGATCGGGAGGAAAGCGGCGAAATCCCGGCTCAGTTGCGGAAGGCGGTCTCGTCCTCGGCGTACAGCACGCACCAGACCACCTTGCCGTCGGGCAGCGACGTGCTGCCCCAGCGTCGGGCCACGGTGTCGATGAGCAACAGCCCACGGCCGCCGACCGAGTCGACCGGGGCCGGCCCGGCGTACGCCGGCCGCCCGGCGGCGTGATCGCGCACGGCCGCGTGCAGGGCGTCGCCGCGCGGCGCGAGCCGGAGCGTCATCGAGGTCACCGCGTGCGCGACCACGTTGTTGACCATCTCGGTCACCGCGATGCGGGCGGGCTCGACCAGCTCCGGCAGGCCCCAACGGGCGCATCCCTCGGCGATCAGCGACCGGGCCTCGCGCGCGGCCTCCACCACCGGGGGCAGCTCGGCCTCGATCAGCTCGGGCGGCGCCTCCGCCGGTCGGGGCGCCGGCGTGCCCGCCGGGTCGAACCGCAGCTCGGCGGCCGGCCAGTCGGCGACCTCGCGGCGGATGTCGTCGAGCGCGTCGCGGGCGGCCGGCTCGTGGATGCGCACCCCGGACAGGTCGACGAGCACCGGGCCCGGCCGCTGCCAGAGGTGGGCGAGCAGCGCGCCGCGCACGGCCCCGGACCCGGCCCGGTCGAGCACACCTGTCAACCTGACCGTCGCGGAGGATTCGTCGGTCTCGACCAGGCAACGCGCGTACGTCGGCATGATCGTCCCATTGTGCACGCCGACTGCGGCGCGCGCATCGGTCCGGTCGGCGGGACTCATGACCGGGTCCCCCGCGAGCGCCGGTTGATCGCCGCGACGGTGCCGACCGCGGTGCCGGCGGCGGCCAGCCCGAAGGCGGCCCCCAGCCGCAGCAACTGGCCGCGCCGGCCGGACCAGCCGTCGGTCCGCGCTCCCGTCGAGTCGGGCGTGAAGACGTTGCCGGTGGCGTCCAGGCGGACGCCGGGGCCGAACTGGGTCCGCGCGGTGTACCAGCCGAGGGTCCGCTCGGCCAGCGCCGGGGCGAGCCGCCACTGGAGGCCCATCAGCCGGGCCGCGCCGCCCGCGTACGCCTCGCGTCGCGGCCGGCGCAGCAGCCGGACCATCGTCTCGGCCACCATCTCCGGCGGGTAGACCGGGGGCGGCGGGGTCAGCTCCCGCCCGGTGTGGTTGGCCGCGTGCCGGAAGAACGGGGTGTCGATGCTGGCCGGCAGCACGGTGCAGAGCGAGATGTTCCGGCGGCCGGTCACCCGCAGTTCCTGTCGCAGCGTGTCGGTCAGCCCACGGATCGCGTGCTTGGTGGCGTTGTACGCCGACTGGTACGGCATCGCCACCTCGGCCAGCACGGACGCATTGTTGATCAGCACGCCGCCGCCGGCGGCGGTGAGCCACGGCAGCGCGGCCCGGGTCCCGTGCACGGTGCCGAGCAGGTTCACCTCGACCACCCGGCGGAACTCGGCGACCGGGATCTCGTCGAACAACCCCACCGTGCCGACGGCCGCGTTGTTGATCCAGGCGTCGATCCGGCCGAACTCGTCCGCCGCCCGGGCCGCGAGCAGTTCCACCGCGTCCGGATCGGTCACGTCGGTGGGCACCACGAGGGCCTGCCCGCCCCGTTCCCGGCAGCGCTCGGCGACGCGCTGCAACGCCGCCTCGCTCCGGGCGGCCAGCACCACCGTGACCCCCCGGCCGGCCAGCGCATATGCGGTGGCCGCGCCGATGCCGCTGGAGGCGCCGGTGATGACGACGGTGGCGTCGGGGAGACCGCGGGTGAGTGCCATCACCCGGCGGTACCCCGGGTCCGGCCGGTCATGCCGGCGCGACCGCACTGATCGGGTTCGGTCGCACCCGCTGTCCCGTGAACGGGACGGCGGTCCCGAGGGCGATCTGCCAGGTTTGGGGCCGGTGACCTCAGGTTAATGGGACGCTCTACCGGGACACCCAGCTACCGAGCAACGCATGGAGGTGCACCATGCGCGTCGGCCTTGTTTGCGCGCACGCCGGCTCGTCCACCGACGGTCCCACCGTCGGGACTCAGGAGCACGTTGCGCGCGTGGCGGCTGAACTCGCCGCCCGGGGTCACGAGGTCCGCGTGTACGAGCGCCGCGACGCGGCCGCCCAGCCCGCCCTGATCGAGCAGGACGGCTACCGCCTGGAGCGGGTGCCGGTCGGCCCGCCCGACCCGCTGCCCACCGGCGAACTGGTGCCCTACGTGGCCGAGTTCGGCCGCTGGCTGGCCGGCGAATGGGCCGGCGAATGGGCGCCCGAGGTGGTGCACGGGCACTACTGGGTGGGCGGGCTGGCCGCCGCGCACGCGGTCCGCGCCACCGACATCCCGGTCGTGCAGACCTTCCACTCGCTCGGCGTCGAGCAACTGCGCCACCTCGGCCGCGGTTACGCCGGGCCGGGCCAGCGGATCCCGCTGGAACGGGCGCTGACCCGCGCCGTGGACGTCGCGGTCGCCCAGTGCAACGACGAGGTCGACGAACTGACTCGGATGGGCCTGCAACGGACCTCGGTGGCGATGGTGCCGACCGGGGTGGACACCGCCTATTTCCACCCGGACGGCGAGGCGGCCCCCCGCGACCAACGCCCGCGGATCCTCTCCGTGGGCGGGCTCGCCCCCGGGCACGGGCAGGACGACCTGATCCGGGCGATGCGCCTGGTCGGCGACGCGGAGCTGGTGATCGCCGGTGGCCCGCCGGTCGAGCGACTCGCCGGGCACGCGGAGGCCCGCCGGCTGCGCGAGCTGGCCGAGCGGGCCGGGGTCGCGGAACGGATCCACCTCGTCGGCGCGGTGCCGCACGACCAGATGGCCACCTGGTACCGCTCGGCGGACGTGGTCGCCTGCACCCCGCACTACTCCTCCGCCGGCCGGGTCTCCCTGGAGGCGATGGCCTGCGGCGTGCCGGTGGTCGGCTACGCCATGGGCGGCATCGCCGACGCGGTGGTCGACGAGGTGACCGGCAAGCTGGTGCCGCCCGGTGACGTGCGCACGCTCGGGGTCACCCTGCGCCGGATGCTCACCGACAACGCCGGCCGGTTCGCGTACGGGCACGCGGCGGTGGACCGGGTGCGGTGCAGCTACACCTGGGAGCGGACCGCCGCCGCCCTGGAGCGGCTCTACGAGCGGGTGATCGGCCGCCGCCGCCCGGCCATGCCGGAGCCGACACCGCCGGCCATGCCGGGAGAGCCGACAGCGCCCGCCGAGGCGGTCGTGGTCTCCGAACGCGGGCCGGTCGAGGCGGCCTGAGCCGGCACCACCCCGACGCCGATCATCGCCGGCTCGCGGTCCGCGGCCCGCACGTGGTGGTGCTGTGGCTCGGCGTACCGGGTCAGGCCCACCACGGCCGCGAGCGTGACCAGGAAGCCGAGCCCGGCCAGCCACTCCCGGCCGGGCCAGATCTTGTCGTTGAGCAGCAGCAACCCGACGACCGCGGCGGGCACCGCGCCGGCCGCGTCCATCGCGGCCACCGCCGCCGTGGTCGACCCGCGCTGCATGGCCAGGCCGAGCAGCAACTGACCGACCACCGAGTGGACGATCAGCAGGTAGAGCAGCGGATCCTGGGCGAACGCCTCCGCCGACCCGGCGGAGGCGAGCGGGCGGGCCGCCACCGCCGCGGCGGAGAACGCCATCCCGGCCAGCGACCCGAGAACCACCGACCCGAGCGCGCCGTGCAACCGGGCGGCGAAGAAGCCCGACCCGGCGATCAGGCCGAGCGCCGCCACCAGGCCGACCAGCCCGGCGGTGCCGAGCTGCCGCGACGGCGCCGGCTCGGCCGACAGCACCAGCGCGGTGATCCCGCCGAACAGCAGCACCAACAGCACCACCTCGGCGGCCGGCAGGCGCCACTTGAGCACCAGCACGCCCAACACGGCGGTCACCCCGAGCCCGGCCGCCACGGACGCCTGGACCAGGAACAGCGGCAGGTCCCGGCGGGCCAGGAACGCCAGCACGAAGCCGACGACCTGGCAGGCCAACCCGATCAGGTACGTCCGGTGGCCGGCCAGCCGCAGCAGCAGCCCCGGGTCGAACGTGTGGTGCACAGTGGTCCGCGCGGCGGCCACCGACTGCAGGAGGTTGGCGAAGCCGTACGCGACGATCATCGCCGCCAGGAAGCACCAACCGGAGGAGACCACCTGGCGAGGATAGAGGCTCCGGCCCGCTCAGCGCTCGGCCGGCCGGCCGAGCCGGCCCAGGATGTCCTGGTGCAGCGGGCCGTTGCTGGCCACGGCGCTGATGTCGGCGGAGTCGGCGCCGGCCGGCGCGGGCCGCCCGGCCAGGTCGGTGAACCGGCCACCGGCCTCGGTGACGATCGGCACCAGCGCGGCGACGTCCCACAGCGACAGCTCCGGCTCCACCATCACGTCCACCGCCCCCTCGGCCAGCAGCATGTAACCGTAGAAGTCGCCGTACGCCCGGCTGCGCCAGGTGTCCCGCATGAGCTGGAGCATCGCATCCAGCCGACCGGCCTGTTCCCAACCGGTCAGCGAGGAGTAGCAGACGCTCGCGTCGGCCAGCGCCGCGACCCCCGACACCCGGATCGGCGTGCCGTCGGCCGGGCCGGCGCCGGCGAACGCGCCCGCGCCGAGCGCGCCCCACCAGCGCCGGCCCAGCGCCGGCGCGGAGACCAAGCCGAGCACCGGCCGGTCGTGCTCCAGCAGCGCGATCAGCGTGGCCCACACCGGTACGCCCCGGACGAAGTTCTTCGTGCCGTCGATCGGGTCGACCACCCAGCGCCGCCCGTCCGGACCGGCCGGGGGCTGCTCGCCGTACTCCTCGCCGAGCAGGCCGTCGGCGGGACGGTGCGCGGCCAGCAGCGCGCGGATCTCCCGCTCGACCGCGGTGTCCGCGTCGGAGACCGGTGTGAGGTCCGGCTTCGACTCCACCCGCAGGTCGAGCGCGCGGAACCGGGCCGACGAGACGGCGTCCGCGGCGTCGGCGAGCAGGTGGGCGAGGGCGAGGTCGTCGGCGTACCCGGTCATGGCCGACACGCTAGCGCCGAGCCGGCGGCCGGCGGCGGCGGGTGCCCGCCGGCCCGCCGGTCAGGACCCGGCGAGCGGGTCGCCCGGGTTGCGCTCGGGTTCGCGGGCGTCCCCCTCGCCGCTGCGGGAGGCCAGCAGCCGACGGTACGAGGCGAGCCGGCGCGGATCGGCCCGGCCGGCCGCCACCCAGGCGTCCAGCGCGCAGGTCGTCTCGTCGGCGGTGTGCGGACAGTTGGCCGGGCAGTCGACGGTGGCCTCTACTAGGTCCGGGAAGCCGTGCAGCAGGCTCTCCGCGGAGACGTGCGCCAGCCCGAAGCTGCGCACGCCGGGGGTGTCGACGATCCAGCCCGGGTCCGCGCCGCCGTCCGGACCGGGTGGCGGGGGAAGTCGCAGCGCCACCGCGCTGGTCGAGGTGTGCCGGCCCCGGCCGATGGCGCTGACCGTGCCCACCGCCCGCTCCGCCTCCGGGACCAGGCGGTTGACGAGCGTCGACTTGCCGACGCCGGAGTGACCGACCAGCACCGAGACGCGGCCGGCGAGCAGCGTGCGCAGCTCGGCCAGCTCGGAGCCCGGCCGGATCAGCACGTACGGCAGCTCCAGCTCGGTGTAGTAGCCGAGCACCTCCTGCGGGCCGGCCAGGTCGGCCTTGGTGAGGCAGAGCAGCGGCTCGATGTCGGCGTCGTACGCGGCCACCAGGCAGCGGTCGATGAACCCGGTGCGCGGCGGCGGGTCGGCCAGCGCGCTGACGATCACCAGTTGGTCGGCGTTCGCCACCACCACCCGCTCCAGCCGGCCCTCGGCGGTGGTGTCGTCGTCGTCGGCGGTGCGCCGCAGCACGGAGGTGCGCTCGGCGATCCGCACGATGCGGGCCAGCGCGCCGGGCGCGCCGGAGACGTCACCGACCAGACCCACCCGGTCGCCCACCACCACCGACTTGCGGCCCAGTTCGCGGGCGCGCATCGCGGTGACGACCGGGTCGTCCAGGCCCGCGTCGGGTCGGACGCAGGTGTAGCGGCCTCGGTCCACCGCGACCACGAAGCCGTCGACCGCGTCGGCGTGCCGGGGTCGGGTGCGGGTACGGGGGCGCGACGACCGGCCTGGACGCACCCGGACGTCGTCCTCGTCGTAGTCGCGCCGCCTGGTCGCCAGGGCGTACCTCCGCTGTCAGTTCTTGCCGGTCACCACTGCCGACCATAGTGCCGGGAACTCCGGCATGGTCTTGGAGGTGCACGTCACGTCGTCGACCTCGATGCCGGGGACGGCCAGCCCGGTGACCGCCGCGGCGTGCGCCATCCGGTGGTCGGCGTACGTCCGGAAGGTCCCGCCGCGCAGCGGGCGTGGCCGGATCTCCAGGCCGTCGCGGCTCTCGGTGATGTCGGCGCCCAGCGCGGTGAACTCCTTGGCCAGCGCGGCGACCCGGTCGGTCTCGTGACCCCGGATGTGACCGATCCCGGTCAGCCGGGACGGCGTGTCGGCCAGCAGGGTGAGCGCGGTCAGCACCGGGGTCAGCTCGCCGACGTCGGAGAGGTCGGCGTCCAGCCCGCGCACCGCGCCGGTGCCCCGCACGCGCAGCCCGTCGGTGCCGAGCGTCACCTCGCCGCCCATCCGGTGCAGCAGCTCGCGCAGCCGCTCCACCGGTTGAAGGCTGCTGCGTGACCAGCCCTGGAGGGTGACCTCACCGCCGGTGACCAGGGCGGCGGCGAAGAACGGCGCGGCGCCGGAGAGGTCCGGTTCGATCTCCCAGCCGCGCCCGGTGAGGGGGCCGGGCTCGACCGCCCAGGCGTCGGGGGTGGTGTCGTCCACCGCCGCCCCGGCGGCGCGCAGCATCTGCACGGTCATCCGCACGTGCGGCGCGGACGGCACCGGCGGACCCTGGTGCCGGACCACCACACCCCGGTCGAAGCGGGGCCCGGCCAGCAGCAGCCCGGAGACGAGCTGGCTGGACGCGGAGGCGTCGATGACGACCTCGCCGCCGGTCACCCGCCCGGCGCCCTGCACGACGAGCGGCAGGCTGCCGGCCGGCGGGGCGTCGATGCGTACGCCGAGCGCGCGCAGCGCGCCGATCAGCGGGCCGAGCGGGCGGGTGCGGGCGTGCGGGTCGCCGTCGAACGTGACCCGCCCGGCGGCCAGCCCGGCCACCGGGGGCAGGAAGCGCATCACGGTGCCGGCCAGGCCGACGTCGACGTGCGCCGGGCCGACCGGCGGGTGCGGCCGGACCAGCCAGCGGTCGTCGTCGGAGATCGACATGTGCGAGCCCAGCTCACGCAGGCCGCCGGCCATCAGCTCGGTGTCCCGGGCGCGCAGTGGCCGGTCGAGCGTCGACGGCCCACTGGCCAGCGCGGCGAGCACCAGGGCCCGGGCGGTCATCGACTTGGAGCCGGGCAGGCGCAGCGTCGCGGCGACCGGGTCGCTCGCGGTCGGCGCGGTCCACGGCTGCGGCGGGCGCGTAGCGGTCAGATTCCCCACGCTCACATTCTGCCAACCGGCGAAGGTGATGGGACCGGTCATCTGGCCTGCTCCCGGTGGGCGGGACAGCCGAAGGGCCCCGGTGGGGCTAGCGTGGGCGCCATGTGCGGGAGGTACGCGACGACCCGGAGCGCGGGCGACCTGAGCGCGTTGTTCGAGTCGGCCGACCCGGCCGGCGAGGTCGGGCCCGACTTCAACGTCGCGCCGACGGATCCCGCGCCGCTGGTCCGGCTCTCGCCTGAGGGGCGCCGGTTGCTGTCCCTCGGCCGCTGGGGGTTGCTCCCACCCTGGTCCCGCGGCGCGAGCGGCGCCGCCCGGATGATCAACGCACGGGCCGAGACGGTCGCCACCAGCCGGGCGTACGCCCCGTCGTTCGCCCGCCGCCGCTGCCTGGTCCCGGCCGACGGGTGGTACGAGTGGGTCCGTCGGCCCGACGGCGGCCGGCAGCCCTACTTCATGACCCCGCGCGACGGTTCGGTGCTGGCCTTCGCGGGCATCTGGTCGGTCTGGGAGGCCGCCGGGTCGGCCCGGCTCACGTTCAGCGTGCTGACCACCGCGGCGCTCGGCGAGCTGGCCGAGGTGCACGACCGGATGCCGCTGCTGCTGCCCCCGGAGCGCTGGGCCTCCTGGCTCGGCCCGACCGACGAGCCCGCCGCGTTGCTCGTCCCGCCCGACGCCGGGCAGCTCGCCGGGTTGGAGATCCGGCCGGTGTCGCCGGCGGTGGGCGACGTCCGCAACGACGGGCCGGAGCTGATCGCCCGGGTGGTTCCGGCGGGCGTGGCCGCCGACTCCGCGCCGACGCTGTTCTGATCACGCTCAGCACATTGTCGAGTGCTGATTTGCCGGGGTTGCGCCTGAAACGTCGCCCGGCCGTTTAGTCATCTTTACCGAACCCTCTTGTCCCGGCGGACGCGAGTGCGATAGAACACAGCGCCGGTGGTGGGGTCCGTTCGCACGGGGCGAATGACACTCATCGATCTTTGAGCAAGATCTTCGCCGGTCCCACGGGGGAGGTGGGTGTATTGACACGGGCACGCATGCCGCGCCCGCACGAGGTGGCCGCGGCGCGGCGCGATCCGCGACTGCTGCGGGCCTTGCGCGAACGGCGCCAGGACGAGGCGTGGCGCACCAGGGGAACCTGCCAGAGCGTCGATCCGGAGACGTTCTTCCCGGCGCCCAACGAGCCGGCCGACGCGGCGGTGGCGCTCTGCCGCACCTGCGACGTCCAGGGCTCCTGTCTGGCCTGGGCGCTGGAGGTGGGCGACTGCCACGGCGTCTGGGGCGCCACCACCCCGCGAGAACGCCGGGCCATGCTGGTCGCCTGGCGCAGCGAGGTGCAACCCGACCCGGACGCGGTCGACGAGCCGGGTCCGCCGGTGCGCGACCGGCTGCTCACCCTGGTGCCGTTGAGCTGACGCCGCCGCCGGCGGCCCGGTCGGCCGGGCTGCGGGCCGGCCGGTCCGCGCTGAACCGTCGGGGCGGTGGCGGTGCCGGGCCGTCGCGGCGGTTCGGGCGTCTCCTGTGCCGGGCCGTCGGGCGTCTCCTGTGCCGGGCCGTACGCGGCGATGGGGTGTCTCCGCGCCGGGTCGACCGGCGGTTGGCGCGTTCGCAGGTCCGGCCGTCGCCGGGCGCTCCGCCGTGCGCAGAATGGGCCGGTGGCGCACGACGACGAGATCGACACACCGCGCGGGCCGGCCCGGGTCCGGCTCGACCCACCGACCGCTGCCGGGGGCACCGTGCTGGTGCTGGGGCACGGCGCGGGCGGTGACGTCGACGCACCTGATCTGGTGGCGGTCCGTGACGCGGTCCGCGGCGCCGGGGCGGGGGTGGCGTTGGTGACCCAGCCCTACCGGGTCGCCGGTCGGCGCGCGCCCGCGCCCGCCGGGCATCTCGACGAAGCCTGGACGGCGGTGCTGGCCGAGCTGCGTCGGCGGCTGCCGGACGTCACCCGCTGGGTGGTCGGTGGCCGGTCCAGTGGCGCTCGGGTGGCCTGCCGGACCGCCGGTGCCGTCGGGGCGGTGGGCGTGGTGGCGTTGGCGTTCCCGCTGCACCCGCCCGGGCGGCCGGAGCGCTCGCGGGCCGACGAGTTGGGCACCGGCCTGCCGACGCTCGTGGTCAACGGCGACCGGGATCCGTTCGGAGTGCCCGGGCCCGGGCCCGGCGTCGAGGTGGTGGTCCGGCCGGGGGAGCGGCACGACCTGCGCAGGGATCCGGCCGGCACGGCGGAGGTGGTGCTGGAGTGGCTCGCGGCCCGTGGCTGGCTGGTGTGACCCCGGTCGCTCGGGCGGCGGCTGCGCGGGCCGGCGCGTGCCCGGCGCCGGGGCCGGCCACCCGGCGGTGCGCGCCGGCCGGGAGCGGCGCCGGGCCTGGCACCCGCGCCCGGCGGGCCCGCGTGACCGTCCCCGGTGGGCGGTCGTTGCACCGGTTGGCGCCGGCCCGCCCGCACGGGCGCGATCGGCGTCACCTCCCAGGCCCTTCCTGGTCCCAGCGTCGGTCGCGGCCGAGGCTGGGGCCGGGATCGGGATCGTCTGCCGGCCCTATCAAGATCTTCCTTGTTGGCCGCGGCCCGGTCCCGGCGGTCCTGCCGGGAGCGAGGCGGAATGCCGAGGGCCGGGGACCGCGTTGACCCCCTTTGGAACGACATTGCCAGCGTGAGGGGGGTGACCGGTGCCGATCGAGACACGGAGCCGGGAGCGGGACGAACGGGACGAACGGCAGCTCCGACGGCTGCTCGACGCGCCGGAGTGGCCCGCGGCGGCGTCGGCCGTGGTGAGCACCGGCACACACGCGGGAAGTGAATCTGCCGGCAGTCGGGTACGCGTATCCTCGGCGGGAAAGCATCCGACGCGAGGGGATGTGCGGTTGACCACCGAGAAGACGGACGAGCGCAGGGCCCGCTTCGAGCGGGACGCGATGCCCTTCGTCGACCAGCTCTACGCTGCCGGGCTGCGGATGACCCGCAACCCGGCGGATGCCGAGGACCTGGTCCAGGAGACCTACCTGAAGGCGTACGCCGCCTTCCACCAGTTCGAGCAGGGCACCAACCTGAAGGCCTGGTTGTACCGGATCCTGACCAACACCTACATCAACTCCTACCGGAAGCGGCAGCGCCAGCCGGTTCAGGCGCCGACCGACGAGATCACCGACTGGCAGCTCGCCGAGGCGGAGTCGCACACGTCCAGCGGTCTGCGTTCGGCCGAGACCGAGGCGCTCGACCGGCTGCCGGACAGCGACGTCAAGGAGGCCCTCCAGCAGCTGCCGGAGGAGTTCCGCCTGGCGGTCTACCTGACCGATGTCGAGGGCTTCTCCTACAAGGAGGTCGCCGACATCATGGGCACGCCGATCGGCACCGTGATGTCCCGCCTGCACCGCGGCCGACGCAATCTGCGCAAGCTCCTGGAGCGATACGCGGCGGAGCGCGGGTTCAGCGCCGCGCCGTCGAAGGGTTCGACCGCCGCCGCCGGCCGGGAGGTGTGACCGTGAGCTGTGGACGACCGCACGAGACGGACTGCCGCGAGGTGCTCGCCGAGGTCTACCTCTACCTCGACCTGGAGTGCGCCGAGGAGCGTCGGGTGCTGATCCGGCACCACCTGGACGAGTGCGGGCCGTGCCTGCGCGAGTACGGCATCGAGCAGGAGGTCAAGGCGCTTGTCGCCCGGTGCTGTGGCAACGAGGCGGCACCCGAGAAGCTGCGCGAGCGGCTGCGGCTGCGGCTGACCGAGCTGGTGGTCTTCGAGCCCAGCGAGTCCCGCGAGCTGGCCGACTGACGTCGCCGACCGAACACACACCGGTGGCCCGGGTCCGCGTGGACCCGGGCCACCGGTGTCCCGGCCGCGCGGCCGGGGTTCGCTGATCGGTGATCAGGAGTTGGGGCGCTTGCCGTGGTTGGCGGCGCTCTTCTTCCGGGCCTTCTTCTTCCGGGCCTTCT
The DNA here is from genome assembly GCF_040653835.1 of Micromonospora sp. NPDC050980. Classification (NCBI taxonomy): domain Bacteria; kingdom Bacillati; phylum Actinomycetota; class Actinomycetes; order Micromonosporales; family Micromonosporaceae; genus Micromonospora; species Micromonospora sp. NPDC050980. Next base: position 92,160 of record NZ_JBFAGS010000001.1, on the reverse strand, counting down.
TCGCCATGCTCTGCCTCCTTGTGCTGGTCACGGTCCGGCCGCGGGCGAGCGCGGCGGAGGTCGCGTGCGGCCGGCGGATCGCCGGGCGCCGACCCGCACGATGCTAGTGCCGCCGGTCGCGCGCCGGGCGCGGTGGGGCGTGGCGGGCCGGTGGTCAGCGGGCCGGCGTGACCGGGGTCATGGTTGGATACGTTCGCAGGACCGTCGGACTTGAGGGAGGGCCGGGAGATGGCCGAGGAGATCCGCGCCGAGATGGTGGCGAACGTCTGGAAGGTCGTCGCGTCGGCCGGGGACACCGTGTCCGAGGGCGACACGCTGGTGATCCTGGAGTCGATGAAGATGGAGATCCCGGTGGTCGCCGAGTCCGACGGCGTGGTGCAGCAGGTGGCGGTGAACGAGGGCGACGTGGTGCAGGACGGCGACCTGATCGCGGTGATCGGTTGACCGGCGCGCTCGTCCGCCGCGCCCAGTCGGCGGACTTCCCGGCGGTGGCCCGGCTGACGGTCGCCGCGTACGAGGCGGACGGCCAGCTCAAGGCCGAGACCGGGTACGCGGCGGTGCTCGCCGACGTGCCCGGTCGGGCTCACACCGGTGAGGTGCTGGTCGCCGTGGACGAGGCCACCGGCGCGGTCCTCGGCGCGGTGACGTTCGTGCTGCCGGGCACCCCGTTCGCGGAGCTGGCCGAGCCCGGTGAGGCCGAGTTCCGGATGCTGGCGGTCGACCCGGCCGCGCAGGGCCGGGGCGCGGGCGCGGCGCTGGCCGAGGCGTGCGTGGCGCGTGCCGCCGAGCTGGGTTGCACGGCGGTGGTGATCTGCGTACGTGCCGGCATGTCGGCGCGCGCGCGGCGCCTCTACGACCGGCTCGGGTTCGTCCGCGCGCCGGCGAAGGACTGGGTCCCGGCGCCCGGCGTCGAGCTGCTCGGCCTGCGTCTGGACCTGACCGCCGCGCGCTGAGCCCCGCCGCTCCGCCGCCTGCTCACTGGCCGATCTTCGCGAGCAGCTCGTCGGCCACCTCAAGGGCGATCTTCTTGCGTTCCTCGTCGGTGACGTCGGGGGCGCGCACCGCGAACCAGCTGCTGTGCACCGCGAACAGGGTGAGCGCGGCGCGTAGCTGGGCGGCCGGGGAGTCGTCGCCGCGGCACAGCTCGCCGGCCAGCCGCATCATCCGGTCGCGCATCTGCTGGCCGGCGGTGAGGCTCTTCAGCACGGTCTGGTTCTGTTCGAAGAACCGCATCACCTTGGGCAGCTCGCCGGCGAACATGGCATCCGCGTAGCGGCCGATGAGCGTACGCCGGGTCGCCAGCGTGGCCGGCTGGTCGGCGGCCCAGGCGATCAGCTCGTCCATCCGGCGCAGCCGGTCGTCGACGAAGCTGGTGACGATCTCGTCCTTGCTCTTGAAGTGGTAGTAGAGCGCCGCCTTGGTCACGTTGAGTCGCTCGGCGATCTCGCGGAGCGAGGTCTTCTCGTACCCCTGCTCGGTGAAGAGCTCCAGCGCGACGGCCTGGATCCGTTGCCGCGTGCCGCCTGTGCTCTCGCTCACCCGACCGACACCTTCCCATCAGCTTGACGTTGTCCCGCACCGAGCTTACCGTGCGGCTGGTAAGTTAACTAGCCGGGCGGCAAGTAAGTCGATCACCGATCTGCGGGGGAGCCTACCCATGAGTCAACCAGCCCCGGTCACCGCGAGACCGAACGTCCGCGTCGTCCTGTTCGGCCTGATGATCGCGATGATGCTCGCGATGCTCGACAATATGATCGTCAGCACCGCGCTGCCGCGCATCGTCTTCGAGTTCGGCGGCGCCGACCACTTCACCTGGGTGGTCACCGCGTACGTGCTGGGCACCACGGTGTCCACCCCGATCTGGGGCAAGCTCGGTGACCTCTACGGCCGCAAGGCGGTCTTCCTCACCGCGGTGGTCGTCTTCCTCGTCGGCTCCGCGCTCTGCGGCATGTCCGGCTCCGGCGTCTTCGGCGGCACCGACAGCGGCATGACGGAGCTGATCGCGTTCCGGGCGGTCCAGGGCCTCGGCGCCGGCGGCCTGATGGTCGGCGTCATGGCGATCATCGGTGACCTGGTCCCGCCCCGCGAGCGGGGCCGCTACCAGGGCATGATCGCCGGCATCATGGCCATCGCCATGGTGGCCGGCCCGCTGGTCGGCGGCTTCATCACCGATCACCTCTCCTGGCGCTGGGCGTTCTACGTCAACCTGCCGCTCGGCGGCGTGGCGCTGCTGGTCCTCGCCACCACCATGCACCTGCCGAAGTACCGCACCGAGCACAAGATCGATTGGCTGGGTGCGGCGCTGCTCTCCGTCGGCATCACCGCGATCGTGCTGGTCACCACCTGGGGCGGCAACGAGTACGCCTGGGCCTCGGCGCAGATCCTCGGCCTGGCCGTGCTGGCGGCGGTCGCGCTCGCGGCGTTCGCGCTCGTGGAGCGGCGGGTGCCCGAGCCGATCCTGCCGCTGGGCCTGTTCGCCAACCGCAACTTCGCGCTCATCTCGGTGATCGGCTTCCTGCTCGGCTTCGCCATGTTCGGGGCGATGAACTTCCTGCCGCTCTACCAGCAGACCGTGCAGGGCGCCTCGGCCACCAACAGCGGCCTGCTGCTGCTTCCGCTGATGTTCGGCATGCTCGTGGTCTCGCTCGTGGTCGGCCGGACGATCACCAAGACCGGTCGCTACCGCGCCTTCCCGATCGTCGGCGGCGTGGTGATGGCGCTCGGCATGGGCCTGCTCAGCCTGCTCGACCTGGGCACCAGCAAGGTGCAGTCCTCGCTCTACATGGTGGTGCTCGGCGTCGGCATGGGCTTCCTCATGCAGACCTCGATGCTGATCGCGCAGAACAGCGTCGAGCAGAAGGACCTGGGCGCGGCGAGCGGCGCGGCCACCTTCTTCCGGTCCATCGGCGGCTCGTTCGGGGTCTCGCTCTTCGGCGCCATCTTCGCGAACCGGCTGGCCGACTCGCCGGCCGGCCCCGCGTTCGCCGGCAAGGGCGGCGGCGAGGGCGGGGCGATGGACCTGGAGAAGCTCAAGGAGCTCACCGGCCCGGCGCGGGAGCTGGTCCTCGGCGCGCTCGCCGACGCCATCTCGCACGTGTTCCTGTGGGCGGTCTTCTTCACCGTGGCGGTTCCGGTGCTCGCCTGGTTCATCAAGGAGGTGCCGCTGCGCGCGACGAACGACGTCCCGCCCGCCGGCGCCACCCCGGAGGACGAGGCCGAGGTCGCGCTCGGCAAGGCCCCGGTCTGAGGTGTAAGGAAGGGGCCCCGGTTAACGCCTGGCGTTGTACCGGGGCCCCTTCTTAACGGCCCACCCGGCGCGCTCAGGCGCGGCGGAAGAGGGCGGTGAGGCGTCGCCACAGCCGGCGCAGCGGGCCGCTGCCGGCCTCGGCGATCACCGCGTCGGCGGTGGCCCGGGCGGTCCCGTCGAGGGCCGGGGTGGCCCGGGCCAGGTGCGCCAACGACACCGCCGGCGGGTTCCGGCGGGTGGGGCCGGCCGCCGCTGCGCTGAGCCGCCCGGCCACCAGGGCGGCCACGTCGGCGCGTGCCGTGGGGTCCACCCAGGCGGCGGTGACCAGGGCGAACAGTGCCGCCTCGCCGATCGGCCCGGGCTCGCCGCCGGCCAGGTCCCGCAGCACCCGGTGGCGGGTCGACTCCGCCCACGGTTCGTCGGTGCGATGGTGCAGCAGGCCGAGACAGGCCCAGACCTGCGCGGAGCGCGCCCAGAGCGCGGGATCCTGCTCGCCGAGTACCCGGCCAAGCGCGGTGGGTGGCGCATCCGGCGGGTACGCCAGCAGCCCCAGCAGGTCGGCCAGGTCCAGCGTGGCCAGTCCGACCGCGGCGTCGTAGGCGGCCGGTGGGTGCGACCAGGCCGGGTGGGTCAGCCGCTGGAGCCGCCGCGCCGCGTTCGCCGACGGGTGCGTCACGTCGGCGGGCGGCGCGGGGGCGGGATCCGGGCCGCCGGGGGTGACCTGGCCCAGCCACGGGCGTCCGCGGCAGCACTCGGCGAGGTCGCCGTGCTCGTGCGAGTCGTCCGGGTGGTCGCGGACGAAGTCGGCGAGCGCCACCAGGTGGTCCACGTCGCCGTCGCGCTGGAAGCGCAGCCGGTGCGCGGTGTGCACGGCGCAGTCGAACGTCGGGTCCTTCGCCAGCGCCCGGTCGACCCAGCCCAGCGCCGCGTCGAGGCGGCCGTGATCGGCAAGCGTGCCGGCGATGTCCGCGTACACCGCCAGGTCGTCCGGGTCGAGCGCGACCGCGCGTTCCAGCGCGGCGAGCGCGTCGTCGGTGCGGCCGGCGCTGCGGTACGCGTACCCGAGCCACACCTCGCCGAGCTTGGTGGGCTCCGCGCGTACCCCCCGGGTGGCCCAGGCGACCGCGAGGGCGACCTCGCCGAGTCGCCGGGCCAGCGCGGACGCCGCGCCCAGCAGCAGCGGGTGGCTGGGATGCACGGTGATCGCGTTGCGGGCCAGGGTGAGGTAGGGCAGCAGTGGCTCGCGCAGCCGGCGCGGGACGGGGTCGGGCGTGACCGCGCAGACCTGCATGAGGATCCGGGCGGTGCGCTCCGGGTCGAGCCGCTCGGGCAGGTCGGCGGCGGTGACCCAGGGCACGGCGGCCCATGGCGCCCCGGGCGCGTAGCCGGTGGCGGCGGCCAGCAGGTCGAGCCCTTCGGCGGGGCGGCCGGCGGCGGCGAGCAGGTGTGCCCGGGCCACCACGGCGCCGACGAAGGCGTGCTGGCCGAGGGGGAACAGGTCCAGGTCGCCGCCGCTGGCCGCGGCCAGGCGGGCGAGTGTCTCGTGCGCCTCGGGCAGCGTGGGGGAGCGCACCAGCGCGGCGGCGACGTGGTCGGCGGCGTGCCGGAGGTCACCCTCGCCCAGCGCCAGCCGGGCCAGCGCGAGTTCCTCCTCCGCGGAGAGCGCGGCGTCGTCCTCGGGCACGTCGTCCTTCCGTCGTCGGGGTCGGTCGGCCGGGCCAGCGTAGGGGATCTTGCCGCCAGATGGTGATCCACTGCGCAATGCTGTTCGTTGCTTTGCTCGTCTCGGCCAAAACGTGCAAGACTGAGCATCGATCGCGCGGCAATCGCGCAGAAGGGGGTGCTCGGTGACGCGTCCAGGGGCCGGCATGGCAGCCGACATCGACGAGCAGCCGGCGGGCTACGAACGGCTGCTCACCACCGAGCCCGCCGCCGCGATCGCCCGGGTCGCGGCGGCCGTCGCGCGGCGGCGACCCCGCCACGTGGTCTTCACCGCGCGGGGAACCTCCGACCACGCCGCGCTCTACGCCGCCTACCTCACCGAGATCCGCCTCGGGCTGCCCGCCGGGCTGGCCTCGCCCAGCGCGATCACCGTCTTCGGCGCCCGGCCCGACCTGTCCGACGCGCTCGTCGTCGGCGTCAGCCAGAGCGGCGGCTCACCCGACCTGGCCGAGGTGCTCCGGGTGGCCCGCGCCTCCGGCGCGCTCACCCTCGCGGTCACCAACAACCCCGACTCGCCACTTGTCGAGACCGCCGAACTCAGCGTGGACGTGGCCGCCGGCCACGAACGCGCGGTCGCCGCCACCAAGACCTACACCGCCGAGCTGCTCGCGCTGCTGATGCTGATCGAGGGGGTACGCGCCGGCGACGGGGTGCTGCCCGCCGAGGAACTGGCCGCCCTGGCCCGGCTGCCCGAGCTGGCCGCGCGGACCCTCGCCGACGACACCCCGGCCCGGCTCGCCCCGCGCTACCGCTTCGCCGCCCAACTCGTCACCACCGGCCGGGGCTACGCGTACCCGACCGCCCGGGAGGCGGCGCTGAAGCTGATGGAGACGTCCTACCTGCCGGCGCTCGCCTTCTCCGGCGCCGACCTGCTGCACGGCCCGCTCGCCATGACCGACCCGGACGTGCCGGTGCTCGCCGTGGTCGGCTCCGGCCCCGGCGGCGAGTCGATGCGCGAGGTGCTGCCCCGGCTCGGCGAACGCCGGGCCGACGTGGTGGTGGTCGGCTCCGCCGACGTCGGCACGACCCGGATGGCGGTGCCGGAGGTCGACGAGCGCTACGCGCCGCTGCTCGACATCCTGCCGCTGCAACGGCTCGCGCTGGCCCTGGCGCTGGCCCGGGGCGAGGACCCGGACTCGCCCCGCGGGTTGAAGAAGGTCACCGCGACGATGTGAGCCCGGCGTGGCACGCTGTGGGGCGTGTCCACCCTCCGTGACCTCGCCGAGGAGCACACCACGCTCCGGCCGGCGGACATCGACCACCTGCACCGCATCGCCGGTGACTGGCAGCTGCTGTCCGACCTGTCCTTCGCCGACCTGCTGCTCTGGGTGCCGGTGGACGGCGACGGCACTTTCCTCTGCGTCGCCCAGGTGCGCCCGACCACCGCCCCGACCGCCTACCTCGACGACCAGGTCGGCCGGATCGTCGGCGGCCCCGAGGTGGCGCACCTGGAGGTCGCCCACCGGCAGGGCCGGATCTGGCGGGAGGGTGACCCGGTCTGGTACGGCGACGTGCCCGCCCGGCACGAGGCCATCCCGGTGCGCCTGCGCACCGGCGACGGCGAGAGCGGCCAGGTGATCGCCGTGGTGGGGCGGGACACCAACCTCTCCACCGCGCGTACCCCGAGCCAGCTCGAACTGAACTACCTGACCACCGCCGACGACCTGGCCCAGATGATCGCCGACGGGACGTTCCCGCCGCCGCGGCACCCGGGCGAGACCACCTCGGCGCCCCGGGTCGGCGACGGCCTGGTGCGGCTGGACGCCAACGGCAAGGTCACCTACGCCAGCCCGAACGCGCAGTCCGCGTACCGCCGGCTCGGCTTCGCCTCCCACCTGGTCGGCGAGGACCTGGCCAAACTGCACCGCCGGCTGGCCGGCGACCCCCTCGAAGGCACCGACGCGGGCAACGCGGTCCTCGCCGCGCTGCGCGGTGAGGCCCCGCCCCGGCGGGAGGTCGACGCCCGGGGCGCCACCATGCTCACCCGGGCCCTGCCGCTGATGCCCGCCGGCGTGCCGATCGGCGCGCTGGTGCTGGTCCGCGACATCACCGAGGTACGCCGCCGGGACCGCGCCCTGATCACCAAGGACGCCACCATCCGGGAGATCCACCACCGGGTGAAGAACAACTTGCAGACCGTCGCCGCGCTGCTGCGCCTACAGGCCCGCCGGGTCGCCATGCCGGAGGCCCGGGTCGCGCTGGAGGAGTCGGTACGCCGGGTCGCCTCGATCGCGCTGGTGCACGAGACGCTCTCCATGTCCAGCGACGAGGCGGTGGAGTTCGACGGCATCGTCGACCGGGTGGCCAGCGCCGCGACCGAGGTGGCCGCCACCGAGCTGACCGTCGGCATGCGCCGCACGGGCAGCTTCGGCGTCCTGCCCGCCGAGATCGCCACCTCGCTGGTGATGGTGCTCAACGAGTTGCTGCTCAACGCCGTCGAACACGGTTTCCCCGCGGTCGACGAGGAGAGCGAACCCGCGCCGGCCGACGCGCCCCGACCCGAGGTGGTGGTCTCGGTGCACCGGCACCGCAAGCAACTGCACGTCTCGGTCGCCGACAACGGCCGCGGCCTGCCCGGGCAGTTCGACGCCGAACGCGGCGGCAACCTCGGGCTCCAGATCGTCCGGGCCCTGGTCACCGGCGAGCTGCGCGGCACCATCGAGCTGCGCAACGGCGCGGCCGGCGGCACCGAGGCGGTCCTCGTCGTGCCGCTGGCCCGGGGCACCACCGACCGCTTGTCGGGCTGACCCCCGGCCGGCGGCCGTCCGGTCGAGCCCGGCCGGTCACCGGACGAGCAGCGCCACCGTGAGACCCGGGCGGGGCCAGACCTGGCGGACCGTGAAACCGTCGCGCAGCGCCTCGCCCTTCGCGCCGGGCACCGCCGCCAGGGGGTCGGTCCGGCGGCCGGTGACGACGAGCCAGACCCGGTCCACTCCGGCCAGGCAGCGGGCCGGTTCGCCGCACTCGACGGCCCAGAGGCTCGCGTCCGCCCGCTGGTCACGGACCACAAGCACGTCGCGCGGCAGCCCCGACCCCAGGTGGTACGCGAGACCGAGGTCGGGAAAGAGCCAGCCGTCCCGGGGCGAGTAGACGACCGCGTCGCCCGGCCGCTGCCCGGCGGCGATGATGCCGGCCGCGCCCGCGTAGTCGACCGGCGCGGTGCGGGGCCACTCGTGGGTCCGGCGCAGCGCCGCCTGGTCGGGTAGTCCGAGCAGCCCGGCCAGGGCCACCACGACCAGCGCCGGCCCGAGTCGTACCCGGGCCAGGGCCACGCCGGCCAGCAGGCAGGCGAACGGCACGGTGAAGACCAGGTAGCGGGTCACCCACAGCGGGACCACCGTGCCGGCGGCGAAGAGCAGCAGCACCGGCAGCAGCACCGCCGCTCCCGGCAGTAGCGCCCGCCGGCCGAGCCGGACCACGCCGAGCGCGGCGAGCCCCAGGAGGAACCCGCCCACGACCGCGCTCTGCGCCAGCCCACCGGGCAGCGACGCCAGATCCGGCAGGCGGGCCGGGTCCACCCAGTCGAGCTGCCGGCCGCGCTGGCCCCGGGCGATCACCGCCAGCGGGGTGACGAGTACGACGGCCGGCACCAGCGCCACGAGCCACCGCGCGAGCATCCGCCCGCCGGGCACCCGTCTCCCCGAGCCGTCTTGAGCCCCGCCGGCCACGTGCCCCGGTTCCGCGCGCGGCTCGCCACTCGTGCCGTGCCGTGACACCCATGGCGTTCCACTCGCGGTCGATGTCGCCGGTGAGTGGAACGCTGCGGGTGTCTCGGGGGCGCCGTGACACCCATGGCGTTCCACTCGCGGCCGATGTCCGGGGTGGGTGGAATGCTGTGGGTGTCTGCGGCCGGGCGAGGTCGCGTCGGGTGGGTCCGGTCGGGAGCTGGCGGGTGGGGTGAGGCCGGCGGCGGGTGGGGTGAGGCCGGCGGCGGGTGGGTCGAGGCCGGCGGCGGCCGGGCCGCGCACGGCGGTCAGCAGCACCGCCACGGCGTGCGCGGTGAGCAGGGTAAGCGCGATCAGGTGGAGCAGCACGAGGGCGGCGACCGCGAGCGCGTACCCGGTCCAGCGCCACCGGGACGGCCGGCGCAGGGCCTCGACCAGTAGCAGCGTGGCGACCACGGCGAGCAGCGTCGCGAGCGCGTACGGGCGGGCCTCCTGGCCGTACCGCGAAGTGGTCGGCAGCACCACGAACAGCAGCCCGGCCAGCAGGCCGGCCCGGTCACCGGCAAGGCGCGCGCCGAGCCGGGCGGTCAGCGCGGCGGCGGACGCCATGGCCAGCGCGGAGGGCAGCCGCAGCGCGGTGGGTGAAGTGCCGGCCAGCGCGGTCCACCCGTGCATGAGCAGGTAGTACGGCCCGGTGGCGGCGTCGATGGTGCGGGTCAGCCGGACCAGGTCCGGCAGCGGGCGGGTCGCGGCGCTCCAGGTCGCCAGCTCGTCCCGCCACGGCTGTGCGTGCCCAATCCCGGCCAGCGTGACCACCAGCGCCAATAGGCCGGGGACCGCCCACACCGCCCGGCCCCGGACCCGAGGCGGCGCAGGCTCGGTAGGCGCGCTCACACCCCGCAGCCTCACACGCCACCCCCACCCTCCCACCCCCCTCCACGAATCTTCCCCATCCCCGCTCTCGCTCTCGCCCCGACGACGGGGGTTGATCAAGGAGTTCGCGTCGGCGGTGGCGCTCTCGATGACGCAAACTCCTTGATCACGGCCGTGGCAGCCGCGGCGAGAGTGAGAATGGGACAGGTCACAAAAGGTGGACGCGCGTGGATGGGCGTCGATCTGGGTGGGGCCCGTGATGTGGGATCACAGCGCCGGTCGGTGGCCGGAGACCACGTGGTGTGGCAGCATGAGGCACATGACCGCCGCTGTCGTCCGCCGCTTCGTGGCCCGTCGCCACGTCGACTACGGCCGCGTGCGCAGCGCGATCTGTCCGGCCCACTGACGACGCCCGACCCATCTGTCTCGGGCGCGTATCCGCGCCGGCCGTCATCGACACCGCCGTCCACGGCCCGTGAAGGGCCGGCCGTCGCGTCCGCGCTCCCAGGCACCGCAGCAGACAACGGAGGACGCCGCGATGGCGGTCAGCAGCACCCCGACCCACTCGGACCACCCGGCTCCCGCCGCCCGGGCGCCCCGCCGGCCGCGTGGCGAAGGCCAGTGGGCGCTCGGGCACCGCGAGCCGCTCAACCCCAACGAGCGGATCAAGAAGGACGACGACCCGCTGAACGTGCGGGACCGGATCGAGAACATCTACGCCCACCGGGGCTTCGCCTCGATCGACCCGCAGGACCTGCGCGGCCGGTTCCGCTGGTGGGGCCTCTACACCCAGCGCAAGGCCGGCATCGACGGCGGGCGCACCGCCGTGCTGGAGCCGCACGAGCTGGAGGACGAGTTCTTCATGCTCCGGGTGCGGGTGGACGGCGGCCAGCTCAGCTTGGCGCAGCTCCGGGTGATCGCGGAGATCTCCCGGGAGTTCGCCCGGGACACCGCCGACATCACCGACCGGCAGAACATCCAATACCACTGGATCCGGGTCGAGGACATGCCGGAGATCTGGCGCCGGCTGGAGGCGGTCGGCCTGCAGACCACCGAGGCGTGCGGCGACTGCCCCCGGATCGTGCTCGGCAGCCCGGTGGCCGGGGTGGCCCGGGACGAACTGCTCGACCCCACGCCCGCGATCGACGAGATCGTCCGCCGGTACGTCGGCGACAAGCAGTTCTCCAACCTGCCCCGCAAGTTCAAGACCTCGATCTCGTGGCTGGTCGACACGCCGTACGAGGCGAACGACATCTCGTTCCTCGGCGTGGACCACCCGGAGCACGGGCCGGGCTTCGACGTGTGGGTCGGCGGCGGCCTCTCCACCAACCCGATGCTGGCCAAGCGGCTCGGCGTCTGGGTGCCGCTGCACGAGGTGCCGGACGTGTGGGCGGGGGTGGTCGGCATCTTCCGCGACTACGGCTACCGCCGCCTGCGCAACCGGGCCCGGCTGAAGTTCCTGGTGGCCGACTGGGGCGTGGAGCGCTTCCGCGAGGTGCTGGAGAAGGACTACCTGGGTCGGGCCCTGCTCGACGGTCCGGCCGCGGAGCTGCCGGCGAAGCCGGTCGACCACATCGGCGTGCACCCGCAGCGCGACGGCGCCAGCTACGTGGGCGCGGCCCCGGTGGTGGGCCGGGTCTCCGGCACCCAGCTCGCCGCGCTCGCCGACGTGGTCGAGGCGCACGGCAGCGACCGGGTGCGGCTCACCCCGTACCAGAAGCTGCTGGTGCTGGACGTGGCGCCGGAGCGGACCGAGGAGCTGGTGACCGCGCTGCGCGGGATCGGCCTGGAGGCCCGGCCGTCGGCCTGGCGGCGCGGCACCATGGCCTGCACCGGCATCGAGTTCTGCAAGCTGGCCATCGTCGAGACGAAGCGGCGCGGCGAGGAGCTGGTGGCCCGGCTGGAGGAGCGGCTGCGCGACTTCGACGCGGACATCTCCATCCACCTCAACGGCTGCCCGAACGCCTGCGCCCGCACCCAGGTCGCGGACATCGGGCTCAAGGGCCAGCTCGTGGTCGGCCCGGACGGCCGGCAGGTCGAGGGGTTCCAGGTGCACCTCGGCGGCGGCCTCGGCATGGCCGCCGGGCAGACCGCCGGCTTCGGCCGCAAGCTGCGCGGTCTGAAGACCACCTCCGACGAACTTCCGGAGTACGTGGAGCGGCTGGCCCGGCGCTACCTGGCCGGCCGGACCGACGGCGAGCGCTTCGCCAACTGGGTGATCAGGGTCGACGAGGAGGAGCTTCGATGAGTGACGCTCGGTCTGCGCCTCTCTACTGCCCCTACTGCGGCGAGGAGGACCTGCGACCGCACGAGGCCGGGCACGGCGCCTGGGAGTGCCACGCCTGCGCGCGCGTCTTCGCGGTGAGGTTCACCGGCCTGTTGAGCCGGGCGGTGAACCGGTGACCGGCCTGCTCTCCGCCGCCGGTCTGGGCCTGGTCGGCGCCGGCGCGACCGCCGAGGCGGACCCGGCCCGGCGCAGCCCGGAGGAGTTGCGCGCGCTGGCCGAGGAGGCCGGGCGGGAGCTGGCGGGCGCGCCCGCGCTGGAGATCGCCCGCTGGGCGGCGCAGACGTTCGGCGACCGGTTCTGCGTGACCAGCTCGATGGCCGACGGCGTGGTGGCGCACCTGGTCTCCCGGGTCGCCCCCGGCGTGGACGTGGTGTTCCTGGACACCGGCCTGCACTTCCCGGAGACGCTGCGGGTCCGGGACGAGGTGGCCCGGCGGATGCCGGTGCGGGTCCGCTCGATCCGCCCCCGGATGACCGTGGGCCAGCAGGACGGCCAGTACGGCCCCCGCCTGTTCAACCGCTCCCCGGACGACTGCTGCCAACTGCGCAAGGTGGAGCCGTTGGAGCGGGCGCTCGCCGGGTACGACGCCTGGGCCGCCGGGCTGCGCCGGGACGAGTCGCCGACCCGGGCCAACACGCCTGTGGTCGGGTTCGACCCGCGCCGCGGCAAGGTGAAGGTGAACCCGATCGCGGCCTGGACGCAGCGCGAGGTGGACGCGTACGTGGCCCGCTACGACATCCCGGTCAACGAGCTGTTCGCCAAGGGCTACGGCTCGATCGGCTGCTGGCCGTGCACCCGCCGCACGAAGGCGGGGGAGGACCCGCGTGCGGGGCGGTGGGCGATGTTCGAGAAGACCGAGTGCGGGCTGCACACCTGACGGGTGCGCCACCGGTGGTGCTGGTGGCGCACGGCAGTCGTGACCCGCGCGCGGCGGACGCGACCCGGGCGCTGGCGCGGGCGGTGGCGGTCGCCTGGCCGGGCCGACCGGTGCTGCCGAGCTGGCTCGACCACACCGATCCCGGGCCGGGCGAGGTGCTGCGGCGGCTCGCGGGCGAGGGGCACTCCCGGGTGGTGCTGGTGCCGTTGCTGTTGACCGCCGCGTACCACCGGAAGGTGGACATCCCGGCGGCGGTGGCGGCGGCCGGCGCGCACCTCGACGTGCGGGTGACCGACGTGCTCGGGCCGACCGGCGGCGTGGTCGACGGCCGGTTGCTGGCCGCGCTGCGGCGCCGGCTGGCCGAGGCGGCCGGCGCGGACGCGGACGCGGTGGTGCTGGCCGCGGCCGGCACCCGCGACCCCGGCGCGCGTGCCTCGGTGGGCCGGGTCGCCGCAGCGCTCGGCGCCGAGTTGGGCGTGCGCTGCCGGGTCTCGTACGCCTCGGCGGCGCCCCCGGAGGTCGGCGGCGCGGTGGCGCGGCTGCGTGCGGCGGGCGCCCGCCGGGTCGCGGTGGCGGCCTACTTCCTGGCCCCGGGCCGGTTCCACGACGGGGTACGCGCGGCGGCCCGCGCGGCCGGGGCGGTGGCGGTCGCCGACCCGCTCGACGATCTGCCGGAGCTGGCCGACCTGGTGCGGCGTCGGGTGACGGCGGCTGCGGGCTGACCGGCCCGGACCGCAGAACGCCCCGGCCGGGAACCCGGCCGGGGCGTTCGCGTGTGATGTGGGTCAGGCGGAGTGAGCGCGCAGCACCCGGAGACCGCCGCGGCGCTTCACCGCGCGGCGTTCCTCCTCGCTCATCCCGCCCCAGACGCCGGCGTCCTGACCGGACTCCAGCGCCCACTGCAGGCACTGGTCGGTCACGGGGCAGCGCCGGCAGACGGCCTTCGCCTGCTCCACCTGCAGGAGGGCCGGACCGGACGTCCCGATCGGGAAGAACAGCTCCGGGTCCTCGTCGCGGCAGACCGAATCGTGGCGCCAGTCCATGGCGGCAACACTCCTCATTCTTAGTGGATGGCCAGATAACGCTTTGTTGCTATTCCTATATGCGTCCGCATTGCCGATCGGTGACGGTCAGCATCCGTCAATTCGGCGCTGCGTGAGCAGGCTGCGGGCCCCGGGACCTGCTGGAACAGCTCAACCGGACGAGCATATCCAGGCAATGTCCCGGTAACACGAGTTCGCTTGTGAATACTTTCACGAACTACAGCGATGTCAAGGGTGACGCTCGGAAAACTCCGAACAGTGAGCGGGCTCACCACCCATTTGTCCCGGTTTACGAGGGCTCTCGTTACCCGGCGTGCCACAGTCGAGGATCAATATAGTACGGTCTGCGTGACGTTGCTGACATTTCCGGCACCCTTCCTCGGCGTGGCGGCCACCTCACCCCTGCGCGGTGGGGGGCCCGCGTCAACCGACGGGGATACCCGAGACCTAGCAGATTACTCTCAGTGCGGCCGGCACGGAGGTGAATCTGACTTTTTCCCGTTCGCCGAGATAGTCGCCGTCGAGCTGGAACGGCAGCGGGCGCGTCGTGACCAGCGTGAACTCCGCCAGGTCGTGCAACCGGAGCACCTGCTTGCCATGTGGATCGGGCTGCCGGGAGAAGAACTGGGTCACCGTCCGTGCGGTGCTGGCCACCCTGAGCTGACGGATGGCGAGCACGTCGAGCCCGAGATCGAACGACGCCTCCGGATTCGGGTTGATCTCGCGGTCGCCGAGATAGGTCCACGGCGCGGTGTTCTGGATGATGGCGGTCGCCAACTCCGTCGCCGGCGCCTCACCCGGGCGCTCCAACGTGATCGACGGGTGCCGGCGGTCCGAGCCGACGAAGTACTGGCTCGCCGTCGAGCGGAAGTAGAGCGCCGGGGTGGACACGCGCCCCCGCTTGCGGGACTGCTCCACCCGGCGGATGACCGCCGCGTCGAGGCCGAAGCCCGCGCAGAACGTGAAGTAGCGGTCGTCCGCGCGGCCCAGCCCGATCGTGCGGGACCGACCCAGCCGCAACCCCTCCAGGATCATGCTGGTGCCGTCCGGCCACTCCCGGGGCAGGCCGAGGGCGCGGGCGAAGACGTTCGTCGAGCCGCCCGGCACGGTGGCCAGCGCCGGCAGCCGCTCGGCCGAGGTCGGCCCGGTGCGGAACGTCGGCGGCTCCGCCGCCATCAACCCGTTGACCACCTCGTTGACCGTGCCGTCGCCGCCGAGCGTGACCACCAGGTCGACGCCCTCCTGGGCGGCCTCCCGGGCCAGATCCATCGCGTGGCCCCGTCGGCGGGTGTAGCGCACCGACAGGTCGACCTCGCTGCGCAGAGCCCGGACCAGCACGTCCCGGCTGCGCTCGCTGGTGGTGGTGGCCTTCGGATTGACTACCAGGACGGCCCGCATGGGCGGCACATTACCGCGCCTACCCACCGGTATCGTGACGGCCGTGACGATCGACTCCGACCCGGTGCCCGGCCCGCTCCGCGCGGCGGTGCTCCTGCTGCGCGCCGAGGCGGTGGCGCTCGGGCTGGTCGCGGTGTGGCTGATCTGGTCCGACCTCACCGCCCGCACCACCGACCTGACCTCGGCGCTGCTGGTGACCGCGTTCGCGGTCGCCGGGGCGGTCGCGCTCTGGGCGCTCGGCGGCGCGCTGTCCCGGCGGCGGGCGGGCGCCCGCGCGCCGGCCATCGTGCTTCAGCTCATGCTGCTGCCGATCGGGTGGTACATGATCCAGGGCGGGATGGCCTGGCTCGGGCTGCCGCTGATGGCGCTCGGGCTCGGCGTCGCCGGGCTGCTGGTCAGCGGCCCGACCAACCGGGCGCTCGGCTTCGGCGACCCGGCCGGTCACTAGCCACCGGCTCTCCCGCCGGACGGGTCAGAAGACGCTGGAACGGCGGGTCAGCAGCGAGATGGTGGCCCGGCCGTCGGCCGCCCGGGCGCCCGCCGAGGTGGTCAGCGCGGTGAGCACCTTCCAGGCGAAGGACGACTCGGACGGCAGCGTCGCCCCCCGCACCGTCGGCACGGTCACCTCGACGGTGAGCGCGTCCTCGGTGACCGCGAAGCGGCACTCCAACTCGGCGTCGCGGGTGGCGATGGCGAGCAGCATGGCGCACGCCTCGTCGACCGCGATGCGCAGATCCTCGATCTCGTCGAGGGCGAACTGGAGCCGGGCCGCGAGCCCGGCCGTGGCGGTGCGGAGCACGCCGAGGTAACCACCGTCGGCGGGCACGGTGAGGTGCACGACGTCGTCATCCGTCGTCGGCTGCCCGGTCAGTTGAGTCACGCCTCATCCCCCCGGTGCGGGACTCTACCCGGTCAGGCGGCCGGGTGGGTGGGTGCGGGCGTCGCCCGCGCGGCGAGGTCGCGCAACGCGGCCCCGGCCAGCCGGTACGGCGTCCACTCGTCCATCGCCCTGGCGCCGATCGCGGCGTAGAACCGGGCCGCCGGATTCCAATTGATCATCCACCACTCGAGCCGCTGGTAGCCGCGCTCGACGCAGATCGCGGCCAGGGCGGCCAACAGCAGCCGGCCGACGCCGGTGCCCCGGGCGTCCGGCCGGACGTAGAGGTCCTCCAGGTAGATGCCGTGCACGCCGGCCCAGGTGGAGAAGTTGAGGAACCAGAGCGCGAAGCCCACCGGCTCGTCCGAGGCGTCCACCGCGACGTGCCCGAACAACGCCGGGGCGCTGCCGAACAGCGCCGCGTGGAGTTGCTCCGCGGTGAGGTGGCACTGCTCCGGCGCGCGTTCGTAGTCGGCGAGTTCGTGCACCATGGCGACGACGGCCGGCACGTCCTCGGGACGTACCGGCCGGATCGTCGGTGCCGTGGCCGGCGTGGTCACGCCTGCTTGGTCTCCCAGAAGATCTTGGAGATCTCGTCGATCTTGGAGAGCAGCTCGTCGGCCTTCGCCGGGTCGGTGCCGCCCTTGGCGCCGGCCGCCCCGGCCAGCTTGGTGGCCTCGTTGAAGAGCTGGTGCAGGTGCGGGTACTTCTCGAAGTGCTGCGGCTTGAAGTAGTCGGTCCAGAGCACCCACAGGTGGTGCTTGACCAGCTCGGCCCGCTGCTCCTTGATCAGGATGGCGCGGGTGCGGAACTCCGGGTCGGTGTTCGCCTGGTACTTCTCGCAGATCATTTTGACCGACTCGGCCTCGATCCGGGCCTGAGCCGGATCGTAGACGCCGCAGGGCAGGTCACAGTGGGCGCTGGCGGTCGTACGGGGCATGAGGATGCGAGGAAGGCGCATCAGGGTCCTCCACGGGATGTTTGCGATGATCCAAGACGACACTACTCCTGGAGATGCTTTCCAGCGGGCGGGAGGTGAAACCCGTGCTGCCCGTCCTGATAACCGGTCCCTCCATGTCGCCGACGCTGCGCCACGGCGACGCGGTGCTGGTCCGCACCGGTGGCCGCCCGATCCGCCCCGGCGACGTGGTGATCGCGGTCTTCCGCAGCCGGCCCGACCTGCTCGTGGTCAAACGCGCGGTCGAGCCGCGCGACGGCGGCTGGTGGCTGCGCGGCGACAACGACCTGGTCACCGACGACTCCCGGGCGTACGGGGTGGCCGACGTGCGCGGCCGGGTGGTGGCCCGCTGGTGGCCGCGCCCCGGCCGGATCAGGGGCGGACAGGGGTAGTCATGGATATGACCCCGCTCACATCCTGGGAGCCGGTGCGTGACTATGCTCGGAAAGTGCCCGGGTGACCCCCCGCACCGCCGCCCCGCCGGTCGCTGACCTCCGCTGACCGCGCCGGCCGGTCCGTCTGCTCGACAGATCCTGGAGTCACCATGTCTGCGTCCACCCCGGACCCCGCCGATCCCGTCTTCCGACTGCACGTCGGCGGCAAAATGGCCGTCGCCTCCACCGTGCCGCTGACCAGCCGGGAGGACCTCTCCCTCGCGTACACCCCGGGGGTGGCCCGGGTCTGCGAGGCGATCGCCGCCGACCCCGACCTCGCCGACACCTACACCTGGGTGTCGCACACCGTCGCCGTGGTCACCGACGGCTCCGCCGTGCTCGGCCTCGGCAACATCGGCCCGCGTGCCGCGCTGCCCGTGATGGAGGGCAAGGCGGTGCTGTTCAAGCAGTTCGCCGGCGTGGACGCGGTGCCGGTCTGCCTGGACACCCAGGACGTCGACGAGATCGTCGCCACGGTCCGGGCGCTCGCGCCCTCGTTCGGCGGCATCAACCTGGAGGACATCAGCGCCCCGCGCTGCTTCGAGGTGGAACGCCGGCTGGACGAGGCGCTGGACATCCCCGTCTTCCACGATGACCAGCACGGCACCGCGATCGTGGTGCTGGCCGCGCTGCGCAACGCGGCGGCGCTGCTCAACCGCAAGCTCGGCGACCTGCGGGTGGCGGTCAGCGGCGCCGGCGCGGCCGGGGTGGCGGTCACCAAGATGCTGATCGCCGGCGGCGTCGACCCGGCCCGGGTGGTGGTCTGCGACTCCCGCGGCATCATCGGCCGGCACCGCGAACTCACCGGCACCAAGGCCGAACTCGCCGACCTCACCAACGCCGACGGCCGCCAGGGTGACGTCACCGAGGCGCTGCGCGACGCGGACGTGCTGGTCGGCGTCTCCGGCGGCCAGATCCCCGAGGCGGCGGTGGCCGGCATGGCCCCCGGCGGCATCGTCTTCGCGCTGGCCAACCCCACCCCGGAGGTGCACCCCGAGGTGGCCGCCCGGCACGTCGCGGTGGTCGCCACCGGGCGCAGCGACTATCCCAACCAGATCAACAACGTGCTCGCCTTCCCGGGCGTGTTCCGCGGCGCGCTGGACGCCGGCGCCACCCGGATCACCGAGGCGATGAAGGTGGCCGCCGCCGACGCCATCGCCGGCGTGGTGGCCGAGTCGCTCACCGCGGACGCGATCGTGCCGTCCCCGCTCGACCCGCGCGTCGCCCCGGCCGTCGCCGAAGCGGTCGCCGAAGCCGCCCGCCGCGACGGCGTCGCCCGCCGCTGAGGTGTAAGGAGGGGCCCCTTCTTAACGCCTGCGGTAGAGGCGGGGCCCCTTCTTAACGGCCGCTCAGCTTGTTACCGTGCGGATCATGCGTGCCGCCTATGCCTCGGCCTTCGACGCCGACAACCCGCTCGCCGCGCTCACCGTCGGCGACCGTCCCGAGCCGACCCACCCGCAGGACGACTGGGTGACCGTGCGGGTGCGGGCCAGCTCGCTCAACCACCACGACCTCTGGTCGCTGCGCGGCGTCGGCCTGACCGCCGACCAACTCCCGATGATCCTGGGCTGCGACGCGGTCGGCACCGACCCGGACGGCAACGAGATGGTCATCTACCCGGTGGTGCCCACCCCGGGCGACCCGCGCGGGGTCTCCATCCTCTCCGAGCGCTTCCCGGGCACGTTCGCCGAGCTGGTCGCCGTACCCCGGATGAACCTGCTGCCGCTGCCCGACGGCCTGTCGGCGACCGACGCGGCGTGCCTGCCCACGGCCTGGCTGACCGCGTGGCGGATGCTCACCACCCGGGGCCGGGTCGCCGACGGCGAGTCGGTGCTGGTCCAGGGCGCCGGGGGCGGCGTGGCCACCGCGGCGGTCGCGCTCGGCGTCGCGCTCGGCAAGCGGGTGTACGCGACCAGCCGCGACGCCGCCAAGCGGGAGCGGATCGCCGAGCTGGGCGCTACCGCGCTGGAGCCCGGCGCCCGGCTGCCGGAACGGGTCGACGTGGTGATCGAGACGGTCGGTGCCGCCACGTTCGAGCACTCGCTGAAGTCGGCCGCCCCGATGGCCCGGATCGTGGTCTCCGGCGCCACCGCCGGGCACGAGCCCACCGTCAACCTGCGCCGCGTCTTCGCCATGCAGCTGGAGATCCTCGGCACCTCCATGGGCACCCCGGGCGAGCTGGCCGAGCTGCTCGCGTTCTGCGCCGAGCGCGGGGTCCGCCCGGTGGTGGACCGGGTGGTGCCGTTCGGGGAGATCGAGGAGGCGTTCGCCCGGCTGCACTCCGGCGAGGTCTTCGGCAAGGTGGTCGTCGACCACACCGCGTGAGCCAGTCGGCATGGTGAGAAAGGGCCCCTTCTCTACCGCAGGCGTTAACAGGGGGCCCCTCCTTACAACCGGTCGTCGAGGGTGGCGAGGTTGTCGCGAGATGCGTCCGTAGGGAGGCGCTTCTTCGCGGCGGGGTCGCCGTAGAGCGTCCAGCGGAGGAACTCGACTGTGGTGTCGGCGACCACCCGCAGCGCCTTCCCGTCGCCGAGCAACGCCCGGCCGTGGTCGCCCTTCGGGAGGCTGAGCATCGCCTTCGGCCACGGCACCGCGTCGAACACGGCCCGGCCGGCGGCGTAGGACACCACCTCGTCCGCCTCGCCGTGCACGAACAGCTGCGGCGCGGCGGCGCCGGCGAACGCGGTGCCCACGCCGAGCGCCGTGCCGGCGAACACGATCCCGGCGTCCAGCCGCTCGTCCCGGCCGGTGGTGAACAGCCCGATGGTGGTCACGCCCCCGGCGCTGTGCCCGGTCGCGGCCACCCGCTCCGGATCCAACCGGCCGCGCAGCGGGTCGCCGGCGGTCTCGCCGAGCGCGAGCACCCGGGTCAACACGTACGACACGTCGGCCGGCTGGTTGAGCACGTCCAACGGGTTGCCGTCGCCACCCCGTCCGGTGTGCGGGAAGCGCGGCGCGGCGACCACGAACCCGGCCGCCGCCCAGCGGGTCAGCAGCGCCTGATAGTCCTCCGGCCGGGCGTCCAGGCCGTGGCTGAACAGCACCACCGGGAACCGTCCGGCGGCCACCGGCGCGGACCGCTCGGCCGTGCCGCCGGCCGCGCCCGTCGCCGGGTACCAGAGCGTTACCGGCAGCGGGCGGTCGCCGTCGCGGTTCAGCTTCACCTGGCGTACGCCGACCGCGAAGCTCTTCGTGGGCGCCGTGCCGGCAGCGACCCGGGGGGCGGGCGTGGTGGCCCGCGGTGGGGCGTCGGCGGCGGGCCGCCCGGCCGGGGCGGCCGGCTCCGAGCAGCCGGCCGCCGCGGAGCCGACCAGTGCGGCGCTGACCAGGGCGACGAAACGACGGCGCATGAACCCGATTGTGCCTCGCGCCGTTAAGGCGGGGCCCCCTCTTAACGCCTGTGGTAGAGAAGGGGCCCCTTCTCACACGCGGTGCGAGCGGTGGGGCGCTCAGCTCGGCGTGCGGCGGGCGACCGAGGCCCGCAGGCGGGTCAGGTCGGTGGCGTCCTTGGCGCGGCGGGGACGCTCCGGCATCCAGACCGGGAACATCTCCTTGAACTCGATCTGCGCGGTGACACTGATCACCGGGGCGGTGAACGAGCCGACCCGGCCGGGCGGCGCGTCCAGCATCCCGTGCGGCAGGGGTGTGCCCGCCCACGGCCCGGCGCCGACCACCACGCGTCCGGTCGCGTCCCGATCGAGGTAGGCGAAGCTCATCTCCACGTCGCCGCGAAACAGGTCGAGCTGCTTGGCGGCCGGCATCCGCGGGTCGGGGCGCCAACCCTGGCTGCCGAGCCGGGCCGCCAGCCGGTCGGCGTCACGCCGCCAGCAGTACCAGTCGACGTCGACGTGCGGGCGGCTCACCGCGCCGAGGTGGAAGTCCATCGCCCAGCCGCCGCGCAGCCAGACCTCGATCCCGGCCGCCCCGGCCAGGTCGACGACGTCTCGAATCGCACCCAGTTGCCGCTGCGCCAGCTCGTCCACCGCGCAACGCTACCGCCGATCGTAAGGAGGGGCCCCCGCTTAACGCCTGCGGTAGAGCAGGGGCCCCCGCTTAACACTCCGAGCGGCGGGCGGCGGGCGGCGGGTGGCGGGTGGCGGGTGGCGGGCGGCGGGTGCGGTTCAGGCGGGGAAGGAGCGGGTGGTGAAGGTGGTGACACCGGGCGTGGTGGCGTCGGCGGGGAGGCGACGCAGTGCTGCCCGGTCGGCGTAGAGCGCCCAGCGGAGGAAGTCGGTGGTGGTGGCGAGCACCGGGGCGAATCCGGGGCGGCCCGGGTTGAGGTACTCGCCGTGGCCCTGCCGGAGCAGGCTGAGGAAGGCGGCCGGCCCGAGGCACCGGGCGTACGCGGCCCGGCCGATCGAGTGCGGGACGATCCGGTCGGCGGTGCCGTGCACGAACAGCACCGGCGCGAGCGGTCGGACCGGGCCGACCGCCGGCCGGCCACCGGCGAGCACGATGGCCGCCCGCAGCGGGACCGGTGGTGCGGACGCGAACATGCCGAGGGTGGTGTGGCCGCCGGCCGAGTGCCCGGTGGCGGCGAGCCGGTCCATGGCCAGGTGCGCGCCGAGCGGATCACCGGCGCGGGTGCTCAGGCGGACGAGGTGGCGGACCAGCCGCCAGGCGTCGGCCGGCTGGTTGCGGACGTCGTCGCGGGAGAAGTTCCGGGCCCGCCGGTTGGTACGCGGATAGGTGGGCGCGACCACCACCAGGCCGGCCGCCGCCCAGCGGGTGGTCAGTGCGGCGTGCAGCGCGGGCAGGCTGCGCAGTCCGTGGCTGTGCACGACCACCGGGAACCGCCCGGTGGCCACCGGCGCTCCGGGCCACACCCGCGGCCCGGTCCGCGTAGCGGGGCTCGGCGTGACGGCCGGTCGGCGACCCGGCCCGGACCGGTCCGGGGAGGGTGCCGTGGCCGAGGGGCCGTCGGCGATCGGGCCAGGGGAGGGTGCCGCGTCCGAGGGGCCGTCGGCGATCGGGCCGGGGGAGGTCGTGCGGTCCACCGGATACCAGACGGTGACCGGCAGGGGCCGGGGGCCGTCCGGGTCGACGGTGAATTCCCGCACGCCCACCGCGTAGGGGCGCTCCGGCGCGGCCCGTTCCGCGGCCGGGGCCGGGTCGGAGGCGGCGACGGCCGGCCCACACCCGGCCAGCAGCACCGTCATCAGCGCGGCCACCAGCCGCTGCCCCGTCACCCCGGCACGACGGGCAGCCGACCGGGCCGCCCGCGCCCGCCGTCCGGGCCGGCTGCTCCCACCACCCGGCCGGGCGGAACCTCCACCGGCCGGCCGAGTCTGCCCGAGCCGGTCGCCCGGCGGCGGGGGCACCGGCCCGGCGGGGCACGCGGGTCCGGCCGGCTTCGCTAGGGTCACGCGCATGACTGAGAACTACACCGACCCGAGCGGCAACACAGCGCAGTTCCGTGCCTTCGTCGACGCGCCCGAGCCGGCCACGGCGGCGTCGTCCGCCCCGTCCCGACTGCCGCTGATCATCGGCGTCGCCGTGGCCGCCGTGGTGGTCGTCGTGCTGGCCGCCTGGCTCGCCCTGGGCTGAGCCCGCCCGCGCGACGCCGACCGGCAGTCAGGCGAGCACCTCGCGGGTCTCCCGGGCGATCTCCCGCTCCTCGTCGGTGCCGATCACCAGCACCGCGACCTCCGCGCCCTCCGGGGAGACGACCCGGTCCCCCGCGCCGTCGTTGCGGGTCGGGTCGACGGCGATGCCGAGCCGGTCCAGGCCGGCCAGCGACGCCGACCGGACCGCCGCGGCGTGCTCGCCGACCCCGGCGGTGAAGGCGATCGTGTCGACCCGCCCGAGCAGCGCGTAGTACGCGCCCACGTAGCCGGTGATCCGGCGGCAGTAGACGTCGAACGCCAGCGCCGCCGCCGGGTCACCGGTGTCCCGGCGGGCCAGCACCTCCCGCATGTCGTTGGCTCCGGTGAGCCCGAGCAGGCCGCTGCGGTGGTTGAGCAGGTCGTCGATCTCGTCCACACCCATCCCGCCCGCGCGGCGCAGGTGGAAGATGATCGTCGGGTCGAGGTCGCCGCTGCGGGTGCCCATCACCAGGCCCTCCAGCGGGGACATGCCCATCGAGGTGGCGACGCTCCGGCCGCCGGCCACCGCGCAGGCGCTCGCCCCGTTGCCCAGGTGCAGCGTGATGCTGTTCAGCTCGGCGTACGGCCGGCCCAGCAGTTCGGCGGCCCGCCGCGAGACGTACGAGTGCGAGGTGCCGTGAAAGCCGTACCTGCGGACGTCGTAACGCTCGGCGGTGGCCCGGTCGATGGCGTAGGTGGCGGCGGCGTCGGGCAGCGTGTGGTGGAACGCGGTGTCGAAGACCGCCACCTGCGGGGTTTCCGGCAGCGCCTCCCGGGCCACCCGGATGCCGGCGAGGTTGGCCGGATTGTGCAGCGGGGCGAGCGGCACGAGGTCCTCGATCGCGCTGACCACCGCGTCGTCGATCAGCACCGGGGCGCTGAACCGTCGCCCGCCGTGCACCACCCGGTGCCCGACGCCGGCCAGCCCGGTGCGGTCGAGCCGGTCGATGATCTCCCGGACCGCGCTCTCGTGGTCGGCCGGCCCGCCGCCCGGCTCGCCGACGCGCTCCACGGTGCCCTTGTCGAGGACGTCGTCGCCGTCGTAGAGCCGGTACTTGACCGACGAGGATCCGCTGTTGAGGACCAGGATGCGGCTCATCGGGGCGCCTCCGCGGCGGCCTGGATGGCGGTGATCGCCACCGTGTTGACGATGTCCGGCACGGTCGCGCCCCTCGACAGGTCGTTGACCGGCCGACGCAGGCCCTGCATGACCGGGCCGACCGCGACCGCGCCGGCGGAACGCTGCACCGCCTTGTAGGTGTTGTTGCCGGTGTTCAGATCCGGGAAGATGAACACGGTGGCCCGACCCGCCACCGGGCTGTCCGGCAGCTTGGTGGTCGCGACCTGCGGGTCGATCGCCGCGTCGTACTGGATCGGGCCTTCGACCAGCAGCTCCGGCCGGCGTTCCCGGACCAGCTTGGTTGCCGCCGCGACCTTCTCCACGTCCGCGCCGGCGCCGGAGCTGCCGGTCGAGTAGGACAGCATCGCCACCCGGGGCTCGATGCCGAACCGGGCCGCGGTGTCGGCCGACGAGATGGCGATGTCGGCGAGCTGGGCGGCGTCCGGGTCCGGGTTGACCGCGCAGTCGCCGTAGACCAGCACCCGATCGGCGAGCAGCATGAAGAAGACGCTCGACGCGACCGAGACACCGGGCACGGTACGGATGATCTCGAAGGCGGGGCGGATGGTGGCGGCCGTGGTGTGGGTGGCCCCGGAGACCATCCCGTCGGCGCGTCCGGCCTGCACCATCATGGTGCCGAAGTAGTTGGGCTGCGCCACCACGTCGTACGCCAGCTCCGGCGTCACGCCCCGGTGCGCGCGCAGCTTCGCGTACGCCTCGGCGAACTCGTCCCGCCACTCGCTGGCCGCCGGGTCGACCACCTGCGCGTCGCCGACGTCGACGCCCAGCTCGCGGGTCCGCCGGGCGATCTCGTCCGGCCGGCCGAGCAGGGTCAACTCGGCGACGCCCCGGCGCAGCAGCACCTCCGCCGCGCGCAGGATCCGCTCCTCGGTGCCCTCGGGCAGCACCAGCCGGCGACGGTGGGCCCGGGCCCGGTCGATCAGGTCGTTCTCGAACATCAGCGGGGTGACCCGCGCGGAGCGGGTGACCCGTAGCCGGCGGGCCAGGTCGTCGGTGTCGACGCATCGCTCGAACGCGCCCAGCGCGGCCTCCACCTTGCGCGGGTTGGCGGTGCTCGGCCGCCCTTCGATCCGGCTGGACGCCTCGACCGTGTCGTAGCTGTCGCTGGTCACCGACAGCACGGCCAGCCCGGTGTTCATCCGCTCGACCAGCCGCATCGCCCGCGGGTCGGGCTGTTCGCCGAGCGTGAGCACCAGCCCGGCCAGCGAGACCTGCCCGGCCACGTGCGCGGCGCCGGCGGCCACCAGCAGGTCGGCCCGGTCACCGGGGGTGATCACCAGCGCCCCGTCGGTGAGGTGGTCCAGCAGGATCGGCACGTGCGCGGCGCCGACCACGTAGTCGAGCACGTCGCGGTCGAGCGCGGCCTGGTCGCCGGCGAGCCGGGTGGCGCCGAGCGCCGCCGCGACCTCGGCCACCGTCGGTGCCGACACGGTCGGCACCTCCGGGATCGCGTACGCGGGGACCGGCAGCTCGGGCGGCGCCGTCGGCTCGGGCACCCGGTTGGCGACCACCGCGACCACCGTCGCGCCCAGGTCGGCCAGATCGTGGTACGCGCCACGTATCGCCGCCACGATCGCCTGGGGTGGCTGCCCGAACCCGTCCACCACGGGCACCACGACGCTGCCGAACTCGGTCGCGAGGCGGGCGTTGAAGGCCAGCTCGCGGGGGCCGGCGCCGTCGCCGTCGGCGAAGTCGCTGCCCACCACCACGACGGCGGGGCAGCGTCGCTCCACCTCCCGGTAGCGGGCCACGATCCGCGAGATCAGCTCCTCCCGCCGGCCGTTCGCGACCAGCTCGGTGGCTTCGGCGTACGTCGCGCCGTGCAGCTCGTCGACCGGCAGCTCGACCCGGTAGCGCCCGGTGAGCAGGGCCAGGATCGGGTCGGTGCCGTCGCCGGCGACCAGGGGCCGGAACGCGGCGATCCGGCCGACCTGCCGGGACAGCAGCTCGGCCAGCCCGAGTGCCAGTGTCGACTTCCCCCCGCCCGACCCCACGCTGGTCAGGTACACGCTGCGCGCCACGCCCTCACGCTACAAGATCGCCCATACCGCCGCCCGGGTCCTTGGGCCCGGGCCCTCTCTCGTGCCGATCTTGCGGTCGCGGCCCTCGCGCGCCGGAACTGCGACCCGTATCGGGCGGTGGCGAGGTTGGGCGTCGAGGTCTACTCGTCGTCCGGGTCGTCGAGGCGGGCCAGCCAGGTGGCGAACCGCTCGACCGGGGTCTCGAACTCCGGGTTCAGGTCGACGAAGTCGCGCAGGCGCTCGCCCAGCCACTCCAGGCTGACCTGCTCGTCGCCCCGGCGCTCGACGAGTTCCTCGATGCCACGGTCGGTGAAGTACACGGTCGTCCTCTCGTCGGACGGCAGCGGCCCGTCCCGGCGCCGGGACGGGCCGCTGCCGGCGGTGTCACGGGCGGGGGAGAGCCGCCTCGATCAGCGCGTTCTGCTCGACCTCGTGCATCTTCGCCGAGCCGACCGCCGGGGCGGCGGCGGCCGGGCGGGAGATGCGGCGCAGTCGCACCTCGGGCAGGTGCTCCAGCAGGTTGAGCGCGACGAACGACCAGGCGCCCTGGTTGGCCGGCTCCTCCTGGACCCAGGCGAAGTCCTCGGCGTTCGGGTACTGCGCCAGCGCGGCGCGGACCTCGTCCACCGGCAGCGGGTAGAGCTGCTCCATCCGGAGGATCACGGTGTCGGTGACGCCCCGCTCCTGCCGGGCCTGGAACAGGTCGTAGTAGACCTTGCCCGAGCAGAGCAGCACCCGCTTCACCTGCTCCGGCGCCGGGGCGCCGGTGTCGGCCAGCACGGGCTGGAAGGTGCCCGTGGTGAAGTCCTCCACCGACGACACGCAGAGCTTGTGTCGCAGCAGCGACTTCGGCGTGAACACCACCAGCGGCTTGCGCTTGGGCGACAGCGCCTGGCGGCGCAGCAGGTGGAAGTAGTTCGCCGGGGTGGTCGGGATGGCCACCCGCATGTTGTCCTCGGCACACTGCTGGAGGAACCGCTCCGGGCGGCCGGAGGTGTGGTCCGGCCCCTGGCCCTCGTGGCCGTGCGGCAGCAGCAGGGTGACCGCCGAGCGCTGGCCCCACTTCACCTCGCCGGAGGAGATGAACTCGTCGATCACCGACTGGGCGCCGTTGACGAAGTCACCGAACTGGGCCTCCCAGGCCACCAGCGCGTTGACGTTCTCCACCGAGTAGCCGTACTCGAAGCCCATGGCGGCGTACTCGGAGAGCAGCGAGTCGTGGACGAAGAAGCGGGACCGCTCGCCGTCGGCGGTGAACGTCTTCAGCGGCAGGTAGTCGTCGCCGGTGCGGGCGTCGACGACCGAGGCGTGCCGTTGGACGAACGTGCCGCGCCGCGAGTCCTGCCCGGCGAGCCGGACGGTGACCCCGTCGTGCAGCAGCGCGCCGAACGCGATGATCTCGCCGAAGCCCCAGTCGATGTTGCCCTCGACGGACATCTTCCGGCGCCGCTCCAGCAGCTGCTGGATGCGCTTGTGCGGGGTGAAGCCCTCGGGCAGGTTGACGTGCGCCTCGCCGATCGCCTTGACCACCGAGGCGTCGGTGGCGGTGTCGACCTGCGGCTCCGGCTCGTCCGCCCGCTTCGGGCGGCCGAGCTGGCGCGGTGTGGTGGCCGCGTCGCGGGTCGCCTTGAAGACGCGTTCGAGCTGGGCCTGGTAGTCGCGCAGCAACTCCTCGGCGTCCTCCACGGTGATGTCACCGCGCCCGATCAGCTCCTCGGTGTAGAGCTTGCGGACCGACCGCTTCGAGTCAATGATCTTGTACATCTGGGGGTTGGACATGGACGGGTCGTCGCCCTCGTTGTGCCCGCGCCGGCGGTAGCAGACCAGGTCGATCACGACGTCCTTGTTGAACGCCTGACGGTATTCGAACGCGAGCCGCGCCACCCGGACCACGGCCTCCGGGTCGTCGCCGTTCACGTGGAAGATCGGGGCCTGGATCATCCGGGCCACGTCGGTGCTGTAGAGGCTGGACCGGCTGTATTCCGGGGCGGTGGTGAAACCGACCTGGTTGTTGACCACCACGTGCACGGTGCCGCCGGTGCGGTAGCCGCGCAGCTGGGACAGGTTGAGCGTCTCGGCGACCACGCCCTGCCCGGCGAAGGCGGCGTCACCGTGCACCGCCAGCGGCAGCACGGTGTAGCCCTCCAGCTTGAGGTCGATCCGGTCCTGCTTGGCCCGGACGATGCCCTCCAGCACCGGGTCGACTGCCTCCAGGTGCGACGGGTTCGCCACCACCGACACCTTGACCGCGTGCTCGCCGTCCGGCGTGGTGAACTTGCCATTCTGGCCGAGGTGGTATTTCACGTCGCCGGAGCCCTGGGTGGACCGCGGGTCGAGGTGCCCCTCGAACTCGGAGAAGATCTTCTCGTACGGCTTGCCGACGATGTTGGCCAGCACGTTGAGCCGGCCGCGGTGGGCCATGCCGATGACGACCTCGTCCAGCCCGGCCTCGGCGGAGGACTCCAGCACCTCGCCGAGCAGCGGGATCAGCGACTCGCCGCCCTCCAGCGAGAAACGCTTCTGGCCCACATATTTGGTCTGCAGGAACGTCTCGAACGCCTCGGCGGCGTTGAGGCGGTTGAGCACGTGCTTCTGCTCGTCGGTGTCGGGCTTCTCGTACTTGCGCTCCACCCGCTCCTGGATCCAGCGCCGCTCCTCCGGGTCCTGGATGTGCATGTACTCGATGCCGACCCGCCGGCAGTAGGAGTCGCGCAGCACACCGAGGATCGACCGCAGCTTCATCCGCTGCTGACCGGCGAAGCCGTTGACCGGGAAGACCCGGTCCAGGTCCCACAGGGTCAGCCCGTGCTGGAGCACGTCCAGGTCGGGGTGCTTGCGGATCTTGAACTCGAGCGGGTCGGTGTCGGCCATCAGGTGACCGCGCACCCGGTAGGCGTGGATCAGCTCGTGCACCCGCGCGGTCTTGTTGATCTGGCCTTCGCTGTCGACGGCCACGTCACGCATCCAGCGCACCGGCTCGTACGGGATGCGCAGCGAGGTGAAGATCTCGTCGTAGAAACCGCGCTCGCCGAGCATCAGCTCGTGCATCACCTTGAGGAACTCGCCGGACTGGGCGCCCTGGATGATCCGGTGGTCGTAGGTGCTGGTCAGCGTGATCACCTTGCTGACCGCGTTCTCGGCCAGGGTGGCCTCGCTCATGCCCTGGTAGGGGGCCGGGTATTCCATCGCCCCGACGCCGATGATGGCGCTCTGCCCCTGCATCAGGCGCGGGATCGAGTGCACCGTGCCGATGCCGCCCGGGTTGGTCAGCGAGATGGTGGTGCCGGAGTAGTCCTCCATGGTCAGCTCGTTGCGGCGGGCGCGCCGGACCACGTCCTCGTACGCCTGCCAGAACTGCCGGAAGTCCATCTGCTCGCAGGCCTTGATGGACGGCACGACCAGGTTGCGGGAGCCGTCCGGCTTGGTCAGGTCGATGGCGATGCCCAGGTTGACGTGCTCGGGGCGGAGCATCGCCGGCTTGCCGTCGACCTCGGCGAAGGAGTTGTTCATCTCCGGGTGCTCGATCAGCGCCCGGACCATCGCGTAGCCGATCAGGTGGGTGAAGCTGACCTTGCCGCCCCGGCCCCGGGCCAGGTGGTTGTTGATCACGATGCGGTTGTCGACCAGCAGCTTCGCCGGGACCGCGCGCACGCTGGTGGCGGTCGGCACGGCGAGTGAGGCGTCCATGTTCTGAACGATCTTGGCGGCCACGCCGCGTAGCGGGGTGGTGCCGGCGGCGCTCGCGGCCGGCGCCTTCGCGGCCGGTTTGGCCGGGGCGGCCTTCTTCGCCGGGGCCGGCTCGGCCGTCTTCGCCGCCGGCCTGGCGGCGGGCTTCTCGGCCGGCTTGGCCGGCGCGGCCTTGGCGGGGGCCGGCTTCTCGGTGGCGGTGGCCACCGCCTCCTGCTGCTCGGCGGGCTCCGGCCGGGCGGCCGGCGGGGCCGCCTGCTCCGGACGCGGGGTCGCGGCGCCGGGCGCCGGCCGGTAGTCGGCGAAGAAGTCGTGCCAGGCCGAGTCGACGCTCGATGGGTCGGCGAGGTAGCGCTGGTACATCTCCTCGACGATCCACTCGTTCGGGCCGAAACCCGCCAGTGGGTTCTCCTGCGATGTCTGCTGGGTCGACACGGCCGCTAATCGCCTCTTTCACGCGGTTGTGAATGTCACGCGGTGGGTCCCGCGCCCGGTTCGCCTGGGCACAGGAGACGGATCCCAGGCTACGCCGTGCGATTGCCACAGGCATTCTCGCCTCCGGCTGGTGGCCCGTTTCACAGAAGATGCCAGAACTTCGGCAAACGCTGCCTGTCGCGCCGACTCCTGCTAGCCCGACGGCCGACTCCGGCGGAACGACGACGGGCCCCGGTCGGTGACGCAGGGTCACCGGCCCGGGGCCCGGTCGGGTGTGGCTCAGGAGATGTCGCGCCGCCGGATGGTCAGCACGCCGATCACGCCGGTCACCACCGCGTAGCCGATCAGCACCGCGGCGCCGGCCCACTGCGGTGGGTTCCCCGGGATGTCGGTGTCGCCGCCCACCATCAGACTGGACGCCAGCGACGGCACCAGAAGCTGAAGCTTGCTGATCCAGTCGCCGAACCGCTCCGCCAGCAGGCCGATCGCGATCGCCGCGCCGATGGTGCCGCCCAGGTAGAGCAGGATGCCGGTCACGGTCGCGCCGATCTGGCTGCGGATCAGCACGCCGAGGCCGACGCCGAGCACCGACCAGAGCAGATAGGCCAGCCCGTTGAGCGCTATCGCACGCCAGACCACGCCGCTGCCGAGCTGCGGGTCGACGTCCACCGCGTTCAGGATCAACGGTGCGAAGATCAGGTTGAGCGCCGTGGTGACGATCCAGAAGAGCAGCGCCAGCACGCCGGCCGCGGCCAGCTTGGCCAGCATCACCGCGGTGCGGTGCGGCGCGGTGAGGAACGTGGTGGTCACCGTCTGGTGGAAGAACTCGCTCGTCACCACCACGATGCCGAGCAGCA
Organism: Micromonospora sp. NPDC050980; assembly: GCF_040653835.1. NCBI lineage: Bacteria > Bacillati > Actinomycetota > Actinomycetes > Micromonosporales > Micromonosporaceae > Micromonospora > Micromonospora sp. NPDC050980. The sequence continues at coordinate 61,053 of NZ_JBFAGS010000001.1, read as the reverse complement.
TCACGATGAGCAGGCCGAAGAACTGACCGTTGGTGTAGAGGTTGGCGGCCAGGTTGTCGGCCGCCGCGGCCGCCTGGAGCTGGTCGGCCTGGTCACCCGACACCTCGCCCAGGTTGCCGCCGGCCAGGGCGTCGGTCTGGAGATAGTTGAAGAACAGCGCGAGCCCCCACAGCGGGAGGGTGATCAGCCCGAAGATCCACCAGGTGCTGGTGGTGCGGATCTTGAGCAGTTCGGATCGGACCAGCGTCATCGGATCTCCGCCTTTCCGGCCGTCAGCTCCAGGAAGACCCCTTCGAGGTCGGGACGTTCCGTGGTCAGCTCGTGCAGCTCGACCTTCGCGGCCAGCGCGAGCCGGCCCACGGTCGGCGCGTCCACGCCGCTGACCAGCAGCGCTCCGTGCGGGTCGGCGTCGACCGTGGCGGACTGCTCGCGCAGCGCCGCGGCCAGCTCGTCCGCCTGCGGGGTACGCACCCGCACCCGGGCGCCGTGCGTCATCGAGCCCATCACCTGCTCGACCGGCCCCTGCCGGACCAGCTTGCCGGCCGCGATGATCACCACGTCGTCGGCGAGCAGCTGCATCTCGGAGAGCAGGTGGCTGGAGACCAGCACCGTCCGGCCCTCGGCGGCCAGGCCCTTGAGGAAGCCCCGCATCCAGCGGATGCCCTCCGGGTCCAGGCCGTTGGCCGGCTCGTCCAGGATCAGCACCTGTGGGTTGCCGAGCATCGCGGCGGCGATCCCCAGGCGCTGCTTCATGCCCAGCGAGTAGCCCTTGAACTTGCGCTTCGCCGCCGGCGAGAGCCCGACCAGGGCCAGCGCCTCGTCCGCGCGCTCCTTCGGCAGCCCGGCCGCCGCGCAGATCACCCGCAGGTGGTTGATCCCGGTGCGGCCCTTGTGCGCGCTGGACGCCTCCAGCACCGCGCCCACCGTCCGCAGCGGGTCGGTCAGGTCGGCGTACCGGTGGCCGCCGATGGTGGCCGTGCCGGCGGTCGGCGTGACCAGGTTGAGCAGCATGCGCAGCGTGGTCGTCTTACCGGCGCCGTTCGGGCCGAGGAAGCCGGTGACCCGGCCCGGCTCGACGGTGAACGACAGATTGTCGACCGCGCGGACGTTCTTGTATTGCTTGGTCAAGCCGGACACGATGATCTGGCCGGTCCCGGCACTGGGGCGTGGCTGCCCGTCGGACATCATTCTCCTCTCCTGCCCCGGCGGGCTCGACGCACGCCGGTGGGACGCCGTTGCGGGGGCGCCCCGCACAGCCTGACAACCTGGCGCAAGGGGGTCAATCAGGCGGGGTGCGTACGCGCCTTCCTCCTCAAGGAGGAGATCACCCGGCCGGCAGCGCGACCCAGGTGGCACGGGCCCGACCCAACAGCGCGCCGTCCGGCCCGTACAGGCTGGTGTGCACCTCGGCGCGGCGCCCCTCGCGGCGCACCGCGACGCCCGTCACCACGCACGCGTCGCCGGGCCGCGGCAGCGCGGTGACCTGCGCGGCGATCCGGCCCAGGACGTACGGCCGGCCGGCGGAGAGCACCGCCCAGCCGCCGGGGCAGTCCAGCGCCGCCCAGACCGTGGCGGGCACCACCTCGGCCGGGGCGTGGAACGGCGCCGCGGTCCGCCCGTCCGGCAGCCGGCCGGGGAAGATCCGCAATCCGTCCGGGCGGTCCGGGCCGCAGACGTAGCAGCCGGGGAACGGGTGGTCCACCAGCCCCGGGTACGCCCGCGCGGCGTCCTCGGCCGTCGCCGGGTCCACCGGCGGCACCACCGCGTCGACCGGCTCGACGCGGCGCACCTCGGCGACCAGCCGGCCCTGCGGGTCGCGTACCTCGCCGTCGGCGGCGGCCAGCGGGGTGTCCAGCGGCGGCGGCCGGCGCAGCGTCACCTCCACCGGCCCCCGGTCGTCGACGAGCGCGGCGAAGATCCCGGCGCTCCAGCCGCCGTTGCCGGAGCCGTCCGGTCCGTGGAATCGGGCCTCGACCAGCACGCGCACCTCCGGGTTCACCGCCGCCGGCGCCGTCGCCGGTGGTCGCCCGGCAGCCTCGCACACGTGCCGTTCGCGCTCCGCACGCCGCCGCCGACGGGCGTTCACCGGATCGACACCCCTCACCCCGGGTACGGCAACCCGAGGCACCTACACAGGACCCATGGCCGTTCTGCACGCCGCTGGCGCACCCATCACGACCAGCGGTTACACCCTGCTGATCGCCGACGACCCGACACTGGTCGCGGCCGCGCAACGCCTGCGCCACGAGGTCTTCGCCGGAGAACTCGGCGCCACCCTGCCGCCCGGTGCCGCCGGGCTCGACACCGACGAGTTCGACGCGCACTGCGACCACCTGGTGGTGCGCTGCGAGGGCACCGGCGAGGTGGTCGGCACCTACCGGCTGCTGCCGCCCGGCCGCACCGACCGGCGGTACGCCGACGGCGAGTTCGACCTGGGCGCGCTGGCCCCGCTCCGCGACGACCTCGTCGAGGCCGGCCGGTCCTGCGTGCACCCGGACCACCGCACCGGCGCCGTGATCAACCTGATGTGGGCCGGCATCTGCCGCTACCTGCACCTGCGCGGCTCCCGCTGGCTCGGCGGCTGCGCCTCGGTGCCGGTCGCCGACGGCGGGGTCGCCGCCGCCGAGGTGTGGGCGCAGGTCACCGACCGGCACCTCGCTCCGCCGCCGCTGCGGGTGACCCCGCGCCGGCCCTGGTTCGCCGAGGCGCCGGTCGCCGCCGCCGGCGCCCCGCTCACCCCGGCCGAGCGCCGGGCGCTCGTCCCGCCGCTGCTCCGCGGCTACCTGCGGCTCGGCGCCTGGGTCGCCGGCGAGCCGGCGTACGACCCGGAGTTCGGCTGCGCGGACTTCTACGTGCTGTTCTCGCTGGACCGGATGAATCCGCGCCACCTGCGGCACTTCCTCGGCGAGGTGGGACCGTGACGCTGCTCGTGGATGCCGCTCAGCCGGGTCTGGACGGCGGGCGTCCGGCCGGCGACGGTCTGTGGCGGCCCGCCTCCGGCTGCGGGCCGGACTGTCTGCCGCCACCGGCCGCGCCGGACGTGTCGGCGCTGCGCCGGGCCGGCCGGCTGCTCGGCGTACTCGGGATGCTGGTGGTGGGGGCCGGTCTGGCCGCGCTGCTGCCGGTGTTGCCGGCGGCCGACCGGCGGGCCGCGTTGCGTGGTTGGGCCCGTGCGACGCTGCGCGCCCTCGGCGTGCGGCTGGCGGTCCGGGGCCGGCCGCCGCGTCGCCGCGCGCTGCTGGTCGCCAACCACGTCTCCTGGCTGGACGTGCTCGCGGTGCTCGCCGTGTCGCCGGCCCGGATGCTGGCCAAGCGGGAGGTCCGGAGTTGGCCGGTGATGGGCGCGCTGGCCGCGGCGGCCGGCACCGTCTTCGTGGACCGGTCCCGGCCGCGTGAGCTGCCGGCGACGGTCGCCCGGGTGGCCGAGGCGCTGCGCGCCGGGCATCCGGTGGCGGTGTTCCCGGAGGGGACGACGTGGTGCGGCGCGACGGCCGGCTGCCGTCCCGGTCGCGGCTTCCGCCCGGCGATGTTCGAGGCCGCGGTGACGGCCGGCGCGCCGGTGGTGCCGCTGAGCGTCGCCTACCGCTACGCGGGCGACCCCAGCACGCTGCCCGCCTTCCTCGGCGCGGAGACGCTCTGGGCGTCGGCGCGCCGGGTGCTCGCCGCCCGCGACCTGACCGTCACGGTGACCGTGGCCGCCGCGCTGCATCCGGCCGACGGGGCGGACCGCCGGCTGCTGGCCCGCGCCGCCGAAGCCGTGATCCACTGCTCCCCACCCCGCCGCTCCCCGGCCCCGGCGGGCTCCCCGGCTCCTGCCGTCTCCCCGGCCCCGGCAGTCTGCTCGGCTCCGGTGGGCGCCGTGGCCCCGGCGGTGTCCCCGGTTCCGCCTCCGGGCGCGGCGCAGCCCGGGGTCGCAGCCTCGCCGCTGTCCGGCCCCGCCCCGACCACACCGGCCCTCGACCTGGCCGCCTGACCAATCCCAGTCCCCGCTCGCGCCCATGCGACAGCCCACCGAGATCTGACCGGTGAACAGGCCCTTCCGTAGTGGCTGGACGCCAGTTCGGCGAAGTGGTGGTGTCCGGTCGGAGGGGATGCCGCCACGTCACCATCATGGGACGGTTCCGCGTCGGGATCTCCGTGCTTCCCGGCAGGTGGAGCCGGCGGTTCGCCCAGTCTCCGGTGATCACCCAGGTAATGACGCGACACAGTCTTGTTCAGTCGCGATGTATCGCGTTATGCTCCTCCCGTTGATCGACGTGTCGGGGGGGCACGTCGCCGAGGGGAGGACGCCATGGCGAGCTGGACAGTCGACGGCCCGCAGCGGGTCACGCTGGACGAGCCGGTCACCCGGCTGGACGTCCGGTTGGTCAGCGGCCGGCTCAACGTGGTCGGCACCGACGGCCCGGCCCGGGTCGACGTCACCCGGATCAGCCGCCGGCCGCTCCTGGTCGAGCTGCGCGACGGGCGACTGAGCGTCCGACACGAGCGGCTTCCCCGCTGGCCCGGCGTGCTCTGGTGGCTCGGTCAGCTCCGCCGCCGGTTCCGCGCCGAGGTGTCGATCGCCGTGCCGGCGCAGGCACTGGCCGAACTGCACCTGACCGACGGCGCGCTGGTCGCCTCCGGGCTACGCCGCGACACCCGGGTCGACGTCACCTCCGGTCAGGTCACCCTGATGGGGCTGCGGGGCCGCACCACCGCCAAGGTCGTCTCCGGCCCGGTGGAGGCGCTCGGCATCGGCGGGGACCTCGACCTGGAGACCGTCTCCGGTGAGCTGGTCCTGGCCGACAGCGCGCCCGATCGGGTCCGAGCCCACGCGATCTCCGGCTCGATCACCTGCGACCTGGACAACCCGCGGGGCAGCGAGATCCGGCTCAGCGCCATCTCCGGCAGCATCACCGTGCGGGTCCGCGCGGACAGCGACCTCAGCGTGCACCTGCACACCACCTCCGGCCGGATCACCAGCGGTTTCCCGCAGATCTGCGGCGGCCAGCACGGCTTCGGCGCGGTCAAGGACAGCCACGGGGTGCTCGGTGGGGGCACCGGTAAGCTCTGGGCGTCCGCGACGTCCGGCAGCATCGCGCTGCTGGCCCGCCCGGTCACCGACGCCGACGACCCGGAGGACCTGCCGTGACCGCCGTGTTCAGCCACGGGCGGCTCCGGCTCTATCTGCTCAAGCTCCTCGACGACGGGCCGAAGCACGGCTACGAGCTGATCCGCCTGCTGGAGGAACGCTTCCTCGGGCTCTACGCGCCAAGCGCCGGCACCATCTATCCCCGGCTGCAACGACTTGAGGTGGAGGAGCTGGTCACCCACACCGCGGCCGGCGGGCGCAAGGTCTACGAGATCACCGAGGCCGGGCGCGCCGAGCTGCGGCAGCGCGCCGACGAGCTGGCCACCCTGGAGGCCGACATCAGCGCCTCCGTCGAGGATCTCGCCGCGCTGGCCGGTGAGATCCGCACCGAGGTACGTGGCTCCGCGCGCGACCTGAAACGTGAGCTGCGCGAGGTGACCCGGCAGACCCGGCAGAACCGGTGGACGCCGCCACCGTCGCCGACCGTGCGGCCCGGGGGCGCCGCCGAGTCGCCGCTGCTGGCCGAGTTCGACAGTCGGCTGGCCGCGTTCACCGTCGAGGTCGGCGCGCTGGTGCGGGCCGGTCGGCTCAGCGACAACCAGCTGCGCACCGCGATCCGGCTGCTCGACGGCGCGCTCGACGGGCTGCGGCGACTGCTCCGCTGATCTCACAGGTTGTTTCCAGGTTCTGCCCAGCGCGACCGCAGCCGGAACACGGATGATGGGAGCCATGGCGGCTACCCAGACCGAGGCCCGACTGCTCGTCGTCGAGGACGATCCCAACATCCTCGAACTGCTCTCCGCGAGCCTGCGCTTCGCGGGCTTCGACGTGGCCACCGCGACCAGCGGCAGCGCTGCGCTGCACGCCGCCAAGGACCACCGGCCCGACCTGGTCGTGCTCGACGTGATGCTGCCCGACCTCGACGGCTTCGAGGTCATCCGGATGCTCCGCGAGGGCGGCACCCGTACCCCGGTGGTGTTCCTGACCGCGCGGGACGCCACCGACGACAAGATCCGGGGGCTGACCCTGGGCGGCGACGACTACGTCACCAAGCCGTTCAGCCTGGAGGAGCTGACCGCCCGGATCCGGGCGGTGCTGCGGCGCACCGCGACCGGCGAGCAGGCCCCGTCCCGGCTCACGTTCGCCGACCTGGAGCTGGACGAGGAGACCCACGAGGTGCACCGGGCCGGGCAGCGGGTGCAGCTCTCGCCGACCGAGTTCAAGCTGCTGCGCTATCTGATGCTCAACGCCAACCGGGTGCTCAGCAAGGCGCAGATCCTCGACCACGTCTGGAACTACGACTTCCGCGGCGACGACAACATCGTCGAGTCCTACATCTCCTACCTGCGGCGCAAGGTCGACAACACCCAGCCCCGGCTCATCCACACCCTGCGCGGGGTCGGGTACGTGCTGCGCAAGCCGGCGGCGTGAACGCCGTCCACGACGCGAAGGGCTGGGTGCGCGCGGTTCCGCTGCGGCTGAAGCTGGTCACCGCGGTGCTCGCGCTGGTGGCGGGCGCCCTGCTCGTCATCAGCGTCTCCACCGCCTACTTCCTGCACAACTATCTGGTGGGCCGGATCGACGGTGAACTCGACGACCAGCTCAACCGCGGGGTGACGGTGAGCGAGAAGAGCTCGACCACGCTGCCGACCGACTACATGGTGGCGTTGTGGAACAGCTCCGTCCAGCGGGGCGCCGCGCTCCGCGACCAGACGTTGCAGGAACAGGACCTGCCGGCCGGTATCGATGAGCAGTCCTGGTACGACGAGCACGCCAACGGCGAGGCATTCACCGAGGAGGGTGCCGACAAGAGGGTTCGCTGGCGGCTGATGGTCCGGCAGGACAGCGCGGACTCCTACCGGGTCATCGGGCAGAACCTCACCGACGTCGACCTCTCCGTGCGACAACTGCTCTGGATCGACCTGTTGGTGGGTGGCGCGGTGCTGATCATCCTGGCGTCGGTCGGCGCGGGCATCGTGCGTACCAGTCTCAAACCGCTGGTGGAGATCGAGCGGACCGCGGCGGCCATCGCCGGCGGCGACCTGACCCGGCGGGTGCCCGACCCGGAGGAGGGGCGGCCGTGCCCGACCTCCGAGCTGGGCCGGCTCTCCCGGGCGTTGAACGCGATGCTGGCGCAGATCGAGGCCGCGTTCACCGCGCGGGCCGCCTCCGAGGCGGCGGCGCGCAGCGCGGAGATGGGCGCCCGGGACGCCGCCGCGCACGCGCAGGCGTCGGAAACGCGGGCCCGCCGCTCGGAGGAGCGGATGCGGCAGTTCATCGCGGACGCCTCACACGAGCTGCGGACGCCGCTGACCACGATCCGCGGCTTCGCCGAGCTGTACCGGCAGGGCGCGGTGCGGGCCCCGGAGCAGACCGCCGACCTGCTGCGCCGCATCGAGGACGAGGCGTCCCGGATGGGGCTGCTGGTCGAGGACCTGCTGCTGCTCGCGCGGATGGACCGGGAACGGCCGATCACGTTGGCTCCGGTGGAGTTGCCGGTGTTGGCGTCGGACGCGGTGCAGGCGGCCCGGGTGGTCGACCCGGACCGGCGGATCGAGCTGGAGCGGGAACCGGGCGCGGGCCCGCTGGTGGTGCTCGGTGACGACGCCCGACTGCGGCAGGTGATCGGCAACCTGATGACCAACGCGCTCACGCACACCCCGTCGGACGCCGCGGTGACGCTGCGGTTGCGCGCGGAGCCAGGGCGCCTCGCCGTGGTGGAGGTGGCGGACACCGGCCCCGGCCTGAGCCCGGAGCAGGCCGAGCGGGTCTTCGAGCGGTTCTACCGGGTGGACGCCGCCCGTACCCGCCGGGCCGGCGGGCCGACCAGCACCGGTCTCGGTCTGGCCATCGTCGCCGCGCTGGTGGCGGCGCACCACGGCACGGTGGAGGCGGTCCAGACGCCGGGTGGCGGGGCCACGTTCCGGGTGAAGCTGCCGCTGCTGCCCGAGGCGTCCGAGCCGGGCGAGTGACTTACAGAAAACATTCAGGCGGATTCCAGGCTGGTGACAGTGCCACGGGGAAAGCTGTAGCCATGACCGACCACGAGACCGAGCCGCAGCGGTCGCCGGCCCCCGCCGACGCCGAGCCGTCGCACCACACCGCCGAGCTGCCCCGCGCCCAGAGCGGGACATCGGACTCCACTCCGGCCGCCGCGTCGGTTCCGGCCGACTCCCCGGCCGCCGGGACCACCGCCCACGCCGACACCCCCGCCAGCCCGTACGCGCCGACGTCGAGCGCGCCGGCCAGCCCGTACGGCCCGCCGGCCGCGACCCCGGCCAGCCCGTACGCCGCCCCGCAGCACCCGGCGGCCGGGCAGCAGCAGCCGCACCCCTGGTACGGGGGACAGCAGCACGGCGGCTGGGCCCAGCAGGGCGGTGCCGGCTACCCGGCGCAGCCGGTCGGCGGGCCGGTGCCGACCTACCAGGCGCAGCCCGGGCACCAGCCCTACCCGCAGCACCAGCACCAGGCCGGGCAGCCGGTTCCGCCGTGGGGCCCGCAGCAGCCGGCCCGGCCGAGCCGGGCCGGCAAGTTCGTCGGCGCTGGCGCGCTGGCGTTGGCCCTGATGTTCGGTTCGGGCGTGGCCGGGGGCGCGTTGGCGCTGGCTCTCGACGGCGGCGGCGGGACCACCCGCACCTACTCCGCCGCTCCGGTGATCAACAGCGCCGATCTTCCCAAGATCGCGGCTGCCGTCCAGGACAGCATCGTCACGATCATGACGGACAGCGGTGAGGGCTCCGGGGTGATCCTCAGCGCCGACGGGTTCGTGCTGACCAACAACCACGTGGTCGCCTCCGCCAGTGGCGACACGGTGAAGGTGGTCTTCGCCGACGGCAAGACCGCCTCGGCCAAGATCGTCGGAACCGATCCGAAGACCGACCTCGCGGTGGTCCGGGCCAGCGGCGTGAGCGGCCTGAAGGCGGCGAAGTTCGGCGACAGCGACAGCATGCAGGTCGGCGACCAGGTGCTGGCGCTGGGCAGCCCGCTCGGGCTGCAGGGTTCGGTGACCGCCGGCATCCTCAGCGCCCGCGACCGCACCATCTCCGCCGGCGAGGGTGGCCAGCAGCAGAGCCCGCAGGGGGCCAGCTCGATCTCCGGCCTGTTGCAGACCGACGCCCCGATCAACCCGGGCAACTCCGGCGGCGCGCTGGTCAACACCCGGGGTGAGGTGATCGGTATCAACACCGCGATCGCCACCGCCGGGCAGGGCAGCAACGGCAACATCGGCGTCGGCTTCGCCATCCCGAGCAACAAGGCCAAGGACGTGGCCGGGAAGCTCCAGCGTGGCGAGAAGGTCAGCCACCCGTCGCTCGGGGTCAGCGTGAACACCGCCGAGGACGGCGGTGCGCTGGTCGCCGCGGTCACCCCGGGCAGTCCCGCCGAGTCCGCCGGGCTCCAGCGGGGCGACGTGATCACCAAGTTCGGCGACACCGTGATCAACGAATCCAACGACCTGGTGGGCGCGGTGCAGGCCGGCAAGGTCGGCGACCGGGTCGAGATCCAGTTCAAGCGAAACGGATCCGACGAGAAGGCAACCGTGACGCTCGCCGAGACGTCATAGTCCTCAAGACCTGCCTCCCTCCCGGGCGGCGGGCGACGGAGCCAAGGGGGTTGGCTCCGTCGTCCGCCGCTCTCCTCGTCTCTCACCCGATGCGGGTGAGACCGGCCCGCGCCGCCGTTTACCTGATGCCGCCCCGGGAACCCGTCGCCGATCGGGTACGCCGGGGACGAGCGGGGAGGGACTCGTGGCCGTGAACCAGCCGCCGTCGGAGCGCGTGCGGGCCGGGCCCCTCCGGATCGCGATGGTGGTCCCGCCCTGGCTGTCCGTGCCGCCGCCCGGCTACGGCGGACTGGAGACCCTGGTGGCCGGGCTGGTCGACGCGCTGATCGACCGCGGGCACGCGGTGACGCTGTTCGGCGCCGGCTCGGAACACGGCACGGCCGCCGACTTCGTCTCCACCTGCACCGAGCTGCAGTACGACCGGATGGGCGAGTCCCTGCCCGAGCTGGCCCACCTGGCGCACGTCGACCGGCTGGTCGACCCGGCGGACTTCGACCTGGTGCACGACCACAGCACCATCGGCCCGCTGATGGCCGGCCGACGCCGCGTCCCCACCGTCGCCACCGTGCACGGCAACCCGGTCGGCGAGTACGGCACGGTGCTGAGCAGCACCGACCGGGGGGTCGGCCTGATCGCGATCTCGCACGCCCAGCGCCGGGCCAACCCCGGCCTGCCCTGGGTCGGCACGGTGCACAACGCGATGCCGCTGCGGGACGTCCCGCGCAAGCGGGCGCCGGGGACCGGGCCGGTGCTCTGGCTGGCCCGGTTCAGCCCGGACAAGGGCCCCGACGTGGCGATCCGGGCCTGTCGGGCGGCCGGGTTGGCGCTCACCCTGGCGGGCAAGTGCAACGAGCCGGCCGAGCGCCGCTATCTCGAACAGGTGGTGGAGCCGATGCTCGGCGACGACGTCAGCCTGGTGGTGAACGCGGACCGCGAAGTCGTGCTGCGGTTGCTGCTCGACGCCCGCTGCCTGGTCATGCCGATCCAGTGGGCCGAGCCGTTCGGCATGGTGATGGTGGAGGCCATGGCGACCGGCACGCCGGTGGTGGCGTTGCGCCGCGGGGCGGTGCCGGAGCTGGTCCGGCCCGGTGTCACCGGGCTGGTCTGCGACCACGCCGAGGAGTTGCCGGCGGCGCTGCGCGCGGCGGCCGACCTGGACCCGGCCGCCTGCGTCGCGCACGTCGCGCAGAACTTCTCGGTGGAGCGGATGGCCGCCGACCACGAGGCGGTCTACCGAGGTTTTCTGGCCGGGCGGGCCACTGCGGCGGGGCCCCGGGAAGTCGCCCCGCTCGTCGCCGGCTGACCGCTCAGGTGCGGCCGGCCACCAGTTCCGCCGCGGCGGCATCGAGCTGTCGCGCGTATCCGGGGGTGATGCTGCCCTCGCGCCGACGCTCGACGATCTTGCCGCGGAGCCGTTCCACGGCGGCGGTCACCGCTCCCTCGCCGCTCGCGGCCACCGCGTTGCGCAGCAGGTTGCGCAGATCCACCCCGACGTCCTCGCGGATCTGACCGTCCGCCAGCCCGGCCTCGATCAGCCCGTCCACCCGCTCGGCCGGGTCGCCGGCCGGCACGATCGGCGCGGCGGCGGTGGTGGGCTCGCCGGTCGGCTCGGTCGGCGCCGTGGTGGTCGGGCCGTCCGTCGGGGACGGCACGCCGGTGGACGCCGGCACCGGCCCGACGGTGGGCAGCACCCGCGGCTCGGCCGTCCGGTCCGGGATCAGCGCCGGCACCAGCAGCGCGGCGGCGGCGACCAGCACCAGGCCGGCGCCGGTGAGCACCAGCACCCGCCGCCGCGTCGGCGCGGCCGAGGGCGGCGCGGCAGGCGGCGGCGCCGACGGCGCCGGCCGGGTCGGCGCGGACGTCAGTGCGGGCAGCGTCATCGTCGGCGCGAGCATGGTGGTCGCCTGGGGGTCGGCGGGCAGCAACTGGTCGCGCAGCACGGCCGCCACCCGGTGCGCGGTGGGCCGCTGCCGCGGGTCGCGGGCCAGGCAGCGCAGGCAGATGTCCGCGACCGGCCGGGGCAGCCCCGGTACGCCGTCGAGCGTGGGCGGCGCGCTCTGCGTCAGCGCGGTGCTGAGCTGCTCCCAGGTGTCCGCCGGGTACGGCGGTTGGCCGGTCAACGTCTCGAAGAGGAGCACGCCCAGCGAGTAGACGTCGGTGGCCGGTTGGGCCGGCGCGCCGTCCAGCCGCTCCGGCGCCACGTACGCCGGGGTGCCGAACGTGCCGCCGTCCTCGTCCTCGTCCGGCGCGCCGACCCGGGTGGCGATGCCGAAGTCGAGCACCTTCGCCCCGATCCCGGTCATCATCACATTGGCCGGGGTGACGTCCCGGTGCACGATGCCGAGCCGGTGCGCCGCGGCCAGCGCCTCGGCCACCTGGGCGCCCGTCTCCACCGCCGCCGGCCAGGGCAGCGGGCCCTCGGTCAGCCGGTGTTCCAGTTCCTCGCCGCTGAGCAGCTCCATCACCACGAACGAAGTGATGGAGCCGTCCGGGGCCACCGTCTCGCCGTAGTCGTGCACGGCGGTGACGTGGGGATGGTCGAGCTGGGCGGCCGAGCGGGCCTCCTCGCGCACCATGTCGCGGAACCGGGCGTCGGCGGCGAGCGAGGCGGCGAGGACCTTCACCGCCACCACCCGGTCGAGGACCTCGTCGCGGGCCCGCCAGATCACCGACATGCCGCCGGCGCCGATCCGGTCGATGAGCCGGTAGCGCCGGGCCAGCAGGCGGCCGGCCTGGAGTGTCGCCATCACCTCGCACCTGCCCTGCGCTCGGGAGCGCTATCAGGTTGCGGGAATGTGTCTGACCTGTCAACGGCCGTCCGATCCCGGTGGCGCTGCGCGCCGTCGCGATGGCGTGGCGTGACCGCCCGGTCGGCCCCGGGCGCGGGCGGCCGGCCGGCGGGCCCCGTGCCAGGATGAACGGCATGGCAGGCGGTCCGGTGGCGTTCGTGCTCGGTGGCGGGGGAGTGCTGGGCGCGGTCGAGGTGGGCATGCTGCGGGCCCTGTTCCGCGCCCGCGTCCGCCCCGACCTGGTGCTCGGCACGTCGATCGGCGCGGTCAACGGCGCCCTGGTCGCCGCCGACCCGACCGAGGCGGTCACCGACCGGCTGGTCCGGCTGTGGGCCTCCCCGGAGGCGAGCGAGGTGTACGGCGACTCGGTCGCCCGGCAGTTGCGCCGGTTCGCCGCGCGTACCCACCTGCACTCGCCGCGCCCGCTGCGTCGGCTGCTGGAGAGCGAGCTGGGCGAGGCGACCACCTTCGACGACCTGGCCGTGCCGTTCCGGTGCTGCGCCGCGAACATCGAGCGCGCCGCCGAACACTGGTTCTCCGCCGGGCCGCTGGTGCCGGCGGTGCTCGCGTCCGCCTCGGTGCCCGGGCTGCTGCCGCCCGCCCGGATCGCCGGCCAGCACTACATCGACGGCGGGGTGGTCAACTCCATCCCGGTCGGCGAGGCGGTGGCGGCCGGGGCGACGCAGATCTTCGTCCTCCAGGTGGGCCGGATCGAGCGCGAGCTGAGCCCGCCGCGCCGGCCCTGGGAGATCGCCCAGGTCGCGTTCGAGATCGCCCGGCGGCACCGGTTCGCCCGCGAGATGGCGGCGCTGCCCGACGGCGTCGAGGTGCACGTGCTGCCGACCGGCGGGCTGGATCCGCGCGACGACAGCCCCTGGGCATATCGGGACATGGCGGCGGTGGGGCGGCGGATCAGCCGGGCATACACTGCCTCCCGCCGCTACCTGGACACCGCGCTGGACCGTTGATGCCGCTGCCACCCCGCTGGCTGCGCCGGCTCCTGCTCGCGCCGGCCGTCGTGCTGCTCGCCGCCGCCGTGGTGCTCACGCTGCCCGGCTGGGCGTTGCTGGCGCTGGCCGCGTCGCCGCTGGTACCGGGGCGGCTGCGCCCGCTGCGGCTGCTCTGGATCGGCGCCGTCTACCTGGTCTGGGACGCCGCCGCCCTGCTCGCCCTCTTCCTGCTCTGGGTGGCCTCCGGGTTCGGTCGCCACAAGCGGTCGCCGGCGTTCCAGCGGGCCCACTACGTGGTCGCCGGCCGGTTCCTGCGGGTGCTGTTCTGGCAGGCCCGGTGGACGCTGCGGCTGAGCATCGACGTGGTGGGCACCGACCCGGACACCGCGCTGCCCGGCCGACCCGAGCTGGTGCTCTGCCGGCACGCCGGGCCGGGCGACTCGTTCATCCTGATCCACGCGCTGGTGAACTGGTTCCATCGGGAGCCCCGCATCGTGCTCAAGGAGAGCCTGCAGTGGGACCCGGCCATCGACGTGCTGCTCAACCGGCTGCCCAACCGGTTCATCGCGCCCGGCCCGGACGGCCGTGACTCGGCGTTGCGGCAGATCGGGCACCTGGCCACCGGCCTGGACGACGACGACGCCTTCGTGATCTTCCCGGAGGGCGGCAACTTCACCCCGTCGCGCCGGTTGCGCGCGATCGCCCGCCTGCGCGGCCTCGGCCTGGAGCGGATGGCGCTGCGCGCCGAGCGGATGCAGCACGTGCTCGCGCCGCAGCCGGGCGGGCTGCTCACCGCGCTCGACGCCGCGCCGGACGCCGGGGTGATCTTCGTGGCGCACACCGGCCTGGACCAGATGCTGACGGTCGCGGACGTGTGGCGTGAGCTGCCGATGGACAAGCGGATCGTGATGCGGTTCTGGTCGGTGCCGCCGGAGGAGATCCCGGCCGGCGAGCAGGAGCGCATCGACTGGCTGTTCGACTGGTGGGCGCGGATCGACAGGTGGGTCGCGGCGAACCGGGACGGCCGGGCCGACGCCTGAACGGCTTTCCCGGCCGGTTCCGGCACGGCGGCCCGACCGCCGCGTAGGGTGCGCTGGTGGAGCAGATCTGCGTGGTGACGACGGTGGTGGACGCCCGCCGGGTGGCGGACGTGTTGGCGGCCGCGGCCGTCGCCGGCCGCCTGGCGGCGTGTGCCCAGGTCGGCGGGCCGGTGGACAGCACCTACTGGTGGCAGTCGGCGATCCAGACCACCGCCGAGTGGTGGGTGCGGTTCAAGACCACGCCGGACCGGGTGGACGCGCTCGTCGACCAGCTCCGCGCCAACCACCCGTACGAGGTGCCGGAGATCCTGGTCAGCCGGGAGGACAGCGGCAACCCCGACTACACGGCCTGGGTGCGCGAGCACACCCGACCCTAGGTACGCCTACTCTGTCCGGCCACCGCGCCGTCGGTGAGGCTGGCGGGGTGGAGAACACCGGCTATCCCTGCCCCGGTTGCGGCGCACCGGCCGACCTCGTCGGCGGCTGTCGCGCCTGCGGTCGCCCGCCCTACCCGCCCGCCGCCGAGGTGGTGCGGCTGGACCGGGAGATCGCCGCGCTGACCCCGCGGGTGGACACGGCCCGGCTCGCGTACCAGGAGCTGGCGGGCCGGCTGTCCTCGGTCCGGCAGCGGCGGGCGGAGCTGGCCGCCCGGATCCGGCTGGAGATCCCCGCCCCACGCCCGACCGCCGCTGCGTCGCCGGTGCGGCTGGCGCCGCCCGCCGTCGTCCCGGTGCGCCCCGGCGGCGCGGAAACCTCCACCCGGGCGGTGCAGGGTCTGCTCTTCGTCCTCGGTGGACTGCTGCTCGGCACCGCCGCGGTGGTGTTCACCGCGGTCGCTTGGGCCGCGTTCGGGGTGGCCGGCCGGGCGCTGATCCTGCTCGCCGGCACCGTGCTGGCGCTCGCCGCGCCGCTGCCGGCCCGGGCGCGCGGCCTGCGTGGCACCGCCGAGACGATCGCCGCGGTGGGGCTGCTCCTGGTGCTGCTGGACGGGTACGCGGCCTGGTCGGTGGACCTGTTCGGGGTGGCCGGCTGGCCGGGCAGCCGATATGCGGCACTGGTGGCGGCCGGGACCGCGGTGGTGGCGGCCGGCTACGCGCGGTTGAGCCGGCTCACCGCGCCGTGGTTCGCGGCGTGGTTGGCGGCGCAACCGGTGCTGCCGCTGGCCGCGGTGGCGGCCCGGCCGACGGCGGCCGGTTGGGCGCTGGTCCTGACCGCGCTGGCGCTGGGCGACCTCGTGGTGGTGGTCGTCCTGCGGCGCCGGGTGACCGGCGGCGCGTCGCGAGGGGGCGACGCGCCGCCGGTGGCGGCCGGCCCGGCGGCGCGGGCCGGGGTGGTGCTCGGCTGGCTCGGGCACGGCGTGGCGTTGACGCTGGCGGTCGGCTGCGCGCTGGTGCCGCTCGCCGTGGGCCGTGCCGCCGGTACTGCGCTGCTGGCCGGTGGCCCGCTGCTGGTGGTGGCGTCGGCCCTGGTGGCGGGCGCGTTCGCGGCCGGCGGTCCGGTGCTGCGCGCGGAGGCCACCGGGCTGCTGGTGCCGGTGCTCGCCGCCGCGGCGGTGCGACCGGTCGCCGCCGAGCGTCCCGGCCTGCTGCTGATCGCGGCCGGGCTGGTGGTGGCGGCGCTGGCCGGTGCGGTCCGCGCGGTGCCGGCCCGGCTGCGGACCGGGCCCCGGCTGGGTGCCCTCACCGTGGCGGCCGGCCTGGGGGCGGTCGCCGTGGTGCTGACCGGGCTGGTCGCCGCCGCCACCGCGAGCGCCGCGTTCCCGGCCTGGCAGGGCGGCCGGGTCGTGCCGGCCCCGTCCTGGGGCTGGCAGTTACCGGCGGCGCTGCTGCTGGTGGCGGTGGCGGTGGCGCTCTTGGCCCCCCGGGGCAGCCGACCGCTGGTGGGGGTGCTGGCGGCCGGGCTGATCGCCCTCGCCGCGCCGGCCGTGCTGGCCACGCCCTGGCCGGCGGTGCTTGTCGCCGACCTCGCGGTGGCCGTCGCGTTGCTGCTGGTCGCCGTGCTCCGGCCCGGCCGGAGCACGGTGGCGGTCGCCGCGTCGACCGCCGCGCTGCTGCTCGGGCACGCGCTGCTGGTCGGCTGTGCCGCGCCGGCCGGGGCGACGGCCGTGCTCGCGGTGACGGCGGGGCTCGGCGTGACGGTGGCCGCGCTGGGCCGGCGCGGGTCCGGGGCGCAGCCGGTCGTCGCCGGGCTCGCCCTGGCCGGGGCGCTGCTCGCCGTGCCGGCGGCGGTGGCCGTCGCGTTGTTCGGGCTGGGCGCGCCCCCGTGGTGGCAGTTACGGGGCGGGACCGCCGCCGTCGTGCTGCCGGTGGTCGCCGTCCTCGCGGTCCGTCGCGGGTGGCCCGACCTGGCCGGGTACGCCTCGGCGGGGCTCGCGGTGGCGCTCGTCGGGATCGGCGTCGGGCCGCTGGTCGCCTCCGGCGGGGAGCCGGTGGGGCCCTACGCCGTGGCGGGAGCGCTGCTGGCGCTCGGGTCCGGCGGTGGGGCCCGCCCGGTGGTCGCCCCTCGGGTGGTCGGCGTCGCGCTGGCCGGGCTGGCGTTGCTGGCCGCCGCCCCGGCCGCGCTGGCGGTGCTCGGTGGCCTGCCGGTCCGGCCCTGGTCGGGAGCGCCCACCGGGACGGCGGTCCCGGTGGGGGCGGGTCGCGCCGGGCTGGTGCTGCTGCTCCTGGGCGTCGTCGCGGCGGCGTACGCCCGGTCGACGGCTGACCCGGCCCAGGGTGGGGCGGAGCGCCGGCGGTGGCCGGTGCTGGCCGCGCTGCCCTTCGTGGGCGTGGCGCTGCCGGTGCTGCTCGCGGCGGCCGGCGCGCCCTGGCCGGTGGTGCCGACGGTGGCGTTCGGGATCGGGCTCGCCGCGCTGCTGACGGTTGCCGTGGCCGGCGCGCATCCGGTGCTCGCCACGGTGCCGGGCACGCCTGCGGTCGGGGTGGCCGGCGCGCGTCCAGGCGGCTCGCCGGGTGTGCGTGCGGGCGGGGTGCCGGTGGAGCGTGCCCGCGGGGTGCCGGGTGTGCGTGCGGTGGCGGTGCTGGTGCCGCTGGGGGCGGTGCTCGGCGGGTTCGGGTTCGGCGGGCTGCTCGGCACCCGGGCCGGGACGCTCGTCGGGTTGGGGGCGTTGGTCATGGCCGGCGTCGTGGTGGGTGCGGCCGGCCGGCCCGCCGCGGTCCGGCTCGCCGGCTGGCTGGGCGCGGTGTCGGCGGCCACCGGTTTCGCGGTCACCGCGCCGCTGGCCGCCGGCCTGCCGCTGCGTACCGCCGCGTTCGCGGTCCTGGCCGTCGCGGCGGTGACGCTGCACGCGGCCCCGGTGTTGCGGTCCGTCCCCCGCTTCGTTGATCGTGGACTTGTGGTCGTTCCCAAGAAGGGCGACCCCGACAACCTGGGCGGCGCCGCAACTTCAAGATCGACGAAGCGCGCGGCCCCGGCGGTGGTGGAGGGGGTCGCGCAGGGGGTGGCGGTGCTGGCGGTGCTGCTCGCCGGTGGGGCGCTGCGGTATGCGGCGGCGGTCTGCGCGCTGTGGGGCGTGGCCGTGGCGGTCCCGGTGGTGCGCCGGGGCGAGACGGCGGCCAGGCGTCGAGGGCTGGCGGCGGTCGCGGCGGGCAGCGAGTTGCTGGGCGGTTGGCTGCTGCTGGCCGCCGGTGGCGTGGCGGTCCTGGAGGCGTACACGGTGCCGGCGGCGCTGCTCGCCCTCGGTGCCGGCCTGCTGGCACTGCGGCGGCGACCGGAACTGACAAGCTGGCTGGCTCTCGGACCGGGGCTGGGCGCGGCGCTGCTGCCCAGCCTGGTCTCGGTGCTGGCCGCGCCGGACCCGCAGCCGCTGCGGCGGCTGGCGCTCGGCGCGGTGGCGCTCGGCGTCGTGTGCGGCGGGGCGGTCCGGCGCTGGCAGGCACCGGTGGTGCTGGGCACGGCGACGTTGGTGCCGTTGGCGCTGCACGAGCTGGCCCGGGGGTGGGACCTGCTGCCCCGGTGGATCTTCCTCGGACTGGGCGGGCTGCTGCTGATCGGCCTAGCGGCCACGTACGAGCGGCGTCGACGCGACCTGGCCCGGCTGCGCGCGGCGGTCACCCGGCTGAGCTGACCGGTTCGGATCATCTGCGGCGCCCTCACCGAACGTGGTGAGGAAATTTCGCTGCGCCAAAAATTGATCGACGGCAACTGTTGTTTTGGTGCATCGAAGGTTGTTAGATTCTGCGCGGCACCCACGGGGGGGCGCTGAACCGACTCATTCCAGAGCCTTGGTCGCGGTGTCTGGCGCGCAGATGCGCGCGGATTCTCCATCTCGCGGCGTTACGAGCGGCACGTCACGCGTTGGCGTCGTGGGCGTAGCTCTCGGTCCCGGCGCCGCTGCCGGTCTTGGTCAGCAACGTGGTCACCCGGACCGTCGGGGGCGTCACCACCA
Organism: Micromonospora sp. NPDC050980; assembly: GCF_040653835.1. Classification (NCBI taxonomy): domain Bacteria; kingdom Bacillati; phylum Actinomycetota; class Actinomycetes; order Micromonosporales; family Micromonosporaceae; genus Micromonospora; species Micromonospora sp. NPDC050980. The sequence continues at coordinate 42,255 of NZ_JBFAGS010000001.1, read as the reverse complement.
ATTTCACGTACGACAAGAACCGGCTGACCACCGCCACCACGAGCGGGGCGTCCGCGTCCTACGCCTACGACCCCTACGGTCGGTTGAAGACGGTCACCGCGGCCGGCACCACTGTGGAGAGCTACACGTACGACGGGTTCGACCACGTGGTCAGCAACACCAAGAACCCGGGTAGCAAGACCACGACCTACAAGTACGACCCGTTGGACCGGCAGGTCGAGCGGACGTACGGCGGCAAGACCACCACGTACGCCTATCTGGGACTGACCGGGGACATCTCCGCCGAGCTTGAGGGCACCAAGGTCGTCAAGTCCTACCAGCGGGGTCCCGGCGGTGACCTGTTGTCCCAGGTCAAGACCAACACCGACAACAGCCAGGAGGACTCGTACGCGGGGTACGACGGCTCCTCCGACATCGGGCAGATCACCGACGACAAGGGCGATGGGCGGGCCACGTACGGCTACACCGCGTACGGCAAGAACGACGCCGGTCAGTTCACCGGGGTGGACAAGCCGGACGCGGGCAACCCGGAGAACCCGGACAAGGTCCCGTACAACTCGTACCGGTTCCAGTCCAAGCGGTTCGACCAGTCCACCGGCGACTACGACATGGGCTTCCGCGACTACGACCCGGGGATCAACCAGTTCCTGTCCCGGGACTCGTACAACGGGGCGCTGGACGACCTGGGGCTGGCTGTCGACCCGTACACGGGCAACCGGTACGCGTTCGCCGGCGGTAACCCGATCAGCAACGTGGAGTTGGACGGCCACAACTGGCTCTCGGACGCCGCCGACGCGGTCGGTGACTTCGTCAAGGACGCGGCCTCGGCGATCGGCTCGGACGCGAAGGGGGCTGCCGAGGGCATCGCGCAGATCGGTTACGACACCGCGGTCGGCGGCAACCCGCTGGTCGACAAGGACACCAGCGAGGCGGCCAAGAGCCGGGGCAACGCCCGCGGCGACGCGCTGAAGAAGACGCTGAGCAACCCCGGCCAGGCCGTCCAGGACTGGGCGGACGGGCTGACCAACGACGTCAAGTCGGGGCATCCCGGCAAGGCGGCCGGTCACCTGCTGTTCGACGCGTTCAGCATCGCGGCCGGTGGTGGCGGTGGCGGCGCGGCGAAGGGCGCTGCCCGGGCCGGCGCGGGTGACGTCGCCAAGGGCGGCGTACGTACCGGAGCGGCCGACGCCGGCAAGGGTGGTGCTCGGACCGGTGGCGGTGGCTCGCGGGCCGGCGGGAACTGCCTGGACAACAGTTTCGTGCCGGGCACGCAGGTGTTGATGGCCGACGGCAGCACCAAGGCGATCGAGGATGTGGCCCTGGACGACCTGGTGCTGGCCAGCTCCCCGGAGACGGGGGAGACCGAGGCCAGGCCGGTCAGCCGCTTGATCAACGGTGAGGGCCAGCGGGACCTCGTGGCCGTAACGGTGGACGTGGACGGTGCCGCCGGCGACGAGACCGCCGACATCACCGCGACCGCGGGACACCCGTTCTGGGTGGACGACGAGCAGCGGTACATCGAGGCCGGGAAGCTGCTCGGCGGCGACCAGGTGATCACCGACGACGGCCGTGAGCTGAGGGTGGTGGCTACGCGCCAGTGGACCGAGCAAGCCACGGTCTACAACCTCACCGTCGAGGACATCCACACGTACTATGTCCTCGCCGGGGCCGCGCCGGTCCTCGTACACAACTGCGGCAATCGCCCCTACGTGAACCCGAAGGGAAATTGGACCAATGACCTCTACACCGTTCGTGGGAATGCGATGAAGCCGCATACGAACGGGAGTACGGCCTCCGGCAAGAGTCAGTTCTTGTTCAATGTCGAGGCGGAAAAGGTGACGCTGGATGCAGCCGCCCATGCTGACGCCCAAGGTCTTTGGCAGGGGAACAAGGCTCGGGTCTACGTTGAAAATGGCCCGGTTGGCGTAGTTGGGCGGACCGGTGAGCTGACGAACTGGCTAAGAGTGACCCGAGAGGGAAGGATGGTTCACTCGTGGCCGATCGGACCTCCTAGCGGTCGGTGAGGTGGTGAAGTCGATGGAGTTCCTTGATGGATGGCTGCACGGCCGCAACCTGAAGGGCTTCCTCGCCGCACTTTCGGATGTCGTGGGGTATCACTTCGGAAATCTGGACTGGGATGCGGTCGAAGCGGGACTGGAATCCGGGTCGGACGACGGTGAATGGTTCACTTATCCATTGGTCGGGCGAGTAGAGGTTGAGATCTCCATCTCGCGCACCCTGGAGGAGGGTGACTGTGGCGTCAAAGTATTCCTGCCGGCTGGTGAACCGTGTCTTCGCGAGCAGGTGCAGGTGGCGTGGTCGATCTTCAACCGTTTCGACGTCTCGCCGCATGTCGACCTCGTCGACTGACGTCGAGACGCTGCAAGGCGGCGATAGCCAAACGTTTGTCAGCTGACTCCGGCTTGCAGATTTGCTGAAGGCGATACATCCAGGTATGTCGAGTCCACTTCTCGAAGACACCCCTGACATGCGCAGCTTTGTCGGCGACCGCTACTTCGCCTGAGGAGTAGCTCACGCACAACTCGTTGCAGCGGCGGACGGGCCTGCCAGAGGCAGACCGTCCGCCGCTGCCTGTTGCGGGTAGGAAGGGGCTGCCTCCTACCGTGGTGGTGGTATTACGCTGGTCGACAAGGAGACCAGTGAGGGCCCCGACGGCACGGCGCTGGCCGGATCCAACTCCGCAGCCGGTGAGACGTACAGGGTGCAGATTGGCCGTCAGTATCAAGATGAAGGCGGGAATTTGTTCCATGCTCAATCTCATAATCCGAACAGCCCCAACTGCAATCCTGGCGCAGCCAATGCAACGCACATCCCTTGGTCCAGCCAGTTCCCGGGGCTGTGATGGCTGTCGGCGCTGAGGACCTGATTCGACTACTTAGGCTCATCACCTCAGTTCATGCAGGGGCGCGGGAAGTCGGCGCGGAAAATACGAGCGACTGGGCGGCCGTATTCGACCGCGAAGAAGCTGAATCGGTCGCACTCGCGCTGGCCAATATTGCATGCGATTCTCGGGATCTCGGACGTTCACACATTGCGCGCCGGTTTGGTAAATTCGCTTCATCAACTGATTGGCGACAAACTGAGTGAAGAGCAGTCGTCTTACCTGGATGAGCTGGTACTCGGAACAGGTAGGTTGACTGACCCGCCGGCATAGCGGCCACGAAAAGTGCGGTTTCGATCCGGGGTGGACGGCGATGACAGCGCCGCCCACCCCGGACGAGAGCATGGCGAGGCCTTACCAACCATCGGGATCTGCTGCCAGCGTGTGGGGCGGCGGATCAGTGAGGTAGATGAGGAGCGGGATGTGGTCGATGACAGCGGCGTGACCACCATCGCCTGGCCTGGCCGCAGAGCCGACATCATCACCGCTTTAGCACTCCTCGCGACCCTGCGCCCGCACGCCCTGACATCGTGGCCAGGCCTGACCGAAGCCGTGCACTGGCTCCTCGATGACACCTTCTGGGACCAGTGCCGACCCCACGGCGACATCGGCACCATTCTCGCCAGCGCCGAAGAGGCCGACGCGATCACCGCAACGCTCGGCCCGTTGTCGGTCATCCTTGACGAACTCGGACCCGCCGCAGCCGACGACGACTACCTCACCCACCCCGGATGGCGCGAGGTCACCCACGCGGCAATCCACGCTCACCAACTCATGACTGGCCAGACGCCGACCCAACCCGAACGCTGAACAACGAGCAGAGACTCACGCTCGACACCACGCCACGGGCCGTGACGGGATGCGCTGGCTCCCTGTACGAAACGGGAGCCTGCGGGTCGCTCAGGGCGTCGCTGCCACCGGTCCGTCGGCCCGGGCTGCGGGGGTCGGGCGGCGGGTCAGCACCCGCGGTCCGGCCTCGGTGACCGCGACCGTGTGTTCGGAGTGGGCGGTGCGGGAGCCGTCGGCGGAGCGGATGGTCCAGCCGTCGTCGTCGACCCGGATCTTGTCGGTGCTGCGGCACAACCAGGGCTCGATGGCGATGGTGAGGCCGGGAGACAGCTTCATGCCCCGGTGCGGGCGACCGCTGTTGGCGACGTGCGGGGCCTCGTGCATGGTGCGGCCGATGCCGTGGCCGCCGAACTCGCCGTTGACGCGGTAGCCGTAGGAGTGGGCGACCTCGCCGATCGCGGCGGAGACGTCGCCGAGCCGCCCGCCGGGCTGGACGGCGGCGATGCCGGCCTCCAGCGCGACCTCGGTCGCCTCGATCAGCTTCAGGTCGGCCGGGTCGGGGGTGCCCACGACGAAGGAGAGCGCCGAGTCGGCGGCCCAACCGTCGATGGTGACCGCCATGTCGATGCTGAGCAGGTCGCCGTCGCGCAGCACGTAGTCGTGCGGCAGGCCGTGCAGCACTGCGTCGTTGACCGACAGGCAGAGCACGTTGCGGAACGGGCCCCGGCCGAACGAGGGGGAGTAGTCCCAGTAGCAGGATTCGGCGCCGCGTTCGGCGATCCGGCGGCGGGCGTGGTGCTCGATGTCCATCAGGTTGACGCCGACCGCGGCGACGCCGCTCAGCTCGGCGAGCAGTTCACCGACGAACTGGCCGGTCACCGCCATCCGGTCGATCTCGGTGGTGGACTTGAGCTCAATCACGGTATTTTTATACCACGCGCGATCGAGGCGCTTCCGGAGGGACTATCCTGCTGCCATGGTTCGCCAGCCACTGACGCCCGAGCAGGTCGCCGCGGGCCGGCGTCTCGGTGCCGCGCTGCGGTCCGCCCGGGCCGGCCGCAGCCTGGTCGAGGTGGCGCTGGCGGCCGGCATCTCACCGGAGACGCTGCGCAAGATCGAGGCGGGTCGACTGCCCGCGCCGGCGTTCGGCACCGTGGTCGGCCTCAGCCGGGCCCTCGACGTCCCCCTCGCCGACCTGGCCGACGTCTGGCTCACCGACCTGCCCGCCCGCCAGGCATCCTGACGGCGAGGTAGGGCCAGCACCACCTCCGATCCGGGGGCTGGCGGGATTACTATGCGCTATCTATTTCCCCAAGATTGGTGACGGAGAGTCGCCTACCGGAGTGCGGCTCGCGGCACCGGGGGGCGAAACCGGATGAGTTCTTCGACGTCGACGGCGCCGGACGCCCGGCGGGGCAGCGACTACGCGCGCCTGTCCCGCCGGGTCGCCGAGGCGGGACTGTTCGACCGGCGACCCGGCCGCTACGCGGTCCGCATGGCGCTCACGCTCGGCGCCTTCCTGGCCGGCTGGGCGCTGGTGGTGGCCGTCGGCGACTCCTGGTGGCAGCTCCCGCTGGCGGCCGTGATGGCGGTGGCCACCACCCAGGTCGCGTTCCTCGGGCACGACGCCGGGCACCGGCAGATGTTCCGCCGGCGCGGGCCGAGCGAGGCGGCCGGCCTGGTCGCCGGCAACCTGGCCGTGGGGCTCAGCTACGGCTGGTGGGTGGACAAGCACAACCGGCACCACGCCAACCCGAACCACGCCGACGAGGACCCGGACGTCGGCGCGGGCGCGCTGGTCTGGACGTACGAGCAGGCGCTGGCGACCCGCGGCCTGAGCCGGTGGATGGCCCGCCGGCAGGCGTGGCTGTTCTTCCCGCTGTTGCTGCTCGAAGGGTTGGCGCTGCACGTGGCGAGCGTCCGGGCGCTGACCGACCGGGAGCCGGACGGCGGGTGGCGCGTCCCGATGCGGCACCGGGCCGTGGAGGCGCTGCTGCTCGCGGTGCACGGCGTCGGCTACGTCGGCCTGCTCCTGGCGGTGATGTCACCGGGTAAGGCGCTGCTCTTCGCCGCCGTGCACCAGGGACTCTGGGGCCTCTACATGGGCTGCGCGTTCGCCCCGAACCACAAGGGCATGCCGATGCCCACCGCCGACGACCAGCTCGACCACCTGCGCAAGCAGGTGCTCACCGCCCGCAACGTGCGCGGCGGGCGCTTCGTCGACCTGGCGCTGGGCGGCCTGAACTACCAGATCGAGCACCACCTCTTCCCAAACCTGCCGCGCGCCAACCTGCGTCGGGCCCGGCCGCTGGTCCGGGCGTACTGCGCCGAGCAGGGCATCCCGTACGCGGAGACCGGGCTGGTCGAGTCGTACCGGCAGGGTCTGGCGCACCTGCACGACGTGGGGCGACCGCTGCGCGCGGGGTGAGCGCGGCGGGCGGGCGGTAGGGTCGTCGCATGGTGGACGGGCGCGACACGGTGCGGAGCGCGGCATGAGATTCGAGATCAGCAAGGTGCTGGACGCGATCGAGGGGCGGGTCAGCACCGACCCGTCGCTGGCGCGGGCCGTGGTCGACCTGGCCGAGGTGATCCGGTGGCAGAACCTCGACGGTGGGCGGCCGGCCAGCCTGTTGCGGCTCGGGATGGTGATCGACGCGCTGTCCCGGCAGATCGGTGAGGACAGTGTCCAGGTCTACGCGATCGTGCACCGGGCGCTGCTGTCCGACGCCGACCTGACCTCGAACGAGCGGATGGTGGTCCGCCGCTGGGCCGACGACGGCCTGGTCGAGGTGCTCGACCAACCCGGTGACCGGATGCTGGAGGTGGCCGACCTGCTCGGCCTGCCGGTGCTCACCCGGGCCCGGCTCGACGGTCTGATCGGCCGGTACCCGTGGATCGGCCAGGCCGGCCGGGCGCTCGCCCCGGTGCCCGGCGCCGGCGGGCCGGTCTTCATCGCGCACGTCGGCGGCGGCCAGGATCCGGCCACCGGCAGCCGCTCGCCGGCCGGGGTCAAGCTGCTCTCCCGGCAGTGGCATTGTCCGGAACCGGGTTGCGCGCTGTTCGGCGGCGGTGGGGGCGGCGGCGCGTTCGCCGACCTGGCCGCCGTCGACCGGGCCCCGTCCGAACAGCCGCCGCCCACGCTGCGGACCGGCGCGCCGACCTGCCCCCGGCACGGCGCGCGCCTCTCCGACGCCGGTCCACGCCCGCGCAGCGAGGTGCTGGCGGTGCGGATCGGCGGGCTGGTGCGGCAACGGTTCGTGCTCACCGAGACGGACCCGGTGGCGGTCGGCCGGGCCCCGGACGCGCCGGGTGGGGTGCAGCTCGGCCAGTGGCTCAACGACGAGGCCCGGCGGTGGATCAGCCGCAGCCACGTCCGCTTCGACCTGGGGCGCGCGGGCGAGGTGGTGGTCACCGACACCAGCACCAACGGCTCCGGCGTACGGCCGGGCGGGTCGATGGTCGAGGCGGAGCGTATCCCGCTGCCGCCGCAGCAGTCCCGGACGCTCGGCGAGGGGGACCTGATCGAGCTGTACCCGGGCGTGCAGGTCGGCCGGGCCGCCGAGACGGCAAGCGACGCGACGTACACCCCGAACTCGGTGATGGCCGAGGCGCCGACCATGGCGATGCGGCTGCCGCGTCCCTGACCCACGCGCGAAAGGGCGCCGGGACCGTCGTGGTCCCGGCGCCCTTTACTCGGGTACGGGGGGTCAGCCGGCCAGCACGGCGGCGAGCTGCGCCACCGCGTGGTCGATCTCGTCCTCGGTGATCACCAGCGGCGGGGCGAGCCGGATGGTCGAGCCGTGGGTGTCCTTGGCCAGCACCCCCCGCTCCATCAGCCGCTCGCACGCCTGCCGGCCGCTCATCAGCGCCGGGTCGATGTCGACGCCGGCCCAGAGGCCACGGACCCGGACCGCGACGAGACCCTTGCCGAGCAGCGCCTCCAGGCCGGCCCTCAGTCGCTCGCCCAGCTCGGCCGAGCGGCGCTGGAACTCGCCGGTGGCGAGCAGCCGGACCACCTCGGTCGCGACGGCGCAGGCCAGCGGGTTGCCGCCGAACGTCGAGCCGTGCTGGCCCGGCTTGAGCACCCCGAGCACGTCGGCGTTGGCGGCCACCGCGGAGACCGGCACGATGCCGCCACCGAGCGCCTTGCCCAGCAGGTACATGTCCGGGACGACGCCCTCCAGGTCGCAGGCGAACGTCGCGCCGGTGCGGCCCAGGCCGGACTGGATCTCGTCGGCGACGAACAGCACGTTGCGCTCGGTGCACAGTTCGCGGACCCCCGGCAGGTAGCCCTCCGGCGGCACCACGACGCCCTGCTCGCCCTGGATCGGCTCCAGCAGCACCGCCACCGTGTTCTCGTCGATCGCCGCGTCCAGCGCGGCCAGGTCGCCGTAGGGGACCACGGTGAAGCCCGGCGTGTAAGGCCCGAAGTCGGCGCGCGCGTCCTCATCCGTGGAGAAGCTGACGATCGTGGTCGTACGGCCGTGGAAGTTGCCCTCCGCCACCACGATGTTCGCCTGGCCCGGGGCGACACCCTTGACCTGGTAACCCCACTTGCGGGCGACCTTGATGCCGGTCTCCACCGCCTCCGCGCCGGTGTTCATCGGCAGCACCAGCTCCTTGCCGCAGAGCGCGGCGAGCTCCCGGCAGAAGTCGGCGAACTGGTCGTGGATGAACGCGCGGCTGGTCAGCGTGAGCCGGTCGAGCTGCGCGTGCGCGGCCTCGATCAACCGCGGGTGCCGGTGACCGAAGTTCAGCGCCGAGTAGCCGGCCAGGCAGTCCAGGTAGCGGCGGCCGTCCACGTCGGTCAGCCAGGCGCCCTCGGCCGACGAGATCACCACGGGCAGCGGGTGGTAGTTGTGCGCCGTGTGGCGCTCCGCGTCCCGGACCGCGGAGGGCGTCCGCAGCATGTCGTCGATGATCACTTGATCGCCTTTCCCTGACGGAGTCGCAACGTGCAGCACTTCGGTCCGCCGCCGGCCTTGCGCAGCTCGGACAGGTCGATCCCGATGGTCTCGTAGCCCCGGTCGCGCAGCTTCGCGGACAGGTCGGTGGCCTGCGCCGGCAGCACCACGTGCCGGCCGTCGCTGACCGCGTTCAGGCCCAGCACCTCGGCGTCGGCAAGGGTGGCGTGGATCGCGTCCGGGAAGAGCCGGCGCAGCACCGCCCGGCTGCCCGGGGAGAACGCCTCCGGCAGGTAGGCCACGGTCCGCTCGTCGAGCACGGTGAGCGCGGTGTCCAGGTGGTAGAAGCGAGGGTCCACCAGCTGCATGGTGACCACCGGATAGCCGAAGACCTCCTGGAGCTGCGCGTGCGAGGCGTGCGCGGTGCGGAACCCGGTGCCGGCGAGCAGGTGGTCGCCGACCAGCAGGACGTCGCCCTCACCCTCGTTGACGTGCTTCGGGTCGTACATCTCGAAGCCGGCGGCCTCGAACCAGGCCCGGTAGGCGGGGGCCTCGTCGGCGCGCTGCGGGTCGCGGAACTGCACCGCCATCGCCTTGTCGTCGATCACCGTGCCGCCGTTGGCCGCGAAGACCATGTCCGGCAGGCCGGCGACCGGGTCGATCAGCTCGACGGAGTGGCCCAGGTCGAGGTAGGTCTGGTGGAGCTGCTCCCACTGCCGGATCGCCAGGTCGGGGTCGACGGGGGCGGTGGGGTCCATCCACGGGTTGATCGCGTAGTCGACGGCGAAGTACGTCGGCCGGCACATCAGAAAGCGCTGGCGGGTGGCGTCCATCGTCATGTGGTGCTCCCATAGTCGGGCGCGCCCGGCCACGGTCGGCCCACGGGCTGGCGCCGTGGTCCAACCGTATGCGGCCCGGGGCGTCGACTTCCACCGTGGGAAGTTGCGTCGACCGGCCGATCGTTGCGTCTGAAGACCTCGGCCCGGCCGATCATTGCGTCCATGCGCTCTTGGTGCGGTTCGGCCCCTCTGGGGGTCGTTCCATACCAGGATCTCAGCTGGCTCGGCTCGTGCGCCGGCCGGCCGGCTCCGGAAACACTTCGGGGGCGGCGATCCGCCGCCCCCGAAAGAGGTGTTGCCCAGCCGGTGAACCACCGGTGCTGCCCGGTGAACCACCGGAGCTGATCGGGCTGCCGGTCGCTGCCGGCGGTGCGAACAGTGCCCGTCAGAAGCGATCGACAAACTGTGAATCAAGCCACTCGCGGAACCGGCCCACCCACTCGCCGTCCGCGGTCGGCCAGTCGAACTGGCCGGTCATCGCCACCACGCCGAGCACCACGGCGGCCAGACCGACCGCGATGCCGATCAGCGCGTCGGTCTTGCCGGCCACGTGCCGGCGCCGGGTGGCGTTCAGGCCGAGCACGGCGAGCACCGCGCCGACCGCGCCGAGCCCGATGCCGTAGCCGGCCAGCGTGCCGGAGAGCACGAAGAGCGCGCCGACGACGGAGACGACCAGGCCGAGCGTGGCGAGCAGGCTGGCTCGCGGCTTCTTCGTCAGCGCCGGGTCGAGTTCCCGGTCCGGGCGGCCGTCGCCGTCGAGGTCGACGGTCCGGTCCGCGTGACCGTCCCGGTCGAGGCTGACGGTCCGGGCCGCGTGAGGGTCCCGGTCGAGGTCGGTGGCGCGGTCCGGTCGGCCGTCCCGGTCGAGGTCGACCGGGTGCTCCCGGGTGGGCTCCGGGTCGGCGGTCCGCGTGTTCCGGCCTTCCGGCCGGCTGGTCGCCGCCCGTGCCGACGCGGCCCGCTGCGCCGCCCGCCGCTCCGCCTCGCCGGTCCGCGGCACGGTCTCGACGTGCCCGTCGTCGACCGGCTCGGCCCCGCCGACCCGATCGCCCGCCGGAACTCGCCCGGCGTCGGTGACCCGACCCGCCTCGCCGGTCCGCCCGGTGTCGGCGGCGCGCTCCGCCTCGGTGGCGCTCGCGCCGCTGCGGTAGGTGGTGTGCGCCGCGTCTCGGTCGGTCAGCACCGGCTCGCCGGCCGTCCCGTCCGCCACGGTGTTCTCGTCGCGGGCGTCCACGACGCCGTCGCCGTTGACATCGTCACTACGCGCCGGAGACTTCCGGCGGGACAAGATGTTCATGTTGGTACCTCCTGATGCAGGCGCGGAGGCCGCGCATGACAGATACGAGGTACCCAGGCGTGCGGAAATCGACACCCGGCGACGCGAGCCGGCCCGCCCCGACCGGCGTCGCGCCGGCGGCCGGGCCGGCCCGCGTCGTGCGGCGGCCCGCTCGTCAGGACCGGGTGCGCGACCACTGCTGGTTGGTGCCGCCGCCGCAGGAGTACTGCTGGACGTCCGCGCCGTCACCGGTGGCGGCGTTGACCACGTCCAGGCACTTGCCGCTGTGCCGGGCCCGCAGCTGGAACCAGCCGCCGGTCGCCGCCCACTGCCACTGCTGGTTGGCGCCGGTGCCGCAGGTGTACTGGATGATGTTGGCGCCATCGGCGGTGGACGCGTTGGCGACGTCGAGACACTTGCCGCTGGTGGCGTTCACCAGGCGGAACCAGCCGCCGCCGGCGTCCTGGAAATCCCACCGCTGGTTCCCGCCGCCGTTCCAGGCCCACTGCTTGACCTCGGCGTTGTTCGCCGTGGAGTTGCCGATCACGTCCAGCACCCGGCCGCTGTGCCGGGCCGTGACGCGGTACCAGGCGGGCGAGTTGCCGGTGACCGTCCCGGCGGCCGTGTCGATGGTGACCGACGGATACCAGGTCAGGCTCATGCTCGTGCTGGTCGGGAAGCTGATCGGCAGCCACACGTACTGCGAGTCGTTGACCGGCCCGCCCCAGGCGCCCGCCCACCGGTCACCCAGGTAGAGGTAGCTGGTGGTGGAGGCGCCCTGGATCGGCAGCACGAACGCCGGCTGGGAGTTGAAGGTGGTGCCGTTGCCCACGTCGGTCCAGCCGCTCCACGGTCCGGACATGCTCGACGCGGTGGCGTACCGCGCCTGGTTCGGGCTCCAGCCCGTCGCCCCCGAGGTCAGCAGGAAATATGTGCTGCCCCGCTTGAACATCGCCGGCGCCTCTCGGGTCGCGCCGGCCCAGAAGTTGCCCACCAGGCCGGCCACGTTCAGGTAGTCCGAGGTGAGCCGGTAGATGTGCAGGTCGCGGTTCTCGTTGGCGGCCGAGATCATGTACGCGGTGCCGTTGTCGTTGTAGAGCGTGATGTCCCGGGACATGTGCTGCCCGAGCGGCCGGAAGCTGCCGTGGTAGGTGTAGGCGCCGTCCACCGTGGTCGACGAGGCGACGGCGGTCCGCGCCTCGGTGTAGTCGGACCCGTTCTCCTTGTGCATCCACATCACGAACCGGCCGGTGCCGGCGTTGTAGATGACCTTCGGCCGCTCGATGTTGGCGCCCCGCAGCTCGGCGGCCGACGACGGGGTGAGCACATCGTTGCGGAACTCCCAGGTGCGCAGATCCGTCGAGCGGTAGACGGAGACCGCCCGGAACGTGTTGTCCGGGTTGCGGTTCTCCCCGAACCAGTAGTAGTAGTTGTCGACCTTGAGGATGCCGCCGCCGTGGGCGTGCACGACGCCGCCGTCGGTGGCGGTGAACTGCGTGCCGTTGGGGACGGTCACCGGCGCCGCCAGCGCGCCCGTCACCGGCCAGAGCGCCGCCGCGACGGCGACGGCGAGCGCCGCCCCGGCGGCCAGGAGCGGTCGCCTCATCCGCCTCATCCCGGTCACCGCCCGCAGCTCGGCGTGATGCCGCCGGGCGTTTCGCCGGCGGCCACGAGCAGGCCGAACGTCGTGGAGCCGCCCGGGGCCAGCGTCCCGTTCCAGGAGGCGTTGCGGACCGCGACGTCCGGGCCGGCGCCCTCCGCCACCCCGCCCCAGACCGACTGGACGCGCTCGTCACCCGACCACCGCCAGGAGACCAGCCAGCCCGCGACCGGCTCGGTGCCCTCGTTACGCACGGTGACCGTGGCGACGAAGCCGCCGGGCCAACTGCTGTCGATCGTGGTCGTCGCGGCGCAGGTCGACAGCGTCCGCGCCGGGCCGCCGATGAGGTACGGATACCGTGACCCGTGGGCGTCGCTGAACCGGAACCAGTAGGCGGTGCCGGGGGTCAGTCCGTCGATGGTCACCGTCCCGAAGCGCTCCGGCCCGGTGACGGCCTCGGCCACCGGGTCGCCCCACCCGGCGGCGTCCTCCCGGCTGGTGAAGAGGCTGACCACCATCGGCGGGTCGTATCCGCAGGGCGGGCTGAGCAGCATCGAGTAGGTGACGGTGAGGCTGGTGGGGGTGGCCGCGGTGACCTGGCCGCTGACCGGGAGCGCCGGCGGGCACACCAGCGTGGGCGTGGGCGTGGGCGTTGCCGTCACGGCGGGGGACCGGACGGCGCCGGGCGGGGCGGCCAAGCCGGTCAGGGTGAGGGCGGCGGTCAGCGCCGCGCCGAGCGTACGAAACATGTGTGCTCCTGAGCTGCGGGCACCGCGGTGTCGTCGGCGCCGGACCGGGACCGTGCCGTCGCCGTCCCGCGATCAGCCGGCCGACCGCGCCGCGGGTTCCGGGGCGCTACGGCGGCGCGACGGAGTGCCGGAGAAGGCTGCCCAGCGCCGCTCTCCTGCGGGATCGAGCGGCTCGCACCGGCTCCCGAGCGCGAGTGGAGATAGTCTGGCATTCGACGACCATCGATTCAACGGCGTCCCGCGACGCGGTCGGAGCGGCTGGCTACCCTTGTTACCCGTGCCAGAGGGACACACCATCCACCGCCTAGCGGCCCGCCACGCCGAGCTGTTCGCCGGCGACAAGGTGCACGCGGCGAGCCCGCAGGGGCGCTTCGCCGAGGGTGCCGCGCGGCTCACCGGCACGGTCCTGGACGGCACCGAGGCGTACGGCAAGCACCTGCTGCACCACTACGCCGGCGAGCTGGCCCTGCACATCCACCTCGGGCTGTACGGCAAGGTCACCGACGGGTCCGGGGAGCCGCCCGACCCGATCGGCCAGGTGCGGCTGCGCCTGCACAGCGACCGCAACTGGTTGGAGCTGCGCGGCCCCACCGCGTGCGAGCTGCTCACCCCGCCCGAGGTGGCGGCGCTGCGCGGCCGGCTCGGCCCCGACCCGCTGCGCGCCGACGCCGACCCGGACTCCGCGTACGCGCGGATCCGGCGCAGCCCCACCCCGCTCGCCGCGCTGCTGCTGGACCAGTCCGTGGTGGCCGGCACCGGGTTGATCTTCGTGACGGAGGCGCTGTTCCGGGCCGGGCTGCCGCCGCTGCGGCCCGGCCGGGAGCTGACCCCGCCGGGCTGGACGGAACTCTGGGCGGACCTGGTGGCGCTGATGACCCGGGCGGTCGAGCGGGGCCGGATCGACACCGTGCGCGACGCGGACCTGCCCGAGGTGACCGGCCGGGCGCCCCGGGTCGACCGGCACGGCGGCGAGGTGTACGTCTACCGCCGACCCGGCGCACCGTGTCACGTCTGCGGGAGCGAGGTGAGCCGGGGCGTGCTGGCCGGGCGCAACCTCTACTGGTGCCCCACCTGCCAGGCCGGCTGAGTCACGTCTCGTCGAGCAGCCAACGGGCTGCCTCGATGTTGCCGGGGAAGACCGCGTCGCCGCCGATGCTCCAGGCCAGGGTCTGCCCGAGCGCCCAGCCGCGCACCCGTTCCCGGTCCAGGTGCAGCCCGGCGCTGAGCCGGTCGAGCCGGTGCCGCACCGCCGCCGGGGAATGGCCCAGCTCCGCGCCGCGGACCAGCGGCACCACCGCGAACTCGCGCTCGCCGACCAGCGGCTTCGGGTCGATGACCAGCCACGGCTCGCGTTCGGCGGCCAGCACGTTGCCGGCGTGCAGGTCCTGGTTGACCAGCACCTGCTCGCCCTGGCTCGGCGCGAGGTCGGCGAGCACGCCGAGCGCCGCGTCGAGCAGCCGCCGCTCGTACGGGCGGTTGGCCCGTCGCCAGTTGCCCGGCATCCGCTCCGCCCAACCGGCCGCCTCCTCGGCGAGCGGCGTGAACGGCGGCCCGGCCGGCACCCCGAGCCGGGGCAGCAGGGTGAGCGCGGCGTCGAGCGCGGGGTCGGCCGGCAGCGTGTGCAACGGCGTACCGGGGTCGCAGCGTTCGACGAGCAACGCGCGGTGCCCGGCGTCGTGGGCGAGCAGCCGGATCGCGCCCCGCCCGGCCCAGTGCGCCAGGGCGGTCGCCTCGTGGACGCTGTCGTCGTCGGGGTACTGCACCTTCAGCACCGCCCGCGTCCCGTCCGGCAGCTCCGCCGGCAGGGCCAGCGAGGCGAACGCGTAGGCGAACGGCGGGCCGAACGCGGTCAGCTCCCACCGCGCCACGCATTCCGCCAGCCGATCGGGTAACTCCGCCCGCCATGCCTGCCCGACCGGCGTCCGCTCGGTCCACCGCAACCCCGCCGGAATCTCCCACCGCACCCGCCCATCCTGCCCGTACCCGACGGTGCTCGGGGACCCGTGCAACCCGAACGGGCGGGGCGTCGTCTGGAAGAGCGAGCCCCCAGGAGGTAGCCGCATGTCCGAGACGGCGGACCAGGAATACGTGGCATACGTGACCGCGCGGCTGCCGGCGCTGCGCCGGCTGGCGTACGCGTTGTGCGGTGACGCCGACCAGGCCGACGACCTCGTGCAGGAGACCGCGACCCGGCTCTACCCGCGCTGGTCGCGACTCGGCGAGGTGGAACGGCTGGACGCGTACGTCCGGACGGTGCTGGTGCGGTTGTTCCTCGACAGCCGCCGGCGCGGCTGGTGGCGGGTCCACCTGTTCGGTGGGCCGCCGGACGTCCGCAGCACGGAGGACCGGGGCGTCGAGGACCGGACCGTGCTGCGGGCCGCCCTCGACCGGGTGCCACCCCGCCAGCGGGCGGTGCTGGTGCTGCGTTTCCTGCACGACCTCCCGGTCGAGGAGGTGGCCCGCACGCTGGGTTGTTCGGCCGGCACGGTGAAGAGCCAGACCTCGCACGGTCTGGCGGCGATGCGACGACTGCTCGGCGATCGGGAGCTGGCCGGTCGGATCGGAGGGGAGCGGTGACCATGACGATCGACGAGAAGCACGTCGCCGACCTGCTGCGGCAACTGGAGGACGAGCCGGACCGGCCCTCCCGGATCGACCTGGCACGGGCGATCCGGGAGGCCCGTCGCCGGAGGCGGAACCGGCGGGCGGGGGCGGCCGGCGCAGCCGCGCTCGGGGTACTGGCGTTCGCGGCCCTCCCGGTGGCACTGCACCCGCGGCAGAGCGTCGAACCGCCGGAACGGGCGGTGGTGAGCGGTGCCCCGACTCCCGGCCCGGCCAGCCCGTCTCCGCGACCTCCGGTCTGCAAGGGCGAGTATCTGCCCGTACCCGTGAAGGGTCGGAGCCTGGTCACCGGTGGCGACCCCAGCGGCCGATGGTTGGCGGGGCGCCTGTATCCCGGCGGGATGAGCCACCCGATCGTGCTCTGGCACGACGGCAAGCCCGAAAAGGTCACGCTGCCCGGCAGCGACCAACGGATGCTCGACGTCAACCGCGACGGCCTCGCGGTGGGGGAGACCTTCGTCGGCAACCGGTCGCAGGCATGGTCGGTGCGGGCCGGGCGGGCGAGCCGGCTGCCGGTCGACGGCGGGGCAGGCGCGACGGCGGTGAACGACACCGGCCGGATCGTCGGCTTCCGCCAGGTCGGCGACCGGCAACTGCCGGTCGTCTGGAAGAGCCCACAGAGTCGGGCGGTGGACCTGCCGCTGCCCGGCCCCCGCTGGGAGGGGACGGCGGTCGGGATCGGCGAGGACGGCACCGTCGTCGGCAAGGTGGCCGACGGGCCGTCGGGTGACCTGCGGGCGGCGATCTGGCGTACGGGTTCGAGCCGCCCGGAGCTGCTGCCGCTGCCCTCGCTGCCGGACGGGGTCGCGTTCCAGTTCGCCCCGGGCTCGTTGGCCGGCGACTGGGTCGTCGGAACCGCCTACCGCGAGCTCGACCCGGGTCGGGCCCGCACCGGGTGGCAGCTTTACCCGACGCGCATCAACATCCGCACCGGAAAGAGCGTGGTGCTGACCGATCCCTTCCACGTGGAGGTGGGGAACGACCGGGGTTGGCTGGCCGGCCAGGCGCGCGGGAAGGTGGTCGTGCTGCACACCGAGGCGGGGTTGCGCGAGCTGCCGCGACCGGGCGGTGGCGGCGCGGCGGTGGGCGCGGTGAGCAGCATGAGCGACGACGGGCACGTGCTCGGCGGCCAGCTCGACCTCGGCGACCTTCAGTTCCGGGCGGTGCGGTGGACCTGCCGCTGACGGAACTCCGCGACGGCAGGTGTTAAGCGGGGCCCCTGCTATACCGCAGGCGTTAACAGGGGGCCCCTCCTTACACCGCGAGGGCGTCGACGGCCTTGCGGGCGGCGATCAGCACCGGATCCCAGACCGGGGCGTACGGCGGCGCGTAGCCCAGGTCGAGCGCGGTCATCTCGTCCACCGTCATGCCGTTCCACAGCGCCACGGCCAACGAGTCGATCCGCTTGGCCGCCTCGGACCAGCCGACGATCTGCGCCCCCAGCAGCCGCCCGCTGGGCCGCTCGGCGATCAACTTCACGGTCATCTTCCGGGCGCCCGGGTAGTAGCCGGCCCGGTTCGTCGACTCGGCCGTCACGGTGACGAACTCGAAGCCGGCCTCGGTGGCGTCCCGCTCCCGCAGACCGGTGCGCCCCACCTCCAGCTCGCAGACCTTCGTGACGGCGGTGCCGACCACGCCGGGGAAGGTGGCGTAACCGCCGCCGATGTTGATCCCGGCGACCCGGCCCTGCTTGTTGGCGTGGGTGCCGAGCGGGATGTGCACCGGCATGCCGCTGACCCGGTGCAGGGTCTCCACGCAGTCGCCGGCCGCCCACACCCCGGCCGCCCCGGGCACCCGCATCCGGCGGTCCACCCGGATCCCGCCGGACGGCCCGATCGGCAGCCCGGCGGCCTCGGCGAGCGCGGTGTTGGGGCGTACGCCGAGGCCCAGCACCACGATGTCGGCCGGGATCGGCCCCTCGTCGGTGACCACCGCGGCGATCCGGCCGTCCCGCTCGGTGAGGCCGGTGACCGTCATGCCGGTGCGGATGCTGATGCCGATCCCGCGCATCGCCTCGGCCACCAGTTCGCCCATGTCCGGGTCGACGGTGGCCATCGGCTGGTCGGCCTGCTCGACCAGTTGGACCGAGAGCCCGCGCTGCACCAGCGCCTCGGCCATCTCCACCCCGACGTAGCCGCCGCCGACCACCACCGCGTGCCGCGGCCGGGGCTCGCGTTCCAGCCAGGCGAGCACCGCGGCGCCGTCGTCGAGCGTCTGCACGCCGAACACCCCGGCCACCTCGTCGCGCACCCAGTCCGGCTGCACCGGGGTGGCGCCGGTGGCGTATACCAGGGTGTCGAAGCCGGCGCGGACCTCGCCGCCGCCGTCCAGGTCGCGGGCGAGCACCTCACGGCGGCCGAGGTCGATGGCGGTGACCTCGTGGCGGGTCCGGACGTCGATGTCGTAATCCTCGCGGAAGGCGGCCGGGGTGCGGGCGACGAGCTGGTCGCGTTCCGGCACCAGGCCGCTGATCCAGTAGGGGATCCCGCAGGCCGAGTAGGACGTGAAGTGCCCCCGCTCGAACGCGACGATGTCCAGCTCGGCCCGGTCGCGGCGGCGCCGCGCCTGGGAGGCTGCCGACATGCCGGCGGCGTCCCCGCCGATGACGATCATCCGCTCCGTCACGCCGCTCATCCTGTCACGCCGCCCGCCCCGGCCGGGGCAGCTCAGCCACGGGTCTGCCGGGCCACGTCCGCGACCACGTCGACAAGCTTGCCGCTGCCGGCGAACACCGCCCGCTGCCGGGCCGCGCCGCTGCCGTGCCGGCGCAGCCCGCCCAACAGGTCGGTCACCCGGTCGAGGTCGCCGTGCCGGTCCAGTTCCGGGCGGAGCCGGTCGACCAGCCGGTCCAGCAGCTCCCAGGCCGGGCGCAGCTCACCGTCGGTGAGGTCGACGCCTTGGCCCTCCAACCCGTCGTGCGCGGCCCGCCAGTGCGCCGCCACCAGCAGGTGGTGGTCGGTGTTGATGGCCGGCCGGCCGGCGGCGATGTCGGCGAGCGCGGTCGCGACGAGGCCGCGCACCAGCGCGGCCACCAGCACCGCGTCGTCCACGGACGGGCAGACGTCGCCGATCCTGATCTCCACGGTCGGGTACTTGGCGGAGAGCCGGGCATACCAGTAGAGCATGCCCTCGTCGAGCATCACGCCGCTGGCGATGAGCTGGCGGATCAGCCGCTCGTAGTGCTCGTGGGACTCCAGGTAGGGGGTGGGGGCGACGGAGGGCCAGCGTTCCCACTCGACGGAGCGCCAGCTCGCGTAGCCGGTGTCCTCGCCCCGCGAGAACGGGGAGTTGACGGTGGCCGCCTGGAGGATCGGCAGCCAGGGTCGGACGTGGTTGAGCACGTGCACCCCGGTGTCCGGGTCCGGGATGCCGACGTGCACGTGCATGCCGTTGTTGCCGGGGCCGGGCACCAGCAGCCGGAACCGTTCGATCATCCGGTCGAACCGGGGCTTGTCCACCACCGGCGGGACCGGCCCGTCGACCGGGCCGGTGCCGATCGCCAGCAGCCGCACACCGGCCCGCTCGGCCGCGTCGGACAGCTCGGCGCGGAGCACGCCGAGCGAGTGCCGGATCGAGGACAGCTCCAGGCCGGGCGGGCTGCCGATCTCGATCTGGCTGGTCTGGAACTCGCGCTCCACCTGCCCGCGCAACTCGGCCGGCACCTGCTCCATCACCAGGTCGACGGCGGGCACGGCGGCACCGGTGTGCGGATCGGCGAGCAGGAACTCCTCCTCGACCCCGACCGTCAGCAGGTCCGTCCGGCCCGGCGCGGCGTCCCGTTCCCGCTCCGCCACTGAGCCACTCATGGTCACCACCGTCTCCTCGCCGACCGGTCGCGGCCTCGTGCCGCGTGGTCGAGGCCCTGTTACCCACCGTGTCGACGCCGGGAAACGCACCGGACGGCGTGTCGGCCCGATTCACCCGCCCGGCTCACCCGCCGGGAGGACCGTCGAGGGGCGGCCGGGCAAGGGAACACGGGTCTACGATGAGCCGGCCCGGCGGCCGCCGCCGGCAGCGGAGGAGGTCGCGGTGGCGTCCAACAGCACGTCGCGGACGGTGACGCGAATCCGCGCCCAGGTTCCGCGCGGCTTCGCGATCCTGCTCGCGGTGATCGCCGCGCTGTGCGCGCTCGCCGCGTTGAGCAGTGCGGTGGCCGCCGACGTGCAGCCGGTCCGCACCGCGATCGACGCGCTGCTGGTGCCGGCGCCGGCGAACCTGGCGTACGCGGTGTTCCTCGGCGCGCTGGCCGCCGCGGCCCGCCGGCGCAAGCGGCTGGCCTGGTGGGTGTTGCTGGTCTACTTCAGCCTCACGCTCGTGGTCGGGCTGGCGGCCGGCGTGCTGCTGCTGATGGTCGGCGCCAACGAGCTCAACCACGCCGCCGGCCAGCGGCTCTTCGGCACGTTGGAGACCATCGGCGTCTGGGTCGGCATCGCGTTCGCCGCCGCCGCGGTGGCGCTGCTGGTGGCCGCCCGGCGGGAGTTCTACGCCCGGGTCCGGCCCGGCAGCACCTGGCGGGCGCTGGGCGTCCTCGCCGGTCTGGTGGCCGTCTTCGTCCCCCTGGGCTACCTGCTGCTCCTGGTCGAGCCGGGTAGCCTGCACACCTGGTCGGACCGGCTCGGCTACGCGGTGGAGAAGGTCTTCGGTGGGGCCGTCACGCTGGACGTGACCCGGCGGGGGCAGGCGCCCGGCTGGGTCAACCTGCTGCTCGGCGCGTTCGGCGCGACCGCGTTCCTGACCGCCCTGTTCACCCTGGTCCGCTCGCAGCGGGCCAACGCGGTGCTGCACGCCGGTGAGGAGGAACGGATCCGGGAACTGCTGGCCCGACACGGCGAGCGGGACTCGCTCGGCTACTTCGCCACCCGGCGGGACAAGGCGGCCGTCTTCTCGGCCAGCGGCAAGGCCGCGCTCACCTACCGGGTGGTCAACGGCGTCAGCCTGGCCAGCGGCGACCCGGTGGGCGACCCGGAGGCGTGGGGTCCGGCCATCGAGGCGTGGCTGGAGCACTCCCGGGCGTACGCGTGGACGCCGGCCGTGCTCGGCGCCAGCGAGGCCGGCGCGCGGGCGTACCACCGGCACGGCCTGAAGGTGCTCCAGCTCGGCGACGAGGCGATCCTGCTGACCCGGGAGTTCGACCTGGACGGCCGGGACATGCGGCCGGTGCGCCAGGCGGTGCACCGGGTCGAGCGGGCCGGCTACACCGCGTCGGTCCGCCGGCACGCCGAGATCCCGCCGGCGGAGCTGGCCCGGCTGGCCGCGCTGGCCACCTCGTGGCGCGACACCGGGCACGAGCGGGGCTTCTCGATGGCGCTGGGCCGCCTCGGCGACCCGGCCGACGGCGACTGCGTGCTGGTCGAGGCGCGCGACAGTGCGGGCCGGGTGCGGGGGCTGCTCTCGTTCAGCCCGTGGGGCACGCGCGGGGTGTCGCTCGACCTGATGCGCCGGGACCCCACCGCCGACAACGGGGTCACCGAGTTCATGGTGGCCGCGTTGCTGGCCGCCGGCGGGCGCCTCGGCGTCGACCGGGTGTCGCTCAACTTCGCCGCGTTCCGCTCGGTGTTCGAGCAGGGCGCGCGGATCGGCGCCGGCCCGGTCATCCGCGCCTGGCGGCACACGCTGTTGTTCTTCTCCCGCTGGTGGCAGTTGGAGTCGCTCTACCTCTCCAACGCGAAGTACCAGCCGCACTGGACGCCGCGTTACCTCTGCTTCGCCGAGCGCCGGGAACTGGCCCGGGTCGGTCTCGCGGCGGCGGCCGCGGAGGGCTTCCTGGCCCTGCCCGGCGGCCGGCCCGCTCCGCTGCACGGGGTGCCGCCGGCCGGCGGCGGGGTCGGCTACGTGCCGCCGACCGCCGCCGCGGTCCGGGCCGTGCCGCCGGAGCCGCCCGCCGCGCGCCGGCCGGAGCAGATCCGGGTACGCCTGGCGAAGCTCGACCGGCTGCGGGCGGCGGGCGTCGAGGCGTACCCGGTGGGCTACCCGCGCACGGCGAGCTGCGCGGCGGTGCGCGAGCGGCACGCCGGGCTGGCCCCGGACACCGGCACCGGCGAGACGGTCGGGGTGGCCGGCCGGGTGCTGCTGGTCCGCGACCACGGCCGCCTCCTCTTCGTCACCGTGCGCGACGGCAGCGGCGACCTCCAGCTCCTGCTGGAGCACGACCTGGACCGGTGGCGGTCGACCGTCGACATCGGCGACCACGTGGGCGCGACCGGCGAGGTCTACGCGACCCGGCGCGGCGAGGTGTCGGTGCGGGTGGCGAGCTGGGAGCTGACCGCCAAGTGCCTGCGCCCGCTGCCGGGCAAGCATCACGGGCTGGCCGATCCGGAGGCGCGGGTCCGGCAGCGCTACCTCGACCTGGCGTTGGACCCGGGGGCCCGGGAGCTGCTGCGGGCACGCGGCGCGACGCTGCACAGCCTGCGCGCCGGGCTCGCCGAC
Source organism: Micromonospora sp. NPDC050980 (assembly GCF_040653835.1). Taxonomy (NCBI): domain Bacteria; kingdom Bacillati; phylum Actinomycetota; class Actinomycetes; order Micromonosporales; family Micromonosporaceae; genus Micromonospora; species Micromonospora sp. NPDC050980. Next base: position 20,148 of record NZ_JBFAGS010000001.1, on the reverse strand, counting down.
CGGGAGTTCCTGGAGGTGGAGACGCCGATCCTGCAGCGGGTGCACGGCGGCGCGAACGCCCGCCCGTTCGTCACCCACAGCAACGCCTACGACCTGCGGTTGAGTCTGCGCATCGCGCCGGAGTTGTATCTGAAGCGGCTCGCGGTGGGCGGCATCGAGCGGGTCTACGAGCTGGGCCGGGCGTTCCGCAACGAGGGCGTGGACGCCACCCACAACCCGGAGTTCACCGTGCTGGAGGCATACCAGGCGTACGCCGACTACCACGACATGCGCGAGCTGGCCCGGGAGCTGATCGTGGCGGCGGCGACCGCGGTGCACGGCACGCCGGTGGCGCGCCGGCCGGGCGGTGGGCTGGTCGATCTGGGCGGGGCGTGGCCGGCGGTCACGGTGCACGAGGCGATCTCGGCCGCGCTGGGCGAGGAGGTCACCGCCGACACCGAGTTGGCCGTGCTGCGTAAGCACTGCGACGCGGCCGGGGTGCCGTACGACCCGCGCTGGGCGGCCGGTGCGGTGCTGCTGGAGCTGTACGAGCGGTTGGTGGAGGCGCGCACCGAGGCGCCCACGTTCTATCTGGACTTCCCGACCGAGGTGTCGCCGCTGACCCGCCAGCACCGGTGCGACCCGCGGTTGGCCGAGCGCTGGGACCTGGTGGCGTTCGGGATGGAGCTGGGCACGGCCTACACCGAGCTGGTGGATCCGACCGAGCAGCGGCGGCGGCTGGCCGCGCAGTCGTTGCAGGCGGCCGGCGGCGACCCGGAGGCGATGGAGCTGGACGAGGACTTCCTCACCGCCCTGGAGTACGCGATGCCGCCGACCGGTGGCCTGGGGTTGGGCGTGGACCGGCTGGTCATGCTGCTGACCGGCCGCTCGATCCGGGACACGCTGCCCTTTCCGCTGGTGCGCGAGTCCTCCTGACCGGTTTCCGCCCGCCGTCCGGCCCGGTCTGACCGTCCGGCCCGGCGGGCGGTTGCTTCGCCAGCTCGGCGAGGTGGCGGGGTCGTGGCGGGGTGGATGCCGCCACCTCGCCGAGCTGGTGGTCACGGGGCTGCACGGCGTGACACGACGTTCTAGGGTGGTCGTGTGGTGGGGATGCTGGGGCTGGTGACCGGGGCTTGGGTGTATGCCCTCACCCTGTTCGCGGACCGGCCGGCCGGCTTGCTGGCCGGCGCGGCGGTGGTCGCCGCGCTGCTGCTGGCCACGGTGATCGCGCTGCGGGTTCGCGTGCTGCCCACGCCGCCGGGCTCCCGCCATGCCGCCGTGCTGCGGGCCCGGGCCCGCAACCGCCGGGTGCCCCGGCAGGTCGATCCGGACGCCCCGGGGCGCCCGCGCCCCCGGGCCCCGGGCCTGCGCCCCTCGACCGCGTAGTCACGCCGCACCGGCGACGCGCACTCCGGCCCGTGTCGGTCTCTCCGGCGGGCACTCAGGTCCGTGTCGGTTCCTCCGGCGGGCACTTCGGCCCGTGTCGGTTCCCGACGGGCACCCCGCGCAGGAGCGCGGCGGCGTCCGCCGGTCCGGCCCGCGTCCGTCTGCCTGAGAGCGGGCCGTCAGCCCGTCGGATGGCGCGCCTGAGGCCGGGGTGACGCCCGTCGGGCCTCCCAGGTGGCTCGTGGTCGCTTCCGCCGTCATCCGTCCCGCCGTGGCGCACCGTCCCGCCCGGGGCATCCGGAATCGGACCGAGGGGTCTACCCATGCTCGCCTTCGCACCCTTGCACAGTGCGGCCTCGGCCGCCGCGATCGTCGTCACGTGGCTCGCCGGCGCGCTCGTCCCGCTCACGGGCGGCACCGCGACGGCCGCCGCCATCGTCCTGTTCACCGCCGGCGTCCGGCTGCTGATCTCGCCGCTCACCGTGGCCCAAATTCGCGGGGAGCGGCGCCGGGCGGCGCTGGCGCCCGAGATCCGCGAACTCCGGCGCCGCCACGCCGACGACCCGGCCCGCCTCCAGAGCGAGCTGCTCGGGCTCTACCGACGGGCCGGGGCCAGCCCGGTCGCGGGTTGCCTACCGGCGTTGTTGCAGGCGCCGTTCTTCCTGGTCATGTACCGCGTCTTCGCCACCGGGGACGGCGCGCCGGAGCTGCTGGGTCAGCGGCTGGCCGGCGTACCGCTGGGCTGGCACCTCGGCGACGGGCTGGCCGGTGGCGTGCCGGTGGTGTTCGGGGTGCTGCTGGCCGCGCTGTTGGCGTTGGCCTGGTGGTCGTCCCGTCGGGCACGTCGGCTGGCCGCCGCCACCGGGACGGTCGAGGGCGCGCCGGTCGACGGTCCGGGCGCGGCGGTGCTCGGCCGGCTGCTGCCGCTGCTGCCGTTCGGGACCGTGCTGGTCGCCCTGGTGGTGCCGCTCGCGGCGGTGCTCTATCTGGTCACCACCACCGCGTGGACCGCACTGGAGCAGGGCCTGCTGCGCCGGCCGCAGCCGGCGGCCATCGACAAGCGTTGACAAATGCGGGGGCGGGAGCGTAGAAATCGCTCTCAGAGAGCGCTCTCCGCCCCGTCCCCGCAGAGAGGCACCCGCATGAACCCGACACCGGCGGCCCCGGCCGCCCCCACCGCCATGTCCCGCTCCCGCCGCCGGCTCGGCCTGGCCGCCGCCGTGCTGGCCGCCACCACCGCGATCGCCGGCGTCTCGATGACCGCGCAGGCAGCCGTCCCGGCACCACCCTCGGGGTGGAACCTGGTGTGGAGCGACGACTTCACCGGCGCGGCCGGCACGCTGCCCTCGTCGGCCAACTGGATCGTCGACACCGGCACCAGCTATCCGGGCGGCCCGGCCAACTGGGGCACCGGCGAGATCCAGACCTACACCTCCAGCACCGCCAACCTGGCCCAGGACGGCGGCGGCAACCTGCGCATCACCCCGCTGAAGGACGCCGCCGGCCGGTGGACCTCGGCCCGGATCGAGACGGTACGCAGCAACTTCAAGCCGCCGAGCGGCGGCGTGCTGGCGATCGAGGGCCGGATCCAGATGCCCAACGTGACCGGCGCCGCGGCGGCCGGCTACTGGCCGGCGTTCTGGGCCCTCGGCTCGCACTACCGGGGCAACTACCAGAACTGGCCGGGCATCGGCGAGTTCGACGTGATGGAGAACGTCAACGGGATCAACTCGGTCTGGGGCGTGCTGCACTGCGGCGTCGCGCCGGGCGGCCCGTGCGACGAGTTCAACGGGCGCGGCGCCTCCCGGGCCTGCCCGGGCAGCACCTGCCAGTCGGCGTTCCACACCTACCGGTTCGAGTGGGACACCTCGGTGAGCCCGCAGCAACTGCGCTGGTACGTCGACGGCCAGCTCTTCCACACCGTCACCCAGAGCCAGGTCGGTGAGCCGTACTGGGGCCAGATGACCAACCATGCCGGCTACTTCCTGCTGCTGAACGTGGCGATGGGCGGCGGCTTCCCGAACGGAGTGGCCGGCTCGGCCACGCCGACCGCGGCGACCGTGTCCGGCCGGCCCATGCTCGTCGACTACGTGGCGGTCTACTCCCGGGGTGGCGGCGGCAACCCGTCGCCGACGCCGACCACGCCGCCGCCCGGCGGGGTGCGCAACGCGTACGCCACCATCCAGGCCGAGTCGTTCAACGCGCAGAACGGCGTGCAGGTGGAGACGTGCGCCGAGGGCGGGCAGGACATCGGTTGGCTGGCCAACGGTGACTGGGCCCGCTACGACAACGTGGACTTCGGCTCGACGCCGCCGCGCGACTTCGTGGCCCGGGTCGCCTCCGGCGCGGCGGCCGGGGTGAGCGGCCTGGTCCAGGTGCGGGTGGACAGCCCGACCGCGACGCCGATCGGCAGTTTCGCGGTCGGCAACACCGGCGGCTGGCAGACCTGGCGCTCGGTGCCCGGCAACGTCGGTGCGGTGACCGGCCGGCACACCGTCTACCTGACGTTCAACAGCGGGCAGCCGGCCGACTTCGTCAACGTCAACTGGTTCACCTTCCGGCGCTGAGTCGACGCGGTCAGCGCCCGGCGGTCACCGACTGCCGGGCGCGCCGCCGGCGTACCTTCTTCACCGCCCAGCTCACGATCATCACCGCGAAGACCGCGAAGATCGCGTAGTTGAACCACTGGCTGTAGCGGTCGACGTCCTTCCAGCGCGAACCGAGCAGGAAGCCGGCGCCCACGATCACCGCGTTCCACACCCCGCTGCCCAGCGTGGTGAGCAGGATGAACTCGCCCAGCGGCATGCGGTTCGCGCCGGCCGGGACGGAAACCAGGGAGCGCACCACCGGCACCACCCGGCCGATCAGCACCGCCCACCGGCCGTGCCGCTCGAACCAGCGGTCCGCCTTCTCCAGATCGTCCAGGTCCACCAGCGGGATGTGGTCCAGCCAGCGCTTGAGCCGGTCCTCGCCGAGCGCTGCGCCCAGCCAGTAGAGCACCAGCGCGCCGAGCAGCGAACCGGCGGTCGCCGCCAGCACGATCACCACCACGTTGAACCGGCCCTCGGCGGCGAGGTAGCCCGCCATCGCCAGCACGATCTCGCTCGGGATCGGCGGAATGATGCTCTCCAGCGCCACCAGCAGCGCCACCCCGACCGCGCCCAGCGAGTCGATCACGCTCGCCACCCACCCGGTCAGCCCGGTGAACTGGTTCGGATCGACGTCTTGGGCCAAGGCCATGGGCGGTCCTTCCAGGGGTCGGAGATCAGGAGGTACTACCCGACCCGACCCGGCTCACACCCGCGGCGTGACCGGGCTAACCCTCCGGGTGCAACCCCGCGTCCGCCGGGCCCCGCCGCCACCCCGTGAAGCGGACCAGCAGGCCGCCGTGGCTCGGCGAGCAGCAGTACGGCCCGGCCGTCGCCTCGGCCGCCGGGTCGAGCGGCGCCACCCGCACCAGTCGCCAGGGCTCCTCGTCCGCCCGGGCCCGGACGGTCAACGCGTCCCCGGCCCGGCTCACCCGGACCGTCACCTCCCGCCCCGACCAGTCCGGCACCGGCGCCACCGACCAGTCGGAGAACTCGTCGGTCACCACCGCGCCGACCTGCGGCGCGCCGTCGCTCACCTCGACGCCGGCCTTGGTCCACCGCCGCTCGTCCACCCGCACCAGCACGCCGGCCTGGTCGAACTGGGCGGTGTAGTCGAGCCGGAACGACACCTCGACCGCGGTGTCCACGGCGAACGGCGCGAGCAGCGCCGAACCGTCGTCGTGCACGAAGCCGTAGCTGGTGCGCCGCCAGAAGTCGCTGCCGCCACGCGGCTCGACAAGCAGCCCGCCGTCGACGGCGTCGGCCCGCTCCGGCGGGTTCAGCCACGCACCGGCGGACCAGTCGGAAGCTCCCTCGCTCATGCGGGCACCGTAGCGGGTTTGCCGGATCGGCCGATCGGAGAAGTAGTCCCCGCATGGGTGACAGGTGGTATCAGGAGGCGGTCGTCTACTGCCTCGACGTCGACACGTACGCGGACTCCGACGGCGACGGGGTCGGTGACTTCCAGGGGTTGATCGGCCGGCTCGACTACCTGGCTCGGCTGGGGGTGACCTGCCTCTGGCTCAACCCGATCCACCCCTCGCCCAACAAGGACGACGGATACGACGCGACCGACTTCTACAACGTCGATCCGCGGCTCGGCACGCTCGGCGACTTCGCCGAGCTGCTGCACCAGGCGCAGAACCGGGGCATCCGAGTGATTATCGACTTGGTGGTCAACCACACCTCGGACCAGCACCCCTGGTTCCAGTCCGCCCGCTCCTCGCCCGACTCGCCGTACCGCGACTGGTACGTCTGGGCCGACCACGAGCCGGCCGACCGGCAGCAGGGCATGGTGTTCCCGGGCGAGCAGGAGGAGACCTGGACCTACGACCGCACCGCCAAGGCGTGGTACTACCACCGCTTCTACAAGTTCCAACCGGATCTCAACATCGAGAACCCGAAGGTCCGGGCGGAGATCAAGAAGATCACCTCGTTCTGGCTCCAGCTCGGCGTCTCCGGCTTCCGGATGGACGCCGTGCCGTTCATCATCGAGAAGACCGAACCGGGCAACCCGAACGCGGACAAGGACTTCGACTTCCTCACCGACCTGCGCCAGCACGTGCAGTGGCGGCGCGGTGACGCGGCCCTGTTGGCCGAGGCGAACGTCGAGCCGGACCAGTTGCCGGTCTACTTCGGTGACGCCGCCGGCTCGGGCAACCGGATCCACATGCTGTTCGACTTCATGCTCAACGGCCGGCTGATGCTCGCGCTCGCCCGGCAGGACCCGGAGGCGATCATCGACGCGCTGCGGGACACCCCGAAGCTGCCCACCGGCGGGCAGTGGGCCACGTTCCTGCGCAACCACGACGAGATCGACCTGTCCCGGCTCACCGCCGACCAGCGCAACGACGTGCTTGCCAAGTTCGGGCCGGACGAGAACATGCAGCTCTACGGGCGGGGCATCCGCCGCCGGCTCGCCCCGATGCTCGGCAACGACCGCCGGCACATCGAGTTGGCGTACGCGCTGCAGTTCTCGCTGCGCGGCACCCCGGTGCTGCGCTACGGCGAGGAGATCGGCATGGGGGAGGACCTGTCGCTGGACGGGCGCGACGCGATCCGTACCCCGATGCAGTGGTCCTACAAGGACAACGCCGGCTTCTCCACCGCCGAGCCGGAGAAGCTGGTCCGCCCGGTGATCGACAAGGGTGAGTTCGGCTACCAGCAGGTCAACGTCACCGCGCAGCGCAAGGACCCGCGCTCGCTGCTGGGGTGGTTCGAGCGGATGATCCGTACCCTGCGGGAGGCCCCGGAGATCGGCTCGGGCAGCACCACGCACATCGACGTGCCGGTGCCGGCCGGCGTGCTCGCGCACCGGGCCGACGGGCGGACCGGGACCATGGTCTTCCTGCACAACCTCGGCACCGAGGACGTGGAGGTCGACCTGAGCACGCTGGCCCCGGAGGCGGACCTGCCGATCGACGTGCTGACCGACCGCAACTACGAGGAGGTCGGCAAGCTCGACCGGCTCAAGCTCGCCGGCCACGGCTACCGCTGGATCCGGCTCTGTCGGGGCCGGGACCTCTGACGGCGGCGTGCGCGGGTAGGCTCCTTCGATCGACCCCAAGTTACCGGGAGGTAATCATGTCGGAGGAGCCCCGCGTCGCCATCGTGACCGGAGCCGCGCGCGGCATCGGCGCGGCCACCGCCCGCCGGCTGGCCGCCGACGGCATGGCCGTCGCCGTGGTCGACATCGACGAGTCCGCCACCAAGGAGACCGTGGACGGCATCGTGGCCGCGGGCGGCCGGGCGCTCGGCGTCGGCGCGGACGTGGCCGACCGGGCCCAGGTGGAGGCCGCCGTCGAGCGGGTCGCCGCCGAGCTGGGCGCGCCCACCGTGCTGGTCAACAACGCCGGCGTGCTCCGCGACAACCTGCTGTTCAAGATGACCGACGCCGACTGGGACACGGTCATGGGCGTGCACCTGCGCGGCGCGTTCCTGTTCAGCCAGGCCGCGCAGAAGCACATGGTCGAGCGCAAGTGGGGCCGGATCGTCAACCTCTCCAGCACCTCGGCGCTGGGCAACCGGGGGCAGGCCAACTACTCGGCCGCCAAGGCCGGCCTCCAGGGCTTCACCAAGACCCTCGCGATCGAGCTGGGCCCGTACGGGGTGACCGTCAACGCGGTCGCACCGGGCTTCATCGTCACCGACATGACCGCGGCCACGGCGGCCCGGATGAAGGTCGACTTCGACGCGCTCCAGCAGCACGCCGCCGCCGAGATCCCGGTGCGCCGCACCGGCCGTCCGGAGGACGTCGCGCACACCATCTCGTTCCTGGCCGGCGAGGGCGCATCCTTCGTCTCCGGCCAGGTCATCTACGTAGCCGGCGGCCCCAAGGACTGACCCCCACCCCCACCCCCACCCCCACCCCCCCCCGCCGGGATGGCCCCTCTTTCACGGAAAGAGGGGCCATTTCCCGTTCCATGGCCACTATTTCCGCGAAAGAGGCGGGGTGCGGGGGTGGGGGGTGGGGGTGGGGGTGGGGGGTTAGTTTGGGGAGGGGCGGCGGGTGCGGTGGAGCCAGAGCAGGCCGAGTGCGGGCAGCACCAGGGGGATGTAGCCGTAGCCGCTGCCGAAGTCGGACCAGACCGTCTCGTCCGGGAACAGCTCCGGGTCGGCGATGCTCAACACGCCCACCGCCAGCACCCCGACCAACTCCACCGAGCAGCACGCCAGCGCCACCCGGCGGCCGGCGTGCCCGGCCCGGGCCAGCCCGACCGCCGCCACGATGTAGATCAGCGCGGCCAGCGCGGAGAGCAGGTACGCCACCGGAGCCTCGTCGAACTTCGTGGCGATCTGCAACCCGGCCCGCGAGGTCGCCGCGATGGCGAACAGAATGTAGACCGCGATCAACAGCCGGCCCGGGCCCCGGTTGGTGGCACGCTCCCGCGTATCGGCCTCAGCCACCGACGACCTCCCAGGTCTGCTGCAACCGCACCACCACGACCGGTGTGACCAGGCAGATCGCGCAGACGATGGCCGAGCCCCACCGGGTCGGCTCCATCCGGGCCAGCACCCAGGCCAGCGGCGGCAGGCAGACCAGCGTCACCAGGTAGCCGAAGAACGCCCCCGGCTCGCCTGGCCGGTCGCCGCCGCCGAGCGCGACCAGCGCCACCACGGTCAGCGCCAGCAGCGCCACCTCCAGCACGGCCAGGCCGGCGAACTGGACCCGGTCCGGCGGGCGGTGGCGTACCGCCGCCACCAGGGCCCAGAGCGCGACCGCCAGCGAGAGCACGATCGCGAGCGTGGCGAGGAACCCGTCCACCGGCGAGCCGGTCGCCGCCGCGCTGGTCATCGACGCAGTGTCGTTCACCGACCCAGCCTACTAAGCCGTGTAGTAGCGGCTCTCCGGCCGGGTCGGGGCGCGCCGGGTGGGCCGGGCGACTAGCGTGGATCACGGTCCCGGCGTACGCCGGCGGCCCACGACGACGGCAGGGGGTCGCGGTGCGGTTCGGGTTGTTCGGCACCGGTCACTGGGCGGCGGAAACGCACGCCGCCGCCATCGACGCGCACCCGCGGGCCCGGCTGGTCGGCGTGTGGGGGCGGAACCCGGCGAAGGCGGAGGCGCTGGCCCAACGGCACGGCGTACCGGCGTTCACCGAGGTCGACGCGTTGCTCGACGCGGCCGACGCGGTCGCCGTGGCGCTCCCACCGGACGTGCAGGCCGACATCGCCGTCCGGGCCGCCACCGCAGGGCGGCACCTGCTGTTGGACAAGCCGCTGGCGCTCGGCCTGGCCGACGCCGACCGGGTGGCTCACGCGGTCCAGGCGTCCGGGGTGGCCTCGATCGTCTTCTTCACCCAACGCTTCCACCCGAACGTCACGGGGTTCCTCGCCTCGACCGCGGCGGCCGGTGGCTGGCAGCACGCCCGGGCCACCATGTTCGCCTCGATCTACCAGCCCGGCAATCCGTACGGCGACTCCCAGTGGCGGCGCGACCGGGGCGCGCTCTGGGACATCGGCCCGCACGCGCTGTCGCTGATCCTGCCGGTGCTCGGCCGAGTCACCCGCGTCGCCGCGATGGACGGGCCGAGCGGCCTGGTGCACCTGCTGCTCACCCACGACGGCGGCGCGACCAGTTCGCTCTCGCTCACCCTCGACGCGCCGGCCGAGGCGGTCACCCGCGACTTCGTCTTCTTCGGCGAGAACGGCACCGAGACCGCGCCGCCCGGCGACGGCAGCGTGCTGCAGGCGTTCGGCGCCGCGCTGGACCAACTGCTGGAAGAAGTGGACGCCGGCACCCGCGACCACCGCTGCGACGTCCGGTTCGGCCGCGAGGTGGTGGCGGTGCTGGACGCCGCCGAAACCGCCCGGGCGCAGGGACGCACGGTCGGGCTGTAGGAAATCCCGTCGCGGGCGCGGCGGTACGCCGCTAGTCTGGCCGGCATGTTCACGCATGCCCTGATCGACGTGGCCGTCGCGCCGGCCGCGCGAGGGCTCCTCTTGGTCGCCCGCCCGCGGGTCCGGCGCCCGGCCCTGGCCGGCCGGGACGCTGACCGCCGCGCCTGATCCGACCACCGGCCCCGAGCCCTACCGGCTCAACCGCCCGCAACCCACGCCACCTCCGGTGGCCGCCACTTCTCCATGGTGGGGGTATCGGGCCGGGTCGTGACGCCACCTCCCCGAGGTGGGGGTATCGGGTGCGCCCGGACCCCGCCATTCCCCCGGGAAGTGGCGCGGTGGTCCGACCGGTCAGCGTCCCGACCACCATCCAGGGCCGTCCGAGTCCCGATCCGCTCGGACCGCCTGCCCACCGACCCACACTGCCCGTCGAGCCCGTCGAGCCCGTCGAGCCCGTCGAGCCCGTCGAGCCCGTCGAGCCCGGCGACGCCCTGCCGGGGTGCCGCCGAGATGGGCGCCGGTGTGGACACCACGCAGCGGTCCGTACCCGTCGCCGTCCGGCGACAGACAGGACGAACCCATGGCGCCCCGCCGACACCGTGACACCGTACGCGACCGGTCCCGTCGCGTACTGTCCCAGAATTTCCTCGCCGACCCGGCGGCCGTCGCCCGGATGGTCTCCGCCGCCCGGCCCGGCCCGGACGACCTGCTGATCGAGGTGGGCGCCGGGCGCGGCCGACTGACCCGGCCGCTCGCCGCGCGCTGCGGCCGGCTGATCGCGTACGAGATCGATCCGGCCGTGCTGCCGGACCTGGCCGCGGCCTGCGCACCGCTGCCGCACGTCGAGGTGCGGGCGGCCGACTTCCTGGCCGCGCACCCGCCCGGAGAGCCGTTCTCGGTGGCCGGCAACATCCCGTGGTCGCTGACCGCCGCGGTGGTCCGGTGGTGCCTGGCCGCGCCGGGACTGCGCGCGGCGACGCTGCTCACCCAGCTCGACTACGCCCGTAAACGCGCCGGTGACCGCGGCCGGTGGAGCCGGCTCACGGTGCTCACCTGGCCGCACCATCACTGGCGGCTGGCCGGCCGGGTGTCCCGGGAGTCGTTCCGGCCGGTGCCGGCCGTCGACGGCGGCATCCTGCGCGTGGAGCGCCGGGCCGTGCCGCTGCTGGCGCCGGACGCGCTGCCCACGTACCGCAGGATGGTGGAGCTGGGCTTCGGCGGCGTCGGCGGCTCGCTCGCGGCCTCGCTGCGTGCCGTCCACCCGGGCCGGCGGGTCGACGGCGCGTTGCGCGCCGCCCGGATCGCGCCGGACACCCCGGTCGGGCTGGTCTGGCCCGAGCAGTGGCTGGTGCTGTTCCGCCTACTGCACGCCCACCGCTGAGCGAAGGGCGGGCCCCGCACCCGTGGGGCCCGCTCAGTCGGGCAGGGCGACCAGCGCCTCGCCCAGCTCGGCCGGGGTGTCGAACTCCTCGGCCGGCAACGTGCGGAGCACCTGGAGCGCCTCGGTGCTGGCGCCGTTCTCCTGACCCCAGCGGACCAGATCCTCCCGGGAGACCGGGTAGTCGAGCCCGGTCAGGAACTCCCGCAACTGCGCGCCGGTGACGGTCATGCCGCGCGGCTACCCCCTGCGCGGAAGCCCATGCCCGAGCCCGCCGTCCGGCCGACGGTTTGCCCCGCCGGGGCCCGGGTAGCCGCGCACATGCTGGTACAGCGGCTCGGCGCGCCGAGCGACTTCGACCCGCTGCTGGAACGCGTCCGGGACGCCCGCGTCGTGATGATCGGCGAGGCGACGCACGGCAGCTACGACTACTACCGGCTGCGGGAGCAGTTGACCCGCCGGCTCATCGCCGAGCAGGGATTCGACTTCGTCGCGGTGGAGGGGGACTGGCCGGACTGCGACCGGGTGCACCGTTCCGTGGTGCATGCGCCGGGTGGGCTGGCCGATCCGCTCGTCGCGCTGGAACGGTTCGAACGCTGGCCGACCTGGATGTGGGCGAACGCCGAGGTGGCCCGGTTCTGCCGGTGGCTGCGGGCCTGGAACCTGGAGCGCGCCGAGGGTGCACGGGCCGGCTTCCACGGCCTCGACGTCTACTCGCTGTGGGAGTCGATGCAGGCCATCTTCGACTATCTGGGCGAGGAGGATCCGGCCTCGCTGGAGGCGGCCCAGGAGGCGTACCGCTGCTTCGAGCCGTACGGCAAACAGGTCGAGGAGTACGGGACGGCCAGCCGGTTCGTCTCCGCCCGGTGCGAGGAGGAGGTGGTGCGGCTGTTGGCGCGTACCCGGGAACAGGCCGCCGCGGACGGCCCGGACCGCTTCGCGGCCTGGCAGAACGCGGAGGTGGTGGCCGGCGCGGAGCGGTACTACCGGGCGATGGTCGGCGGCGGACCGGAGTCGTGGAACGTCCGCGACGTGCACATGGCCGACACGCTGGACCGGTTGCTGGACCGCTACGGGCCGGACGCGCGGGGCGTCGTGTGGGCGCACAACACGCACGTCGGCGACGCGCGGGCCACCGAGATGGCAGCGGACGGCATGGTCAATATCGGGCAGCTCGCCCGGGAACGGCACGGCCGGGACGCGGTGGCGCTGATCGGCTTCGGGAGCTGGCGGGGCAGCGTGATCGCCGCGCCGCGCTGGGGCTCGCCGGCGGAGACCATGGTGGTGCCGCCGGCCCGAGCGGGGTCGGTCGAGCAGCGGCTGCACGAGCTGATGCCGGACCGGGCGGTGCTGGTGTTCGGCGGCCCGGACGAACCGGACTGGGTGACCGGCGAGGCTGACCACCGGGCCGTCGGCGTGGTGTACGACCCGAGCTTCGAGTCCTGGGGCAACTACGTGCCGACCCGGCTGGGGGAGCGGTACGACGCGTTCGTCTGGTGCGACGAGACGACCGCCCTGCACCCGTTGCCCGCGCTGGTCACTCCCGGCGAGATGGAGACGTACCCGGCCGGGGTGTGATGTTAAAAGGGGCCCCCTGCTATACGCCAGGCGTTAACCGGGGGCCCCTCCTTTCACTTCACCTCGGCGGGCTCGCGGGTGGCGAGGTGGGCGCGGAGGCCCTCGCCCTCGACGTCCACGTTGGGCAGGATCTTGTTCAGCCAGCGCGGGAGCCACCAGGCGGCGTTGTTCAGCAGGGACATCACCGCCGGCACGATGGTCATCCGGACCACGAACGCGTCGATGGCGACACCGATCGCGAGCGCGAAGCCCATCGACTTGATGATCGGGTCGTCCAGGAAGACGAAGCCGCCGAACACCGAGATCATGATGAGCGCCGCGGCGGTGACCACCCGGGCGCCGTGCCCCATGCCGTTGATGGTGGCCTGGCGGGCGGTGTCACCGTGCACGTAGTCCTCCCGCATCCGGGAGACCAGGAAGACCTCGTAGTCCATGGCCAGGCCGAACAGGATGCCGATGAGCAGGATCGGCAGGAAGCTGACCAGCGGCGCCGGCGTGTCCACGCCGAGCAGGCCGGCCAGGTGGCCCTGCTGGAACACCGCCACCGTGATGCCGAACGTGGCCGCCACGGTGAGCAGGAAACCGAGCGCCGCCTTGACCGGCACCAGGATCGACCGGAACACCAGCATCAGCAGCAGCACGGACAGGCCGACCACCAGCAGCAGGTAGACCGGGAGCGCGGCGGAGAGCTTCTCCGACACGTCGATGCCGATCGCGGTGACGCCGGTGAGCAGCACCTCGGCGTTGCCGATGCCGCCGACCTGCCGGCGGATGTCGTGCACCAGCTCCTCGGTCTTCTCGTCGGTCGGCCCGGTCTTCGGAATCACGCCGAGCAGCGCGGTGCGGCCGGACGGGTCGAGTTGCGGCGGGGCCACCGCCAGCACCCCGTCGGTCTTCTGGATCAGCGACGCGACCTGCGGCACGGCGGCCTGGGTGGCCTGCGGCGAGTCGGCGGTGACCACGACCGCGAGCCGACCGGTGAAACCGGGGCCGAAGCCCTCCCGGATCAGGTCGTTGCTGACCCGGGCCGGGGTGCCCTCGGCGGCGGTGGAGGCGTCCGGCAGCGCCAGGCGCATGTCCTGGGACGGGACCGCGAGCAGGCCGAGGCCGAGCAGCCCGACCAGGATCACCGGGATGCGGAACCGGGTCACCCAGTGCGCCCAGCGGAACCCGAAGCCGGAGCGGTCCTCCGAGCCGATGCCCGGGTCCGCGACGGCCTCCTGGTTGCGCAGTTTGCGCGGCAGCACCTTACGGCCGGCGAAGCCGAGCAGCGCCGGGGCCAGCGTGATCGCGACCAGCACGGCCACGGTGACGGTGCCGGCGGCGGCCAGGCCCATCACGGTGAGGAACGGGATGCCCACCACGGCCAGGCCGGCCAGCGCCACCACCACTGTCGCGCCGGCGAAGACCACGGCGGAGCCGGCGGTGCCGACCGCCCGGCCGACCGCCTCCTCCGGGGAGAGCCCGTCGAGGAGGTTCTGCCGATGCCGGGAGGTGATGAACAGCGAGTAGTCGATGCCGACCGCGAGGCCGAGCATCAGCGCCAGGATCGGCGCGGTGCTGGTCAGCTCGACCGCGCCGCTGAGCGCGAACAGGCCGGCCATGCCGACGCCGACGCCGATCAGCGCGTTCAGCATGGTCATTCCGGCGGCCACCAGGGAACCGAACGTGATGACCAGGACGATCGCCGCGACCAGCACACCGAGCGCCTCGGTCGAGCCGACCTCCGGCTCGCCGTTGAGCACCTCGCCGCCGGGGGCGATCTGCCAGCCCTGCGCCTCGGCCTGCGCACCGACCTTCTCGTACGCGTCGCGCTGCTCGTCGGTCACGTCGTCGGCGCGGCCGTCGAACTGCACCTGGATCAGCGCGTACCGGCCGTCCGGGGTGATCGCCTGCGCCTGGTAGGGGTCGATCGCGCCGACCACGCCGGGCAGGGTCGCCGCCTCCTGGGTGACCTGCTTGACCAGCGCCTGACCGGCGGGCGAGGTGAGCGCGCCGTCCTGCGGCGCCTTGACGGCGATGGTGCCGGTGGCGCCGCTGGCCGCCGGGAACCGGTCGGCGAGCAGGTCGATCGCCTTCTGCGACTCGGTGCCGGGCATGGTGAAGTTGCTCGCCGTCGGGCCGCGCAGCGTGGCCGCGGCCAGACCGAGACCGACGAGTACGACGAGCCAGACGACGGCGACGATTCGCCGTCGGCGCAGGGATGCCCGGCCGAGCCGGTACAGCAGGGTCGCCATGGACCTTCCTTCGTCCTCGGGGTTTGCGACAGTGTGATCAGGTGGTGGGTTCGAGCGCGCGGTGCGCCACGGCGAGCAGCGCGGGTCGTAGCTCCTCGTCGGGGATGTCCAGGAACTCGCCGCACGTCTCGGCGATGCCGGCCAGCACGACGAGCGCGGCGATGCGGGCCGCCGGCCGGTCGGAGAAGCCGGCGAAGGCGGCGATCAGCCGTTCGGAGATCTGTTGGATGTGCGCGAACGCCGGCTGTTGGAGCAGGTCGGGAAACTCGCCCCGGAGCAGCGCGATCTCCCGGCGGAACCGGACCGCCAGGTCGACGAAGCCTTCGGCGGCGACCCGCTGCGCCTCGGCGCCGGTGAGGTCGGCGAGTCGGGCGTCGAGTTCCTCCAGCACCGCGATGGCGGGTGCCATCAGCTCGCAGAGCAGGGTGTCCTTGCTGGCGAAGTGGTAGAGCACGGTGGCCTTGGAGCAGCCCACCTCCCGGGCGATGTCCTGGAGGGAGGTGCCCTTGTAGCCGGTGACGGCGAACCGACGGGCCGCGGCGGTGAGCAGCTCGTCGTGGGTGGCCGGGGTAGCGCGCGCCATGCCCTCCAGCATGCCTGACCGATCGGTCAGCACCTGACCGATCGGTCAGCAGGATTGCGTGGGCTTCGCCACAGGGTGCTCCCGGTCGTACGCCGCCCGAGCCGCGCTGATCGAGTCGCGGTGCCGCTCGGCCCAGCGGGTGAGCGCGACCAGCGACTCGTACAGCTCCTGGGCCATCGGGGTGACGGTGTATTCCACCCGCGGCGGCACGCAGGCGTGCACGTGCCGAACCAACAGGCCGTCGCGCTCCAGGTTGCGCAGGGTCAACGTGAGCATCCGCCGGCTGATCCCCTCCACCCGGCGCTCCAGCTCGGTGAAGCGGACCGGACCGGCCGAGGCGGCGATGAGGATGCCGATGCTCCACTTGCCGCCGACCCGGTCCAACGCCTCCCGCACCGTGCAGGCGGTCCGGTCGGCCGGAGCGGGCGCGCACCTGTCGTCCTGGAAACCCACCGCGCCTCCCTACCGCCCGGCCCCGACGTGGCCCCGGCGAACATAACGCGCCCACGGCGCCGACGGGGTGCCGGGTGCCGCCGTCCCGGGCGCCCGGGCGGGGCCGTCCGTCGTGTCGGGGTTGCCGGGGCGGGCGCGGCCCGGGAAGGTGGGCGGATGGGCGCCGCTGACGAGACCCGCGACGGGGTGTCGCTGACCAACCTGGACCAGCCGCTGTTCGACTCCGCCGGGGCGACCAAACGGGACCTGGTCGACTACCTCGACGCGGTGCACGGCCGGATCCTGCCGGAGCTGCGCGACCGGCCGCTGTCGGTGCTGCGGGTGCGGCCCGGCCAGGAACCGTTCATGCAGAAGAACCTGCCGAAGTACACGCCGGACTGGGTGCGCCGCGCCGAGGTCTGGGCCGAGGCGTCGCGCCGGCGCATCTCGTACGCGCTCTGCGACGACCGGCGCACGCTGCTCTGGTTCGCCAACCAGCGCGCGGTGGAGTACCACGCCCCACTGGCCCACGCCGGACAGGCCGAGCACCCGACCCACCTCGTGCTCGACCTGGACCCGCCGGAGGGCGACTCGTTCGGCGCGGCGGTGCGGGTCGCGCTGCTGGTGCGGCAGGCGCTCGCCGACGCCGGGCTGGCCGGCGCGGTCAAGACCAGCGGGGCGAAGGGCCTGCACGTGATCGTCCCGGTGCAGCCGGCGACCACGGCGGAGGAGGCCGCCGCCGCGACCCGGGCGCTCGCCGCCCGCGCCGAACGGCTCGACCCGGCGCTGGCCACCACCGCGTTCATCGTGGCCGACCGGGGTGGCCGGGTCTTCGTCGACTCGACCCGGGCGTACGGGGCGACAGTGGTGGCCGCGTACAGCCCCCGGATCCGGCCGGGCACGCCGGTGTCGTACCCGGTGGGCTGGGCGGATCTGGAGTCGGCGACCCCGGCCGACTTCACCGTGCGGACGGCGCCCGCGCTGCTCGGCGAGCGGGACCCGTGGGCGGAGGCGCTGCCCGCCCCGCAGTCGCTGCCGGCGGAACTGGTCGACGAGGGACGGGGCATCCCGGTGGCCCGGGTCCAGGCCATGCACGAGGGCAAGCGCCGGGCGAGGGCGCGGCGCGAGGCCGGGTGAGCCGACGCGAAAGCCCGGGCGCCGACGTCTTCTGGTGCCCCCCATCTCTTACTGTCAACTGCGCGATCGGCGATAGCCTGCGAACGCAATCCATACCGAAAAAATCAATACCAGTCCAAGGGCTGCAGGCAGGAACAGCTGCTCGGGCCCCTCATTCGACTTGTAGCCCTGGACGACACTGACCATGCCTAGTAGTAGCCCAAGATAGGCGATTGTGGGTCCCGCGTCGAGCGCCGCCTCAACCCCAGGGGAAACATTGCCGTGGTGACTCCTCCGGCTGGGCGAAAATATCGAAATAAAGGCAGTGATAAAAATGGAAAAGAACCAGAATGTATAGTATGTTGCAACAAATTCGTACCCGGCGGCCACGATTCTGTCGTTGCGATCCAGGGCGGATGAGATTTCATGGTCGGTAGTTAATTCCGGCGGAGTTGTCAAGACGCTTCCTGCCATGATCAAGCTGAACCCGATCACGGTTACACTCGCATAAAGATGCCAAGCTCTCCGCTTGCGTAGGACGTAGATCTCGAAGGGTATCGAAAGCAGCGCGAAGAAGAAGACAAAAAAGGCGGATATGCCCAGCGTGGCTTGGCTGGCCCAAGTCTGCCAGCCTCGGTCCAGGTCATGCATAATTTGCCCGAAGCGAGTTGCCCAGGAAAAGATGATGGCGACCGTGGCGAGGGCAGCCAGTATCCGGAAGAGCACCCAAAACTTCACTTACCCTCCTGTGTCAATGGTGGGACACCACGCCGATTCAACTCTCACGCCGCAACATGATTGCGGCGATCGGCCACCCTAGAGTGGATCGGTGTGAACCTACGCCAATGGGATGCGGGTAATCAACCATTACCGCCAGATCCCGCCTATCTTCCTGCCGCACAGAGCTGCAGATCCCGGTTTGTCCACTGCGGGGCGGCGCGCGCCCGGCGCGATCTTCACTGATGCTCTGACGACGAGCTGGGCGTCCAACACTGCCTTTGCGACAGCCGCCAACGGGAACTTCTCGCGGAGGCGCACTCTATGTGCCGAGGCTGCGAGTGTGAAGCCGGATGTCAAAGTGGTGCGGTGTCTGTCCACCGTCGCCGCCCGCATCGTCGCCCGCGCTGTGGCGCTGCGCCAGGTCGCGGCGACGCTGCCCAAGCCCGACGAGCAGACCCGCGAGGTCGCCCCGGTCGCCGATGTGCTCGGCGAACTGCGGCAGCGCATCGAGAGAGCGCTCGGGCGCGGCTGAGGCGGGCCGCCAGGTCCCGTGGCGCGCATGTGGCACAGACGTCGCCACGGGCCGGTGACAGCCGGACACACGATGAAAGCCCCTGACCGCTTTTCGCCCGGTCAGGGGCCTGCTCGTGCTGGTCAGCTCAGGTGCCCCGGCAGGGCACCACAAACATCGGAACCGGCCCTGAACAGCACAAACGACTACGTCGTGGTTATCGACGGGCGCTGGGCGCTGCCAACGTCATCAGCCAGGCTGCTGCCGACGCCACGGGCAAGGCCCCTGTCGTTCCGAGGCAGCGCCAGCCTGAACGCGAAACAGAAGGGGCGGACGCGTTGGCGTCCGCCCCTGTCGGTCAAACCCGTTCCATGTTCTAGGTGCCCCCGGCAGGATTCGAACCTGCGCCCCCGCCTCCGGAGGGCGGTGCTCTATCCCCTGAGCTACGGGGGCTCAGCGACCCGAGAAGAGTAGCAAACCCCTTCCCGGATCACCGAATCGGTATCGCCCGGGGAGTCGATCTTCACCGGTCACGCCGCGGCGACGGCGCGACCGCAGCTCGGCAGCGGATGCAGCGCGATGCGCCGGGGCAGCCGACGGGGCCACTCGTTGCGCGGCCAGGAGCCGTCCACGATCAGGTGCACGGCGCGTTCCTCGGCGCCGCTGAGCCGCAGCACGAAGTCCCGGGGCAGCGGCGGGTCCACCGACGGTGTGGTGACCATGAACCGCACCCGGCCCCGTGCGGAGACCGCCGAGACCACGTCGGCGGCCGGCATGGTGCCGCGCAGCCGCACCCGGCCGATCCAGTAGACCTCCGCGGCGTGCTCCTGCGCGGCCCGGGTGATCGCGGGGTACTCGCTGCGCACCCACCGCTCGACCGCGCCGACGCAGAGGCCGCAGGCCCGCTCGCGCGGCTCGCGCGGCCCGAGCCCCCAGGCCCGCAGGTACGCCCCGACGGTGCCGGCGTCCAGGGCCAGCGCGAACCGGCGCTCGATGAGCGTGGTCAGGCTCTGCCGCGTCCAGAGTTCCTCGTCGATCCCGAACCCGTCCGGGTGGACGCCCCGCAGCACGTCGATGAGTTCGAGTTCCTGTTCGCGGCTGAGCGTTCCCGGCTCGCCCTGCCGCAGTCCGCGACGGACGGCTGCCACCGCTCCGTCACCGCCGATGGTGTGGCGTCGGCACCAGCTGGTCACCGACCGCCCTGCGTCTCTGAGTGCAACCCCCACGTCCTGCGCAACGAGCCCGAACCATAACCGGTCACGATATGTATAGAGAAACTTCTCAGAGCGCCGCAATGGCTCGTTAACCCCAAACCGTTACAAAGCCGCATATCGGACAACAGTGCCGGTCCCGCCTGCCGTTGCGGGCTCGGGCGGGGCGTCGTGATGCCCGCTGCGGGCCTAGACACCCACCACGTTCCACTCGCGGGCTCGTCGGGTGGGGGGTGGAACGCCATGGGTGTCTGTGCGGGCCTGAGACACCCCTGGCGTTCCACTTGCGGGCTCGGTGGGCGGGGGGTGGAACGCCATGGGTGTCTGTGCGGGCCTGAGACACCCCTGGCGTTCCACTTGCGGGCTCGGTGGGCGGGGGGTGGAACGTGGTGGGTGTCTGGGCGGCCCCGAGACACCCATAGCGCTCCACTCGCGCGGTCGGCGGGCGACGGGTGGAACGTGGTGGGTGCGGGGCGTGGGGCATCCGTGGTGCTTCAGGGTTGAGTGGCGGTCTGCGTAGGTGCGGGCGGGCGGTGGTGTCGTGCTGGATGGTCCGGGGCGGGGTGGGATGTCCGGTTCGGCGGTGGT